>CAZGCA010000004.1:0-114296 GCA_964524145.1 uncultured bacterium | reverse complement strand
CACCTATTCCCAAACCCAGATTGCACATCGGCGGGAACCTGCCATTGTACTCGTTGGCGTACATTTTGAAGACAAGGCCCCACTGTTTGAGGTTGTTCGCGCACGACGCTCGTCGAGCCGCCTCGCGGGCACGCGACAACGCCGGCAGCAGGATCGCCGCCAGTATGCCGATGATGGCGATCACCACGAGCAACTCGATCAGCGTGAAGCCTTTGTTCGGTTTCATTTCAGCCCCTCCCTTTCAGTTGGCGGCAAATCTACCAATCAGACCTTTACGCTATACGATTTGAACCTTTATGCAACCGGTCTCGTCATCACCCCCTTTGCGTTGCAGCCTACATATTCACGAAGCAACACCTTCTGTAACACTGTCCGCCGATAGCTCTTCATCCTGTCCCGCGTGCGAGGGTGCTTTGGTTGACGCGCGTTCGACCAGCTCTGTCGGGAGGACTAGTCCATGCCCGGTCAGCCGGTGCTCCTCGATAAGCTCGTCGAGCAACCTCACCGCGGACCGCCCTATCTCCTCGAGCGGGATGCGAACCGTCGTCATCGGCGGCCACGTTTGACTTGCCATGCCGCTATCGTCATACCCGACAACACTCAGCTCGTCCGGAACGGCTATTCCCGACTCGTGGCAGACGCGAGTGGTCCATGCCGCCACATCGTCATCGAAGCAGCAACACGCCGTCGGCTCGAGATCACGGATCATCTCCCTGAACGCGGCATCGTGAACCTCGTTCCAGGGCTCGGAAGTAACGCGGTGGACGTGGGCTATGTCTTCCAGGCCGGCGTCGCGCATCGCTGCTGTGTAGCCGCGTACTCTATCTTCAAGAGGCATGCAGTTGGGGATGTCCACGGTAACATGGACGATACGTTGATGGCCCAGTCTCAGCAAATGCGTGGCCGCGCCGTACATGCCGGAATAATGGTCGCTCGTCACGAACGGCACGCCGTCGGCACATGAAAACGGGTCTATGAGCACCACAGGGACTTTTCGGGCGTTGTATTCGTCTACGAGTTGCCCGTCCCGATTAAACAAGACGAGCACACCGGCTACCTGGTTGCCTCTCCCTATGAGTGCCGGGCGCGCCGCCTCTTCGTTCGACGCCACCACCAAGTGTCGATTGCGCGCGCTTGCCTCAGCTTGAACACCCTGCAGTATCGTGCCAGTGTACGGGTGCTTTGTGAGCCGTTCGATTGGCTCGGGCCAGATGAATCCAAGATTCCGCGTAAGCCTCTCGGGCCGCGACACAAACGTGCCGCGTCGCGGCTGCTTCTCGAGAATCCCCTCGTCCACAAGATCGCTGATCGCACGACTGACCGTCCCCGGACTTACGCCGAGTTCGTTGTGGAGTTGTGCAATGGAAGGGATCTTCGAACCGACAGAGTTCCTGCGAATGCGTTCTCTGAGAGTGTCTTTGACGCGCTCGTACTTCGGTTTCTTCGCCATAAACCCGCTCCGGTGCCCCACCTGTCATCCGATAGCCAACAGCATCGAACGCCCGAAATCCGATGCTGACCATCTACACTATATCAAGAAAGCCGATATTTGTCAAGCAGATTCTTAGGGTATTTATAAACACCTGTACTGCAATTAGTTAGCCTATCCCTACTGATATATATCAGTAGCACAATATACGGGGGGCCAGAGCGATGTTTCGCTGGCAGGTTACATGGTCGCGGTTACGGCGGTCAAGCGGTGTTCAGAGTAACCCACTCGCCGCCTTGTTGAACGGATCTCAACGCGGCGTCAATAAAGTCAATGATCTCGATAGTCTCAGCGAGATCCACAGGTGCTTGGGCAGTACGCCAGAACGAGGCAATCTTCTTCACGAGCTCAAAGAACATTGTATCCATATCGGGAACGATATGTGTCACTCCTTCTGCGGTACTGCAGAGAGCTCCCCCAACATAGCAGCCGACGCGCAGCCCGCGTAGCGTGGCGATGCGCCCGTCGTTCCAGACCGCGGTGACGACTTCGGTCGGCTCGCTGAAACAACAACTGAGCTTCCGGCAGCCGGGCCCCATGAGCGTGTACAGCATCTCGACCGCATGGATGCCATACCAGTAGAGCCCCGGGTTCGTCGGCTCGAGAGGAGCCGGACCGTAGACGTCGACGGTTGCGATGGCCTTCCCGTGTTGGGCTGCCGCGACGACCGCTGCATCGAACCTGACGCTCGAAGAGCTGAATACCGGCGTGTTGTTGTGCTCGGCGAGCGCTCGAATCTTCCGTGCCTCGGCAGGGCTGCACGTCATCGGCTTGTCGATGAACGTTGGGATGTCGGCCTCGATGAACGGTTTTGCCTGCTCGAGGTGTACCCGGCCGTCAATACTCGTGATCAGCGCACCGTCAAGCTCGAACTCCAGAAGGTCTTCCAGTTTGTCGACAACTGCCGCGCCCCAACTCTTGAACGCCTCGCTACGCGGTTCGATCTGGTCGAACTCACCGATCCCGCTCCCTCCGGGAAACGCGGCTACGACTTGGCCCTCCCCAAGGTTCTGGTTCTGTTGCGGGTTCGTGCCAATCAAACGCGACGTAAACTCGGTGCTGTGACCGCTGTCAAAGCCGACCACGGCAAACCTGAGCGTTTCATCTTGTCGCACATTCACGAGTAATCAACCCCTTTCCTCCGGAAGCGTCATAAGACTTTCCACATTCCCCCTGTCACGACTACCGCAACAAGATCAGGTCATTCCACATTCGAACCATGTGGAAACCCTGCTCATTCTATTCATTCTTCCCTGTACGCGTCAAGGATGGCCTCTTTTCCGCGAGCAACATAAGCCGGCTCAGCACAAGCACAGTTGTTCCGCTTCCGGCACGTTGCCGGTTGACGTCACATGCCGCTTGGTGTATATTCACTCTGATTGATGCGAGGCGAGAGAGTATGGGTCGATTCTTGATAGACGCGTGCTTTGAAACGCGACGTCTTTGGGCTGCGGTCTGATGAAAGGAGTGGGAGCCTCCAATGAACAGAGCGTCTATTGTTGCAGGGTATATGATATTGGCTGTACTATTGGCAATGCCGACCGCCAGTTGGGCGGAGGAGGGCACGAACATGTCGAACGATGTCAGGAACCTCAACTTTGGGCTGAGCGGTTTGCCGCTCCTATCTGAGGCGAAGAGCCGCTCGATCTCAGCAGAGAACCCTACCGGCGAAGTCGGTGGCGGTGCGAAAGAGACACCTGATTCGAACCATCCGGCCTCCAAATTGGGCAAAGGCTGGAAAGTCCGACCGTGCATCACGCTGCCGAAAGAATCGACAACCACGCTGGCGGAGATTGACGGCCCCGGTACTATCACACATATATGGATTACGGTTGATCCGAAGGCATACCGCGATTGCGTGCTCCGGTTCTTCTGGGACGGCGAGGATACGCCATCTGTCGAGGTGCCACTCGGCGATTTCTTCGCAAACGGACACGCGTTGCGCTACAAGGTGAACTCCCTGCCGGTCGCCGTCAATCCTTCGGGCGGATTCAACTGCTACTGGCCGATGCCGTTCCGCAAGAGCTGCAAGATAACGATCGAGAACGAACGGTTCGAAGATATTGGAGGGTTCTTCTACCAGATCTCATATGAGCTGGAAGAGGTGCCCGAACACGCGGCTTACTTCCACGCACAGTGGCGTCGAAGCGTCACCAAGCGCGAAAAACCCGAGCATGTCATCCTGGACTCTGTCAAAGGACAGGGACATTATGTGGGAACATTCCTTGCCTGGACCCAGCTCGCCAACGGGTGGTGGGGCGAAGGAGAGATCAAGTTCTTTATTGACGGCGACAAGGAGTATCCTACAATCTGCGGGACGGGAACCGAGGACTATTTCGGCGGCGCATGGGGTTTTCAGGACACGTACTCGACAGCCTTTCTCGGCTACCCTCTCTGGAGGAAGGAACCCGGCGAAGTGCCCAAGCATGGCGTGTATCGCTGGCACGTGATGGACCCCATTCGGTTCCAGAAGGATCTGCGTGTCACGATCCAGGCGCTGGGATGGTGGCCGGGCGGGAAGTTTCAACCTCTGGCGGATGATATCGCTTCGGTAGCATACTGGTATCAGACCGAACCGCACGCCGCGTTCCCGGAGTGTCCCCCGATCGAGCAGAGATGGCCCAGATGAGTCTGACGGCGTAGGCCGTTTGCTATAGGCATTCTGATGTAACGTACCGCTGCGCGTTCCGTGGGCCCAAGGTGCGACGCGCGTACGGAACTTGGCTTGCCATTCGAACCTGGGAGGGCGGCATAGTGGGCCGGAGATCGAGAGCTCGGCTGAGTGCGGTACTCATGACCGCACTTCTCGCGACCCCTGCCGTCGCGGAGGGGAAGACACGCCTCAAGCTCTGGAACTATTTTCCTCCCGACGTTCGTACACCCCAATCCACAGTCCCACGCGAGATATTCCTCAGATTCGTCCAGCAACACCCGGAACTCGACATCGTCACGGGCCGCAGCATGACCTTCAGAGGCGGTCAGCAAGAGGCGGGACGGTTTATGGCAATGGCGTCGGGTACTGCTCCGGACGTCATAGCCCTGACAACCCGCCAGCTTCCGGGATACATCGAGCAGGGATTGCTCATCCCGCTGAACGAGTTCCTGAAAGACTACGATCCCTGGGTCGAGACGAGCGACGAGTTCCTCGAAGCTGCAACGGTTGACGGGAACGTTTATGGTGTTCCCGTCCTCCATGGTATGGGCGAGATAAGGAGCAGCTACGGGCACGTCGCCTCGTCGTTCCCGGAAGGCGGGGCGCTGGTGCTTGTGTATCGCAAGGACATGTTTGCGGATGCGGGGCTTGATCCGAACCACCCGCCGCAGACATGGGAAGAGCTGTATGAGTACGCGAGGATTCTCCGGGGGCGCAACGTGCTGGTGAAGTCGGGTCAGATGCGTGGACAGACCCACGAAGACGTCTACGGGTTCGGTATTGCCACCGGTCGCCAGGCAGGATTCCAGTTCGCGAGTCTCGTGTGGCAGAACGGCGGCGAGATGGTGCGGCGACAAGGCGACGGATGGAGGTGCGCGTTCGACGAGCAGCCGGGGGTGGAAGCACTCGAGTTTCTTCAAAGGTTGTGCTGGGAGAAGTTCGAGAAGGGCGGCGAGCAGTACGAAGGAGCCGCGTTCACGGGCTCGGTGGACCCTCTCGTGCCGGGCACCAGGGAGAACTTGTTCATCCGGTTCGTCAACGGCGAGATTGCGATGTTCATGGACAAGCCCGGCCGCTGGCTCAACCTTGCATACGGGCAGCCTCAGTATGGGATGAGTCCCGCCAATGTCGGATTGGCGCTGCTGCCTGCCGGCAAAGCGGGCCGTGCTCATGTCCATCTGGAAACCTGCTGGGGTATCACCACTCAGAGCAGCGATCCCAAGGTACACGAGGCCGCATGGGAATACATCAAGTATCTCAACAGCGAGGACACGATGCGGCACTCCGTGAGCATGAACGTCGACCTCGATCTTGGCTGGCTCGTGAACCCTTCCTACCTGCTTCGTTTCGGGTTCCGTGAGGAATACGAAAACATCGACGAGCAGTTCCGCTCCATTAACGATAGGGTGAATCCATGGCTTCGACTCGAACCGTCCGTGTCGGGATGGCAACATGTCAGCCAGGTCGAGCTGGCCACTGCGTTGGAAAAGGCGCTCACGGTGAGCCCGGACGTCGACGCGGCCCAGGCACTTCACGAAGCCGCAAACAGAGCGAATAAGCTGCTGTTGGGAACGCGCACCAAGGAAGAACGGATACGGAGCAACCTGCTGGCCGCTGCGGTGCTGGTCGTCTCCGTGGTATTCATGATTGTCATCTTCCGCAGGGTGGTTGCGATGATTCTCGGACGCACGCCAGCGCCGACCGGCAAGCCGCCCGCAGTCCGGCAACAACTGGTAGCCTGGATATACCTGCTTCCTGCGATCGTGTCGGTGATCATCTGGGGATATGTTCCCCTTGTGCGCGGTCTCGGTATGGCCTTCTACGACTACAGGCTGTTCGGCGCGAACACGTTTGTTTGGCTTGACAATTTCATCGATGCATTCGGGCAGCCTTTGTTCTGGGAGGTGCTCGGCAACACGCTCGAGTACGTCTCCCTCACGCTTGCGATGGGTTTTTTCGTGCCTATCCTGCTTGCCATACTCCTGACAGAAGTCCCCAGAGGGAAGTACGTATACAGGGTACTGTACTACCTGCCGGCGGTCGTTGCGCCCGTTGTTGCATTAATTATGTGGCGCGGAATGATCTTCCAACCCGGCGAACTGGGCGTGCTCAACAAGGTGCTGGACTGGTTCGGAATCCCGGCCCAGTCATGGCTGAACGATCCTAAACAGGCGATGGTCTGCCTCATCATTCCCGGCATCTGGGGCGGCGCGGGGCCGGCAAGTCTCATCTACATCGCCGCGCTCAAGAGCATCCCGGAGGATGTCTACGAAGCGGCCGAACTGGACAATGCCGGTATGGTGCATAAGATCTGGCATATCACTATTCCATACTTGAAACCGCTCGTGATAATCAATTTTGTCGGCGCGTTTGTCGGCGCATTTCAGGCAACACAAAACATATTCATCATGACGGAGGGAGGACCGCTCAATGCCACGCGCACGATCGGGCTCGAGATATTCTACAACGCGTTTCTGTACCTGAAATTCGGCTACGCCACCGCCATGGCGTGGATAATGGGTTCCGTGCTGATGGGATTCACGTTGGTAAACCTGCAGGTGCTGAGACGTGTCGAGTTTACGAGAGCGAATTAGAATGGGCTGCGCCGTACGCTCGACGGGAGAAACGCGGTGCCGATAATCCCGACAGTGGGCAGAAAGGCCGGGAAGGTCCGGGCCACCATTTGGTCGATCTACTTCGTCCTCACCGCTGGCTCAGTGCTTATGGTAGTGCCGTTCATGTTGATGCTGACCGGTTCGACCGCGTCATTCTACTCCGACATGCGCGAGCTGAGCGTCGTGCCCCGATTTCTCTTCGACGAGGACACACTCATCTCGAAGTACATCGAGGAGAAATACGCCGAGTGGGATCAGTGGGAAGGGCGATACAAGGTGCTCTTTCACCAACTGTATCAGTACATCTTCAAGCCCGAGGCGGAGAAGGTCCGCTACGAAGCCGATCGGCGTCTCGCCGAGCCCGGAGTCTCCGAAAAGGTCGCCGACTGGGACGAGTTTAAGACCCAACTGCCCTGGAAGTACAAGACCACATGCTTTTACGGGGAATACACTTGGTACCCGGAGACCGAGATTCTTGTCCACTACCGCAAGTTCCTAAAGCGAACCTATCGCTCCGTGCAGGCGGTCAACGCGGCGTATTCCGAAAGCAACGAAGGGTTCGATCTCGTGATGCCGCCGTTGGCGGGAACTTCGGGAGAGACAGAACAGAGCCCGCAGGCTGTCAAGTGGCGCGACTGGGACAGGTTTCGGCGCTCCCTGCCGGTCCGCTTCCATATGGTCCTCCTGGGCGACGGAATATACCAGAGCTGGTTGACGGGCCGGTACACCAATATCGAAAGGATCAACAAGGCGTGGGGAACCGACTACACCGACAAGTACGAGATTCAACTGCCGGAGTCGATGCCGTCAAACCCCGCCGAGGCGGCGGATTGGGAAGCGTTCCTTCGCACGAAAGCGCCGCTCAACCTTGTCCAGCTCACCGGCGGCGAACGGGAGTTCCGGACCTATCTTCGAGAATCGTTCAGGAGCATCGTCGAGTTCAACGAGGCGTACGGAACGAGTTTTGCCGCGTTCGACGAGGTGCCCTTCCGCACAGCCGCGCCGGCACACAAGGGGATGAGACGGCTGTGGAGGAACTTCGCCAGGTACCGATGTCCTGCCGGCGCGCTCACCATCCAGAACGGCGAGAACCTCTACCGCCGGTGGCTCGATGAGAAGTATGGCGGGATAGAAAACGTGAGCAGAGCCTACAAAACCGCGTACAGCTCGTTCAACGAGGTGGAGCCGCCGTGCGTTGTGGCCGATCTGCTCGAGGTACGGCGGGACAGGTGGCGACTGAGATGGTACTTTTTGTTCCGCAACTACAAGCTGGTGATCCGGTACATGATGACGCGCGGCAGAGCGTTCTTCAACACGTTCGTGCTCGTTCTTGGCACGCTCCTCGTGCAGCTCACGGTCAATCCGTTCGCTGCCTACGCTCTCTCGCGGTTCAGGCTGACGTACACATATAAGATCCTTATCTTCCTACTTGGAACGATGGCGTTTCCCGCGGCGGTCGGCATGGTCCCCAACTTCCTGCTTATCAAACAGCTCGGCCTGCTCAACACGTACTGGGCGCTTATTCTCCCGGGCGCGGCGAACGGGTTCTTCATATTCATTCTGAAAGGCTTTTTTGACGGGCTGCCCTCCGAGCTGTTTGAGATCGGGACCATGGAAGGCGCATCGAGCTTCTGGACGTTCCGCAACGTCGTGGTTCCGCTCAGCAAACCCATATTCGCCGTCGTCGCACTCACCGCATTCAATGCTGCCTACGGCGGGTTCATGTGGGCGTTCATTGTGTGCCAGGACGAGCGGATGTGGACGCTGATGGTCTGGCTGCAACAATTCGGGAACACCGCGGGTCCGGCCCTGCAGATGGCTGCGTTGACCCTGGCGGGCATACCAACACTGCTCGTGTTCATATTCTGCCAGCGCATCATCATACGAGGCATCATCATCCCGCAATTCAGATGATGCGCTGCAGTTTGAACCTCACAGGGGACGGGAGACTGAGCAACTCCGCGATTAGGAGGAGGCTTGGACGAAGCGGTGGGAGAGGGCGGCGACGGTCGAGCAGACGGGGTATCTGCCGGGGTAGGCGATGTATTCGACGTGGCCGTCGCTGTACATGACGTTAGCACCGATGCTGCCTGAACTCATCTCGGACATGTCGGACGAGAGGAACTCCCAGCCGATGGGAAAGCTCTTGCCTCGCGTGCGGTCCAACTCGAGCGGCCCGAGCACGTGTTCGTTGCCGTCTTCGTCGCGGGCAACGAGCGCGCCTCGCTCAAACTCGAGCGATCCGGATGCGTCGGGGTTGATAAGCGTATGCCAATACGCGCGGAACTCCGCTTCGGTCCGTACCTCGTAGAGGAGTTCGGTCACGAGCGCGTCGCCGGACCCTGTCTGAAGCGTCTGGCGGTACGCGCGGCGGCATTCGCCGCGGCCGTAGGTTTCCCGTTGAGGACGTGCGATGTTGGCGCCTTTGGCGAGTTTGCCGATGTAGCTCTGGCGAGCGGCCTCGACGGCGACCACCTGCATGGCTTTCGAGCGAGCGCGGCTCAGCACGCCCATGTACATGCCGGCAATGATCAGTATGATGGCGATAACGATGAGCAGCTCAACCATGCTGAAGCCGTTACGACGTCTCATAGCGGTCTCGACGCTCCATATATACACGCTGCTCGTACCCGTGCGTCGATTAGTATACCCCGTTGCCGGTGAGCATTGCAACGGGGAAAATGAGTCGGATCCTTCGCTGCGCTCATGATGTCAGGCGGATGCTCAGCACGCGGGTCACGTTTCCGGGCTGTTGGTGAAAAGCACGAGCGGACGGTGGCCGATGTAGCGGGCGTGGACCAGCTTGAACGTCCGGTCAAACTCCGGCAGGGCTTTGAACGTGTCGAGATGTTCTTCGTTCATGATGAAAAACACCTTCTCGTTGCCCTCTCCCGCGTCGAGCACATCTTGTGGGGTTTCGGCAATCTCGCCAAACGTCCCTGAATAGAAGATGAACTGTGCCCGGAACAGGTCGTAGAAGATGAGTCTTGCGGGACGGTCGGCAATGTAGTCGGCGACAGGTTTGCAGAACCCGCGGACGGATTTCGCCTGGTTAATCCGCGGGTTGGTGTAAAACGCCATCAGCGCTGTCGCGACGACAGCCACGGCTGTTATTGAGGCGAACGTGCGCACCGGCAGGTTTTTCCGTGCGCTGAACAGGATCGCTGCGCCCGTGACAACGAACGCGAGGCTATAGAGAAACACCGGCGCAGGCTCAACGTACTCGCGCACCGGGGATAGAAGCACGAGCGGGCCGCCGACGCCGAAGACGATCATCGCGCCGCCGACGATGTATATCGGGTACGATAGGAGACGTGTGCTGCGCAAGGAACCGCTTTCTCGTATCGTGGCAACGATAGCGTTGGCCATGTAGATGGCCATGGCAGGCAGGATCGGGTCGAGATACTGTGTCCGTTTGCCTTTGCACAACGTGAAAAAGATGAAGACGGAGATCGTCCAAACTTCAAGAAAGAGCGTGTCGCGCGACCGGTTTGCCTTCTTTGTTCCGCGCGCTATTGCGAGCGGGAGGAACAGCGCCCACGGCATGAGCGCGCCGGGCAACTTGTAGAAGAAGTAGTAGATGGGTCGCCCGTGGGTGTAGCCCCCGAAGAACCTCCCGATGGTCTGTTTAAGCAGTATGCTGGTGGAGGCGTACTCCCCCTGTCCGCGTAAGTATGCCGGCACGAGCCAGATGAGCACAAGCGCCAGGCCCGCGACAAGCCCTATGATCGGGTGCATCGCGCGCCGTCCTTCCCTGTCGCGGGTGATAAACAGGAACGAGAGCGCGACAAGGAACGGGATGATGACGCCTACCGGCCCTTTTGTGAGGACGGCGAGCACGGTGAACAGGTAGAACGCCACGAGCTTCGGCCAGCGCCGTCCATCCCGGTCGTTCAGCCAGAAGTAGAACGCGACGATCGCTGCCGTGGTGCACAACGTGAGGGTGGTGTCGATCTGGGCGCTGCGCGACCTCCACAAAAACTCGGCGTTGGTTGCCAGGATCACTGCTGCAAGGAGTGCTGTCACCGGGTCGAACATCCTGCGTGCCAGCAAGAAGCATAAGGCAACGGTTGCGATGCCCGCAACCGCGGCGGGGAACCGTGCCGAGAACGAGTCAACGGTGCCCGTGACCTTCGATGTCAGCACTATCGCCCAGAAAAAGAGGGGAGGTTTCTCGGAATAGACCTGGTTGTTGAGATGGGGCAGGATGTATTCGCCGGAGTCGATCATCTCCTTGGAGACTTGGGCGTAACGCGGTTCGTCCGGCGCCCAGAGGTCCGTGCCGCCGAGGTTTATCAGAAACAGGAAGCAACTGAGCGCCAGCGCGGCGAGGAGGTAACGCGTGGCGGTCGTTCCGGGAACTCTCATTCGGTGTCCTTGGCGGTAGCACGTGCCCGGCGGCGTTCCCGGAATATGAGCATAAGGTTGCGGCTGTATACGAAAACACCCAGACTCTGGCCGACGATAAACACCGGGTCGCGACGCTGGATCGCGTAGCTGAACAATATCAACCCGCCGACTATCGAAAGGTACCAGAACGCCATCGGGATAGTGCTGCGGCCGCGCCTTTCGGAGACGATCCACTGCACGAAAAACCGCAGTGAGAAAGCGGCCTGGCCTACGAAACCGAAAACTACCCACGGCAAACTTAGACTGCTACTCATCAGATGTCTCCTCTATTCGGTACGAAATTCTGCGTGACCGCATCCACCGTACTGCGAGCATGTCCGTGAACGCGCGCAGGATGCGGTTGCGGATATTGTACTTCGTTTTGCCATAGAGCCGGGGCCGGTGGCGGATGCGCACTTCCGCGACAGAACCCCCGTGCATCCGGACCAGGGTCGGCAGGAACCGGTGCATTCCGTTAAACATCGGGATTCTGTCCAGATACGTCTTGCGAAACACCTTCAGGCCGCAGGCTATGTCCTCCATCTGATCCTTAAGCACCGCGTTGCGCATGGCGTTTGCCACCCAGGACGACACCTTCCGCAGGAACTCGTCATGGCGGTTCATTCGGACGCCGCACACACAGTCGTACTGTTCAATTTTGTCCATCAACTTTGGGATGTCGGCCGGATCGTTCTGCAGGTCAGCATCGAGCGTGACTACGACCTCGCCGCGTGCCACCCGGAACCCCGCCGCGAGTGCCGCCGACTGGCCCGCGTTACGGGCGAACCGGATCAGCCGCACCCGGGGGTAATCCTGCTGCAAATCCTTGAGTGTAATAAGCGAATCGTCGGTGCTCCCGTCGTCAACGTAGATGATCTCGGAGGACCTGTCGAGCGAGTTAAGCACACGGCTGAGCTGCGCCGTGAGCAACGGCAAACTCTCGGCCTCGTTGTACAAGGGGACTACGACCGATATCTTTGGTACTTGAGCCATCATGCAGGCCAAACCTCAAGCATCATACACTTCACCTTAGCGGTTGCACCTCGATAGCCTATCGGAAGACTGCCGCCAGCTCCTTGTTGTCTTCAATGCGAACAACCGCAGACAGCCAACAACAGGTATTCTAACAGAGGGCATGTGAGCGATCAACGCTCGGACAGCCGATCCACATAATGGTCGTCATGGATGGTGCTCCGAACCAGCCCAGCACGGGGATTCGGACAAAGTGCGTCGACTAGAACGAGTCCTTGCCGTCGGTCAGCCATTCCAGCGTGAACCGGGCGAACGTGACCGACTCATAGGGATTCGTGATACCCCGTTCGTACAGCAACCC
Source organism: uncultured bacterium (assembly GCA_964524145.1). GTDB lineage: Bacteria > Hydrogenedentota. The sequence goes on along the minus strand of CAZGCA010000004.1, from coordinate 101,817 downwards.
GATGGAGCCGTCAGGGAGTACAGCCAGGCAGGAGTAGGCAGACGGGCCCGGATAGACGGTTTTGGACGCAGGCCAGGTCCGGCCTTCGTCGTAGCTTATGCGCACGGTCATTTTTTCGCGCTTGGTGCTCGCCGGGTTTGCGAACAGAAGACGGTTCTTCATATGGCCGTCGGCCTTGGCGGTGCAGCGAATAAAGCTGGCCTGGCATACCGGTTCGATCAGCGCCGGGTCGTGCCTGAAACCTTCCCATGTGCGTCCCTGGTCGGACGAGATGGCAACAGCCCGCCGGTTTGTACCGTACCTGCTGCGCATGTTTACCATCAGGGAGCCGTCGGCAAGCTCAACCACCATCGACTCGTTGGTGTTCCGGCCCGCGGCAGGGGTGATATGCCAGCTCTCGCCGTGGTCGTCACTGTAGATCAAATGCGTGTAGTGCATGTCCGAATATCGGGTCAACGGAAAGTAGAGCCGACCGGAGCGGGTTTGGAAACCACGTCCGGGCGATGACCAAACCGCTCTCCACGCAGGATCCTTTACCTCCGGATTCAGATTCCTGGGCGTTGACCACGTTGCCCCGTCGTCGTCGCTTCTCACCAAGTGGAGTTGTAAGGTCGGTCCATCAAGTCCTGGCTGGCTCTGTTTCGTGCCGATGCCTTCCGGGCCATACACGTAGAACAGCCAGATGGTGCCCGTATCCCGGTCGACAAGGATGCTGGAATCGCCTCCACCTGCCTTGCCGGGAAAATCCACAATGGTCTGAACAGGTGTCCAGGTGTTCCCCAGATCGAAGCTTCGCCGCACAACCAGGTCGATGTTGTTTGGCAGATCGCTGCCGCTTTCGATACGTGCGTCGCACACAGCGATCAGCGTGCCTTTCTTGGTGACGCCCAGCGCCGGAATCCGGTACACCGCAACCCCGTCCCGACCGCTGACGAACAAATCCGTCTCTTTTGGCAACAGAAGGGCTCGCTTATCCAGTTCCTCCAGCGTGAACCGGACGCTGACGATAAACGGCTCCTCACCCTCTATCCAGTGACCGTAGGTTGTCGCGATGAAGGTACCGTCGGGCAGCAGTTCGAGACCCGGATAGCCGCAGTCGCCGTCTTTCTTGTTGTCGAGCAGGCGCACGCGATACTGGCCCTCTCGGCCCCGGACGATATCCTCGTATGTGCCCACCCAGGCGACGAAATCGCCTTTGGTCGGGCTGACGTGGGTGGTGTCGCGGAACACAAATATTAGCCGGCCGTCGGGCGCGTAACGTCCAACATGGCGGTCGCCGGTCAAACTGGCGGGCAGCTCGACGGGGTCGGCCCACGTTTCGCCCTCGTCGTTGCTGAACGTGACGAACGAGTTGTACTTTCGGCTGTTCTCCCGCAGCAGCATGGCCAACTGGCTGCCGTCGGGCGACCGAACCACACCCGGCTCGCAGAGATGGGCCTTCGGGTGTTCCGTCACGACTTCCGGCTCGCCCCAGGTGAGACCTCCGTCCGCAGAGAGCGTTTTGTACACCCTGAACTTGCCGCGTCGCCCGTTCTTCGTGAGGAACCGTTCGTCGTCATGGAACAACGCCATATACCGCCCGTCCTTGAGCCGCACGAGGCTGCTCATGACCACAATACCGCCGAAGTCGCCGATGGGTTCGAGCGGCGTCCAGCTCACTCCGTCGTCTTCCGAGAACGCCATCCGGTTGGGATAGAGTCCGGAAAACATGATGAGCCGCCTCACTCCCTGCGGGTCAACAACCCGATAGATCGTGGGAACCTCGATCGACGTTGCCCAGTTTTCCGGCACGGGCAACCGCTCGCTCCACGTCAGGCCGGCGTCGGCGCTCCGTTTCATGACGATCGCGCCCCGGCCGTGTCCTTTCGGGTAGACGGCGATCATGGTCTTGTTATCTTCGAGCAGCACGGTTGTCGGGTGGCCGAGATACTGGCCGGGTTCCCGGTCGACGACCACCTGGCGGTGCGTCTCGTGCGCGAGATCGATGGTGGGGATGGTATAGTGCCGAGGTTTAGAAGGTCCCGGCGGTACGCCTTCAGATCCCGGATCCTCCACTGCCAGACAGGCGCAACACATGAACGACGCGATCAAACATGCTGCAACAACCCAACTCATGCTCGACGCTCCTCACGAATGTTGCGCGGAGTGCGCAGACCATTTTACTCGGCGAGTTTGCCGCCAACAACCGTGGGCGTGCCCTCCAATCCCACAGCATCGACCGAGACGGCCCCGTTCTCCCACACCACCGTGCCGGCGCCCATCGACTCTATTTCGACTTTTCCGCCGGGAACGGTGAGTGCGAGCGGCGCGGGCTCGCCGTGGTACCCGGCCGCCCACAGGCTGGTCTCTGGATCGGCAAACAGCCACGCCGGGCTTTCGCCGCATTCCAGCACGGCATCGCGCACGACGACCCTACCGTTTCCCGTCTGCCGTGCCACAGGCGACTCGAGCATTGGCCAGCCCAGCTCGCCGTCCTGTGTCCACCGGCGTTTCAGTTCCCATTTCACAAGGTCTATCTCGATCCCCAACACCTTGCCGTCCCGGGCGTACTCGACCGCCCAGAGCTGTTCGCCGCCAGCCAGGTAGGCAAGCGGCGTCTCGGCATGGTCTTTGACAACGCCTCTTGCCACGAGTTCGCCAAAGGCTTTACCGTCGGCGTGATGCGCCCGTTCGGCCACCTGCGCGTAGAACCCGCATTGTGGTTGGCTTATAGAGGATGAAGCCGTGTTTCTCGGCCCCTTGTAGTTGTACATCTCGAGGACGAGATCGCCCTGGATTTCGACCAGCCGTAAAGGGGCGTCGCGTCCGAGATCGGTAATCGTCAAGGGGAGGACCGCCACCAGAGCGTCGCCGCTTCCGACCACAACGACCGTGCCGCGAGGCACGTCGGCGGGCAGCCGCTCGATTCTCCGGTCGCCCACCCATATCTCGTCCACCAATTCACGCTGCGTCCAGATCAACGTCGCCTTCGCGCTTTCGAAATTGCGCCGCTTGCTGCGCGGCGCATACATACCAATCGCGCGCGGCCCCCACTGTACGCCTAAGAACCGCCCTTCATCGTTCAGGTTGCGGGACCGGGTCCTGTCGGTCGGATGGTACGAGTCGCCGAACCATTTCTCGTCAATCAGGTAGCGCGAGTAGACCACGCCCGGTCGCGATGCGCCGGGACGGGTGTAATGGACCATGAACACGTCCGACTGTTGGCTCAGCGGGCGTGTCGAGACGCCTAACGCGAACGAGGGGGAGTGGTAGGTCGTAAGCTCTGTCTTCCAGTCCTTCGAGGCGGTCTCCGTCACCTGCATGGGCAGTTGCGGGCCGTCCAGAGCCCGGCCGATCCAGCCGGGCACCCTGCCGTTCGCGATCCAGCTTCGTACCCACAGCACTTCCGGGCTGCCGGCGCACACCACGGTGGGATGGTAGGCGCGACTGTGCGGTCCGGCCCAACGCCCCGTGCCGCGGTGGATGCGAAGCGCCACGCTTAGCGCGAGCCTCGTTCTCATCGTGCGTGCCACGACGCGCGTCTCTTCGTCCCGGACCATCTCGATGAGATCGTTCAGGGCTCCGAGCGTCACGCGGGTATACGTCGGGCTGTTGAATTCCAGCGTGGTGCCGTGCGATGAGGTGAATTCCATCCAGTCCCGCAGCTTCTTGTAGCCGCGTTCCGCGATAGCCCGGTCGTTCAACAGTTCGCCGCCCAGGCACGAGTTCTTGATGTCGAGCACGGCGATGTTCGTGTACCCCAACACAACGTTCAGTCGGCGAATCTCGTCCAGCCCGAGGCGGATGCTCTCGAGCACACGCTCGCGCATGGGTTCCGAAAGCCGGTCGCCGTGATGAATCATCATCCTGATCAGACGCGACAACACAAACTCTACCGCGTTGAGGTCCGTGACGCCATTGTCCTCTCGCATCCAGCGGAAATTTCCGAAATGCGATTTCTCTTCGTCTACTTCCTGGCACGCGAATACGGCCTCAAGCACCTTTTCGGCAAGCGCCAGGTCCTCGGGCGTGCCGTTCGCGACGAGCTGTGCCGCAAGCGACGCCGCGACCCGCGACTCATGGAACGTCCCCATTTCGGTGGTCTTGGTACGCATGTTGACTTCCGGGTTGAAGTCGCCGGGAAGCCGCAGCGGTTCGGTCGCACCTGCCGCCGCCAGCATGACAACAAGAAGAAGGGTGGTCATCAGTATCCTCCGTCGGGACAAGCGGTTACTCTGTCAATTCGCAAGAGAAGGGTAGCAGGTCAACGTTCGCAGTGCAAGTAGGCTTGTCCAGATCAACGCGTCACTCGATGAAGAGAAAGCCACGGGCGCGGAGCCCGTGGCTTTTGGGTAAAGAACTGGTCTGCCAGACCTAACTAGTTTCTGTCCGGAAACGGGTGTGACGCGGTTATTGTGGAGGAGAAGGAGGTCGATTTTCAAGGGGCAGCACCGAGAGTTTCGGGGTTTTACCGCCGAGCGGGCGTGCTGAGGTGACGAGAGGGGTTTTTCAGACACACCGGAAGTGCAAGATGTGCCAGCGGGAGGGAGGGAGAGTGCGTTCAGGCGAGCAGGTGTCGGGCCAGCGTCTGGAGGTTGAAGGCAAGGACGGCGAGCTGGACGTAGGACTGGAAGGATTCAAACCCGGACCAGGTGCAGCGGTTCAGGCCGAAGGCGCGTTTGCCCGCGGAGATCACGCCTTCGATGCCGGAGCGCCAGTTGCGCAGGCGTTTGTAGGTCCGGGCGCTGGTGACGGACTCGGCGCCGTTGGGCGCGGCAAAGACGACGTCTTTGACGCCGAGGGCGCGGGCGTTGCGGGCATTGTCGGCGCTGGCGAATCCTGCGTCGGTGGCCACCTGACCGGGCGCCGCGTCATAGACGCCGTCGTGGCGCTCGAGTGCCGGGATGAACTGCCCGCTGTCGGCCGGATTGCCCCGCTCGACCCGGCAGTCGAGAATCAGATTGCTCCTGCCGCCGCTGAGCAGCGCCTTGTGGCCGTAGATGATCTCGCGTTGTCCTTTCTTGATGATGTCGGTGTGCGGCTCGAAGATCGACACCACCTTCTCGGCCGCGGGGACCTGTTCGCCGTTGAGCACGCGGCGCACGCTCTGGTCGATGACGGCCTCGGCCAGGGGCAGGTACTGTTCGAGCTCGGCAGCGTGCCGTGCGGCGAGCAGCATCTCATCGATGCCCGCGCAGTATTCAGGCCGTAGTTCCGCCCGCGCCCGCCGTGCGTAGCCGACGACCTTGCGGGCGATCTTGATGAGCCGGCGGTACAGGGGCCGTTTCTTGTTCATCGAGCGGGCGTTGACGAGCCGGTAGCGCAGCCGTTTGGCCGCGCGGGTATGGTCGCTGAACCTCCCCCTCATCCGCGGCAGGTCGGTCTCGACCCGGCGAAGCACGCGCGTGAGCACCCTGACCGAGTCCCACAACTGAGCCGAATCGCTCGGATGGTGAATGTTGCTTTCAACCCCCGTGGTGTCGATGCGCACCCGGGCGCCGTCCTCGATCTTCTTCTCACGCGCGTAGCGCACGATGATGGCGTTTATCTTGCTCAGCGTCTCGGGCCGCAGCTTCTTGATGTTGTCCTGCAGCGTACTGACGGCGGGAATCTTCCCGAACGGAACCCGGCAGAACTCCCGCAGCACGATCGAATCGTCAACCCGGTCGTGCAACCGCCGATAGCTCAACCTTTCCCGCTTCTCCACGATGGCGAAGCGCAACACTTGGTCAGCCGTCATGCCGCGGGCTCCGGTCTCCTTCTTGCGCTTTCCACCCCTATCTGTGGTAAGATCGCCCCAGACCAGTTCGGCGACTTCGGGATTGGCGTCGAGGACAGAGGAGATCATCTCCCACTGGTCTCTGGCGGAGATGCAAACCGAGGTGAACGACAACGTCTTTTGTTTGTCCGTAATGATGCGCATTTGAACTCCTTTCTCCGTGGCGGTTTCGGGTGTAGCTTATTAGCCCTTAAGGACTTACAACACATACAAGTATATCCGAAACCCCGCGGTTTGTCAAGGAGAAAATACGCATAACTTTATAATTGGCAGCTAGTTATGGATTGCCGGACAGAAACTAACTAAAGATTTCCCCAAAGAAATACGCCCAGGAAACGCTTACCGGGAAGGTGCTCGGGTACTTCAGGAACTCTACGTGCCCGTCCATATAGAGCACGTTGCACCCACCGGGGATGTGGTTGAAACTGTCGGGATGTGTGGTGACCTGGTCATAATAAATAGCCAGTTCGCTTTGCGCCAGAGCGCTTCCCGCCGGGTTGTTGATATCGGTGATGAAGAACCGCTCGATACCTTCGCGCAGCCGGTACACTGTCACGGCCTCGCCGCTCGCATTTGTGTAGCTGAAGTCTTGGTCGAGCAGACGTGTATTCCCAGCCATGGCAGGAAGATAGACGTCAAAGAAAAACCCCTGAAGGAAACCTTGATCAATGTTGATACCTAAACCTGAAGGGTCCAGGTTCTCGTCCGTTCCGGCGATATTGACGTGCTCTTTTGTGATCGCCCACCCGAAGTACCGGTACGAAAACGCATTGAACCGGCACGCGTCTATCGGGTTGTCCGGATCGCCGTCCACGTTGAACGCGCCGCCCTCTATGTACCTGACACCGTCAGTATCCGACGGGCAGGCAAGCACGCTTACATCCGTCAGATATTCGGGATAGATGGCCGGGCCGTGCACAAACAAACTGCCATTCGAAACACTATTGCACGGAGGTTGCCCGTCCTCAGAATGATTCGCCTTGAGCTGGGGGAACATGCCGTCCCACTCGTTCGAGTACATCTTGAAGACCAAACCCATCTGTTTCAGGTTGTTGGCGCACGATGCCCGTCGCGCGGCCTCTCGTGCCCTTGCAAGCGCCGGCAGCAGTATCGCGGCCAGTATACCGATGATCGCTATGACCACCAGCAACTCTATCAGCGTGAATCCATGTCTTCTCATTGGTTTGTTCCTCCTTGATGAAGCACTACTTACTGTTCCGCCCATGCCATCAGGGCCGGCTGCAGTGCCTGGGCATGGAAACAACGGTCGCCTGGACAGTGATCAAACGGTTGGTCCCGGTTTCTCTCCACCTCCTTTCTCCCCGCAGGGGTTCGTTCAAATCACGTCATCTTGCCTGCCCTGCACTAACCGTACAGTACACCCACCACGGTTCATCTGTCAAGTCCCATTCGAGCCAGGAGCAGCGGGGCTCGCGATCACGGAAGAGAGCCTCTGAAGTTGTCCACAGATTCACACCGATTCACGCCGATAGACCACCTGGTAAAGACGCCCCAATCCGCGTCCATCTGCGTTTATCTGCGGTTAAGAACGACCCCACTAGCAACTGACCACTGACTACTGACAACTTTCCGTGTAATAATTCCGCCCCCAACTGCGTCTACTATAGTGAAAGCTATAAGAACGTCTCCGGACTGAAGACTCAAGACTACAGACTGAGGACTACGACAACGGGCGGCCCCAGCGTGAACTCCTTAAAAGGCAACGACTTGCGTGGCGCCATCCGCACCCCGCGCGACACGGCTCCGGAGCCTGGACTGAAGACTACAGATTTGGAAAATGTCGATATCCGTGCGATTCAGGAACTGCAGGGGTAGATAAGAATGGGTGCCTGTCCCTGGTTTCGGCATATAGGTTCTATCTGAAAACCATATATGCCGTAGTTAGAGCAGCAAGAAGCTGGAGGAATTACACATGGTAAGAAAGACCGTGAACTTCAACAAGCGCGGCGCAGCCAAGCTGCCGAACGACAAGCCCGTTGTCTACAGGATCAAGACGGCAGGCGGGAAGACGAATTACGTTGGCGTAGCGAAGCGGGGCAGGACACAGGAGCGCATTCAGGAGCATCTTGACGCCGACAAAATTCCTGGAGCAAAGGTGCAGATTGAGCAAGTCTCATCCATCGCTGAGGCCGAGCAGAAGGAACACAACATCATTTCCAGAAGTCACCCAAGATACAACAGGCAAGGGAAATGATATGCCATGGCGAAACAAGACGTACCTGGCGTTTGACGGTGATAATCATATTTACTACTATGGTTGATGCGTGTGTGGAAGCAAAGCGACCGATCAACCTTCAACTTCTACGATGCGGATGCGCACGACCTCAACACGGCACGCGATGCAACCCTGGAGGCGCCTATCAAGGAACAACTTGTTGTGCAGTGGGGAGACGCACCCTTTTTTGAGGGAAGCACACACTCACGCGACGTGAATCGGAGGAAGATGTGAATAGCATTCGGGGAATCATGCGCACGGGTCGTCCGGTGGAAAACGACCGGTTTCTGAGCAAGGCGGAACGAACGCGATGAAGCGATTAGGATGAACACCAAGACTGGTGCCTATCCCGAGTTTCCAAAGCCACAGCGCGTCTTTCAGCCGCGCGCGGTTAGGGCCTGCTTGAAACCCTGAGTTGAATGTAGTATTATATGGTGTCATAAATGCAAGGCAACGTTAACTCTTTCTCGCCGAGTGTAAGGCATACAGCTCAGTCACTGTTTCCACAATCGGTGGAAGAGAACTCACGGATCGGTAGTCATGAGCGGAACTGACGAGCATCCCGAACTACTGATAGGTCTGGTTGCCCCCGTTGGAGTCAATCTTGCCAATGTTGAGCAGATACTGACTGACTACCTTCAGCAGTTTAAGTACTCAGTCAATACCATACACCTGAGCAAGTTCCTACGCAACATTGGCGGATTGGAGACCACGACCTTCGAGGAACCGGAGGCTAAGCGAATCGACTCATACATGACCGCAGGGGATGAGGCCCGCCAGAAGGCAGGGCGTGGAGATATCCTTGCTGCTCTTGCTATATACGAAATCAACCAAAAGCGCGAGGCCGCGGCCCCTCTTGCCGGCAGGGCGCACATACTTAGGTCTTTGAAACACCCAGATGAAGTTCATTTGCTCCGTGCAGTATATGGGGATGGATTCTATCTACTTGGCATAGCCTCCTCCCGTAGCCGGAAATTGGCGTATCTGACGGAGCAAAGGGGTATACCACGCGATGATGCAGAGAAACTAATCAAGCGGGATGAATCCGAAGAGGACGAATTCGGGCAACACATGAGGGATGTCTTCCACCTTGCGGATGGATTCATTGACATAGATGCACATGATGCCTCTGAGCAACTTGGGCGCATTCTTGACTTGGTTTTCGGAAAGCCGTGTGTTACGCCAACGAAAGACGAGTACGCGATGTTTCTTGCATTCGCAGCTGCATTGCGTTCAGGTGATCTGTCAAGACAAGTCGGAGCGGTCTTGACTTCTATGGACGGAGAGGTAATTGCCACGGGCGCCAATGATGTGCCTTGCTCTAAAGGTGGCTTGTACTGGGCAGATCATGGAGAACTCGACCGTCGCGATCATGCGATGGGTTTCGACTCGAACGAACGCCGCAAGAATGAGATTGTCATTAAGGTGATGGAACAGCTTGAGAAGGGAGATTTGGGTCCTGAGAAACTGCTGGAGAAGGGTCGTGAGCTTCTTAAAGACACGGGCATCCTCGAGATCACCGAATACGGACGTGCAGTGCACGCGGAAATGGAGGCTGTGTTGTCTTGTGCCCGATCTGGCGTTTCCCCTAGGAGAGGAACTCTTTACTGCACCACGTTCCCGTGTCATAACTGTGCGAAGCACATTGTTGCAGCTGGGATCCGCCGTGTGGTTTTTGTCGAACCTTATCCGAAAAGCCTGGCAATGGATTTGCACTCGGACTCCCTCGTTCTGGCACACGAGACTGAAGACAATGAAGAGAACGGCAAGGTGAGATTCGAGCCTTTTGTGGGCATCGGGCCAAGGCGTTTTGTGGATTTGTTTTCCACGACCTTGAGTCGTGGAAGAAGGATAAGCAGGAAAACAGATGGTGATGTTGCTAAATGGGATCGAGGATCAGCTTGTGTTAGGATTCCTCTTCTACCCATTTCGTACATTGACCGGGAGACGCACGTAGTGAATGAGCTGGATCAACTGACGGGAGGAGGCAATGGCAATAAGCAAACGGAGTGACGCGGGCAACAAGGATTTTTGGGCCCTGGCAGACAGGGCTCGAGCAGAAATGGAGAGATGGCCTGAGTGGAAGCGGAACGTGCGTATCACAAAGTATTCCGTTGGCCTAGATGGAACGGGTAAGAAAACGGGCGGGTTGACCTCCAAATCCCAAAAGCATCAGAGAAAAACGGATCGATAAACCTAAATCCATCTGAATCCAACTCAGCACGAGCGTCCCATTTCCCTTTTAGCCTCGCCCGACAGAACGGAGTATCTGGTCGGCTGAGCCATTGGTTGCCCTCAGGTGGATGTATTCCGCTGTTTCGCGAGGCACACGGCAGACAGCGGGCTAATCTTAGTAGGTGGTATGTAGGGAGGAAAAGGCTCAGAACTCTCCGATGCAGCGTTACGTCTCCCAGAAGTCGAGCTGTGCGGTGTGCGACGGGACGGGGGGTCGTTTGCCGGCGATGATGATGTAGGGCGCGGCCCAACCGGGTACCGCGCCGGCGCGTTTGAGCTCGTCGATCGAGTGGAACGGATCTTTCCTTCGCGTTGTGAGTATCCGCGACACCGATCGCGGTCCTATGCCGGGCACGCGCAGCAATTCGTCGCGTGTCGCGCGGTTGATCTCGACCGGGAACCGTTCCGGATGCGTCTCAGCCCACATCTTTTTCGGGTCCTTTCCGAGCGGCAGGTTGCCGGTCTCTTCGAAGACAAGCTCGTCGAGCGTGAACCCGTACTGTTTGAACAGGAACTCCGCTTCGTAGAGCCTGCGGCCTCGCAGCGGCGGTGTCGGCGGCAGATCGGCAAGGTCGGACCCTTCGACAGGCCTGAACGTGCTGAAGTATGCGCGTTCGAGGCCCCATTTGTCGTGTAGCATCTGTGTTGTGCGCAATATCTCGGTGTCCGATTCGCCCGACGCGCCGACAACGAACTGTGTTGTCTGGCTGACCGCGGACGTCTCGTTCGACGATACCAGCCGCTGGATCCATCTCATGCGGAGCAGCAGGTCCTTGTCGAACTGTTTGTCGGGCGCGATACGATGCAACCGCGCGGCGTTGGGCGCTTCGAGGTTGACCGATATCCTGTCGGCAAGCTGTGCGGCGCGTTCGACCCGGTCGAAGCTCGCGCCCGGCAACACTTTCAGATGGACGTACCGTTTGAAGTCCAGCTTGTACCGCAGTATCTCGACCGCCTCGATCATGGCGTCCATCGTGCGGTCGGGCTCGTCGCGGATCGCCGAGCTGAGAAACAACCCTTCGGCCAGCCCGTCGTCGTGAAGCCGCATGAACAGCCGCGCCAGCTCTTCCGGCGCAAACGTCATCCGCCGGTGGGAGCTTTCGCACCGGTTCACGCAGTAGGCGCAGTTATTGGCGCAGTCGTTCGACATCAGCACCTTGAACAGCGGTACCGATCTGCCGTCCGACGTGACGCTCTGGTATATCCACTGGCGGGGCGACACGTGTGCCGGCGCGTCGCGGGCCTGGCGCTGTCCGAGCCGCGTCTCGGGAGCGCAGACGTCGAACTGTGCCGCGTCCCCGAGCACGTCAAGTTTATCTGCGGACGCCATCTCACCTCCGAACGGTTTTCGCCATGCCCTCGAGCACGTCGCGCCGGTACTCTTCGAGCAGTCTCACCGCGGTATCGATGTTGTCGAGTTCGGCGGGCTTCACGCAGTGGACGTTGTCGGCGTTGCGCGCGAACCATGACCGGACAACGCTCAACTCGGCCCGCTGCTCGTCGGCAAGGTTTTCCGTCTTTCTCGGGTTCGCGAAGAACGCGGCCTCGAGGAGTCGTTTCAAGTCAGCGTTCGTGTTGAAGTCGTCGCTGCCGACACACCTCGCGAGCGGCGCTCCTTCCGCCAGCACGTACAGCTCGACCGTTCCGGGTTCGGGTCCCGGCAGAACCAGTACGAGATCGCCCTTGTACCCGGCCGTGCCGGCCCGTTCGTGAACGTTGAGCTGCCTGTTGATCGGCGGCGACAGCTCCCTGATCCGTTGCGATTCGAGAAGAATGGCGCTCAGTTCCGACCCGGTCGCTTCGTGCTCGATATCGAACGCCTCGGCAAGTATGCTTTCGGTCTTCTCGTCGCGTCCTATCGTCGTGGCAAAATACGAGCTGATCCGGGTTCTCAGGTTCTTGGCTTTCCCGACGTACACGACCTTGTCGCTGCGGTCTTTCATCAGGTACACGCCGGGCTGATCGGGCAGCCGCACCAGAAACTGCCGGTCGAACGCGTACCGCGCGAAGTTGACCTCTTCGGACCGCGCGTACTGCATCTCGAGCAGACTTTCGAGGTCGTCGGACGGCTCGATACCGATCCGGTCGAGCAACCCGAAGAAGACGTCCGCAACCACCTCGGGCGCGCATCTTGCCGCATCGGCCGGGACCGGCGACCCGCTGAACAGGTGCGACAGCGTCTCGAACGTGCGGTCGGCCGCGTCCGGAAACACCCTGCGCGCGAGCCGTCGAATCGATATGTCGCGATTCTCTATCTCCTCTCCCAACCGTGCCGCCTCGTGTTGAAGCACCGAGACCACTTTGGCCGTGTCGTACCCCACTATGACCGCGTCGGCGAGATACCGCATGAGGCGTGGCACGACTTCCGCTGCATCCGGTGCCGAGGCGACCTGGTCCGCATCAAAGACCGCTTCCCGCCGGATCCGGCCGAGCAAACCGGGGCCGGGGTTCACGTACGAATGGAACGAGGCGACCGGCGTCCTGTCAACGTATGTTGCAGACCCTATCTCGATGAGTCGCACCTGGCCCGCGTCGTTCTCAACGGTGACAACTTCCGTGACAGCGAAGACGGATTCGCTTACGGTGACGCCCGGGCGCTCCTGTTCCGCAACGGCCCAGTTGCCATCACCGTACAGAACAAACCGCGGGTCGTCTTTGAGGATCGCGCCGACAACGGCCTGGCATGTGCGACCGCTGCCCGAGGACATCTTGAGCACCGACGCAGCGATCTCCTCGGCCGACGCACTGCCCCACAAGGCAAGATATCTGTAGATGGTTTCCTTCACCGTCTCGATAGTCCGCTTTCAACGTAATGTTTCGTGCATGAACGATCATACACCATCCGCCCGTTCGTAGTCCCGCCTTTAGGCGGAAGATGGACTCTTGCGAACCGGCCGGACGAGGGATACAATTAAGAGTGCGACGCGACGGTGCGTGGCGATGGGTGAGGAACGAGATGGAACAGAACACGATAAGCTCATACTCGTTCGGCGAGATGGTCGTCGCCGGGCAGAGGTACACGAGCGATCTCATCGTCTTCAGCGACCGGGTGGTTCCGGACTGGTGGCGGCAGCAGGGACACCGGCTGAGCACTGCGGACCTCGATGAGGTTTTCGCTGCCGACGTGGGTGTTCTCGTGATCGGTTGCGGTGCGAACAGCGTCATGCGCGTCCCGGACGACGTGAGGCAAGCCGTCGAGGCCAACGGTATCCGCTGCGTTGCGTTACCGACCGGCGAAGCAGTGCAAGAGTTTAACGCCCGTCTCGATCGAGGCGACCGCGTCGCGGGCGCGTTCCACCTGACCTGCTGACACTACTGCTGGACGACGGTCGTAAACGTCTCGTACGCCTCGTTCCAGCTCGCGGTATCCTGCGGCGCGTAATCCTTGATCGGGAACGAACCCCTGATGATCGGAAGCGCGGCCTCCATCGACCTGAGAATGTCCAATCCTAACGCCTGCACCATGATGTTGCCCACGGCAGTGGCTTCTTCGGGTCCCGCAACGACAGGGAGTCCGAGCGAGTTGGCCGTGAACTGGTTGAGCAGCGTGTTGCGGCACCCGCCGCCGACGATGTTCACCGTGCTGGTTCCCTTGCCGCAGGCGTTGCAGATCATCTCGTTCACCATGCGGTACTTCAGCGCCAGGCTCTCGTACACCGTGCGGAGCACCGCGCCGCGATCGGCAGGCATCGTCTGGCCCGTCCTCTTGCAGAACTCGGCCATCGCGTCCTCCATGCTCGCCGGATTGTAGAAGCCCGCATCGTCCGGGTCGATGAACACGCTGAACGGTGGCGCGGCTTCCGTCAGACGGTTCAGCTCCTCCCAGTCCATCTCGCGGCCGTCGGCGATCTGCCAGCCGCGCCGCAACTCCTGCACGATCCACGTGCCCATACAGTTTCGCAGGAACCGTATGTTGCCGATACCGCCTTCGTTGCTGATGTTGGCGGCCATCGCTTCGGCCGACGTGATGGGTTCGGGTATCAGCTTGCCTATCAGCGACCACGTTCCGGAACTGATGATAAGGGAGTCGTCGACGTTGTCGACGGGCGCAGCGGCAAACGCGCTGGCGGTATCGTGAGTGCCCACGGCGATAAGCTTCGCCCGGTTCAGACTGAGGCTTTCGGCAAGCGGCTCGAGGAGTTCGCCGAGCACTGTGCCGGGCTCGACGATGGGCGGCATCACCTCGAGCGGTATTCCCAGCTTATCGAGTATCTCCTTGCTCCAGACCTTTGCCTTCGCGTCCATCAGCTGGGTTATGCTCGCCCAGGACGAGTCGATCTCTTTGACGCCGCCGAGGTAGTGGTGGAAGAGCGACGGGACGGGCAGGAAGAAACAGCCCGGCCTCAGCATGTCCGCGCGGTTCATCATGAACCAACAAAGCTGGTTGCTGATGTTGAACGGCTGAAAATGGATGCCGGTGATCTCGTAGATTCGTGCCGCATCGATCCGCGACCTGACGACGTCCATCATGTCGTCCAACCGGTGGTCGCGATACGCGTACATCTTGCCGAGCATATCGCCGTCTTCGGTCAGGAACACTCCGTCCGAGCCCCAGGTGTCGATACCGACCGAGTCCACGGTCTCCGCCACGTCGCGCCGGTACGCGCGCAACCCCTCAATGATGTTCTGGTAAAGCAGTGTGTCGTCCCAGTGCATGCGTTCGGCGACCGTACCGCTCTTGTCGGCAACATAGAACGAAACGCATCCGTGGTCAAACCGGTGAATCTCATCCATCGAGAACGTACCGTTCTCAAATACGCCCGCGAAACATTTCCCCCCGGATGCGCCAAGATCAACAGCGAAAACCCTCTTCACGCCCACGACATATCTCCTCGTTTCGTTTTGGTTCTTGTCCGAGTCTACATAATACTCGCACGTACCGCGGCCCCTGTCAACACGGTTCTCAGCGGGTACGAGACCAGAAGCCCGACACCAATCGAGCTCAGCAGCAGCACCCCGATCGCCAACCCGTATGTTGCAAAGAAACGTTTCCCGCTCGTATGCCATATCCTGCGGAAAAGCGCAATCTGCAAAACGAATCCAGCCAACCCCAGCCCGAAATAGAGGCAGTTCAGCCAGACTGGAGGGTTGACCCAGGCGTGCCGCAAGCACACACTGACAAAGTGCGACCAGGAAAACCCGTCATCCGTAGAGCCCATCCACCACACCATAAACGGGATGGGCAGTGATAGCGGCACGGCACCCAGAGCGGCGGACAACCCAAGCGCTGCAAACCGGTTGTCGCTGGTTTGCGCGTTCGCACAACCGTCTTTACCGGACGAGCCCGCTCCGAGGATTCTGCGAGATGCGAACCACAACACCACGATCCAGAGATATCCTGCCAAGAGAAACGCCGCCATCCAATGTACGGCCTGGACCTCGGTGCTCGCGTTGATGACGGAAAAGTAGTAGAGAAGCACGCCCGATATGGCTTCGCACGACGGCAACGGCCATCCGCTGCGCCCGAAATAAGTTGCCGTGTAGTAGCAGCCAAGACTCAGTCCCAGTAGCAGGTAGAGCAACGAAATAGCTGCGTGTTTAGGGAGATCCTTCAGCATCGGCCCCCTTCCACGGGTTCGTCTGTGTCACCTGCGGACCGGCTGGCTACCTGTTGGCTTTCCGTTGGGCGTCGAACCGCAGGTATGCCTCTATGAATGCATCGAGATCGCCGTCGAGCACCGCGTGTGTGTTGGACGTTTCGACACCCGTACGATGGTCCTTAATCATCTGGTACGGGTGAAGCACGTAACTGCGAATCTGGCTTCCCCACGCCACGTCCGCCTGGCCCGATCGTTCCTGGGCCAGTTCGGCTTCTTTTTCCTTGAGCGCCCGGTCGTAGAGTCTTGCGCGCAACAGTTTCATCGCGGTCGCCCGGTTCTTGTGCTGTGACCGTTCGTTCTGGCATTGGACGACTATGCCGGTCGGGATGTGCGTCATCCGGACCGCGGAACTCGTCTTGTTGACGTGTTGGCCGCCGGCACCGCTCGCGCGGAACGTGTCTATCCGGAGATCTTTCTCGTCGATCTCGATCTCGATGTTGTCATCGACCTCCGGCAGAATCTCGACCGCGGTGAACGACGTATGCCGCCTCTTGTTCGCGTCGAACGGCGATATGCGGACAAGCCGGTGGACACCGTTCTCCGATTTGAGGTATCCGTACGCGAGATCGCCCTCGATGGTCAGTGTGACGCTCTTGATCCCCGCCTCATCACCGTCCTGCTTGTCCACCATCCGGTACGTGTACCCGCGGGTGTCGAGCCAGCGCGTGTACATCCTCAGCAACATGGCCGCCCAGTCGCACGATTCCGTGCCGCCCGCGCCGGGATGGATTGTCAGGATCGCGTTCTTCGGGTCGCGTTCGTCGTTGAGCACCGCACGGACCTCGAAGAGCGAAACCTCTTTATCGAGCTTCTCGACTGCCGCAGCGAGATCCTGCGCCAAGCTCGCGTCCTCTTCCTCCGACGCGAGCTCGAGCAGGTCCGACGTCTCTTGCGCTTCGGTTTCCAGCGCGTCGAACGGTTCTATGACTACCTTAAGCTGTTTGACCTCTTTGATGACTTCCTGGGCCGAGTCGTTGTCCTGCCAGAACGTGCTCTCGCTCATCGCCCGTTCGAGCGATGCGAGCTTCTCTCTCTTGCCAGGGAGTTCAAAGACAATCACTCAAATCTTTGAGTCTGGCACATATATCGGACATCTTCTCGCGTTCTTCGTCATACATCCGTGACCACCTCCTTGTAGCGTTAAGCGAGTTTCACGTAGTAGTACAGCACGGGCGCGGCAAAGATGAGTGCGTCACACCTGTCGAGGAACCCGCCGTGTCCCGGGAACAGCGATCCTGCGTCCTTGATCCCGGCGTCGCGTTTGAGGCTCGATTCCAACAGATCGCCCGCCTGGCCGACGATGCTCATGACCACCCCGAGCATGAGGTACTCGGGGTACGACAACGGCGGCAGAATCGGAGCGCCGCGCAACTGAACCTCTTTGGTCACGGCCATGGCGATCGTGCCGCACACGACGCCCGCCACGGCGCCCTCGATGGTCTTCTTCGGGCTTATGCGAGGGCACAACCTGTGTTTGCCGAAACCGACACCGATGAGATACGCGCCGCTATCGCTCGTCCATATGATCGCGAATAGCATTATCATGAGCCCGGGACCGTACGTGGGCACTTGTCGTAGCATAACGATATGTCCGCCGAGCCAGATTACATAGACGAGACAGAACACCGATGCCGCAATCCCGGCTATCTTCGGCGGGTTCTTGAGAAGCTGGATGCAGGTTATCAACACCAGCCCCGCGAACAGCCCCGGATTGAGAAAGCCAAAATGTGCGGCGACGACTATGCCGAACCCGGCGATGGTAAGCCATACCGGATCGACGTCAATAGACCGCCCCTTCATGATCTTGGCACATTCGTAAACGCCTAGCGCCAACAGCAGGGCGGCGACCGTGTCGAAACCAAGCCGCAACTGCGGGTGCACAGCCAGCACAACGATGGCAGGGCCGGCAACCGCTAAGGTCATCAGACGCAGCCCAAGCCCGCCTGTCCTATCCGACATTTTGTCCCGTCACCCCCCGACCCCGCCAAACCGGCGTTCGCGCGCCTGGTACTCGAGTATGGCCTTGTACATATCTTTCCTGCTGAAGTCGGGCCACAGCACGTCGGTTATGACTATCTCCGCGTAGGATATTTGCCAGAGCAGGAAGTTGCTCACCCTGCACTCGCCGCTGGTACGAATAAGCAGGTCGGGGTCGGGCAGGTCTGCGGTGTAGAGGTACTTCGAAAACCGGTCCGGGTCGATCTCGCCGGGCGCGATCTTGCCGTTCTTTACGTCGGTCGCCAACGCTCTAGCGGCATCGGCGATCTCCTGCCTGCCACCATAGTTGAGCGCGATGACCAGCGTCATTGCCGTGTTGTCTTTCGTTCTCTCGCAGGTGCGCAACAGGTCCGTGCGGGCCCCTTTGGGCAGCTTGTCGAGCCGGCCTATCGCGCGGATCCGTATACCCTCCTCGTCGAGGTTGTCGAGTTCCTCGCGCACGTACTTCCTCAACAGCCGCCACAACATCGAGACTTCGGTTTTCGGTCGGGTCCAGTTCTCGGTCGAGAACGCGTAGAGCGTCAGCATGGGCAGCTCAATCTCGCGGCACGCTTCAATCGAGGCCCTGACGGCGTTGACGCCCGCCTCGTGGCCGGCGATGCGCGACAGACCCCGCTTCTTCGCCCAACGACCGTTGCCGTCCATGATTATCGCGACGTGTTGGGGCAGCCGGTCGCGATCGATCTTGTTGAGCAGCGCAGCCGTGGCGCCGGTGGAAGGTTTCCGCACAAGACCACTCATAACCGATATCCCGTTACGCCGTCCTCACCACCATATTCTAAACGATCCCGGCCAAACTAGCCAGCCTTCCACGTCACTACAAACAGAACGACCACGAACCGTCGGCCTGGTAATCGGGGCCAGCTCGTGGTCGGATAGTCACGCCTCAACTATAGCCTCGGTGGGGCGCGCCTCGATGCACGTACCGCACTCGGTGCATTCGTCGGTTATCCTGTAGACGTCGCCGTCCTCGACAATAGCGTTAGTCGGGCATTCCTCCGCGCAACTGCCGCAGCCGACACAGTCGTCAGTAATCTTGTACGGCAAGAACTCTCACCTCCTTAGTTCAGACTTCGAGTATCTCTTCTTCTTTCTTCTTGAGGAGTTCCTCAACCCGCTCGATGTACTTATCCGTGAGCTTCTGTACTTCGCCGAGGTTGCGGTGCGAGTCGTCCTCGGAGATCTCGTGAGCTTTCTCGCGTTTCTTGATCTCCTCGTTCGCATCACGGCGCACGTTTCGTATTGCGATACGTCCTTCCTCGCCGAGCTTTTTGACAACCTTGACGAGGTTCTTGCGCCGTTCCTCGGTCAACTGGGGTATCGGCAGCCGTATCAGGTTCCCGTGAGTGCTCGGCGTCAACCCGAGGTCGGATTTCAGTAAGGCCTTCTCGATCGCCTCCGTGTTGGCCTTGTCCCACGGCGTGATAGTTATCAACCTGGGTTCAGGCGTCGCCACGTTTGCCACCTGGTTGATGTGCATCGATGCCCCATAACACTCAACGGTTATGGTGTCCAGCAGCGATGCCGACGCACGACCGGTACGGATCGACGCCAATTCGACTCGCGTTGCCTCGACGCTCTTCTTCATTCGTTCGCGGGTTTCTCGAAGCAGCTCTTTCATTGCGAAGCCCCTCTGACCACAGTTCCCACATTCCGACCAAACACCGCCTTCTCGATGTTTCCGGAAACGGTCAAGTTGAAGACGATGATAGGCAACTCGTTCGTCATACAAAGTGATATGGCCGTTGCGTCCATAACCTTGAGGTCGCGGTTCAGACAGTCCATATAGGTCAGCTCGTCGAACTTCACCGCGTCGGGGAATTGCTCCGGGTCTTTGTCATACACGCCGTCAACCCTGGTGGCCTTGAGCAAGACCTGGGCGTGCAGTTCCGTTGCCCGCAACGCTGCCGCCGTATCCGTGGTGAAGTACGGATTGCCGGTTCCGCCGGCAAAGATGACGACACGCCCCTTCTCGAGGTGGCGGAGCGCGCGTCGGCGGATATACGGTTCTGCAAACGCCTGCATCTCTATCGCGGTCATCACGCGGGTATCGGCGCCGAGCTTTTCCATGGCGTTCTGCAGCGCGAGCGCGTTGATCACCGTGGCGAGCATCCCCATATAGTCGGCAGCGGACCGGTCCATGCCTTCCTCGCTGGCCTCACCGCCACGCCAAATGTTACCGCCCCCGACGACCACGCCGATCTCGACACCGTGTTTGCGCGCATCAACTATCTGGCGTGCTATGTCGAAGACGGTGGCGTGATCGATGCCGTAACCGAGGCCACCCTGGAGTGCCTCGCCGCTAAGCTTGAGAATGACCCGTTCGTATTCTGCCATCGAGCGTACGTTCGCCGGTCAGATCAGCCTTCTTCTATGTCCCGCTCAGACTCCGCCTCGTCCGATCCCTCTCCCAGAACGTACCGGACGAACCGGCGAACCTCGATCTTCTCGCCCATCTTGGCGACAACATCGTTGAGGTAATCTTGAATCGTCATGTCAGGATCGCGTACAAACGGTTGCTTGAGCAGGCACACTGTCTCGTGGAATTTCTTGAGCTTGCCCTCGGCTATACGGTCGACGATCTTCTCTGGCTTGCCCGCTGCGAGCGCTTGTTTCCTGTATATCTCCCGCTCGGCGTCGAGCACCGTCTCGGGTACATCCTCGGGCCGCACGTAGCTCGGGTTTTGAGAACATATCTGCAAACACAGGTTCTTGGCGAAATCCTGGAAATCAGCCGTCCGCGCTACGAAATCGGACTCGCAGTTTACCTCCACCATGACGCCTATCTTGCTTCCGGCATGAACGTAGGCCCCGATCACACCTTCGGCGGCAACCTTGTGTGCGCGTTTGGCCGCCAGGGACACGCCCTTCTCTCTCAGTAGCTTGATGGCTTTGTCCATATCGCCGCCGCTCTCCTCGAGCGCGCGTTTGCAGTCCATCATCCCTGCACCAGTCTTTTCGCGCAGTTGTTTCACTTGGCTTGCTGCAATTGACATCTCGTTATGCTCCTGGTTGTGCTTTGTCGTCTTTGGCTTCGTCTCCGCTCGCATCAGTCTGCGCGGCCGCTTCCTCTTCGCGCTGTTTACTCATCCTCGTCTGCGCCTCGATGATGCTGTCGGCGACGATCTTGCAGAACACACGAATGGCGCGTATGGCATCGTCGTTACCCGGTATCGGGTGGGTGATCTCGTCCGGGTCGCAATTGGTGTCCACTATGCCGATGATGGGTATGCCGAGCTTCCTGGCTTCGCGAACTGCAATGGTCTCTCTCTTCGTGTCAATAACGAAGACGGCCTGCGGCAACCGCGTCATGTTCCGAATCCCGCAAAGGTTTCGTTCCAGTTTCACGCATTCTTTGCGCAGCCGGTTGGCTTCCTTCTTCGACAACTGGTCGAGCACGCCGTCCTCTTCCATCTGCTCAAGTTCCTTGAGCCTGCGGATCCGCTTGCTGATGGTCGTAAAGTTTGTGAGCGTGCCGCCGAGCCATCTCTGATTGACGTAGAACATACCGCAACGCTCGGCCTCCTCCCTGACAGTCTCCTGGGCCTGCTTCTTTGTGCCAACGAAAAGCACGGTTCCGCCGGCCTCGATGAGCTCGCGAAGAACTTGGTACACACCGTTGACCTGACGAATCGTCTGTTGCAGGTCGATGATGTATATCTTGTTTCTCTCGCAGAAGATGAACCGTTTCATCCGCGGGTTCCACCGGCGCGTCTGGTGGCCGAAATGGACGCCCGCCTCGAGCAACTCCTTCATGGTGACAATCGCCATTACATACCTCCGTACTTACGGTTAAGCCTCCGCTTGATCTAACCGGGCTCAGCCGGACGCACATCCGCCCGGCACCGTCACCCGCACTATCAAGCGTGTGGATTGGGAAACGTCAGTAGGTTATACCATACGCAAACGCCGAATTGCAAGCGGAGACGCACTGCCAAGCCGCTTGTGCCGCGACGCGCTTCTCCAATCGGCCTCTCGTGACCCGGCCCGGCATTGACAGTGAGATGCAGCATCGTTATCCTATGAACGGAAGAAACGTTCACGAGTTCCCGGCGGAGACAGAATCGGTCGGGATTGTGCGGTTGTGAGGATGGAGATGGATGATGAAAGAAGTGAGCAGTAATAGCAGCGTGTACAGGGGAGAAGACGTCCTCTCGCGATACCGTCGCGGCCTGCTCTACGCGACGGGAATGACGCGCGGCGAGGTTGAACGTCCTCTCGTTGCCGTGGTCAATTCGTGGAACGAGATACACCCGGGCCACTGCCACCTTCGGCGATTGTCCGAACGCGTCAAAGGCGGCGTGAGGGCGGCCGGAGGCACCCCGGCGGAGTTCAACACCATATCGCTGTGCGACGGTCTCGCAAACGGTCACGAGGGCATGAAGTATATCCTTCCGAGCCGTGAGCTGATCGCTGACGCCGTCGAGCTCAGCATACGTGCCCATTGTTTCGATGCCATGGTGATGGTGGCGTCCTGCGACAAGATCCTGCCGGCCTACCTGATGGCTGCGGCTCGGCTCGACATCCCGACGATACTCGTCACCGGTGGCCCGATGGTACCTCCATACTGGCCGCGGGAAAAGATGAGGATGGGTATCACCAACATGCCGGAACGCGGCGAGCGGACAGCGGCGGGAGAGTTCGACCAGGAAGACATCGAGGAGATGACCTACTGCTACTTCCGATGTCCGGGCGCGTGCTGGGGTATGGGCACTGCAAACACGATGGCGTGCATGACCGAAGCCGTTGGGATGGCGCTGCCGGGCGATGCCACCGTTCCCTCCGTCCATTCCGAGAAGGACCGGCTCGCATACGAGGCGGGCAAACAGATCATGGCGCTTCTTGAAGCAGGCATCACGGCGAGCGCGATCATCACTCCCGAGTCGATACACAACATGCTTACCGTGGATATGGCTATAGGTGGCTCGCTCAACACGGTGCTGCACATACCGGCGATTGCCGAAGAGGCAGGGGTCGAGATTGAACTCGCCCAGTTCGACGAGACCGCCCGCAACACGCCGTACCTTTGCGCTGTCGAACCGTCGGGACCTTACTTCGTCACCGAGCTCGGCGAGGCCGGTGGCATTCCTGTTGTCATGAAGAAGCTCGACTCGCTCCTCAACGCCGACGCGATGACTGTCACCGGCAAGACCGTCGGCGAGAACCTTGCCGACGTGCGTCCATACGAGAACGAAGTCATCAGGGACATGTCCAACCCCGTGCGGCCGTATGGCGGGGTGGCCGTCCTGCGCGGCAACCTCACTCCTGAAGGCGCTGTTATCAAGCAGGTCGGGGTTGACGAGTCGATGCGCAAATTCGAAGGTCCCGCCAAAGTGTTTGAGCGTGAGGAGGACGCTATTGAGGCCGTCAAGGACGGCCGCATCGAACAGGGAGACGCGATCGTCGTGCGTTACGAAGGGAAACGGGGCGGCCCGGGGATGCGCGAGATGGCGTTCCTGAGGTTCTTCATGCAGATGTCGGGGCTCGAAGACAACACGTACCTCATCACGGACGGCCGCTTCTCGGGATACACCTCCGGTCCGTGCATCGGATACCTGCTCCCGGAAGCTGCTGCCGGCGGCCCCATCGCGGTTGTCAGAGACGGCGACAGGATCAGCGTTGATATCGACGACCGGAAGCTGGACTTGCTCGTGTCGGACGACGAGCTCGCAGCCCGGCTAAAAGCGTGGAACCCGCCCGAGCCAAAGGTTACCAAGGGGTGCCTTGCGAGATACGCGGCGACGGTTGCCGCTTCCCGCTAGAACGTTTTGTCGCTGTCCACGAGAATCGTTACGGGCCCGTCGTTGACAAGCTCGACCTTCATTCTTGCCTGGAACTCGCCGGTTGCCACAGTGAGGCCCGCGCGCCGTAACTCGTCGCAGAACAAGTTGTAGAGCTGAGTGGCTTTCTCGGGCCGTGCAGCATGCGTAAACGAGGGACGTTTACCTTTTCTGCAATCGCCGTAGAGAGTGAACTGTGATACGGCGAGCACCTCACCGCCGACCTCAAGCACCGACAGGTTCATCTTGCCGGCGTCGTCCTCGAAGATACGCAGGCCGCTCACTTTGCCCGCCAGGTACGTTGTCGCCGTCCTGGTATCCTCTTCACCCACTGCGACAAGTACGACGATCCCCGGTCCTATCTCGCCCACAACCCGTTCCTCGACGCTGACCTGCGCTCGAGACACCCGTTGAACTACTGCCCGCATCTGCACCCCGCTTCCCTATGTCGACTCGGAACCATTGGTCCGCACCCTCGATCCATCCACCAGTGTAGCAAGACATGCCGCCCGACGCAAACCCCGGATAGCTCGCCCCTGTGGGAGGAGCAGAAGACCAGTCATGATTGCCCGGTTGACGACATGCACTCCGTGTGGTAGGATCCACTCAGTGCAATTCCAGGGTGGAACGCCACAATGCCGGGAATTTTCGGGAGGAGGGAAAACTCATGAGCCGCAGACTTGTTCTTGTCTTGGTCGCCTCTTGTGTGACGTTGACAGTCTTTCTCGCGGAGAGATTTGCTACCGCGGCAGTGGGCGACGTCAACGGTGACGGTTCAGTCAACGCACTTGACGTGCAGCTCACCATCAATGCTGCGTTGGGCAACGATATCGGCGGACCGGACGCCGACATAAACGCAGACGGGACGATCAACGCGCTCGACGTCCAACTCTGCATAAACGCGGCGCTGGGGATTACAGACGGCGACGGAGAAGATATCACCGGTTATTGGGTGGAAGCAACCCCTGCGGCACCGTGGGCCGGCCGCCATGGACACGCCGCGACCGTGCACAACGGGGCGATGTATGTGCTCGCCGGTGCCGGTGAAACGTACTACACGTACTACAACGATGTCTGGTCCTCAACGGATGGCGTCACGTGGACCGAACGGACCGCTAACGCGGAATGGCCCGCGCGGCATCGTCCTGGCTGCGCCAGCTTCAATGGCAAGCTGTGGGTGATGGGCGGGTACAGCAGGGACCTCTCTCGGCCCCTCTCGGACGTCTGGTGCTCTAGCGACGGGGCTGCCTGGGAAAAGATCAACGGCGCAATGCCCTGGGGCGACCGCAAGGGCTTTTCGGTTGTCGTCTTCCAGGGCAAAATGTGGATCGTCGACGGCAACCAGAAGGACGTATGGAACTCGGAAGACGGCGAGAACTGGACCGAGGTCACCGACGAGCCCGCGTGGGGCGCTGGAAGCGGCCGAGGCGGCCTGAGCTGCGTCGTTCGCGACGACCGGTTGTGGGTCATCGGCGGCAACAGCGAGATCAGCGACGCCTGGTGGTCGGAAGACGGACTTAACTGGACGGAAGCTACGCACGATGCACCATGGCCGGGCCGATCTTCCCATGCGTCAGCAGTCTATCACGACCTTATCTTCCTGTTTGGCGGATGTGGACGGGGTGAGACCCTCGATGATGCATGGTACTCTTTTGACGCCATCCGGTGGTGGCGGATGGATGGATACTCCTCCTGGGGCAGACGCCAATCCCACCAGGCGCTCGTGTTTGACGATCGCATATGGGTGCTCGGCGGCATAGATGTCGTGACGGGCACGAGGTATAACGATGTTTGGCACTACGAAGGCCTGCTCGAGTGTGAACCGGCGATGTCGAACCGTGCGCCGACGCTTACGCTGTGCGCCGATCCGCCCACCGGGCCGGCGCCTCACACGGTATTCTTCGAGGCGGATGCGCAAGACCGGAACTGCGATCCGTTGACCTACCTTTGGGACACTGGAAATGGTGTCCCGGAGGTCGGCCCTGAGAACATCATGATGACCTTCGACCAGAACGGCACGTACACTGTTTCTGTCACAGTGTCCGACGGCGAATTCGAAACAACGGACACCGCCACAGTCATAGTGATGGACGTGCCGACCGAAACGCGCGTCGTGGATACAGCCGGCGGCAGCCTCAGCCTCGGCCAGTGCGAGGTGACCGTTCCTCCAGACACGGCACCGGAAGCACTCGAATTCGGCATCACGGAATTCCCCTCGATGGCCTCATCGGCGGAACGGCGGCTGGATGGAAGTCTGTATGCCCCGTTCGGCCCGTCCTATCGTATTGATACGCCGCTCCAGTCCGACACGCCGTTTGCCGTCACCCTCGAGTACGATCCTGCGGATCTCCCGCCGGGCTTCTCGGGCGATCATCTTGGTGCGCTGCTCCGCGTAGTCACCAAGACCGATCCTGATCCCGTCACCGGAAGGCCGCCTCAATTGGTGGTGGACTACGTTGTCCTGCCGGTGTCTGCCTCGACCGAAGACAACCGGGTGGACTTCGATATGTTCCTGGGCGGGACAGTACAACTTGTGGCGCTACAGGAACCGCTGGACGTGGTCGAGGATAATCCCGGCGCGAAAGCGGACGGGCTCAATTACACTATTGTATACAATGGGAATCCCACAAAGCTAACGAAAGCCATCTACTCGGCGACGGTCGGTGAGGCGATTCTGGCGGCCTACGCCTACCTGGTTGACCTCAAGGGCTTTCCGGGACCGGTAGGCGAAGTGAACGTCATTGTGAAGGCTCTGGCCAACGCCAACGGGTCTGTGCCTGTGGACAATCCGTTGATTCTCAACCTGGATACGGGTTTGGACGCCGACACGATTCGGACCGTTCTGCCTCACGAGTTCTTTCACGTCATCCAGGGCCACTGCAACAATACGATCTCGGCCCTGTTCTACTTCAACGAAGACGCCTGGTTCGATGAGGGTACGGCGGAGTGGGCATCAGACCAGATCTACGACCTGTATCCGGATTCGTACACCGCGCCGGACGACGACCGTTTTCGCGAACCGTTGAACCACCCTTTCGTCAACGGCAAGAGCGAGTACCAGACGGTAGGATTCTGGAAATGGGTGGAGACGAAGTACGCCGACACCGTGCGGAGCGCGCTGCTGAATCAGCAATTCCTGACACGCGTGCCATCCGCATCCGGCGAGCTCCTTCAACTGCCCGGCCTGTACACGCGGCAGTTCACCTTCCTCAATGTCTTGCCTGATCCGGACTTCCTCGAGTTCTGCGGTGCAGCGCTGTTCTGGAAGAACTTTGACACGAACGAGACGCTCGAGGGAGACCTCTGGCATTCGGACAACCTAGGTGCCCCCCGGAACCTGCCGGGCGATTTCGATTTTCAGATTCCGGAGAGGGTCTACGCAGGTAACGGCGACAGCGAGGACAACGCCCAACTGGTAACCTACAAGCTATCGCAATCCTTAACAGCGGATGTCAAGATCGTGGGGAATCCACCCGAGTCCGCGGTGGAGTGGCAGCCGCTTAACGGCAAACTGCACATCAAGTGGGCCCAGACCAGCAACGGACAGTCGTATGACGCCATGGTTATCGCACGAAAGGGCAGCAGCGATTATGGCGTGAAGCGTGTCCGCGATCTGTCCCAGGCGCACGAGGATACAACCGTGCCATGGCTGAGCGACCCCGACTACCAGGTCATCGTCATACTCGTCGATCCGCGATGGAACGTGGCGCCGACCAGCGCCGAGAGCTCGGAGTCGTTCAAAGTGTGGGTTGAAGGCTGCGGCCCCGCTCCGGGGACCATCATCGACGTCAGCACGATCGAGGAACTCGAGAACGCCTGCCGCACAGCGGCTCCCGGCAACACCATCCGGCTGGCCGAGGGTAGCTACACCTTGCGGTCCGGCGATTGGACTATCCCCGGGTTTAGCGAAACGCATGCCGGGCTGTTGGTGAAGGGGGTCACCCTGATGGGCGCCGGACCGGATAAAACTTCCATTCACATCCCGGGGGGTCAGTACAGCGACGCCGTGGAGATTATGACGTATGGCAACGCAGAGATACGCAATCTTTCCATATGCCTGAACAACTCCTTCGCGATTGTCTCCCACGGCTCAGGGCTTCGGTTATGCAACGTAGCGCTCAACGACTTCGCCCCCGACCCTTCAGACGTTATCAGCCACTGGCCCTTAGTCACAGGGCTTACTCAAATCGAGATCAGAGACTGTGTCCTGGTCAGTACGACTTCTAACAGCACATGCCTCTACATTGGCTTTTCGAACACTCTTGCCGGCCCCGGCGCAGGCAGCACCGTGTGCACCATCAAGGACACGGTCATTACCGGCTGGGAGATAGGTGTCGAGTGGAACACGGGCCCAACCGAGGATTTCGGCTTGACCACGGTCATCGCCGACTGTGAGTACATTGCGGGGAACGAAGAATACAATGTGGTGCAACACGTATGTCATTCCACCGAGCCTCATGTGTATTACTGCGATCAGGTTGAGCACTGCCCGGAGCCCGATTCAGAATAGATAGGCTGGCATGAAACCGGATCAAACCCATATTCCGCCTCCCTCAGGATGAGGATCCTCTGATCACAGGTGGAGACTCCGGGTTGTCGCTTCAGGTTTCGACCTTGACCGCGGTGTTGATCGCCAGCTATACGTCGATGGTATTGAGTAATCCGTTCTCTTCAAGATCGCAATCATAAACGGTCCCAATACCAAGCGCCTCGTTTGCCTTCAGAACCCGTGGCAAATGCACTAGAGAGTCTTGACAGAGCCGAGGAGCAGAAAAACGTTGACGCGGCACGTCGAGTTTAGACCGCGCGCTCGAATCTCTGGCTGTCACACTGGCGTCGCGCGCTGAAAACCTTGTGCGCACGGACCCTCGATGAACTGCGATACGTTCACGACAAGGAGGTACGATGATGAAACGCACTGACACGATTCTCCTGGCAGTTCTTGTTATCTGCCTGTCGGCCGGCGCATCGGCCGCGCCGACGCTCAAATGGACGTATAAGGCGAAGTCGACGCTCTACGCGCCGCCCCTTGTCGCCGACGTCCATCCCGAGCCGGGTTGTGAGACTATCATCAGCGACGCCGACGTGCGGGTGCTCCGCTGCATCGACGCACGCGGAACGCAGATTTGGGAGTACAAAGGCGGTTGGACCAGGCGCTTGACGAGCAGCGCAGCGCTCAGCACAACGGCCCGTCCGGGGCGCTCGACGCTGTTGATCGGCGGCAGCGACGGCATGCTGGTCTGTCTGGACGCTGCCACAGGCACCCGGCTCTGGGAGGAACGCGTCGGCACCATCGAGTGGGGTGCGGCGATCTGGGCCGACATCGACGGCGACGGTCGCGATGAGGCTATCGCCGGCACGGGAACCAACGGCGTCTGTGCTTTCAACGCCGACGGGACAAAACGGTGGACGTACCGGCGCCACCAGGGCGAACGCAACCTCGTTATCCGGTGTCCCATTGCCACAGCCGACGTCGATGCTGATGGTAAGGACGAGATCTTCGGCGCGGAACATTGGGGAACGTTCTGTTTGAACGGCGACGGCACCTTGCGATGGAACCAGCTCACGGGCGACGATTTCGTCAGCACCGTGACCGTTGCCGACGCGGATCATAACGGTGCGCCGGAACTCTACGCATGCTCGCACGACGATGACGCGACGTTCTGTTTCGACGCACGCACCGGCGCGGTCAAATGGAAGGCGGCGATGCTCGGTCCGGCCGACGTCTATCCGAGTTCGTCCATCGCCGTAGGCGACATCGACCGAGATGGCTACGACGAGATCATCGTGGCCGACGCCTTGGGCTCCGTGTACCGATTCACCCACGCGGGCGAGCTTGTCTGGATATTCGAGACAGAGAAGCGCACGTACGCCGCGCCGTCCCTCGGCGATGTCGACGGGGACGGCGAGATAGAAGTCATCGTAACCTGCGGCGACCATTACCTCTACTGCATCGACGCCGACGGCCGTCTCGAATGGCGATACGCGGCCGACCTGCGCCTCATGTACCCTGCCACCATCGCCGACGTCGATAACGACGGCAAGACCGACATACTGTTCTGCGGCAGCGACAAGACGTTGCGATGCCTGACTCTCGACGGGCGCCACCGGCCCGGGCTGCTTCCGTGGCCGTCGCGCCGGTTTGACGCGGCCCAGTCCGGCTCGAGTTTCGGAAAGCGCGTTCCGACCGCGCGAACGGTTGTGGAATCCCGATCATTGCTGGCGGACGGAGGTTTCGAGCAGGGCAAAGTTACAGCCGATGCGAAGGAGTATCCAAAAGACGGCGCGCTTCTCGATCAACGCGCACGTCAGCCACGCGGGTGGAACGCGCTCAGCACAGACGCTAGGTCGTTTGCACTCGACACGACCGTCGCGCATTCCGGAGACGCTTCCGTGAAGACTGTCGCAGGTGAGACGCCGTTCGTTTTTGTTTCGGACCCCATCGCTGTGGATCGCGACCTGGAATCGGTGCGAGCCAGCATTTATGCCAAAGGCGGTACGCCGAAAGCGCGGCTCCAATGGGTTGGCCTGAGTGGGTTGCTTCGGGAGGACCCGTTCGAGCAGACCGGCGAAAGCGAAGGCTGGATGCGGTTCGAAACCAGCGAGAGGACTCCACCGCGCGAGGCGCGTTCATTGTACCTGGTCTGTGAAACAGCCCCGGGCCAGACGACATGGTGGGACGCGGCCGAAGTCGAAGGCAGGTTCGCGCACGATCGGGTGCTGCGTGCGTTGGTGAATCAGGTGGGCTATGACGTCGGCGCCCCGAAACGTTTCACTGCCCGGAGCACGTTTCGTGCGCAATCGGCAACGTTCGAGCTTATCACCGAGGACGGTTCGGCGGCCTTCTCGGCACCGCTGCAACATGCCGGCCGGATTCAGGGCGCGTACGGTCACGACTGGGGCTACGAGTATTGGCGCGGCGATTTCACGGACTTCGACACGCCGGGCACATACAGCGTTAACATCACGCTCGACGCCGAGACAGATGTCTCCTGGCCGTTCGAGATCGCCGACAACGTGTTGTGGGACAAAACCGCCGTGCCCGCGTACCGGTTCTTCTACTACCAGCGGTGCGGCATGGCGGTTCCCGGGTTCCACGGCGCGTGCCATCTGGACGATGCGGCGAGCCCGGACGGCAAGACGCAACACGAGCTATGGGGCGGTTGGCACGACGCCGGCGATTACAACACGTACCACAACGCGCCCTACGTGTTGGGTCTTGCGCGCGCTTACGGTCTGCGAAAAGAGGTGTTCGACCGGTACGACGAGGACAACAACGGCGTAGCCGATTTCCGCGACGAGATCATGTGGGGCGGGGAGCATTCTCGTCGCATGATCGCTCCCGACGGGTCCGCGTTCGGCACCATCACCTCGGGCTACGGCTTCTGGGGCCCGCCGGAACTCGAGACGGACAACATCCCTGGCACCGGCGACGAACGTCGTATCAGGGGGAACGAGACGGGAAACGATTCGGCAAACCATCTCGCGGCCATGGCCAAGATCGCCGCGTTTGTCGACGACAAAACGCCATGGATCGAAGCCGCGGAACGGGCTCTGAAATGGGCGCTCGACAACGACAAACGCGGTCCGGTCCAGTTCAGCGCTGCGCTCGACCTTTATGTGGCCACCAAGGACACGGAATACGCCACGCTGGCGAAGGATCTGTTCCCGGGCGTGAGCCCCGATGTCGTCCACGCTGTCCGGCTCTACGACTCGCTGTTCGGCGAGGATCACAGCGCCGAGCTTTGCGAGAAGCTCGTTGCCAAAACCGAAGAAATCCTGCGCCTCGCAGACAATCCGTTTGGACTCTACACGCACGGCACGAAGGAACACCCCAACTTCTTCGGCACACCCACCGACACGGGCGGCTGGCACGTTGGCAACAGCAGCTACGTGTTGAGCGCGGCCAACACGGTGGCCATGGCGTACCAGTACAATCCCGACCCGCGCTACCTCGCCTTCGTGTACGACCAGTTCAACTGGATACTCGGCAACAACCCGTACGATATCAGCTTGATGGAAGGATGCGGGAGCGCGTTTCCTCCGACATACCACCACCGTTACGCCTTCTCCGGTGTGCCTCGCGGCGCGGTGCCCGGCAGCGTTGTGAACGGGATCACGTGGCGCGCTGCCGGCGACGACCGTCCACACGTCGACATGCGCGGTCTCGACATACCCGATTTCGAACCTAACGAGGTCTGGCTTCCCCACAACACAAACTACCTCAACGCCCTCGCCAATCTCGAGGCAGCAAAAGAGCCGAATACGCCACCTTCTGAAGCAAACGAGTAGCGGACTATGTCGAAGACGAGGAGTTGCGGGTCGGACTATCCCGGAATGGTCGGGACTTGGGCGGTTCGTACTGCGTCGAAGAAGGTTTGCAGGTTCGAGTAGTTTTCGCGACAGACCGTCGCGCCGGCAGCGTGGAGCCGTTCGGCGGAGGGCTCTTTCGTGATGCCGATGAATCGTAGTCCTAACGCGGCGGACGTCCGCACGTCCCACAGCGCGTCGCCCACGGACACAATGTCGTCCGTGTCCGCGTCGGCGAGCCGGATGGCACGTTTGACAATTTCTTCCCGGACGACGGAATCGTTCGCGAACGCGCCGGGCATGGACGCGGCATCAACGCCGATCTTCGACAGCTTGAAGAGCGCGGTCGCTTTCATCCCGCCGGTTGCCAGCGCGGCACACGTGCCGTCGTGCTGGGCAACCGCCTCCAACATGGCTCTGGCTCCGGGAATCTCCGCGAACGCGTCCGGGGTTGTCTCATACTCGGCCTCGAGCTCGCGAAGAAAGACCCGCTCGAACTCGTCCAGCTCTTCGGGAGTCACGCCCGTCCCGCGCGCTCCTTCGAGCACCTCGCTGATCACACCCGAATCCGTCACGTGCACGTACGCGTTCCAGTCTTCCGAGGGCAACGGCATCCCGAACACCTTCCCGAAACTCGCCGCGTAACACTTCGTGTCGCACTCGTTCGTGGCGGTCAATGTCCCGTCCACGTCAAACAAGATCAAGGTCAAGTTGATGTCACTCCTAACTGTCTCTTTTGTGATTGCGGGGATTAAACCACAGGCAGAGGGCGCAAGGCAACCGTCGGCATCAGAGAGGGAGCCGCTCCACAGACAGCAGTCTGCGTGGGGCGTTGGTGCACGCAGCTTGTTCAGCGTTCTTCAACGAGATCCTGATACCAGTCCGGTCTGTCGGGTTTCTGCGGCGAATCGAGCAGGTCGCGCCAGGCTTCGTCGGTCAGTCTGTCGTCCATGGGATGCTTGAACTCGTAATACGACAGCACGGGGCCTGCCGCGAGAACAACGGACCCGTTCGCGATGGGACACGCCACGAGGATCAGGTCAACGTTCCCAACGCCTTCCTCGACGACCTTTCCTTCAACACCGTGGGTGTGCACGTCCGCAACGAGCGTTGTCTTGACACCTTCATCCTCGACGCCGACGACGGCCTCTTCAACCGTCTCGCCGAACGCCTCGATATACTCGTAGTCGTCCCCGGACAGCGGCTGGTTTGCCAGCTCTTTGTTGGCGATCTCGATCAGTCGGCTCAGGACGTCCTCGAGGGTCTCAAGCCGGTCCGCCGCCTGCTCCGAAAGCGCGTCGAAGTCGCTCAAACCTTGCCGGGTCATTCGTGTTAGGGCCAGCAACCGCCCGTAGAATTCCGGCACCGGTTCGACATAGCCGGTCACCTCGGGAACGGGCGGGATGCTCGTTTCACCGGGCGTGTAGCTTTGCTTCGCGTAGAGGATGGTGTCGTGCCGCAGTTCCGTCCACGAGGCCAGCGCCGCGTTGAGCTCCTTCTTCTCCCACGCTTCCGTGCGCATGAAGTTCGGGTACCCGACGGGGAATTCCCCTATCAGCGCCTGCAAGGAGTATAGCCAACCCCAATAGAGGTTCCGGTTCCAATCGGAGACGTCGAACGCGTCGAACTCGCCCTTGAGTTCGTCGAACCGCAGCGCATAATCGACGTAGTCCGTGTCGCCCTCGGCGGCCAGGATCGTCTCGGCGCAGGAGGAACCCAAGATCGCCATCACGTCCAGCCCGCGCGGATAGCACCGTGCCCAGCGTACCCCCGTGTTTCCAAGCGTGAAGGGTTGGGGATCCCAGTCGCCGGTATAGTCGAGCACTTCCGGAAACACGAGATGCTGGAACATGTAGGAGTCGGGTATGAACCGCTGGCCCATGAACCGCATGCCCTTGGTGTTTTCGAGCACCTCGTCGAGCGATTCCGGCGTCACCGGCGGTGCGATATAGATGTTGCCCGTACCGCCGTAGATCGCCGGCGACCGCAGCAGGCTCAACTCGACTTTGAGCGCGAAATAGTTGTCCTCATCCTCGAGGTCGGTCGGCATGAACTCGTTCCCGAACACCTGGCCGAGGGTTTCGATGTATTCATGCGGCGTGAGGTCGTCAGCCAATCCGACATAGAACGACGTGACGGCGTAGATGCGGTCCCACACCTCGCGACCTGTCCGTTCGCCCACCTCGACCGCCTCCAACCCCGTTGCCAGAAGGACGGCATGCAACGTCTGAATCCTCGCGTCATACACGCTGATCAAGGCGTCGCCGCTCGGGCCCCAAGCTTCCGCACCTTTCAGCAGAAACGCCATCCGCCCGTACCACATCAATGTCTTGAAGTATCGCTCGAGTTCGTCGCTTCTCGTGTAATGTCCTCTCGGGACATACTGAGAGTAGTCTTCCTCGTAGATGAATATGTCGCTTTCCTGGAACCCTCCGTGCGCGTCGATCTTGGCAAGCTCGTGTGCCACCACGTCGGTCACCAGTTCCGGCACGTCGGCATCCGGGTCGATGAGCTGTTGCGCGACGGCAAGATACGCAATGTTGCGCCGCGCCGCCTCCTTCAGGTCGCCCGTATACGCGTCGTAAAGGGCCAACGCGTCTTCCAGAAGCACCTCGGTCAGCGCGCGAATGTCCTCGAAGAACTCGCGCTCCTCAACGTCTTTCAGTGTTTCGTCAAACTGGACGTGATACAAATGCAGCAACGTGTCCGCCGTGATGAACACCGGCACGCCCATCCGCTCATGAAGCATCTCGTAGGGCGCCACAATGTCGTCCCGGGAGTCCCCGAAATCGTATTCGATGACGGCGAAACCGTTCTGTTCAAGCAGCGGCACAACACTTCCGAGATGAAGCCGCCAATCGACGGCATCGTAGTTCGCGACGGTCTCCAGGTCCAGCGGCAGCGTATATCCCGGCGCGTTCGGCTCGACCGGGTTCACGTACGGCTCGTAGTGCTCGCTTAACCCCGGTTTCGCGAGCTGTTGCCCGCTTCCTCCCACAACCGCATCGGCAACGTAATCAATCAGTTTCATCGGACCAAGACCGCGACCGAAGACTATCAGACCACCACCTTGGCCGACAAAGGCGAGAACATCAGGCTGGTCGCCAAGCGGGAAATTGTCCACGGTATACGGAGTATCCTCGAGGACGCTACGAAGGCTGCCCTGCAAAGCCGTTACAGTCCCCTGCAACGGTGCTGTGGTACCGCCGAGCATGGGCACGAGGATCTGCGTTTCGACCGGAACGCCGATCTGGACGGTCTCCGGATAGTGCGGCTTGAGGTCGCCTGTCACTTCGGGCAGGCTATCGAGGTCGGACAGATTCTCGGTGGCGTGGAGCGCGCCGTCTACATAGACGTAGTAGAAGAGCCGGTCCTCCCCTCCCCAGATAGCCCCGAAGCTGTCCGTGAATTCCCATATCTCGAACCCGTTGACAAGAAAGTGGCCGGTGATCTCGAGCGTGAATCCCCCGTCATAGATCAGTTCGGACTCCCACCGGTTCCCGACGGCAAATGGCCAGTAGTCTGAAAAGTTCACGGATTCGCCCGCACCGACGGGGAGTACCTCTAACAGACCCTGCACGTCAACCCTGCCTTCATGTGGGTCGCCGCACGCCGAACTGTAACTGAACGAACCGTATTCCATGAAGTGCAATGCGTCGAGGGGCAGGATGAACCCCTCTTCCCACGTCGCGTGAAGATCCGGGTTGACTATCTGCAAGTGC
This sequence comes from uncultured bacterium, assembly GCA_964524145.1. Lineage (GTDB taxonomy): Bacteria > Hydrogenedentota. The sequence continues at coordinate 66,178 of CAZGCA010000004.1, read as the reverse complement.
CCAACAGTCGTTCCCTCCCCGCACACTGAGCAAATCCATTGACAATCATACATATACTCGAAATGGATGGCGTAGATTCGATCTGTCGGCAATTCCTGCTCGATAGTCGGAGGATCCGACACATCCGGACCGCCAACCCACTCTTCCCAGTACCAGTCCAACTGGTCTATTTGGCTGTACAACGCCAAAGCAAGATCTACGCCGTCAGCAACGTCATTCCCGTCCTCATCCGCATTGTTTGGATCATACCCGATGGCCTCTTCTTCGGAATCGGCAAGCAGATCACGATCCATATCGTCGGAGACAGGCATTCTATGCGCTTGATAGACGATCTCGGTTCCCAGAGCCGCGCCAATTGCCAGTTGCAGGTCAAGCGCGTCTGCGTCCCCGTCGGCGTTGATGTCGCAAGGGTACCCCGTCTCGATGCCCAGTGCCTCGTTGATCACCAGTTGCACGTCCACTGCGTCGACGCTGCCGGACGAATTCACATCGCCCACGACGGATGCAGCGAACGACGTCGAGCACAATAGCGCGGCCAAACACCAAACAGACACAATTCGTGTGTACACGTTTACCATGGGTTTGCCCTCCTCTGCACCACACTCCTCTCGACGGCGAACCACTACCCCCTCCTCTGTTCAAGGATACGGTCCGACACATACTCCACTAGTAGCTTAGCACGGATCGAATGGTTTTGCAAGCCGTTTTCCGCATACTTTGCGCGATTTGTTCCCGCGGTGAGGCGCGGCAGATAGGCGCTTCAGCGGATTGGGCTGACGCAGTTCACCGGTGCCGGGCTACTCCTGCTCGCCGAGCACCTCGTCGGCTTGTCGCAACCGGTCGCCGAGCTTGCCGATGACGTTGAGCAGCAACACGATGGCGACACGTTTCGAGAACAGTTTGTGGAGACTCTCCTCGGTCAGTATGAAGAAACTGGATGCTTCTTTGGCCACCACGGTCGCGGACCGGGGCTTGCGAGACAGCAGCCCCATCTCGCCGAACATCTCTCCTTTCCCCAACGTGCCGATCACTTTGTCGTTGTGGATGATCTCGACCTCACCCTCGAGGATGACGTACATCTTTGTCCCCGGCGAGCCTTTGCTGAAGATCACGGTGCCTTTGGCGGCGGCTTCGGACATCCCCGTGGACATGATCGCCAGGAGCTCGTCGGGATTGAGCCCTTTGAAGAGGTCCATCTCGCGGGCGAGCCGAACATACTTGTCTCTGAATACCGAGGTAATATCCGCAGGTGTGTCTTCCATCTCAACCAGCCTCCTCTTGGGCCATCGCGAGAGAACCTCGTTGACGAGTTTTCATCGCGTTCCGGACGCGCGTTACCGCTCGGCAAAGCCGCGAGACTCCCGCCCGGTCCCACAATACGGCTCCCAGAATTTCCTGATGGAACGGTACCATAACACGCTACTGCTGTCAAGATGTCTGCGAACATATTCCCGGAAACAAAAGGCTTGCCTTTTCCCGCGTGATGTACTAGAATACAGCTCGATCGGTACGATCTGTGGGATAGCATTCCACCTGACAGGACGACGCTGAGGAACTCACGAGGATTTCCAGGCAGTTCCAAAGAAGAACTTGGTTTGGCTTGTCCGAGCGTCTGACGAAAGCACGGGCGAGCACCTAACGGAGGTCTAGAACCCATGATAGACAAGATAACTGAAATACTGGGCGAAGACGCGAAGAAGTTGTTGGACCACACGTGCGAGACGGTCTCGAAGGAAGACCTTCATCTTCCGGGACCCGACTTTGTGGACAGAGTGGTGGCAATCTCGGACAGGCCGAACGCCGTTCTGAGAAACCTGGAGATGGCTTTTGGCCACGGGCGGTTGGGAGGCACGGGGTATCTGTCGATACTTCCCGTCGACCAGGGGCTCGAGCATACGGCGGGCGCTTCGTTTGCGCCGAACCCCATCTATTTTGACCCGGAGAACATCGTCAAGCTCGCCATCGAGGGCGGCTGCAACGCAGTCACGTCAACGGTCGGCGTGCTGGGCGCTGTTTCGAGAAAATACGCCCACAAAATCCCGTTTATCGTCAAGCTCAACCATAACGAGTTGCTGACGTACCCCAACTCGTTCGACCAGCACATGTTCGCGTCCGTGGACCAGGCGTTCAACATGGGCGCGGTCGCGGTCGGCGCAACCATCTATTACGGTTCGGAAGAATCGCGCCGGCAGATAGTAGAGGTTTCCCAGGCGTTCGAGTACGCGCACCAGTTGGGTCTGTTCACCGTTCTGTGGTGCTACCTGAGAAACTCGAGTTTCAAGAAAGACGGTGTGGACTACCATCTGGCTGCGGACCTTACCAACCAGGCGAACCATCTGGGCGTGACGATCCAGGCGGACGTGATCAAACAGAAACAGCCGGAATGCAACGAGGGGTTCATAGCGCTCAACTTCGGCAAAACCCATCCGCTGGTGTACGAGAAGCTGACGTCCGATCATCCCGTTGACCTGACGCGGTACCAGGTTGTCGGTTGCTACATGGGACGCTCCGGGCTCATCAACTCGGGCGGTCCTTCCGGAGAAAACGATTTCCAGCAGGCGGTGATGAGCGCCGTCATCAACAAGAGGGCCGGCGGAACAGGGCTCATCTCGGGGCGGAAGACGTTCCAGAGACCGATGAAAGAGGGCGTCGAGCTGTTCCACGCGATACAGGACGTCTACCTCTGCAAGGAGGTAACCATAGCGTAGACGCTATACTCCTTCGGGAACGTCGATAGAATCACAGATCGAGATCAAGCCCTACGGGGCAGTGGTCTGAACCAGTAACGTCCGCCATGATGGTGGCGGACGTTACGTCTTTTTCGAGGGCGGCGCTGACAAAGAAATAGTCTATTCTCCAGCCGACGTTTCGGTCGCGCGCTCTTGTCTTCATGTCCCACCACGTGTAATGGCCGCCTTCCTTGTTGAACAGTCGATAGGTGTCGACAAACCCGTGGGAAACAAGCCGGTCTAGCCACGCACGTTCTTCCGGCAGAAACCCCGACACCGTCTCATTCTCCTTGGGTCGCGCAAGATCGATCTCGTTGTGGGCCGTGTTGACGTCGCCGCACAGCACCACGTGTCTTCCCTTTCTCTTGAGCTCGTCCAGATAGTCCAGACACGCGTCGTAGAAGTCGAGCTTGTACTGCAGGCGTTCCCGGGAAGACTTGCCGTTGGGGAAGTAGATGTTGATGAGCACAAACCGTTTGTAGTCTGCAGCGAGAATGCGTCCCTCCGCGTCAAACACCTTAATACCGAACCCGGTGCGGACTTCGGCAGGCTCTTCCCTGGTGAGCAGGCCCACACCGCTGTACCCTTTTCTCTCCGCAGGCGACCAGTAAACGTGATAGCCCTCGATATTCCGCACCGCGTCAGGTATCTGGTCCTCATTGGCTCGCGTTTCCTGGAGACACAGCACGTCGGGGCTTTCGGACAAGAACCAGTCCACGAACCCCTTCCTGCACGCTGCGCGCAACCCGTTCACGTTCCACGACAAGAGTCTCATGTTGGTTGTTCCCTTAACCTTTCGGTGGATCGCCACAAGACACGGGATTCCCGGCACTCTTTTCCCATACTACTGCCTGACGGAAGAAAAAACAACCGGGTTTCAGAACGCGTAGCAATCCCGCGATAGGCGCGGCAGCACGCTGCCGAACGTCTCGGCGGAGATACGCGTCATCGGGAAGAAGCTCGAGTCGTTGTAATACGAGTACGGGACAAACTCGACGTGTCCGTCGACATAGAGCACATTGCCGCCGAGGGGCCTATGCGCGAACTCGTGTTCGTCGAGTGGCACCCGGTCCCATAGGACCGGTATGCCAGGATGGCCTGACGTAAGATCCGAATCGGTCCATACGGGCACATCCAGTTGCAGGTCGTGGTTGACGAAAGCCTCGTACGGCATCTCGTAGTATGCGTTGAAGACAGCGGCGGCCATCTCGTTCGACTCGATGAAGTAACCGGTGTAGTTATAGAACAGGGACGATAGACAATCGGGATGATATGATCCGATAATCGCACCCCGATGGTCGAAATCGTCCCTGAGCCGGAAGGTGTAGTCGTCCGCAAACGGACTGTCGGGACAGATGAATACAGACAAATCCGTCAGGTATTCCGGATAGACCGCCCACCCATCGAGCATCCAGTTGTGTGGAACCGGGTTGAGAGGAGGGAACCTGCCGTTCCACTCGTTGGCGTACATCTTCAGCACGAGACATATTTGCTTGAGGTTGTTTGCGCAGGAAGTCCTTCGGGCGGCTTCCCGCGCCCGCCCGAGTGCGGGAAGCAGTACCCCTACCAGCAGCGAAATCAGCCCTATAGCGACGCACGTTTCGGGTACCGTCAATCGTAACGTTCGTCGTCTCACGGGTCATCATCACTGCTGCGGTTCTGGTCTGGAAAGCTTGTTTCTCTTGTCGAAGCGTGTGGCAACCCATGGCAACAACAGCGTCACAGCCATTCCGCCAACGATACCGGCGTATGCGGGACCGAGCGTAGGGCGAAACGCCGCAGCTATTATCGCAACCGGTACCGCACACACGATAGCAGCTACGAGCAGTCCTATCGCTGCGCGTCCCTCGGCAAGGCGCAGCCAGAGCAGTCGTCCGACGCTCAGACCTATCAGGATGCCCAGACCCAGCAGTGCAAGTCTCGATAATGGTCGCAACCGAGCATTGTAGGTGTAGAGACTGAGTTCGAGCGATTTGCCTTGGGGAACGATCGTGCGTTTGAAGTGGCTGGCGATACCTTCGACGGGGAGATCTATCTGAACGGGAAGCACTCCCGCAACAGCGACGTCCGCGGGGGCGGGAGGAGCTTTACGTGGAGCAGCACGTTTGCTGCGGGACGGACTTGCGGCGGCGGCAGACGCCGCAGGGTTGTTCATATCGGTTATGAGGAACCGCTCGACTCCTTCACGCAGCCTGTACGCGGTCTCGCGCCGGGTGCCCGCGGCCTCGCGGCCAAGCGTCGGCCGTCCGGGAGCGGTTCGCTGAACCATCTCGAGCGGTTTGAGGTCGCCTTGAGAACGGTACACGCGCTGGCTTTCCGGTACCACCACGTGCCAGCGAACCTCGTTGGCAAGGATGTCCGCAGCAGGTGCACGGAAATCGAGCTTGCCGGCGAACTTCGGCAGGCCGGGAATTCGTTCCATGTACATAAGCTCGACGGGAAACGAGCCGAGCCGCCGGTTTGTCTCTACGGATTTGAACAGCGGGATCAGGATCGTCGCCGATTCGTTATCACGCGCCGGTTTGACAACCTTCCCGCCCACCTCCGCACTCCATACCTCTGCGTCCTCGGGAATATCGACCCGCAGAAACTGTTTGACATTGTTGTGCACGTCGTATCGTGCCTGGGTGATCACCATGCCCTCGTCGGTGAGCACCGTCGTGAGTTCCGCACGGTCGATGCCGGCGACGCGTACGGGGACGTCCGCGAGTTTGCGCGCATCCATGGCGAGCAGGTAAGGGTGTTCGGTGTACTTGAACGCGAGCAGTATGGGGTTTGGAGACATGGTGCGGACAGCGGTGGGAAGGTCCGAAATGTCAACCCTGATGAGCCCTTCGACTTCGGGGCTCGCATTGAGTTCGACGTTCCCCCGGGCTGTCACCCCGATGTAGCCCGTCTCGCGGACGATATCCTGGACAACGAGTTCGGGCACCTTGACGGTAACGATCTCGTTTTCGAACGGAGTCTCGTATTTCACGACGAGCTCGTACCGGTCCGCCACGCGATGGTTTACTTTGACCTCGATCTGTTGTGTTTCAGCAACTTCCGATCGGGTCCACGCCGCGCCCTGGCCCGCGACGGTCAGCACGTTTGCCGCACGCGGCAAGCTCAGGCGGAACGTGTCGACGCTGCCTCGCAGAACGTCGTAGTGCAGCCGGGACTCGCACGTGATGTAGCGTTCCGTTACGGAAGCGAGTGTCGACGTCAGGCACGTCACCCGCGCCTCCTCGACGGGTTTCGGCTTGCGTAGCGCGGCAGGCAGGGTCCAGCTCACCGTGATGTTGTCTGTGGGCCGAAAGACGATGTCGGCAACAAGAGAATCAGCAGATTTCTTCGTCGAGATGCTCGCTGCCGCGGGTGAACGGACGTTGGCGTCCCGGACCGGCACCGTAAGCGTCATGAGCGTCAGCGGCGTGCGAGAACAGGGAACCGTGAAGGTTTTCACGCCTTCCTCCGAGGCGCTCCTGACGAAGAAGCACAGCTCGAACAGGTGTCTTCCGGCGGTGTCGATCAGAAGCGTAAACCAACCGGATTCGTTGGGGACAAGAGACGTCTCTTCTCCGTCAAGCGTTGCCGACACAGGTGCGACGGTGTCCCCAATAACAGGTATTTGCACCCATCCCTTCGGCTTCCAGACAACTATCTCCAGCTCGGCCTGGATACGAACGGAGCCGTCCTTACCGGCTTCTGCGTTGTACCTGGCGGTCGAGAGTGTCCAATCAATGGGCGGCCTTTCCTCCTTTGGTTTCGCTGGGGCGGGCTCAATCATATCGAGAAGCTGCTTGAAATCGCTCCACGGGATCGACATGGAAGCAGAACGCAGCTTGGGGAGGACCGGCCGCTCCCCGGTTGAAGCGCCCGCACGTTGCGTGGCGATGCACGCAAATGCGCCCACCAACAAAACCGCTATCGTGCTCGCGCGTTTCATGGCACTTCCTCCTCTTTGTTCTTCGACGCCAATCGGTTTCTTGTTCCACTGACTTAGAACGACAGGAGAGGCCGAAGGTTCATTCTCGATGAGAGCGGACAGGAAGGTCGAGCAGAGCAGCTTACGTAAGAGTCACGTTCGGAAGATGATGTCGACGACGTTGCGAACGTATTGTTCGTCGGTGAGACCGAAGGTTGCGTCGTCGGGAAACTCAACTATACTCCGGAAATGGGTGGCGACATCGGTGAACAGGTCGACGCGTGCGTGCGGCTCGAGCTCGTCTCGGCGAAGGAGTGCACGGAGAGCGATACCGGCCTCACGCGGCGAGACGCGTTGGCGCAGCCGCGCTGCGAGATGGGGATGATCGCGGAAGGAGTTGAACTTGCCCGCGAGAAGCTGGTCGAGGTCGGGCTCGACGGTCTTGGGATTACGCACGACGATGGTGTTTGCCGCGAAATCGCCGAGCCGCTGGGCACGACGGCTCAGAAGACATGCCACCCCACCGACGAGATAGAGGATGGGCAACCCGTCCACGGGCCGCAACAGGTTGCGGACCACGATCTGGCTGAACTGAAGGCGCAGACCCTGTTCGTCCATCACGCGCAACCGCAGCAGTTTCTTGCCAAGCGTCTGGCCGCGCCAGTACCACTCGGTTGCGATGCCGTACCCGATGGAGATGGCGAAATAGGCGACGAGAGAAAGCGCCATTACGAGTTCGCCGCTGATGATCCGCAGCGTCGGGAGAAGCCTTCCAACGACGTACGCCAGCGCCATGATACACGCCAAGTCTATCGCCCAGGCAAGGCACCGGGTGACCGGACTGGCCAGAAAAAGTGAGAAGGCGATCCCTTCAGGCGTTCTGATCTGCAGCGTGTTCTGTTTCTCTTTCAGCATCATCGAGTCCTGTGTCGAGAGCAGCCGGTGGTTGTTCCGCGCCCGATCTACTCAGGAAGAGTATCAGCAAGACCAACTCGAGCACCCCGAACGATATCTTGAGCGCGTAGGGAATGACAGGTTCGTGGTATTGGGACAGGAACGCTTCGACGAATCCGGCCCAGGTGAGCAGGACCGCAACGCCGAACACAAGCGTGACGAGGTCGCCGGATATTGCGCGCAACCGCCTCTTCAGTGGGCGGCGGCTACCCCAGCCGATGAGCGCGGACCCGAGAACGAGTCCGGCCTGACCGGCGATGAGAATGGCCGGTATTTCGATCGCGCCGTGCGGCAACAACCAGCCGACCAGAAATGCCGTCTCACCCCCGAGAATATAGTCGATCGCAACGGCTCCCAGCAACACCCCGTTGAAGAGCAGGATCAGGATGGTACCGACGCCCCAGGTAATGCCGAGTGCCAGTGCGGTTATCGAGACCCGCGTGTTGTGCGTCATGTAGAACGCCGTTCCAAACATCTTGCCGAACGGCAGCGGATCGTCCTCGTCGGGTTTCTCTTCCTCGGCCACACGTTCTGAAGGCTGCTGCATAAGGTGCCTGCCGAACTGTCCCATTATTACCTGCTTGGCGTCAGGGTCGACACTGAGCGCAAGCGCGCCGAACACAAACCCGGCCATCGTCACCGCCAGAGACAGCCAGAACGCGCGGAGGTGGCGCCGAAACGTCTGCGGGAGCGTGTGGAAAAACCAGTGAAACGGTTTCAGCCGGTGAGGTTTCGTCCGGGTCTCGTGAATCTCCCCGTACGCTCGGGCCACCAACGCTTCGAGGTAGCTGCGGATCTCCGGTTCCGAGGCGAACGTCATGATTCTTGCCAGGTCGGCGGAAGTGCGCTGATAGAGGTAGTGGAAGCGTTTGGCCTGCTCGAAGTCCATTGTCGAGAGAGGGTCAGCCTCGAGATCTTCGAGGATGCGTTCCAGCTCGGCCCAGTACTTCCGCTCCGCAGCCAGGAACCTTTGGATGTCGATGATCATTAGAGAATCTGCCGTTGTTTGACGCTCACGTACTGGGAGACGAGCTGAGCGCACATCTTTTCGTTGTCCAAGAGCGAGAAGCTTACGCCATGACGCTGCAGCACCTTCTCGAGTTCGCGCATGCTGTGCCACAGAATGTGTCCGCCGAGCTTGCCGTAGATGTCGTCGACAGCGGCCACGTCCGGTGCATCGAAAAGCGGCCGGGCACGGTCCGGCTCGAGCATATTGACCAGCACAAGATGGTGCCTGCGTATCAGGTCCATGTTACGCACGAAGCTTTCGGCAACGACGGGATCGTCCAGGCTGGTGAGGAACACGAGCAGCGCGCGCCGCCTGAGCTTCACCCGGATGAACGAGCAAAGCTCGTCGAAGTCAGGAGCGACGACGTGCGGTTGAAGCGTATAGAGCGCGTCGCGGCACGTGCCGTAATGGGCTCTGCCGTTCTTGGCGCGCACGAACCTCATCACCTTGTCCCCGAACGCCAGGATGCCGAACAGGTCTCCCTGCCGTTCGGCTGCCAGGCCGACGATCAACGCGGCAGTAACGAACCGTTCCAGAATGGTCGTCACGCCTTGCTCAGGGTTCGTTCCGTTTGACCGGGTATCCGCCACACGCGCACTCAACCGTGATGCATCGATGACGAGGTACACTTCCTGTGTCCGCTCGATCTGGAACACCTTGGTGACGGGTCGACCCCGTTTGGCAGTAGCCTTCCAATGGATGTCGTCATAACTGTCGCCGGGAATGTACTCCCGCAACTGCTCGAACTCTCGTCCTTTGCCGACCAATCGTTGACTGTGAATGCCAAGCCCTCCCCTGTTCATGAAGAGGGCCGCCAGATTCTTGCGTTCCCTCAACAGATCGGGATATACACGGAGTTCGGCCTCAACCGGAACCGCCGTCCTATACAACCAGAAACCGAGCGGCGATGCGCCTTCAAGGTAGCAACTATCGAGACCATAGTTGCCGCGCTTTGAGGGAGTGCAGGGCCACGTAAGCCGGGAGAGTCGGCTCTCGGCAGGCAACACGGCGAACAGGTCGTCGTCTTCGACATGGATCTCCTGCGGAAAAGCCAGCCCGACCCGCACGCGGCGTACCTTCATCCGGTCGTTGGTGATGTGCAGATCGATCGCTCCCTCGCGGTCTTTGAAGAGCCGAGTTACGCCCGGGATCTCGACGTCGATGCCGGCCAGATTTCTTGGGGCCAGAACCGCATCGAGCAGTACCAGCGTTACGAACGCACCGATAACCGCCAGAGACAAGACGAGAAACGCCGGTGCGAGTGCGCCCACAACGCTGAACGGCAGCACGACCGCCGCCGTCCAGAACAGCAATCTCGAACCGGGGATAATCATCGCGGTACAGCAATCTCCTGCATGATAGCCTGGATCACTTCGATCACGGTCAGGCCCTCGATCTCTAGTTCCGGTCGCAGTATGAGGCGGTGGGCCAGCACGGGCACCGCCATGGTCTTGACGTCATCGGGCGTCACAAAATCCCGCCCCTCGATTACCGCCTGGGCCCGGCTGGCGAGGATCAACCCCTGCGATGCGCGCGGCCCCGCGCCCACGAGCACGCTGTCGCTCTGGCGCGTTTTCCGAACAATATCGACCACGTAACCGATCAGCTCTTCGCGCACGGTAATCTTCTCGAGGTCCCGGCGCAACGAGGTCAGTTCTTCGGCCGTGAGTACGGTTTGCACCGCGCCGCTCGCAAGCGTCTGCTCCGGCGAGTCGGTCCCGAGCATTCGGTTCGCCAGGGTAAGCTCCTCGTCATGGCTCGGGCAATCCATGATGATTTTGAGCATGAACCTGTCTTTCTGGGCCTCGGGCAGCGGGTAGGTGCCCTCGTACTCGATGGGGTTCTGGGTCGCGAATACGGTGAAGTTGGGCGAGAGCGGATAGGTTTCGCGGTCGATCGTCACCAATCGTTCCTGCATCGCCTGCAGAAGCGCCGACTGGGTTTTCGCGGGCGCACGGTTGATCTCGTCGGCCAGAAGGAATGTCGTAAACACCGGCCCTTTCATCAGCGTGAACTCGTTTCGCTGGAGGTTGAAGACGTTGGTCCCCGTGATGTCCGCGGGCATCAGGTCGGGCGTGAACTGGATCCGCGCAAACTCGCATCCCAGCACATGCGCCAGCGTGCGAACCATCAGCGTCTTCGCAACGCCCGGAACGCCCTCGACCAGCGCGTGATGGCCGGTGATGATCGTTATCAGGACCTTGTCGATCACGTCGTTCTGGCCGATGATGACCTTGGCGACTTCCTGCTTTGCACGTGCCAGTACGTCGGGCAGATGTCCTCCGTTCGCGTTCATTGTCGTATCCTCTATACCTTTCTCTCTTCCGCCAGCAGCCTGCTGATCCTCCGGTAACATCTCACAGGATCGCGCTCATTGCGTGGTCGTACAGCCTCTTCGTCGAGAATCGCCTGCGCACGATCGAGTGTTGCCGTCAAATCCGTTCGTCCGTGCGCAACGGATTTCTTCCACTCATCAAGGGCTACGTTCAGAACCTCCTTCCTCGGAATGCTGCGCCGCGACAGGTTGACGAGTCCTGCCGTGAAATCCCGTTCTGCGGCAAACTCGTCTTCGTCCACCGGTTCGTCGGTGTAAGGCGGCACAAAGCTCACCGCATTCTTCCACACAAACAGTCCGGCGAGGAGAAGCAGCGCCACGAGCAGTCCGTGAAGGCGGTATTTGCGCGCGAGCGCGGCGAGCCCGGGTGTTTCGGAAACGCCGAGATGGGTCTCGTCAAAGACGACCCCTGTGTTCGGGCCAACCAGCCATGCGAGCAAATCGGGATAACGTTCATCACGCATTGCCTGGTTGCTCGTGAAGTACGAGTCGGCCGACAGCACGATGGTTCCCGCGCCGAACGTCCGCTCGATGATCACCGGATGATCGTCCCGGGTGTAGACAACCTGCCAGGCGTCGTCGAGCTCGTCGAAGAACAGTATCGTATGCCAGGATATCTCGTCGGGAAGATCGTCCTCGGTAGTCCTGTATGCAGTGTCGAATCGGTACCGTTTCCCGTCCCTTTCAGGCAGTGCGGCGAAGTCGAACCTGAACCCCCAGCGCTCATCCAGCGAAACCAACTGTGGGGGTTCCTCATCGAGGTCATCATCATCCTGCTGCTCTTCCTTGTCGGCGACGGGCTCCTCCAGCTCCAGCTCCTGCTCCTCCTCGTCCTCGGCGGCCTCTTCCGTCTCCTGCTCCGATTCCTCTACTGCCTCTCTGCGGTCTTCAGCCGGCTCCTCGTCAATCCACGGCCTGTTAGTGAGCGGATGGAACGTAAACACCAACCGCCCGCCTCCTGCGGCAAGCGCTTCCAGGGATTTGGCTCGATCGTCGTGAACGTCACGCGGAGCGAACTTAGACATCCGCATCTTTTCAAGCAGCACCCTCTCGACTTTCGCTCCCAGGTAGAACACGGTTGCCTTGTCGGACATCTCTACCCCCGAAGGTGGCTGATAGCCGCGCTCGACGGAGATATTTGGTAGCCGTGCCAGACTCTCGTAGAACGCCTTGGCACCCAGCGGGTCCGTGCGAAGCGACGAATAGGGCGGGTAGACGTCGCCGACCTGGAAACGCATCACAAACAAGTGCGCGAGACCGAGGATGAACGCGACCCCAATCGCACACATCACAACAAGGTTCAGACCGCTATTCCTGGCCACAGGCTCTGATCCTTTCGAGGTTAAGTCTGAACCGGCTCATGATGGTATGCGTAACCTCGTGCAACCCGTACCAAGACCGCTCGAACGCCGTCACGTTCTGCGAGAACGCTGTCAACACGTCCGGCACCATGGGCGCGCGTCTGCGCAACTCACGTTCGTACTCTCGATTTGATTTGAACTTGGCAATTGTTATCATTTCCCGGTGCGCCAGATACGCAAGGCTCGCAAGGTAAAACGCACGCAACGCAAGCCGCAACTCGCCTTTCCCCAGCAGGTTCTGGGCAATCGTCAGCCAACCGTCGGCGGGAAGTTCGTCTGCTACAAGGTTCTCGTCGGCGAGATCGGGTTCGAGCAAGACCGGCTCTGCCATCACCTCTTCGCGCCGCGCGCGGCGTGACCGCATAGCCTGGATCAACGTAACGGCCAGCGCGCCGGCCGCGATTGCGAGAAGCGCGATAATCAGGACGCGCGCCGATTGCTCCCACGCGCCGGTACCGCCCGCTCCAGGGGACGGCATAAGCCGTACAATGAGCTCGACTATCCACTCGACGACGTCCCCTATCCACTCGACGACTTGTTTAAACCATTTTGCAGCCATTCGCACGATCGAGTCGACAAACTCCGCAAGCCATCCCTCGCCGCGCGGCGGTTTTTCGCGCGGCATCCGCCACGCATACTCGCGCTGTTGGATGACTTCGCTGATTGTCCTCTCGAGTTCGAATGGTGAAACGCTCCGGTGCGCCGGGCGGATGTCGAGCGTTTGAGGGTCGCTCTCCTGGGCGCCGGCGGCGGACGAGATGCAGAACGCAGCGCAGACTGCCAGCAACACAACCAGCGCTGCGGAGACGATTCTCGACGGTGGCGCGAGATTTCGGAGCTCCGCCTTGAGGTCTGCGCCCGTAGCCAGCGATGCGCCGTAGAAACAGCGCAGCACGTAGAGCGCGTGTGTGAGAGGGTTGATGCAGAGGTATGTCACCCCAAGCGCCACGGCCCATAGTGTCGTGTTGTATGCGGCGCTGCCGGCCCGGCTGAACACCGTCTCCACTCCGAGCAAACTCCTCGCCAGGTCGGGCACGATGAGAACGGTAATGAAGACGTTGATGAACACGAACAGCCCGAGAAGGGACACTATGCTTAGTGCAATATGGTTCTGTCGCTGCCACAGCATCGATTGTTGCCACGACGTCTTGAAAACGGTCTTGGCGCTCGCTGTTTCCCCGTCGCCAATGACCGTCACGCTGTGGTACAAGGCATGGACCCAACCGATTGGCAACACCACGAGCATGGCGAAGGGCATGACGAAAAGCAACGACGGCTGAATGACGGTCTGCACGAACGCCAGTCGGTTGATGCGGCGAAGCGTCCACCGGGGCGGCGGCTCGCCACACACATGCGCTTTCAGCGTGCAGGCGAAAACCGTCTGCCAGCATTTCATCCACAGGAACAGGACCGACACGCCGAGCGCTGCTTCGGCGCAGCGGCTGTAGGCAAACGCGTGACGGCTCATGTCGGTCCAAAAGTAGAGAAACCCCAGCACGAACGGCAACGCCCCGATGTAGTACGCGGCGAGAACACGAACCGGCGCCATACGGAGAAGATGGACTGCCTCTTCGATAAGTTCGAGGGCGGGTTTGCCCAGTTGCCGGACGCTTTTGCGGTTCATTGGATCTGCCACCAGGGGATTTCCCAGACGGTGCCCTCGTGAAACGACGTCGGGATAAGAACCAGCACCCGACCGACAAGGTAGAAGAACAGCCAGGCCGTCAGAACACCCAGGAAACACTGGGCGGCTCCCGCGATCACCCGGACACGGTGCCTGCCGCCCGCTGACGACTCGACCAGCTTCCTCAGGCACGACGCGCAGACGACCCGGTCTTCATGTTCGGTGATGCACTCGCGGCAGAAGTAGTGTCCGCATTCGGGGCAGCGTGCGACAGCTTCTCGGAACGTGTGGTTGAGACAGCGCTGGTACGCCAGGTCCTGCACGTCCTATTCCTCCTGCTCGGCGGACGGTTCCGCGTGGTCCGGGACCGCGGGAACAACGTACCGGTACGCTCGCCGGAAGTCTCGCAGCAACATGAGTCCGAAAACGCCCAGCAGCAAGGAGCATACTCCGGAGGTGATTGTCAGGACCAGCAGGACGGGATGCTCCCACGGGGACATGCTTATAGACAGCGTGATGTAGTCCCATGCGTAGTTGGCATCGGGAAACGCTGCTATCTGATAGTAGGTGGAACTAACGAAGGAGTGCACGATTAGGTACGCCAGTGCTCCCCACGTCAATCCCTGAAGTGCTTTCGGCACATCGCTGCCGCGCTGCTTGATGAGCGCGACGACGACGCTTCCGATCCATCCCACCGCCAGCACAGTGGAAAGCACGTGTACGACAATATGATTCGTGAGAAGGTATACGCAGGTGTGCACGACGTCGGCCAGAAGCACCGAGAACAACACCTTGTGTGCGGTTCCGTCATAGTGGACCTTCTGCTCGGAAGCCCGGCCCACGGGGGCCGGGGTCGAAGCAGCGGGCTCTGAACGGACGGCTTGGGCCATTTCGGCCGTCTTGGTGCTGAGTTCTTCAAGGCCCAGCGGTCCACCCTGCGCCCGTTCGATCAACGGTCTCAACAGATCGACTGCGGTCCGAGCAGCCCGCACGCGGCCCAGCGAGGTCAACGGTTCCACGTGCACCGCGGTGCGCAGGTGGCACACACACGTCGGCCCGCGCAGAATGTTGATGGCGAGGAGGGCAAGAAAGATCACGCACAGCGGGGCGACAGCAAACATCATCCCCCCTATGCCCACCGGGGGAAGCGACAGGGACACGAGCAGTATGGCCGTGAAAACGGCGAGACACGCAAAGGCGACGTTCAAGGTTCTTCCTCGTTCGGTTTGCTGGATGATCAGCGCCTGAACATCACGGTAGTAGTATCGCCTGTAAGATTCCGAGTAGCCGCGCTTGCTCACGCAGAGCAGATGGTCCCTGCCGAGCCAAAGAGAATAACGCGCTACGAAAGGCGACAGTCGTCTTCCGGGCAACCGATAGTACTTATCAGGTTGATCTGCCATGGCTCCTTCACAGTCTCTCTGTTTCCAGAATCAGAAGGCGAAAATCCCAAACAGGAACAGTGTCCATCCGAACAGTTCCACGCAGGCAACTATGATCGCAGCAACAAAACGTATCTTCGTTCTCGGGATGATGCTTGACGGGGCCCGCCAGTAGCGTACGGCAATATAGATTGCGATGGGAGCGGTCAGCAACGTCGCCCAGCACAACAGCATCGGCAGGATTGCCACGCTCAACGCTATCTCGTCGTAAAGCACGCGGTAGTTCTGCAGATTCTTGAGTCTCCCCTTGCGCGTGCCCGTTTCCAGGCACGCGGGACACAGGTGCCGGTCGTTGAGTTCAATATCGCACAACTCGCACAGAAACCTGCCGCAGCCGTCGCAATGGATGACTGCCTTCTTCTGCGGGTGGTAGAAACAGCTCGACTGATCGTCCTCGAGCAACACCTCGCCTGCCCCGCCCGCTGCGGGAGGAGAGAACAACGCGGGGAAGACATCAATATGCATCGGCTTCCCGCAGGCGGAGCAATCTGTCGTCAAGTGGGGCGTGGTGAGCGATTCCCACGGAATCGCTGCCCCGCACTGGGTGCAAGCGACCGGAAAAGAACCCATCGACGTTCCAGCTACTTCTTGACCACACGGGTGTTGCAGATGTGGTCGTGCAGAGTACGCTTCTGTTCGTCAAACGCCGCTATAATGTAGCCTATGTAGAGGGTCAACCCGCTCAGGATCTCCGCAAAATAACGTCCGAGAGCCCTCGCGTAGCTCACCTTGCCTCCGTCTGCCGTCACCACTTTGAGACCGCAGGCCATCTTGCCCAACGTCGCTCCGTACCTGCCCAGGAAGAACGTCGTGTAGGCGGCGTTCAGGACCATCCCGATCAGGGATAACAGAGGCTGTATGACGACCATGGCCGGGCCGAATCTCTCCGGGTCGCCCCCCCCTAGCACCATGATGGGAATGAACACAAACAGCAGCACCGAGTTGACTACACCCAGAAGTACCCAGTCAACGAGCTTGGCAAGGAACCGGAGCCAGAAACCGCCGTAGACCATCGTTCCCGGCAGCGCGGCGCCCTCCTTCAGCTTCTGCACGAATACGGGCTTGCACGCAGCGCATACCCATGAATCGGCATAGCGAATCATGTCGTTTTGTGAGAACGTTCCGCCGCACTCGGAACAGACGGCATCACCCGCCAAGGCTGCGAACGGGGTCGCGGTTGCTACAGTGCTGTATGGCTGCCAGTCGCCCAACCCGGCATGCCACACGAGGGTGTCCGCGGTGATCGAACCTTCCCGCACGAGTCGTTCCAGTTCAGCCTGGTCTATGGGACCGAGCGATTGCCCTGAGCCAACGTAGTACCAGTCCATGACACTCCTCCAGATGTCGAGACTCATCGACGACGAGATCCAATCAGCCGGCAAAAAGCGAACCTACTTGCAAGGCAAAAGGCTGGATCCGATCCTGAGAGTACTGAAAGAGAAGCTGTATGTCAAGCAACCAGCCGGGCCGGCGGCACAACGGGCATTCAAGGTTGGGGTGTGGGGAACGCGTCGGCGACGGCCTCTGTGGCGGAGAATCCGTCTTCACGCGTGCGGATCGCGACGTGCCCATCCATGTAGAGCACATTCAGCACGGAGGATTTCCGGCGTGGACGGTCGCCGGGCATGGTTTCGAACATGACAGGAATCCCTGACTGCGCCATCGCCGAGGCCGCGGGGTTGTTGATGTCGGTGATCAGGAACCGCTCGACACCTTCGCGCAGACGGTAGAATGTCCGGTCGCCAGCCTCGAGGTCGTTGTCGTAGTCCACTTTGGCAAGCGTCATGTATCGTTCTCTGACCTCCTTCAATTCGGAATCGTCATTGACCATCCAGTTGGTGTAGGTGTAGCTTCTTGCGGCGATGCGTGTCACCCTCTCCCACTCTATGGGTGATGTTGCAAGCAAACGCTGCATCTCGCCTGCCAGTTCCTCATAATCGGGCAAACTGGGGCGAATAAACACTGCGAGGTCGGTCGAGTACTCGGGATATACCCGTGCCAGGTCGACCATCCAGACGCCTTTGTACGGTGTAAGGGGAGGATATCTTCCCTCGTGCTCGTTGGCGTACATCTTGAAGATGAGCCCTATCTGCTTGAGGTTGTTTGCAGAGGACGCCCGCCTCGCCGCCTCTCGCGCGCGTCCGAGCGCCGGCAACAAGACAGCGGCGAGTATGCCGACAACTGCAATAACGGCTCCGAGCTGATACGCGAATGCGGGGATCCCATACGCCGGTGGACGAACGGGCTCGGGTTCTTCGGCGCGACGCACCTTGTCCATAACGGCTGCAGTGAGATCGCGAGAGGGGTCGGCCGGCTGAAGCATGTCGAGCGCTGCGATCGTTTCGCGTTCTGCGGCCAGGGCTTCGCTGCACGCCTCGCACGCAGCGATATGGTCTTCGACTCGAGAATGCGCGCGACGGCCGAGCGTTTCCAACACGTAACCGCGCAGCAACCGGCGGCATCTCCGGCACTGCCGTGGCACGTCATTCATTTCGTCGCCTCCTCGAGTTCGCGGAGCAGAAACTTCACCGCCTTGTTCATACGCGACTTCACCGTTCCCACCGGTATACCGAGTGTGCCCGCGATAGTCTCGTACGGCATCCCCTCGTATCTCGCCATGAGAAAGACCGACCGATGTTTCGGCGAGAGTTTCCCGACCGCCGCTTCAAGCCGTTCAGCCGTCTCCGCCTGGCTCGCGAGCTCCCGGGGGTTCGCAGCCGGGGCCTCAATCCGGCTGAGCAATGGTTCCGAGGCGTCTTCGGGTCCCACGCCGGCATCGAGCGAGACGGTGGGATGACGCCGCCGATACTTCAAGTGGTCCTTGCACAGGTTTGTGGCTATCCGGTACACCCACGGGCGAAACCCGCCCGTTGTCCGGAACCTGTCGAGATGGGAGTACACCCGCAGCAAGGTACCCTGGAACAGGTCTTCGGCATCGCTGGCGTTTCCGACCATGCGACGTATGTAGTTGAACAACGGCATCTCGTACCTTTTGACCAGAACCTCGAACGCGCTCGTCATTCCATCCCGAACGAGGCATATCAGTTCCTCATCGCTTTTCTGATCATACGACATACTGCCGCTCAAGGTTCACATCCCGAACTGGTACCGGTTTGACGCGGGTTCGGTTGACCTCACTCTTGGCTGTTTGTTGTTCCCGCCGCGGTGCCGATGCATTTGCTGATCCCTATATCGGTTTCGCGAAGGTCGAGTATCTCGTCGCCGCTCCGTGTCAGGCGGACCTTTGGTCTCACAGGATCGCCGGGGTTCTGTTCGTGCACGACGGCCGGTTCGCCGTTCGTGAGCACAACCACGCAGTCGAGAGGGTACACCTCTGCTGATTGGATGAAAAGCTTCGCCAGCGCCGGATCGAAGTCCTTGCTGCTGCCCGACATGATGATAGCGGCAGCCTTGTCGGGCATTATCCCTCTTCGGTAGCTGCGGTCGGAGGTCAGCGCGTCGTACACATCGCACACGCCCACTATGCGGCTGAAAAGATGGAGGGGCCTGTTCGGCGCGATCGTGGGGTACCCGGACAGGTCGTAGCGCGCGTGGTGTTCGAGCGCGACCGTAACACCGATGTTCTCGTACCCGCATTGTTCGAGCAGGACGCGAGCGCCCTCAACAGGATGTTGGCGCATTGTTCCCCACTCATCGTCCGTGAGCTTGCCCGGTTTGCTGAGCAGATCCACCGGAATGTCCAGCTTGCCGACGTCGTGAAGGAGCGCTGCGACTCCAAGTGCGTCAAGCTGATCGGTGCTGAGCCCCAATTCGGTCCCGACGAGCAGTGACAGGATCGCCACGTTTACCATGTGGTTGAACGTGTAGTTGTGGTAGTCCTTGACAGCAGCCAGTCCCTTGTAGACGCTCCGGTCGGCGAGCAGCCCGCGGACCATCCCTTTCACCGTCATCTCAACGTTGCCGTAGTCGAGAGTCCTCCCCGCAAGCAGATCTTGACACGTGTGCCAGACAATTTCGAGCGCCTCGTCCCGGGTGTTTCGCGCTTCTTGCTCGGCCGCTGAGCCGTCACTCGGGCCTCGGCCGCCAACGAGATCCGCCGACGAGACCAACACGCCGACTTCAATGTGCTCGACACCCTTTTCGGCCAGCTTCTTCCGGAAGCTCGAATCACCCTCGGCACCGTCCTCCGGGGGGGGGTCGTTCAGGAGCTCTACGAGTGCTGTCATTTCGTCGCTCGTGAGGCCGGTTCGGAACGTAAGACTGCTTATAGTTTTCGAGACGCACAACTCGACAAACTCGTTGTGTGTCAGGCTCGCGTCTGGCAACGGAATCTCGTCAAGGAAAAGCTCCTTTTGCGCGATGTTAAACGATACAACAGAGCGTGGCGCCAACAGTTCTTCCATAACCTGCACGAGTTTCAGGACGATGTCCTTTACGGACGGATGATGCGGCGGGTATATCTTCGCCTGTTTGCGTGCTACCTCTATCAGGCGGATAACCTCTTCGGCCGTCTTTGCAAGGTTCTCTCTATTGTCCGTCGCCATAATGGCGCCTCTGCCTCATGGTTGGTTTGCGACAGCAACGGCCGCCGTCGCGACGCACACGGGGGTTCTCAGCCATATCTGTCACGCAACGCCTTTGCGGCACAATCCGCAAGTCGTTTGCCCGACCCGAAAAGAGAGCCGAGACGCTTGCGGGCCGTCTTTTTCAGAAAACCGACCGCCTCCGGCTCATCCTTTTGCGCAACGGTTTGAACGGCTAGCAGCACAGTGTTGAAATCTATACGTCTGAACCTGCGGGACCGGACAATGGGAATAAGCGAGTCGAGAGGAGCCTCGGTTCCGAGTGAGGTTAGCCATCTCGCGGCGCATAATGCGACGTCGTCGTCCGTGTCATCGAGCGCGCGCACCAGGACGTCCGCGCACTTGGCAGCCCCGATCTTTCCGAGCGCGTTCAGCACCTCTCTGCGCACGCGCGGTTCCTCGTGAGACAACGCTTCCGCCAACGCCTGTACGACGTCCTCGCCCCCTATCTCGCCCAGGATTCCCACGACGTTGCGGGCTACATACCACTGCTTGTGCACCATGCGCCCTTTGAGCGCGTCCAGATTGGCCCTGCCCAGAGCGATTACCAGGCCGCGAATGGCCAGCCTCAAAGACTTGTCTTCCTCCTCTTCAAGCCGCCTGAGCAACACGTGGTACGCTCGATCGACCACCGTGTGCAGGTACTCGAGGATCAGAGCGTACTCAGGCGAGCCACGCTCAAAGCGAAGAGACATTTGTGCAAGCAGGCGTATCGTTTCTTCGCCTGCCGCGCTTCCCCACGCGTCCTCGATAATCTCACGTTTGGTGGCGCTGAGGTCGCGTTCCTGTCTCTGAGACGCATATCCTTCTGCCACCTTGATCGCTACATCCAGTTTTCCCTGCTCGATGGCGTCTTTTCTCAGTGTCTCGAGGGAGCCGAGCAGACTGCGACAATGGTCCGCATCCGCTACAAGGCGGAAAAGGTCGAACACTGCCGGCATGTTCTCAACGTTGGTCATTACGCCCGAACTCTTGACGTTCTCGTCGAGCCGAGTTCGTTCTTCCTGCGTGAGCTGCAAAGCCTCTCCGGAAGGTATCACCTCCCGCAGGTCGACCTCCACGCCGGGGTCCGAAGTGTCCGCCGATACATCAACCCCGGCAGCGTCGCTCAAGGAGTCGAAAAGCTCGGCGTAGCGCTGTGCTTCCGGCCCGCCTTGTTCGGTTCCCTCCCGTAGCAACTCGAGAACTGACTCGCGTCTCGGCAGAGACAGGCCCAGGTTGCGGAACGCCTTGGCCGCAACAGGTGCCACTCCCTTGTGGACAGTCAGACGTGTTGACAACATCCCGACCAGTTCCTCGTCATTAAGCGAGCGCATCAGCGCACCCTCACAATTGTCGCTCGTTACGTTCGGCAAAACCTTTTCTAACAACAGCTTGGTGCGCAACGGCTCCTCTATCTCAAGCAGGAGCTCCGATGCCGCCCGAAAGAGCGGGTCCTGGTCCTTCAATGGCGCCTCGGCAATTGTGCTCGCTATCTCGTCGAGCACGCGCGAGGCCACCTCGACCGCGACTGCACCCGCCCCGGCTTTCTCCCCGGCACGTGCGAGCCGCTCGAACGCCGTTCTAATCCGCACGGGTCGCTCCATGAGTTCCGCGATCTGTTCCGGTTTCAGCTTCTCGGGCAGGATGCGCACGTACAAGTCTGTCGCAACCTTCTCGGTATCGAGAGGGGCCTCCGCATCGACATCTACGCCCTCGAGCGCCAGGTCTATCTCGTCGGTCAGAGACGATTCGTCAGCGACCTCGAGATCGGATATCTCATCCAACAAGATGCCTGTGATAGATTCCTCGCGCGGAGCGCTGAGTGCGGACTTGAACAATGCAGGATCGTCGCGAGCCTCCAGGAGCAGGCTCATGAACTCCTGAAACTCCGACGCCGTGGCCTCCCCCGTGAAAGAGATGCGGCGAACACCCAGCCCGAACAGTTCCGCAGCAAACCTGCGTTCGGGAGCGTCCGGGTCGAACAGCGCGCGGTCGTCAAGATAAAACTGGTCTCTGCTTACTATCAGCGCCTGAGCGCCGTGACGGCCTATAGCCTCCGACTGGCTTCGCTCACACTCCTCCAACGAGGCTTGCACGGCGGGGTTGCCTTTCGGGTAGAAGGACAGGTCTTTCCTCGCCTTGACGAGCTTGCCGATGAACCGCTTAACGCCGGTTTCTCTCTGACTCGGTTCGGCGTAAGCCCGCGAGTCGGCGGTGTCGTCCGTTGCCGGCTCCGGCGTGATCCCTTCTTCTTCCGACGAGTTGGCCATATCTTCCGGTTCTGGATCCTAACGTAGTAAACCCCCGCGACAGTCCAGTCTCCAACCTTTCTTTATTTGACCAGTATCTTTCTCCGATGTCAAGCGTCGTGCTTGCCACAACGCGTACTGCACCCAAAGAACGGCTCCAGCACAGAAGCATTCGGGAATACATGTTGACTCTGTACCTTAGACACACTACAATCGCTCCTGCATTGCTTTCGTAAATCTCCAGGATGAAGACAAGAGGAGAGCAAGTACATTGTATTTCCCGCTCACTGAGACCGAGATAGCTATCCGGAACACTGCCCGGCAGTTTGCCGATAAAGAGCTGCGGCCCGGTGCTGCTGAACGCGAGGCCGCGGGCGTGTTTCCGTACGAACTTTACCGCAGCTGCGGGGAGCTGGGTTTCACGGGCGCGCCGTTTCCGGAAGAGTACGGCGGGGTCGGCGCGAGCTGGCTGTCCTTTGTGCTGGCGGTGGAGGAGTTTTGCCGTGTCGATTCAGCGTTTGCAACGTCGATCATGGTGACGGCGGACGTGGCCCATCTCCTCAACCAACTCGGTACCGAGGAACAGAAGCGCCGGTGGATGGAGCCGCTGGTCCGCGGCACTCATATCGCGGCGTTCGGCCTGACGGAACCCGATTGCGGGTCTGACACGCAGAGCATGCGCACCAAGGCCGAGTTGGTCGGCGGGGAGTGGGTGCTTAACGGCAGCAAGGCGTTCATAACCAACTCCGGTACCGATATTACCTTGTGCGTCGTTGTCTTCTGTGTCAGCGGCGAACGTCCGGACGGACGAAAGGAATTCTCGTGTATTCTCGTGCCGAGCGGTACTCCCGGTCTGACGGTCTCGCCTGCTGAACATAAGATCGGCTGGAAATCGTCCGATACCCACGAGCTGTTGTTTGACGACTGCCGCGTGCCTGAAAGCAACCTGGTGGGTGTGCGCGGAAGCGGGTTGCGCGAGGCGCTTGCCAAGCTGGGGATTGGACGAGTCATAGTCGCGGCCGCCGCGCTCGGGTTGGCCCAAGGCTGCCTCGACGAGTGCATCCGGTACGCCAACGACCGCTCGGCGTTTGGGGCTCCGATAGGCACATTCCAGGCGATACGGCACAAGATCGCCGAGATGGCCACACAGGTCACTGCATCGCGTCTGATGGTGTACCAGGTGGTCCGCGCGTTTGAGGCCGGACAAATGACGCCGAAAGACGCGTCCATGGTCAAGCTGTTTGTGGCGGAGACGGCCCAGCGCGCGGCCGTTGACGCGTGCGACATCTTTGGCGGGATGGGGTTCATGGAAGAGGTCCCGGTGGCGCGTTTCTACCGGGACGCGAAAGCGCTCACCATCGTGGAAGGGACATCGAATATCCAGAAGATGGTGATCGCGCGGCAGCTCGGTCTACCCTAGCTGAGAAGTGACACGTTTGATTGCGATAAACCGGCAACCGGCAGAGAAGGGAGGTCGGCAGCATGATCGATCACTCAGCTAAGATTGCGGCAGTTACAGGAAGCGCCCGAGGCATAGGCTGCGCCATCGCCCAAGCGTTGGCTGGGGGCGGGGCGGACGTGGCCATCCTGGACATCAACGGTGAGGGTGCGCAAGCGACCGCTGAAGCGATTGCAGCGGAACATTCTGTCCGCGCCTGGGCTGCGGAGCTCGACGTTTCGGACAAAGAAGCTGTCGTGCGGGTGTTCCAACAACTCAACGATGAGCTTGGCCGGGTAGACATCCTCGTGAACAACGCGGCAATCACCACGAACGTCAACACCGTCGTCAAGATGCCGATGGAGGACTGGGACAACGAGCTCAGAATCAACCTTTCCGGCGCGTTCTACTGTATCAAGCAGGTTCTGCCGGGAATGGTCGAGCGGAACTGGGGTCGCATAATCAACATCTCGTCGGCTGCCGGCACCATGGGCGGCTACGGTCAGTGCAGCTATTCCGCCTCGAAAGCCGGGCTGATCGGTCTTGCGAAAACAATCGCTCTCGAGCACGCCCGCGACAATGTAACCGCGAACGCCGTCATCCCTGGCTTGGTCAACACGGGGGCCGCAGCGGGAATACCGGAGAAGATGCGCGAACGGATCGTCAAGGCGACGCCCATTCGGCGGATGGCCGACCCGGAGGAGATCGCCAGCGTCGTCTCCTTCCTCGTCAGCAACGGCGCCAGCTACATGAACGGTGCCGAGGTGTCCGCCACGGCGGGTATCGAGCTTTTCACGTTCTGACTGGTGTTTGACTCTCGATCCGGCATCAAGTTCGCTAGGTGAGGACGTTGAGAGTCACGGCTTGACCAGCACCTTAAGACCCTCATGTTTCTCAGCGGCGTCAAAAGCGGCCTGGATCTCGTCCAGCGGGAATCGATGGGTGATACACCTGGCGACGTCCACAATGCCCTTCTCGATCATTGCCATGGCGATGCGGTGGTGACGCGGTACGCTCCCGTGCGAACCGAGCACGCAGCATTCCTTGTAGTGGATGGTATTTGACGGCACGTTCAGGTTGCGTGCGCCCTTGCCCAAACCGCCGAACAGGTTCACGCGGCCGCGTTTGGCGACCATCTCGATAGCCTGTTCGTGCGCCTCGACGGACCCGCAGGTGGTCACCACAACGTCAGGTCCGAGCCCGTCGGTGATCTCCCGCACCGCCTCGACAGGGTCTGTATCCCCGGAACAGACGTAGTGGTCTGCGCCGAATGCGCGGGCGAGCTCCAACCGCTTCTTCGAGCGTTGGATCGCAATCACCTCAGTCGCTCCCATATGGCGGCCGAGCTCGATCATCATGCACCCGAGCGGGCCGGTGCCAATGATGCATAACGTGTCGCCGACGCTCAACCGGCACATCTCGAGCCCGTTAATCGCGCACGCGAGCGGTTCGGCAAGGGCCGCCTGCTCGTATGAAACACCTTCCGGAATCGGTGTCACAGGGCCGAGATCAACTACAAGCGGGTCCAGGATCATCTCTTCGGCAAACCCGCCGGGAAACTGGTACCCGATGGCATAGTTCTCGTAGCAATTATTGCAGAGCCCGTTCTGGCACCAGTGGCATTTGCCGCACGGTACGTCCGCGCCCAGTGCGACTCTATCGCCCTCGTTGAATTTCTCCACACCGCTGCCGACGGCAATCACGTCGCCCGCCACCTCGTGACCGATGATTGCGGGAGGATGGACGCGCGGGTTGCCGTGACGGTATATGCGAACGTCGCTTCCGCAGACGGCGCACGCACGCACACGCAGCTTTACCTCTCCGGGTGCGGGCTCCGCGTCCGGAACGTCTTTGACCGTAATCTTTCCCAGTGCTTCAAGAACGGCGGCTTTCATTCCTTCTCCTTCAACTCGAAAACGTCACCATGACTTTCTCATACGGTTCCCGTTTCTCCGCCATCATAGCTATCGCATCGGGCAAGTCATCGAGTGTAATCCGGTGCGAGATCAACGGGGAGAGATCGACCTGCTTGTTCGCGACCATTGCATGCACAGCAGCCCATTCGTTTTCCGGAACGACCGGGTTCGAGTTCCACGTGCCGACGATCGAAAGCTGCTTGCGCAGGATCGAACTCACGCGGTTCTGCGGCACGGTGAGGTCTTCGCTGATGTTGCCCATCCACACAACCCGTGCCGACCGGTCGGCCATCTCGACGGCAAGGTTGTAGGTTGCGGGCCGGCCCACGGCCTCGATGACGACCTGCGGCAGTTCACCACCGAGGAGACCTTTCACGCGGTCGACAACATCGTGCACATCGCTCAGGACGGTCTTTTCGAACCCGAACTGCCGGGCGATTTCGAGCTTCTCCTTCAACACATCGAGCAACACCACAACACCTGCACCCCGTGCTCGGGCTATCTGTGCGGCGACCAACCCTATTGTGCCCGCACCGATGACGACAACGGTTTCGCCTTCCTTCAATTCTGCCCGATTGAGAGCATGAAGGCCCACTGCCGCCGGCTCCGTCATCGCGCCTTCCTCATCGCTCACCCCCTGGGGAAGCGGCACGACGTTGGCTGCTCTCGTGACTACAAACTGCGCCATGCCGCCATCCGTGCGCGAACCGTGGTAGCTGTAGCGCTCGCAGCACTCATAGGTTTGACGGCGGCAGCTCGGGCATGAGCCGCACCACAGGAGCGGGTACACGGCAACCCTCGTGCCGATATCGGTTTCTACGTCATCTCCCGTCTCGATCACGACGCCGGCAAACTCGTGACCGGGCACAACAGGAAGGTGTGGAACGTCGGCCGCGCGAATCCTGTGCACGTCGGAACTGCATATTCCAGACGCAGCTACCCGCACCAGCACCTCGCCCGGCCCCGGCTCGGGGCGCGGTCGTTCCTCGACGCGCAGGTCTTCCGGTCCGTAGAGCACTGCCGCCTTCATTCGGCTACTCCTTGACGTACTCGCGCCAGTGGGCGACGGACTGTTTGAGGTCGCTCACAACGCTGGTGTCGGCCGGGTGCCGTTCGCGCCAGCTAAACTCGAAACAGAGGGTCACGTCCTCGGCACCGCCTTTATCCAGCGCGGCGAGCACTTTGTCCGGGGTGATGATGCCCCGTTCGTTCTTCTCGGGAGTGAACGGCCAGTGGCCGGACTTGTCCTTGCTTGACTGTTTGATGTGCACTACCGGGCTGACCGTCGCAAACTCGACCAGCCAGGCGTAGGGATCGATGTCGCGGGGGTCGTCCGACGCGACGTCGCCGTGGTCGACGTCGAGGCACAGCTTCATGGGGATGGCGATGTCACGGTTCACCCGGTCGAGCAGCTCGTGGGTCGAGTCGATCGTGGCAGCGAACTCGCGAGGCACACTCATCGGCTCGAATATGAGACACTCGAATCCGACCTCCTTGCCGACTTCCGCGATACGGTGCCAGTTCTCGATGGCAATCCGGGTCATCTGTTCCCGGCGCGATTCGTCTTCGTAGTCGCGCACGGGCATGATGCCGAAATGTCCGCCGCCCATCCGTGCGCCGAGCGCGGCACCCGTGCGCATCAGCCGCATGAGGTACTGAACCCACTGCTCCCGCATTTTGGGGTTGGGATGGCAGACGTGGTTCACCCGGGTGAACGCCGCGGGGAACACCGAATCGATCGAGAAATCGTACTGCTGTCTAAGCGCGTTGATCTTCTCGACCTCCTCCGAGATGATCTCGGCCGGGTAGAACATGCTCAGCAGGTCCGCAACAAACATGACGCTGTGAAGCCCCAGCTCTTCGCCCACAATACGAGCCCAATCGTCCGGCTCGGGGTACCGGTTCGTCGCAAATCCCGCGTTAATACCTAGCTTAGCTTTCATTCCGAGCTTCGTACTCCCTTTCCATTTCTATCCTTGCCGTTCTCTTTTCTCCGCGAAGGACGGGACACAGACAATGGGGAACACACCCTGATTGCACCCTGGATTCCCGCCCTCGCGTGAAATACGGGGGTAAGAGGGCAGTAAGTGACCACGGTCTGATGTGCCGACACAACGACCCAATGCAAATGGTTAGACATCTCTGGAACTACCTATTGCAGACCTAGTATAGAGGTTCTACAGACAAGCGTCAAGCCTGTGGTACACTGTAGGATACGATTCCTTGTCGGGCAAGCAACACACAGAGTTCGAAACAGCAGAAGGAGCGACTTCATGGACGCAGACGACATTCGCACCGCACTGGACAAAATCTCGGAGCAGTTGGGACTAACGGACCCGGTCATTGCGCTTTCGCAGGCGGACGATTACTCACCGTTCGAGCCCGTCATAGAGTTCGCCGGCAAGGGGCATCAGTGTGTCTGGGCTGCGTATAACGACTGGAAAGCGGGCAAAACGCTTGCCTTGAGCGCGGGAAAACACGGTTGCAGTGGCGCCGGACGTTCCCTGCTCAACCTGCCCGCGCCGGAAGGGTTCGACATAGTCAAGATGCTCTACGACGTCGAAGGTCTGAAGGCCAGCCGGGAGCTCGTGGAACAGTTTCTCGATAACCAGGTCCGGTACAAGCCCACTCACAAGTACGTGCTCGTCGGACCGTTGCGACCGGAACTAATCGAGATGGCGGACACCGTCAGCTTCCTGGTCAACCCCGACCAGCTGTCGGCACTCGTTACCGCTGCGCTCTACCACACCGCGGAGTTTGCGCCGAACACTATCAGAACGATCATGTGTTCCGGCTGTTGCCTGCTGGCCCCGTTCGGCGACGAGAAGAAACCGCTCGCAACCATAGGCGCAATGGACATGGCGATGCGTCCCTACGTGCCGACCGATCTGATCGCGTTCACGGTCAACATCCCGATGTTTGAACAGATCATCACCATGGACGATAACAACTTTCTCAACAAATCGTTCTGGAACCGGGTGCGCAAGGCGCGCGAGAAGGAGTAAACCACATAGGGCAAATCGACGAGTTGGTGGCTAGGTCCATCCGAACTCGAAGCCCGTTTCGTACATTGCGACGATGTTCTCCGGCGGGCTCACAGCCTGGATGTTGTGGCACGGAGCGATGATATAGCCGCCGCCTTCGCCCAGGATGCGCAGATTGTCGATGACCTCCCGGCGCACCTCTTCAACGGTGCCGAACGCCAGCGTGTACTGGTTGTCGACCGCGCCGTGGAATATGAGCTTGTCGCCGAAATCGCGTTTGAGGCCCTCCCGTTCCATGCCTTTGCACCGCCATTGGATGGGGTTGAGAACATCCATGCCGACTTCGATCAGATCGGGAATGATCTTTCGGGCAGCGCCGTCCGTGTGGTGGAAGGCGAACACGCCGGCGCCGTGTGCGAGGTCGATCATGCGTTTCATGTGCGGGATGAAAAACTCGCGTATCTGTTCCGGCGAATAGAGCAGGTCTTCCTGGCTGCCGAGATCCTCCGCGACGTAGCTGAACATGATGTTGCCGCCGGCCTGCTCGTAGATGCGCAGCGTAAGGTCATAGCAGAACTGGTAGAGTATGCCGAGACAGTAGCGAACCATTTCCGGGTTTAGGATCAGGTCCATACACCCCTGCTCCTGACCACGCAGGTCTTTGTATGTCAGGAACGGTTCGGAACCTCCGCCCTGCAAAGGGCGGTCCTCGTTCTCTGCCACCATATCGGGGATAACGGAGAAGTCGAACCAATCGGGACTCGGCCACGTGTAGCTGCGTTCTATTTCCTCGACGGTCTCATACTCCGCCAACGGGTTATAGACGCATTCGTTGTACGTGCCCGTGCCGTAGTTCACCTCCTTGAACCGACAACCCCACATATCCGCGCCGTCCGGTATGGGAGGTCCTACGTACTCGGGTCCCACACCCACCATGCGATCGATATGCAACCGTTCGAACACCGCCTGCTCGTCTCCGCAGCCGAGGTGACGCTTGAGCTTCTCGGTGGCCTCGGGGGTTGCCCAGTAATCCATCGGCACGCGGTCCGGCTTCTCGCGGTTCATTACAGCCAACCACCGTTCGCGCGGTGTCATCGTCTCTTTAGGCATATGACCTTCCCTTCTCAGGTGGTGACTTCCATCACAGGACCCGCATTTCGCCACAAGCTTCCCGAACCCCGGTTCAGGCTCTGCGTTCACGATACAGACTGTGTTCGCAGGTGTCAACCGCATCCCAATGTAAGGATCGGGACCGGGAAGATTCTGTCGAAAAAGACTTGCAGGTCGGAACGCACAAGTAGTAGGATCGACACGAGAAGCTCCAGGGTAGCGAGGGAGCAGCGGGCAAGAGGGCGAAACGTCAGGAGGTGAGTCTTGATGACTGTTGAACGTGCTCTTCGGTTGATCGCGGGTTTCTTCGTGCTGGCGAGCGTTGCGCTGGCAGTCTTCCACAGCCGATACTGGCTGATCTTCACGGCGTTTGTCGGATTGAACCTGTTCCAGTCAGGGTTCACAGACTGGTGCCCTATGATCTCGATACTTCAGAGGTTCGGGTTGCGTCGGAGTGGTTGCGAGCTCTCAAAGTAAGTTGCTACAATTAGCTCTCGAAGCGACCCAAACGAGATCTCGCTCGATAATGCTCGCAGGTGCCACAAGGAGACAATGAGGTGAACATGGGCTCACGCATCGTTCGGTTCTCGGTCGATCGGCCGAAGCTTATCACGGGTGTGATGGCGCTGCTTGCCGTCTGTTCCATAGTCTTAGCGGGCCTTCCGACTGTCTGGCCGAAGACATTCGGCATGCTCAACCCTCTCAAAGTGGACACCGACCCGGAAAACATGTTGCCCGAAGACGAACCGGTCCGCGTGTTTCACGACGAGATGAAGAAAACCCTGAATCTGCACGATATGGTGGTCATGGGGGTGGTGAATGAACAAGACCCGGACGGCGTCTTCAATCCGGATTCGCTGAAACGTGTTTACGAGCTTACCGAATACGCCAAGAGTCTGCGTTGGCCCAGTAAGGACAATCCGGATGAGCACGTTGGCGTGATAGAAGTGGACGTGATCGCCCCGTCGCTTGTGGACAACATCGAGCAGGGCGGTCTCGGGACGGTGAAGTTCGAGTGGTTGATGCCCGAACCGCCTGCTACCCGCGAGGACGCGCAAGCGATACGCGACAAAGCTTTGCGCATCCCGTTCTTGAACGGCACAGTGGTTTCAGAAGACGGGAAAGCGTTGTGCATCTACCTGCCGCTCACCTCGAAAGATGTCAGTTACAGGGTGTACACGGCGCTGAGGGACAAGATCGACACGTTCGCGGGTGACGAAGAGTATCACATAGCTGGGCTGCCGGTTGCCGAAGACACGTTTGGTGTCGAGATGTTCAAGCAAATGGCGATTTCGGCGCCGATCGCCATGGTGGTCGTCTTCATATTCCTTTTCTTCTTCTTCCGCAAGCTCGTGCTGGTCATATCCCCGATGATAGTCGCCATGGTATCGGTGATCTGCACGATGGGGCTGCTGATCGCCACCGGCAACACCGTCCATATCATGAGCTCGATGATACCGATATTCATTATGCCGATCGCCGTGCTGGACGCTATCCACATACTCTCCGAGTTCTTCGACCGTTACCAGGAGACGAGGGACCGCCGCACCACGATGCTCAATGTGATGAAGACGCTGTTCGTGCCGATGCTTTACACGTCGCTGACAACGGCGGCGGGATTTGCCTCTCTGATGCTGGTCGCGATTCCGCCGGTGCAGGTATTTGGTCTCTTCATCGCGTTCGGAGTCCTGGTGGCGTGGGTGTTTACGGTCACGTTTATTCCCGCGTACGTGATGTTCATCCGGCAGAAATCGCTCGAAAACTTCGGGATACGTCATCGCGGTGATAAAAAGACGCCTCACGAAACGCCGCTTTCCCGGTTCCTCTCGTTCGTCGGCGGGTTCACGTACAGGCAAGCAAAGGTCATACTGCTGCTCGTTGCGGTCGCGGTCGTCGTTGCCATTGTTGGTATCAAGAGAATAGAGATAAACGACAACCCAACGAAATGGTTTACTACGTCCCACCCCATTCGAGTCGCCGACCGAGTGCTCAACGAGCATTTTGGCGGAACCTACATGGCCTACCTTTCTCTCGAACCCGCAACGGTCGAGTTCAATGTCGGCCACTACGTTGACGGGCTGTCAACGAGAGCCACCGACCGCGCCAAGTCGCTCGAAGACAGCATCTCCGCCGCGACAGCCGTGTTCGCCACGATCAGAGAGGAAGCTGTGCGACTCAGCAACACGGTCAAGTCAAAAGAGGAACTGCTGGACGCGCTGGATGAGTTTGCCGGCGACAAAGCGGACGCTGCTGACGATGCGGAATGGGAAGCATGGGATGAGGCTGTTTCGTTTGCCGACGAGGAACGGTTGCGCGATCAGGTTTTCAAGCAGCCGGAAGCGTTGGCGTACGCTGCAGATCTCCAGGAGCACCTGCTTTCGACGGGCACCGTCGGCAAATCCAACTCTCTGACAGACATCGTGAAGACGGTTCACCGCGAACTTCTGTTGGGCAAAGAGGAGGAGTTCAGGATTCCCGGCTCGCCGAAGGCTGTCGCACAATGCCTTATCACGTATCAGAACAGCCACCGGCCGCAGGACCTTTGGCATTTCGTGACCCCTGATTACCGAAAGACCAGCATTTGGGTGCAGCTCAAGAGCGGCGACAACAAGGATATGGTCGAGGTCGTCGAGGCCGTCGACGAGTATGTTGCCGCACATCCCCCGCCTTTTGGCCTCGAACACAAGTGGTTCGGGCTCACCTACATCAACGTTATCTGGCAGGACAAGATGGTTACCGGAATGCTCGAAGCGTTCATGGGAAGCTTTATCGTGGTGTTCCTGATGATGACGATCCTGTTCCGCTCGGCCTCCTGGGGACTTCTCTCGATGATCCCGCTTACGGTCACCATCGGAGTGATCTACGGTTCGATCGGTTTCATCGGGAAGGACTATGATATGCCCGTCGCGGTGCTCTCGTCGCTCACGCTCGGGTTGGCGGTCGACTACGCTATCCACTTCCTTGCCCGGAGCCGTCAGCTCCACGATGAGCTCGGGTCGTGGGAGTCTGCCGCGCCTGCAGTGTTCGGCGAACCGGCACGAGCCATCTCGCGCAACGTGATTGTCGTGGGTGTCGGGTTTCTGCCGCTGCTGGCGGCGCCGCTCGTACCGTACAAAACCGTCGGCGTATTCATCGCCGCCATCTTGTTCTTTGCAGGCATTGCCACGTTGCTGATTCTGCCGTCGCTGGTCAGAGTGATGCATCGTGTTCTGTTCCCGCAGACTGACCTTGCGTGCCGGATGTGCAACATAGGAACGTGCATCATCTCTGCCGCTACCGGTGTCGCACTCGTCGCGGTCAGCGTATATCTCTCGAGAGTATATGGATGGACATCGCTGACATGGTTCAGCGTGCTGATACTTCCCGTAATTGGAGTGACGTGCGTACTTGCTTCGCGGCGCAGAAAAGCCGAGCTCGAAGCTGCCGAGGAAAAAGGAGAAAAACCATGACGAGACCGCGACGTTGTATAGGCCTGGGGACGCTTCTTGCTGCGTTCTTGCTATCGAGTGTCGGTATCCTTCCCGTGCGCGCCGAAGCCGCCGAAGAACCCTCACTCGAAACCATTGTTGACAACACCAATCGGGTCGCCTACTACCAGGGCAAAGACGGTCGCGCCAACGTGTCGATGACTATCACCGACAGCCAGGGACGGACTCGCGAGAGGAAGTTCACCATTCTGCGTTGGGACGCCCCCCCGCCCGGCGAAGGCGACGAGGCGGATGACCGGTATTGCGGCGACCAGAAGATGTACGTGTACTTCGAGAGGCCTGCGGACGTGAGGAAGATGGCCTTCATGGTGTGGAAGCATGTGGACAAGGACGACGACCGGTGGTTGTATTTGCCGGAGATGGATCTCGTAAAGCGCATAGCTGCGACGGATAAGCGGACGAGTTTCGTCGGGTCGGACTTCTTTTACGAAGACGTCTCGGGGCGGCGTATCGACGACGATACGCACGAGCTTGTCGAGACAACCGACAACTACTACGTGTTGAAAAACACGCCGAAGGACCCCAAGTCGGTCGAGTTCTCGCACTTCAAGATGTGGATACACCGCAAGACGTTCATTCCCGTGAAGACCGAGTACTACGACAAGAACA
Source organism: uncultured bacterium (assembly GCA_964524145.1). GTDB lineage: Bacteria > Hydrogenedentota. The sequence goes on along the minus strand of CAZGCA010000004.1, from coordinate 32,497 downwards.
ATGAGAAGTATCGCATGTACGAGGCGCTGACGGTTGATACCGTCCAGGAGTATCCGACCGTGACCAAGGCCCGGATGAAGGACCTTCGTACAAAGAGCGAAACAGTGCTCGAGTACGCAGATGTGCAATACAACGTTGGCGTGCCTGAGGACGTATTCGAGGAGCGGTACCTCAGGCGGGCGCCGAGGGAATACTTGAGGTAGCCAAAGTGTCCATGGGCGCGAGGTTCATTCACGGCACGATTGTTCTACTGTGGGGAGTATCATTGTGTCTGTATCCCGCGTCGGCTCAGGATGAGCCACCGCTGCCCGCCGGTCTTGGCGAAGACGAGCCGGCGTTGCCGGCTGGCCTTGGCGAGCAGCAGGAACCTGCGCTGCCTGAAGGGTTGACGGAACAAGAGGCGCCTGTTGGGGAGGCGGCGGAAGAGCGAACCGCTACCGGTCTGCCGGAGTTCCCATTTGATCTGGCCGGCTTCTGGGAAGCGCGTGTCGGCGCACGGACGCAGCATGACCGCAGAGAGCGCGATATGTCGATAGGCGAGACACGCCTCCAGCTTGAATTCGAGAAGCACTGGACAGCCGTCGGTTTCGATCTGACAGCAGATTTCCTGTACGATCCCGTCTTCGACCATCACGAGATCTGGTTGGAGGAAGGACGAGGATGGCTCGACCTCCGGGAGGCAAACCTATCGCTGACGCCAACCGGTTTTATGGACGTGAAGGCCGGCCGCCAGATACTGACCTGGGGAACAGGCGATATGCTGTTCATCAACGATCTGTTTCCCAAGGACTGGAACTCGTTCTTTATCGGGCGGGACCCTGAATATCTTAAAGCTCCGTCCGATGCGCTGAAAGTGTCTCTGTTCAGCGATATTGCCAACCTCAACGTTGTGTATACGCCTCGGTTTGATGCCGACCGGTTCATAGACGGCAGTCGCATTTCCTACTGGAACCAGATGGCGGGGGACATCTCGGGACGAGACGCCATCGTGCAGGTGGACAAGCCCGACGACTGGTTTGAGGACGACGAGATCGCCTTCCGCGTCTACAACAACGTCGGCGGGTATGAATTGGCGGTCTACGGGTACCGGGGGTTCTGGAAAAGTCCCGGCGGCACGGATTTCCTGTCGCAACGGGCGACGTTTCCCGACCTTTCGGTATACGGTGCCAGCATCCGGGGAGCCGTGGCAAAGGGGATAGGCAACATCGAGGTGGGGTACTACGATTCCGACGATGACCGCCGTGGGGATGACCCGTTCGTACGGAACAGCGAGCTCCGGTTTCTTGCGGGGTACGAGCAGGAGGTGGCAAGAGACTTCACTGTCGGGCTCCAGTACTACCTCGAACTGATGATGGAGTACGGTGATTACCGGCGCAATCTGATGCCCGGCAGCAGGCCGTCCGACGAGGACCGGCACGTATTGACGCTGCGGTTGACCCAGTTGCTGATGAGCCAGAACCTCGATCTGTCGCTCTTCACCTACTATTCTCCGTCGGATAGGGACGCGTACCTGCGACCGAGAGTACACTATAAAGTTGACGACCATTGGTCGGCAGAAATCGGCGGCAACGTCTTCGTTGGGGCGCGCGACCACACGTTCTTCGGACAGTTTGAGGGCAACACCAACGTGTATGTCGGCGCGCGATACAGTTTCTGAGACGAATGAGAAAGGAGAGGCAGGTTCATGGCAAAGTACATGTGCAACGTGTGCGGCTATGTCTACGATCCCGCCGCGGGCGACGCGGAAAACGGCGTCGCTCCCGGGACCGCGTTCGAGGACCTTCCCGACGACTGGGTGTGCCCGGTCTGCGGAGCCGGTAAAGGCCAGTTCTCAGAGCAAGACTAATCATCCGTGGTTCCAGGCAGGTCTTCGTGGGCGATTCCGTGTGACAAGAAAGAGAAGAATGTGTATGCGCAATCGTGTGGGGTCCTGAGCGCGCACACACGGATTTCCGGGGCCCTGTTCATGGAGGTGGAGAATGTACTGCTGCAATCGCCGCGCTTTCCTGAAGCAAATCGCCGCCGCTACCGCGTCTGGAACGTTCCTTGCCGGGATTGCTGGATGTCCCAGACGGCAAGCTCCTCCCTGTGCTCCCAGTGAAGAGCCCGCCGACGTTGTCGCTGTGCGAGGCCCGAACCTGCGCCGGATGACACGCGACATCCTCGATGCATTTGGCGGGGCGCAGGCCATCGTTGAGCCGGGAGAAACCGTCTTCATCAAGCCCAATTTGGTCAGCGCGGATTTGTTCGGCGGAAACGTGATGCTCAAAGGGGAATGCACGAAACCGGAGATTGTCTTTGCGGTCGCCGAGGCCTGCCTGGAAGCCGGCGCCGAATACGTAATCATCGGAGACGGCGCGCAGGTGCCACGGTTCGACTGGACGAATCTGCCCACATTGGACGGCACAAGCACGTATCATCAGGAAGCTGAGCGCCTGAACGGGATCTATGACGGCCGCCTGACGTTGGCCTGCCTCCTGGAGGATAGTTCCGAGTGGGACCTTGTCCCTTCGCCGCACACCGGGATGGGAGAACTGCGTGTGTCCAGCCTTGTCACCCGCGCGGACAAAGTCATCTCAATACCCGTGGCGAAAACCCATCTGGTTACCGAAGTAACATTAGCCCTCAAAAACTTCGTGGGTGTCCTGCCCCTGTCCCCATACGCGATGGGGACCTCAGCCCGTATGGTCCTTCACGCCACGGCCGGGGGGATCGAACAGTGTTTTCTCGATGTGGCGCACGCGATCAAACCAGATTTCGCAATCATCGATTTCACCATCGGCCTGGAAGGCAACGGGCCCGTCTCCACCCCGCTCGTGGGGAGCGAACCGATAGACATGCGGGAACAACTGGGGGATTGGCTGCTTGTCGGCGGCAATGACCTGGTGGCCGTCGATGCCGTGGGAACACGGATCACGGGGCAGGATCCCTTCCACGTCCCCCATATTGCAATGGCCTTCCACCAGGGACTCGGACAGATGCGACCCAGCATGATCAACCTGGTCGGCCAACGGCTCGAAGACGTGCAGATGGACTGGGTGCCCGCAGCCCGTTATGGCTTGCTGAGCAAAGGAACGCCTTGTCCCGACAACGAGACGAATCCTCCGGAACTTTGGGTGAAAGAGTTGATAGAGCAATCGCAGCCAATGTAGGCGGCTGTTCCGATGGGCGCGATACGGCGGAGCGGTGGATCAAGGAAGGCAAGAACGCAGTGAAACGGACTCGTCTCTCGTGCCATGACTTCGTGGACAACGAGGTCCTACTGCAGTTGTTCGTCTTGGCATACAACCTGGGCGGTCTGTTCCGCAAGCTGGCGCTACCGCGGAGTGTGAAGCACTGGTCGTTGGCGACGTTGAGGGAGAAGTTGGTCAAGATTAGTGCCAAGGTTGTGACACACGCCCGGTACTTCACGTTTCATATGGCCGACGTTGCCATTCCACGACGGCTGTTCAGGATTATCCTTCGCCGGATCCCACGACTCGGCCCTCTGGCACCAGCGGTGTCTTGCTGCGGATTAGTGGCGAAGACAAAGTCTGGCCGCTCTGCATGGAAGCGCAGCTTATGCACAGACGTGCCGGCGATTTCGTCGGAATGGGCTGCTCATTCAATGAGAACACGAGTCCCGAGGGCGAGTTGTTCCGCTACGCGCCGCGCCAACACCGCACCAACGAAAAGAAACCCGGCGCCTGGAACACGTACGAGATCACCTGCAAAGGCGATACCGTCGAGTTGACCGTCAACGGCCAACACCAGAACAAGGCGACCGGTGTGAGCGTTCGCCGGGGGTACATCGGTCTCCAGAGCGAAGGCTCCCCTATCATGTTTAGGAACGTCAAGCTGACGCCTCTCCGCTGAACTCGATACGGATTCCCGCCGAAGGGTGCGCTGCAGGGAAGGTTCCCAATCCTGACGACCAACCCACCGAGTAGTACGAACTGTGCGGTTGGAATAAGGACGGGAAGCCGACGAAAGAGAAGCCTGAAGAACTCGCTCTCCATGACTCTGCAGCCAAGCTCTATTGAGCCACGACATATGCACTTCGGTTTTCGGTGTCGTGAATGAGTAGTAACAGAAGACACACAAACCGTATGTCCGGCTGTTGTGTATTGCTGCGGCCTCACAATCCATTATGGCATCAGCTATTGCAGCTCTCTCGCAAGAGCGCATTTATTTCGTAAGTGCCTATTACGTCAGAAATGCACTCGGGAATTGGGTGTTTCGGGTGAGTTCCGCCGCCAGTCCAGACCGGGAGAGAATGGGACTTCGGCGATTGATGAGTTCGTTCGATCGGGTGTGTCGGACGACGTCAACACTCGGCGACACCGTCCGTGGGAAGAATCTTGGCGAGCATGAGATTGCGCCTCCTGCGAGGACCTTCTGGGCCGGAACGGTGTAGTCAGACTATCTCATAAGGGGAGGCGGCAAGTTGGCGGCTATCGCCCGGGCTATTCCAACGGCTTGGATTCTTGCGTCCAGATGGAGAGGTTTGTCAGGTCGCGCGGTTTGGCCGGTATGAACATGGCCAACAGATATCCTACACAAAACATAACGATGTGGCCGATGATGCCCGTGTAGTATGAGTCGATGTTGGGCAGCCAACCTTCCGGCAGCAGGTTGTACCTGGCCAGGGTCATATATGCCGACCACAACACGGTGCAGACTATTGCGACGGCTACCGCGCGTCCATCGCCCCGCGTGGTCAGGAACCCGAGCAGGTACAATCCCAACAACCCGCCCGCCAGAATCGCGCTGAGTGCCGTGCCGGTGTCTCCCAGTGTTTTGGTCTTGGAATATGCCAAGACAACGGCGCCGCCTATCATGAATACGGACGAGGCGATGGCGATGGCGCGCGCCACCCGCAGGTAGTGCGCATCATCGCGGTTCTTGACCAGGTGGCGGCGGTAGATGTCGACGACGCCGACCGTCGAAATCGCGTTAAGGCTCGAGTCCAGGGAAGACATGGCCGCCGCCAGAACGGCCGCCAGTACGAGCCCGGAAACGCCTGCGGGCAGGTAGTGCATGATGAAATAGGGTAACACTTGTTCCGCCTTCTGGGCGCCGCTCAGCATCGCATCGGTGTCAGTGTTCGGAAAGTGTTGGAAGAACACGTAGAGGCTGGTGCCGAGGAACCTGAAAAACGTCCATATGACGAGGCTTGCCACACAGCAAACAAACATGGCCTTGCGAGCCTCGCGGGCGCTGGCCGACGCGCAGTAACGTTGAACGACGTTTTGGTTGCACGCATACTCCGCCATGAAGTGTGTCAGTCCGACGAAGAGGACCATGAGCGCTGTTTTCTCGCTCAACGAGAACCCCCACGAAGTGGGCCGGAGGGTGCCGTCGGGCATCAACTCTGCGAACTGGAATTTGCCGTCGGCAGCCGCGACGGAAAACACCTCGCCCAACCCGCCGGGCAATAGGGTCATCATCTTGATCATGCAAAGAACCCCGCCAATCGAGAGGATCACGGTCTGTATGACGTCGGTCCACACTACTGCCTCAATACCGCCCGCCACCGTGTAGAACGACACGAACACGCCGCTGAGAACGACGCACAACCAGAGGTCTATACCCGTCAATTCGTGTGCCACGAGCGACAGCAAGTACAACACCATGCTGAGCCGCACCAACTGCGAGATGAGGAAGGCGCTCGCGCCGTACAGGCGCGTGGACGGACCAAAACGGCCCTCAAGGTATTCGAAAGCCGAGGTCGTCTTGGTGCGCCGGTAGAACGGAAGGAAAAGGTAGGCGCCCGCGATTACCACGAGCGGCATCGTTATGCCGATGAGAAAACGCAGCCAGGCCGTCTTGAACGAATCTCCGGGTATGCCGAGGAACGAGATGGAACTGATGGACGTACCCACGAGTGACAGTCCTATGGCCCATCCGGGGAAGGCCCGGTTTCCGAGGAAGTACTCTTCGGTGCTCCTGTTGCGCCTGGCAAAGTACAGACCGACCCAGGTCATGCAGCCGAAGTACAGAACCATCACAGCAACGTCCCATCTGCTCATCGTTTATCCCCGTCATGTCGTTCACGCGCACGGTTTGGGCCTGCGCGCCTCGTTACGGCTCATGGGATGTCGGGCCACCGTTTCCGCCAGCCTATCCGGTCGAGCGTCCATTCGAACTCACGCTGCTCGGCTTCGCTCATGGGCGCGTCAGCCGGGGGAGGAATGACCTTGGGACAGTCAATGACGCCGCGCGCATGAAGCATCTTCTTGAGAAGTTCTTGCGGATAATCGTCATAGAAGACGAAGTAGGGCAACACCTGTTCGAAATAGCGTCGGGCGGCTTCGTCCTCGTTACCGTTCAAGTACGCGTCCACTACGGCGGCATGAATGTCCAGCGCCTCCGTGCCTGTCATGAAGGCTGTGACACCCAATCGCAACATGTGGATCATGTGTTTCCCGCCCGCCCCACCTATGACGGGCAATCTGCCTCCCGATAGTTCGATCAGGTCAGCGGTCTTGGCGAGAAAGTTTTTTCCTTCGGCTTTGATGTGCTGGATGTGTTCGATTTCCTCGTGCATCCGAAAAAGCAGGCCTGCCGTAAGAATAATCGAGCTCAACGGCGTGTCCTGCACGATGATCGGCGAGGTCACCGCGTCCGACAGGTCTTGATAGTACGAGAAGGCGCCGGCCTGGTCGGGCACATCGACGTACGGGAGCGCCGCCATGATCATGTCCGCGCCCAGCGACTCGGCTTCTTTCGCGTAGCGGACGGCAATGTGGACGGCCGGCGCGGTCACGCCGATGAAGACCGGCACGCGCCCGGCCACTTCATCGACGATGGTCTCTATCAGACGTTTCCGCTCGTCCTCGGAGACCTTGTGAAATTCCGACGCAAAGCCGAAGTGGCCGATGGCAACTGCGCCACATTTCAGACAGTATTGGACAAGCCGGCGCTGGCTGGGTTCGTCCAACGCACATGACTCGCTGATGGCCGTCGGCATGATGGGCATCATACCCCGGAAGGATCGACTCCCGGTTGCGTCCGAGACGCTCATGCCTACTCTGCCTCCTTCCTGCTATCGCTGGGCGTCACCGATGGCGTTGCGAATGACGCCCACAGTCGTATCGCGCGCGCCGGAGATCTGCTACGGTTTGCCGGGATCCCACAGGGTTGTCGCGATGTATCGTTCCTTACGCTTTCCGTCGTTGAAGTAATAAGCCGTCAGACATTTGCCATCAGGTCTCTGGACGGTTCGCGGGTATCCCAGATCCCACCCGCCGCCGTCGTCGCGCAAGATGATCGTCTCGCCCCAGGTTTTGCCATCGTCGTTGCTGATGACGGCGCGTATGCCGTACGGCGGAACGCGGTGCCCATACGTCAACGCAATCCGACCATCCTGCAGCCGGATCATGTGCGGCGGGTTGCCGTGGTTGTTGATGGTTGGCTCGGCCAGGCGATACCAATTCCGGCCGTTGTCGGGGGACAGATGCCCCTCGATCCACCATTGCCTCCTGCCTTCCTCAACGCCCCGAAGGCGTATGATCGAGAGCAGCGCGGTCTCCGACAGGCGCAAGGTTGAGGGCATGATCGCATACCCACCGGGACCAGGCTGCTCGCCAATCCAGCCGACAAACTGCCACGTCTTTGCTCCGTCGGTGGTGCGGATGCAGCACGGCCAGCCCTCGCCGCCTTCGTCTTTCTCGGTTGCAATGAAGGCCATGAGGTCGTGTGTGCCATTGACGATGTAGTCGGTGCGCGCCAGCAACCCCTTGCGGCCGAAATCCGGCAGCCGAAACGGGCCGTGCCAGGTTCGACAGCGGTCGTGCGAATAGTAGAACCTATCGTTCCGGAACCGCGCTGCAAAGTCCGGATGGGTGAAGTCGATTGAAGTTTGCAGCTGCGTCGGCTGGCGTTCCTGGCCGCTCTCGTCCAAGTACGACGGAGTCTCGATCGTCCATGTCTCTCCTCCGTCCAGGCTACGTCCCTGCCGGGGTACGGATGGTCGGTCTGGGTCGATGGGGTGACCGCCGCCCGGCTTGGCCTTGTAGTAGCCCAGAGTGAACCCCACAACGATCTCGTTGCCCCACGACCATACGCCGTTGTTGGCGGGCCATCCGGCAAACCGACCGTCCTCGAAGTACAGAACGCCGTGTTTAACGGGGCCCGCGCCGTCCCCGGACGGCGCCGCACCGATCAGGACAACCAGAGGCAGCAAAGTCATCAAACTCATGTCACCAGTCCCTCCTTCCGCCTTTCTTGTCGAGACCCGTTGTGGGCCGCCATCATACACGAGCTGTTGGCATAACGTGCAGGTCTTCGGAACATCTGCCGCACAGGTGCAGGATACAGATGCGGTCTCTTTGCCTCACCGTAACGGCCAACGTTCCGAGCTCCTGCTTCCTCCTTATTAGTACCATCGTTTCCTTTCTGCCGAAGTATACATCGTCAAGGGTGACGTTGCCAAGCGTTTCTTGATGCCGCCGGCTATTGTAGCAGACCACAAGCTGGGGTTACCCTGTTTCAATGGAGACATGGGGCGTAGTAGAATACGGGAGAGAAGTTACGTCACCATGTCACCCCAAGAAGTATGACAAAGAGTTCAAGCGGAATGCTGTAGAACTACTGTTGAACAACGTGAGGCCGCCGGGAGATGCTCGAGTTGATTACACCGTGAGGAGTACTATTGGGGGGTTGGAGATGTGTATGCAGCACAGTAAGTATGAGGAGAGATGAAATGAGACGCTTTGACTGCCTCGTCACCATGTTGGTTATCGCCTGTCTAAGTTCATTTGCAGCGTTCGGAGCATCGTTTGAAAAGGTCACGGTCATAACCGCATCGAAAGCGAACGAATATGAAACACGTTACGCCGGGCTGCTGAAGAGTCGGCTTGAGACGAAGGCAAGAATCGAGGTCGGACTTCGTGAGGCTCCCGGACAGGCTGGTTTGAGCATATACCTGGGAACGGCCGAGCGGCACCCGCTTTTGCGAGAGATTTGTGAGGAGAACAACGTCCGCCTGCCGGCCTCCCTTGACCCTGGGGCCGAAGGGTTCGTACTTCAGTCCATCTCCGGCAACGAGCTGGTTGCTATTGGCAGCGACACACGAGGAGTGCTGTATGCCGTTGGAGAGATTCTGCGTCAGGCAGTCGGTCGGGGCAACGCCATCGAGTTGCCCACAGACCTTGAGATACGCCAAGCGCCCCGGTTCCGTTACCGCGGCACGTTGGTTTCACAAGGATATACTATCACGCAGTTGACGAAATCTCGCAAATGGACAGTGCCGGAGTGGCACGATGCGTTGCTGAATTATGGGCTGGCCGGTGCTAACACGTTTGAGGTGTCCTGGCAAGGCGAAGGAGGCCATCTCTATCAGTTGGTGCGCGACTACAACCTCATAACGCTCACGGATGTCAACGGCAATGCGGGACAGGGGCTGGAAGAGTGGCAGGCGAAGGAAGCAATCGGCAGGCTGAACTACCTTTGTCCCTCGATACCTGAGGCGCGCCAGGCACTGCTCGAACAGCGGGAGGAACTCTTCAAGAGTATGCCGTTCTACGACATCGTCCGGTACAAGTCGGGCGACGGTGGCGGGTGTGAATGCAGCAACTGCGCCCCGTACGGAGGCACGTTCATCCGCCTTTGTGAGGACTACACGCGTCTGCTGCACAAGTACCATCCCGAAACCATCGTGTTTGCGGGAAATCAGAAACTGGACAATGCCGGTGAGGAGGCTATCTTCGAGTATCTCCAGGCGGAGCCGCGAGAGTGGTTGTCGGGCATTGTCTACGGTCCCGGGTCCAACGCGATGGGCTGGATGCCCGGACGTCGTCAGGATCACCGCACGGACCTGTTCGAATACGCGGGATTTGGCGCGTTGGGCGGCTACCTCAAGGAGATGCTTCATCAACTGCCGCAGCAGCAGAACATCTTTCTTTTTAGTGACTTTACACATTGGGTGTACAGCCAATACGGCCTTATGGACCACGAACTGATCCCCGACCGGAACTACCAGGTTCCGCCGACGTGGGACTTTTGGATGTACTCGCGCCGGCCCGACCCCTATCTGAGCATGGTATACGATCGGCGCACCTTTCACGCGCGCCCGCGCAATTACTATCGGGCCGCCATGGGGACGTTGCATTACGTCATAGGCGACTGCACCTATTCGGAAGGACACCACGATCACTTCAACCAATGGATGTACCAGCGGCTCCTGTGGAATCCCCGTCAAAGCCTCGATGAGGTCGTGATGGAATACGCGCGTGTGCACTTCGGCCCCGAAGCTGCCTCGCTGATGGCCGACGCAATCATGCAGCACGAGCTTAACCTGCAGACGCCGATTGAATCCAATCCCGGCATTGACCGTATCATCGAGATGCTGCACAAAGCTGGAGAGGCGATGTCCGCTGACCTTATCGAGCGCGATTATCTATGGCGTCAGTACATGCAGAAGGCTTACCTGGACAAGTATATCCAACTGGATGTCAGGCGCCAGATGCAGGCCGTGTCCGACAGCGAGAGCAAGCTCAAGGCAGCGTTGGAACAGGACGATTTGGCTAATGCACTCGCGGAGGTGCAACAGCTCCTGGTTGACAAGGCCAATTCGGATGAGATGGCCCGGCTCAAAACCGAGGCTAAGCGTCTGGGTGAGGAGAGTGACCGGATCTACGGTGTGCGAAGTGAGGGCTTCTTCAATCTAAAACATGACTACGTCGGTCGAGGTTGGATCAGGCGACAGGTCGAGCGGGCAATGGCGGCGGAAGGTCAACAGCAGCGAGAAATGGTGCGCGGTATCGTGTACTACGAGGACGCCGGTGAAGGCGGTTTCTATGACGATGCGGGCAATCCGGAGAAGTCGCCCCGTTTGGTGTACGGCTGGCCGTTCGGCGATGGCGGGTTCAGCGGATTCAACAAGGTGTCACAACGCACCGTGGCGTTCACAACTGACGAGAAGCAAGGCGTCACGTTCCAATACAACGGATTGGATCCCGAGGCGCAGTATCGCGTCCGGTTTACGCTCGTAAGGCCGGGGTACTTGCCGCGTTTCGGCATCCGCCAACCGCAGACGAAGGAGTCAATCTACGCGGACGATATTTTGCTGGTCAAAGACCTCGAGTTGCCCCTGTTCCAATCGGAATTCTTCGAGTATGAGATACCGAAGGAAACGACCACCGACGGTGAGTTGACAGTGTGGTTTGAAAAGCAGCCCGGTATCGGCGAGGGCCCGGCATCCGACGTGACGTTGTGGCGCAACACGGGCGGCTGGGGCACCTTGGTCTCAGAGGTATGGCTCATGAAGCAAAGGGGGGACCGGGATTCAAACGGGTGACTTTGCGATTCCGAATTAGACGAGGACCGCGAAAGGAAGGAGAAGACGATGCAGCCATCGAAACTGACAACGGCGCTCTTCTTGGCTTGCGCCATGTGGTCGATGGCGGGATGGGCGGAGCCTGGCGAGGTCTGCCATGTGGGGGCGCAGTTGCACCTGCAGAAGGGCGCGCCGGACGAGACCTATCTCCGCCATCTGCGGGCGTTCGTCGAGGAAGGCATGGCGGATTATCTGCTCCTGTTGGCGTATTCGCTCGACAAGGAGGACCGCGACGCCGTGGCTCGCTACCTCAAGGAGCGCAACGTGCATTTCTTATTGCAGGAACATCTGGTCTCGGACGAATGGCGCTATGACCGGGAGGATTTCGAACGAATCCACGACATTGCGGGATCGTTGTTTCTCGGAATCCACTGGGGCGAGATGGACACGATGGGTCTCACACCGGAGGACTATCTGCCCGAGGAGGTGTACGAAACCCCGACCCGGCGCAAGGTCAAAGCGGCGTTTGTCGACCGGGTAAAGGTGTTGCTCGAGAACGTGCGTCAGGAGCGCAATGTGCCTGTCGCTCACAGCTCGGCAGTCCTGTATCACCATCTGTTTGCAGAAGCGGGTGTGGACATCATCTGCAGCGAGATCGGTGAGAACATTCCAAACGTCAACATGATGGTGGCCTCGAACCGCGGCACTGCCCGCGCGTATGGAAGGCGTTGGATGATCGATCATTCCACGTGGTGGTCGCCCCGCGGCAACGTGGGCGAACAGGTTTCCCCTCGGGAAGGCCACACGCCGTGGTGTTTCTTCACCACTCTGCTCGGGGCCGCAATGGGCGGGGCGGACTTTGTGCAGTTGGAGGTCGATTGGGCTGCGTATCCGCAAGAGAGCCTGTTCAAACCCGGTAAGGGAACACCGGGACCGTTGTTGCCCTGGGGCCGCGCGCTCAAAACGCTCTACTCGTTGACACGCGCGATTGGTGCCCGGGGCGAGACGGTCACCCCGTTCGCGATTCTGCTCGGCCACGAAAACGGCTGGCCGGGCGTCGGCTGGCGTGTCGGCGATGTTCGCGCCACGGGCTTGTTCGACGGCATCCGCCACAAGTATATGCAGACGCGTGACGCCGATCTGTCGCTGAAGATCCTCGACGTCTTCTACCCCGGCTTCGAGCGATGCGCGTGGGACCCCGAGTATCCCGGCTTCCTGGCCGAGAGCCCGCTGGGCACGCTGGACATCGTGCCGGACAATCTTTCCTCCGACAAGTATTCGCGTTACAGGGGGTTGATCGCTTTGGGGTACCACCGGATGACGGAGCCCATTCGCGACGCGTTGACGAGCTATGTCGAGCGGGGCGGTGTCCTGGTCTGTGGAGACACGCTGTTTCTGGACGAGTACGAGGGGCCTTTGCCGTCGGCCAGTGCCGAACCTCTTATCGGCTGCGTGGTCGATGCTTCCGAGAAGAATCTTGTCCACCTGTATCAGCCTACGGGCGAACTGGACGACATCGACGGCTACGCGGCGGCGGGAACACGTGACGAATGGCAGAGTCAGTGGCTCCACCCGATCGAGTTGACAACCGGCCGCGTGGTGGCGAGAATGAACGACAAGCCTTACATTATCGAGAACCGCGTCGGCGCGGGCCGGGTCTTCTTTGTCACCGCGTTGAACATGGTGGGCAGCAGTGCTCAGCGGCGCGGGCCGGAACCGTTCCTGTATTCCAACATTCTGTACCACTTCCTGCACACGTTGGAGGACCATATCGGCGACGGTATCGAGTTTGCCCCGTGGACCAGCATCGAACACATCTACGACAGGAAACTCGACGGGACGGCCATGCTGTTGGTGATGAACCACGGGGACTCAGCCTACCGGCGGGACGCTATTGTGAAGAACCCGGACAACTTCACGAAGGGACGTGTCGTCGCGCAAGGCACCTGGGAGGGACGGAAGCCGGGCGGCCCGGTCGAGTTCGACGAGACGGGTGAGACGCTGACGTGGTCGTTCTACATGCCGCCAAAGAGTTTTATTTTGTTCCGGTTTGGCCGGTAGTTCCGGCGGGTTCGGCGACGTGTCGCGGGGGCAGCACGATGCGGCTGCGTGGACGAGCGCTTACTATTCCACCCGTTCGAAGACGAGGTACCCTTCGTTTTGTGTGTCCGGCGGCCACGCGATGAAGATGCGTTGGTCGCGGAACTCGAGCGGTACTTCCGCTCGTTCGGGGTGCATGGCGACCTTCGCGTACCAGCCGAGCCAGGTGTATTGGTTCTTGAGGAACCATCTATGTGCGTCATCGATATCGCCCGCGGGCGAAGTGGCGGTTACGTTGCGATAGGGATCGAACTCGAGGTGTGTGATGGGCAGATCGCCTGGCCGAAGCTCGGCGTCCCCAAGGCTAGCCGCCATTCCGACCGCCTTCCAGGTACCCAGCAAACGAGCGGTCTTTCGCCAGTAGGCATTGGGTCCGAACCGCAGCCTTCCATGTGCGCCCGGCGGACCGTCTTGCATAGACATGCTCAGCCCAGTGAGGCACAATAGGAACACGGGCATCAACGCGCAGACGACCGCGTAGCGGGTACCGACACGCCATCGCGAATCCGATGCGGATACACGCGCATCGGAAGGTACAGTGGCCCGAGCCGCCTGCGCAGCGAAGCTGATCAAGAGACACGACGCTATGGCCGCGGGCAACCACAGGCAGAGGTTCGCAATGATCGAGATGCGGGAAGGGTGCCCATCCGTCAAGTGCCCGGCCACGGTTACCCACACCAGGAGCATGGTGATGGCCACCCCCTTCCCGAAAGCTGACCGGGGCACCAGCTCCCTGTCACCGTAGCGGTATCGGTATAACACGTATAGCAGAGGTGCCGTTACGAGTGCGCCCGTCAGGAGGTACCACCCACCGGCTTGGAGACCAAGAAACTCGGTCGCGCTTGTAGCGTTGGACTGTCCGAGTACCCGCGCGGCATGGCGCCGGAAATTGATCCAAATCAGGGCCACAAGCATCACGAAAACGGCGAAGGTGTCCAGTGGTGCGCGGTCAATATCCTCGCATGGAGGCGACAGGCCGCCGCGCAACAGGCGCAGCGCACCAAGGGCAATGGCCAATCCCATGAAGAAACCGAAGCTGACTTCGGCGGTTCGCCATGCCGGAATGTGCAGTTGTGGGCTTGTGAATGGTCCCCAATGCAGCTCAAGGGGGTGGCGAATGAACACGGCAAACGCGAACGCTATGCCGCCGCCAAGTATACCGTACAGGGACAGCATCAGCGCGGCGCGGTTCTTGTGTCGAATAAGATAAACGATGAGAAATACCAGCACGCCCAGAACCCCACCCCAACTCTCGCTGCGGTGCAGCGGAGCGAGACGCAGTCCACCCACCTTGGTCAGTAATCCGTAGCCGATCCACCACGCCAGCGCCGCCCGGAAGAGGAGCGCCGCACCGCGCCTATCCTTTGGTCGCGCCATCCAATAGACGGCGCTCACCAGCAACGTCAGGGTGGCGGACAACCAGTCGCCGTCGTGAAAATGCCGCACGGTGAGGGTCTCGCAAGCGTCTTTGTGTTCGGGCATGAGGACGAAGTAAAGGTATACGAGGAAGAAAACCGAGCACACCGCGACAAATGACCGCACCAGACGTTCAAGTTCCGATCGTGGTTCGGTAAAACCCATACCCAGAATTGCACCGCCACAGCCTGCCCACAAAGCGCCAATGAAAAACAGCATCGTGTAGCCATAGAGCACGTCCGGGAAGGAATCGGACATCACATAAAAGGTCTGCTCCATGTAACTGATCATACCGCCCCACGCCCACCCGACAGCGGCGAACAGCCCGACGACCGCCGCCCGGCGATGCCAGTCGAGCCGATTCGAACCTAGGCAGAGTGCCAGGCCGAGCAACGCGCCGGGCACCATCGCACCGGCCTCGTGACCGACCGTGCCGCGATAACCCCAGCCGTAGGCCATGATAACGGCCGCCAGCGCGCAATAAAGGACTGCGCGTGGAATTCGTCCCTGCTGTTCAGTAGTCACATCGTGCCTCTGCAATTGTTGCGTCGCGTCCAGAATGCGGCTGCCTTCCTGTCAGGACGATCGCTTCGTTACTGGCGAAGTATATATCGTCAGAGGTAACGTTGCCAAGCGTTTCGCTATACGGTCGGGCGCTGCGACATACAACGAACGTCCGGATATCTTCGTCCAGATCCGCAACTGATATGGAAGGGGGATACTCAACACCTTGCGCGGAGGTGTGGCGGACGCCCTTGACAAAGGCAGTCCCAAATCGTATAAAGCATCTTGCAGATACCAATTGAGCTGTCTCAGCGGCGATGGCCCTATGTAAAAGCAGTATGTGCAAACTGCACCTAGACCACGACTGGCAGAACGTCGAAGGACATCATATCCTTGGAGAAGCGAACGATGACGGAAACGGAACGAATCGTCGAGCTTCGCAAACGGCTCTTCAAACGTAAACCCGCTGAGTTTGAGAAATTCATGCGCAACGATCCCATAACAATGGCCCGGTCGTTGCGCGATTCGGAAGGTATCGGGTCCTGGCAGGTACGCCGTGGCCTGCTCGTGCGCGATATCCTGCGGGACTTGCGTATTGAGATCGATGACCTCGATCTTCTCGCAGGCCGGCTGTCTGCCCCACAGGCCGAGCCTACCGCAACCGAGGCGCACGGCGAGGCGCTCCGGTATCTGGGAGAGTTTCCACTCCCGCCCGGACAGACCGGCCACTGCGAATTGGACCTTTCCCGTATCATGGACTCGGGTATCGACGGTCTCTCGGCGGAAATCCGCGAGAAGATGCGCTGCAGTAACGGTGAATCCGTTGACGTCTACCAATCGTTCTTGTACGCGTTGGATGGGCTTGCCGCTCTGATCGAGCATGCGGCGGAGACGGTCGAAGCCGGCATGGAGCAGGCGTCCACCGACCGGCGAAAAGAGCTTGCAGCCATCTCGGCGTCCTGTCGCCGGCTCGCCCATGACCGGCCCCGGTGCTTCCGTGACGCCATCCAACTGGTGTGGTTCGTCACATTGGCCGTCATGCAAGGGGATGGAGCGGGTTTGGTAGTGCCGGGCCATCTGGACCGGGTTCTCTGGCCGTTTTTCGAGAACGGCCGGACGGGAACAGGCGCCGGGCATGATGATCCGCTGCTGCTTATCGAAAGCCTGTACCTGCTCGTCAACAACTATGTTCCCGACGGTCTCGCCATGTCGGTCATGGTGGGCGGCCGGGACGCGCACGGTCGCGATCTCACTAACGAGATCTCTTACCTTTGCCTCGAAGCGCTTCGCCGGACCAATATGATCTACCCGACCGTCGGCGTGTGCTGGCACGAAGGTACGCCCGATGACCTGGTAGACCTCGCCGTCGAGCTCATCGGCAAAGGGTACCCGACACCGGCCTTCTTCGGTGACGAGACGATCCAAAGCGGCATGATGGCGCTCGGCGTGCCGGCGGAACAGCGGTGCTACTACATCAACTCGACCTGTGTCGAGATCACGCCGGCGCAAAGCAGCAACGTGTGGGTGGCAAGCCCCTATTTCAACACCTGCGGCGTCCTGCTCGAAGAGATCGCCGACCAGGTTGAGAACGGCGACCCGGCCGCTGATTTCGAGACGTTCCGAGAACGATACTTCGAGCGGCTTGCCCGTCAGATTGCCCGCAATGTGGAAGCGGAGAACCAGGGCCGCAAACAGAGGCGTGAGTATGGCCGCAAACCTCTGCAAAGCATGTTTACGCGCGACTGCATCGACCGGGGCCGCGACATTGACGATGGCGGTGCCCGATACAACTGGGTCGAGTGCTCTTTTGTCGGGTTGGCGAACCTCGTCGACTCGTTCCATGTGATCCGCGAGGAGATCTTCGAACAGGGGCGTCTCTCGGTCGAGGAGCTGAAATCCGTTCTCGACGACGATTTCGAGGGACGGGAAGCGCTCCGGCGACGTTTCCTCGACGGCTATTCGAAGTACGGCCAGGACTGTGGCGAGGTGGACCGGTTGTTTGTGGATGCGGTCGCCCGGTTGGGAGAAGAGTGCAGTCGACACCGGATGGAGCCCGACGGCAGCCCGTTCGTGCCCGGCGCATTTTGCTGGATAATGCACGAGGTGCTCGGGCGAGATACCGGCGCTACGCCCGACGGCCGGAAAGGCGGGACCGCGTTTGCCGATGGGTGCGGCCCGGCACAAGGTCGTGAGAAGCTCGGCCCGACTGCCGCCATTATCTCCACCACCTCATGGGATCACCGGCCGATGCTCGGCGGCGCGGCATTCAACATGAAGTTCAGCGCCTCGCTCTTCAACGCGTCGGACGGTTTTGCAGCGTTGCGTTCCCTGATTCTAACGTTTCTTCGGCTCGGCGGATTCGAGATCCAGGTGAACGTCGTGGATGCCGCCCGACTGAGAGACGCCCGCGAACATCCCGAAGCCCATCGTGATCTTATCGTTCGAATAGCCGGTTATGCCGACTATTTCACGCGGCTCTCACCGGAAATGCAGGACGAGATCATCTTGCGTACCGAGTACTCTCGTGTGTGATGGGCCGGCTGGCTGAACCGGCTTGAAACGCTTCGATTCAGGCGCTTGAACGAAGGACGGAATCAGGCTGATCATTGGGGCGTCAGTAATCCCGATCCCCTCTCTTTTCGCACCCTTCTCCCGACCACCACAAACACCAGTGTTATCACAACGGAGCATATGCTCAGCACAAGCCCTTTGTAGAACGTGCCTCCCGGGTAGACAAACCGTATCGTGTGTTCCCCCTTATCCACACGCACCATCCGGAACAGGTAATTCGCACGATGGATCTCCGCGGGCATACCGTCCGCCACCGCTCGCCAGCCCGGATAATACAAGTCCGTCAACACCACAAACCCATCCGATGGCGCATCCACTCGCAGCCGCACCTCTCGGCTCCCGTACTCGTCCACCTCAACAAGCCCGTGCTGCCCCGAGGCGTTCGCTTCAGCGTTGGCTTCTCCCTGCGGACCGAGCAACGACGGGTCCTCGACAAGCGCGTACCGTCTCGCATCGAACTCCCGCGATGCCAGCGTCCGCAACATCTCATTCTCATCGGTTACCAATTGCACCTCCGGCACGAAATACGCTCTCGGCATCGCGTTTTTGTTCTCGTATATCGTCGCGTTAGCGTCCTCGAATACGAGCTTCAGCGCCAACGCATCACTGCCCTTGCCTCCTGCAGCCAGCTTCTCCCACAAACTCAACTCCGCGGTTCCCGAGCTGGTCGTAACGACCACGTGCTTGACCCCGACCAGGTTGAGCAACCTCAATGCCGACTTCCCCGGCACGGGACGCGCGAGCGACGGGGTAATCGCTTCTGCCGTCTGCCCGTCGTTCAGCCACGACACGTACCGTGCGACCCTGCCATCTTCCAAAGAATCGTAGTCGCCGAATATGTACACTCCTCTCAGGCCGCCAAGCTTGCGAGCAAAACCGAAATCGAACGGAGACTCGAGTAGAGATTGCCTATTCCATATCACGTTTACCGCGCGCGAGAGTCCCTGGTTCAGCTTGAGGTACTCAAACGCGCCTGCGCTCCGCTCGTACGCGCTCTGGTCAAGATTAAGCGAGAAGAACGGGTAGTGAAACCATGTGGCCACCTGCCAAACGAGCAACACCGCGCACAGCACGCTGAGCGGACGCCACAGCAGCCGCCCGCGACCCAGTATCCTAACGCACACAGCTAATGCGATCAGCGCACATACTACCGCTGCCCACACGCGCCCTTCGAGTTTCATCCCGCGAACAACGTTCACGCACAACGCCAGCGCTATCGCGTACAGGACAAACTGAACCACGCGTGTCGCTACGGGCCATTTGCGCATGCCGCCGTCCGCGTTCGCTCCGACTGCCAACAGGTCCAGTCCCATCGCCGCCAGTACGGCTATCCCGAACGAGTACAGCAGCGAGAAGCGTTGTGCGTGGACGAACATGTCGCCGGTGGGCAGTCTACTATACAGATCATACAGCCACGACCCGCGTCCGGCAGCCAGCAGCACCGAGGCCACCACCAGTGCTCCAAAGAAGAACGCATCCCGACGCCTCCGGTGAAACACTCCCGCCAACCCCGCAACAACCGGCGGCCACGTGACCGCCCAGGTAATCGCTAAACGTGACGGCAGCAACATATTGTGAATATGCCGCGCTATGTCGCCTCTACCTGTCTCAAAACCGGACCCGTAAGATTTCCCGAGCGCAGCTCTCAGGCTCTGACCCGCAAGCTCCTGTAGCGGAATGAGTTGTACCGACGCCGCCAGCGCTCCTAACACCATCGCGCCGACGCACAGCCCCACAAGACGCGTCACGAGCTTCCAGTCTCTCCCCTCACGGTACTTCGACACGGCCAGCACCAGCATGTAGCCGCCCAACCCGTAGTACATATACAGCGAGTATTGCAGGAAACCCGTGAGGATCTGTACCGCACACACGCCCCACAGCGCCACGGCCCAACCCTGTGTCTCGTCTCTGAACAGCCTCGCAATGCACACAAACCCAAGCGGTACCCATGCTATCGCTGCTGCGTGGACCGGCGACCACGACGCATTGTGCAGCACAAAACCGCAGAACACAAACGAGAAACCGCCCGCCAACGATGGGGCGAACGCCAGTTTCAACGTCCGGCAGAACCAGTACGTGAAGAAACCGGCCGCCACCAGATGGAGCACTGCCAACACCTGGAGCGCCACCCCCATGGGCGCGATAAGACAGAGCCACGACGGCGGGTAAAACCAGGCTAAGGGATAGGCCAGAAACGGTTTGCCGAGTACCTGGTAGGGGTTCCAGAGCGGAAGCTCGCCACCACGAACCGATTGCACAAAGTACTCCGTCATCGGCACGTAACCGCAAGACAGATCTATACAAAAATCGGCTTGCCGAACTCCCCTTTCACTCAGCCCGGGATGAATTCCTCTGTTGATCCGCAGCACCCAAAAGCAAAGCGCCACGCTGGCGATCAGGACCAACGCCAGCGCCCATTCATAGCGTCCGGTAATCTTGTTACCCGGTACGTCCGGCGTCGGGCGTTCCTCGCTCGTCGTCATCGTCGACCCGTCACTCGCTCTGGTCCCGTTTCTCGGCATTTCTTCTGCCGAGGTCTATGAACACCCCCGATTATGGTGTCGCGCACGTGCGCAGCACTCGTCGCTTGTCTGATGTGCGTCCCGGGCATCTCACCCCTATGTCGTGTCCCATTCTCTGTTGAGCCGAAAAGCCTGAAACAGGCAATTTGCTCGATAAATCCATTGCCTCCAAGTCGTTAGCGGCAAAAATACTTACTCCCAACGGGCCATATCATTGATTTCGCCGCTGGCTTTCTTCATAGCGCGCCGAGTCGAGGTTCATGTATTTAGCTCGCGGAAATCCATGATGGCCTGCGCGGCCACGGTCATCGCCCTCGACGAAACGACGGCACTAGGGACAAGGATCAAGGCTGCGTGGACTCTCCCATATCTTTCCACGACACAGCGGCGCCAACACAATTCCCAAACTATGAAGAGCATAGCTGAGAAGGCACACAACTGTCAAGGAGCAAACACGGTTGGGCGTAGTCTTTGGGTTGTGGAAAACGGAACTTGACAAATATTGCCAGTTTATGGTAAACTGAAGATCCTCGAGAGGGGTGGTGTGTCTCTGGACCGCCCCGTGCGTTTGTTTTTTTTGGGAGTTACGGCTGTCAAACCAAATGAGTGAGGGTAGTCTGGATGAGATCGTCTGCGAACTCTAGCGGTCTGAGAGTAGACCTCGGCAAGCTTCAGGACCCGGTACCGATCCCGAGCTTGGTAGCCATCCAAACGGAATCTTACGAGAGATTCCTTCAGATGGCCGGAAGGCCAGAGGAGCGAGCAAGCGCCGGCTTGCAAGGGATTTTTGAGGACATTTTTCCGGTAAAATCCCATGACGGCTCGGTGGTGCTCGAGTTTGTCAACTACTCCTTTGGTCCACCCAAGTACAGCATCAACGAATGCCAGAGGCGAGGGCTGACCTTCTCCCGACCGCTCAAGGCACGGCTGAAGCTCGTCGTCCATGAATCCCACGGCGAAGAGGGAGAAGTTACGCCGGGTACAATGCTGGAGCAGGATGTATTTCTAGGCGATCTGCCCATTATGACGGAGAGCGGCACGTTCATCATCAACGGTGCTGAACGAGTTGTGGTGAGCCAACTGCACAAGTCGCCCGGGGTGAGTTTTGAGGAGAAGCTCCACCAGAGCGGCAGGAAGCTCTTGGCAGCACGAGTCATACCGTACCGCGGTGCGTGGTTGGAGTTCGAGTACGACATTAATGAAGTTATGTACATGCAAATAGATCGTCGCTCGAAGCTGCTCGCAACCATCATATTGCGTGCGATCGGCTATGAGACCGACGAAGAGATCATCGGTCTGTTCTTCGATACCGTCGAGGTGGAACTCGCTCAAAAAACGGTGCTGATGGGCGACAGGCACGTGCCTGTCCGAAGAATATTGGGCAGCAAGCTTGCAAAAGACGTGGAGTGTCCGGACACCAAGAACCCGGATAAGAAAAAGAAGATTGTCGCACACAAGAAAACGGAATTGACCAAGAAGGTTCTTGACGAGCTTCGCGAGAATAAGATCAAGGTCCTCACGGTGAGCGACGCACCGAATTTAGCGCCGGAAGGCGGAGACAGAGAGAAGATAGAGCTAGAACTTGAAGAGACGACAGTGAAGATTGTCACCAAGCCCAAGAAACGGAAACGCATACCAATCGAGGAGATATCCGGTACGGAGGCACCCGGTATTCTTGCGGCCGACGTCATCAACACCGAGACAGGCGAGATCATCGCCGAAAGCAAGACGCTGGTGACCCCGCCGCTGCTGGACGAGATTCGCGAGAACGGTATCAAGAAGCTCAGACTGGTCAGTCTGGAAAGCGAGGCTCAGGACATCTCGATCATAACGACCTTGCAGCACGATGAAACCGCGAGCGAAGAGGACGCGCTCATAGAGATATACCGGCACATGCGACCCGGCGACCCGGCGACCATAGGAACGGCGCGCACGTTGTTCAACCGTCTGTTCTTTGATCAGGCGCGGTACTTTCTCGCTCCAGTTGGCCGTTACAAGATCAACCGCAAGCTGAACATAGACGTGCCCATTGGAGTGCAGACGCTGTCCAAGGAAGACGTGGTCGCGACGTTGCGCTACCTGGTAGGACTGAAGAACGGCAAGGGTATGCTGGACGACATAGATCATCTGGGCAACAGGCGTGTGAGATCGGTTGGCGAGCTGCTTGCCAACCAGGTGAGAATCGGCCTTGTGCGCATGGAAAGAACGATACGGGAACGGATGAATTTCCAGGACACTGCCACCCTGACACCGCAGACGCTGGTCAATCCGAAACCGGTCAGTGCTGTGATCAAAGACTTCTTTGGACGCAGCCAGTTGTCGCACTTCATGGACCAGACGAACCCGCTTGCCGAGCTTACCCACCAGCGCAGGCTGAGCGCGTTGGGGCCGGGTGGCCTCAGCCGTGACCGGGCCACGTTCGAGGTTCGCGACGTTCACCTGACGCACTACGGGCGTATATGTCCTATCGAGACGCCGGAAGGGCCGAACATTGGCCTGATGGCCTCGTTGTCGACTTACGCTCGTGTGAACGAGTACGGGTTCATCGAGACACCCTACCGCAAGGTGAAGAGGGGGCGCGTGACGCACCAGATCGAGTACCTCTCGGCGTACGACGAAGGCAGGTACACGATAGCCCAAGCGAACTCGCCGATCGACGCGAAGGGCCGATTCACCTCCGAAACGGTGCTGGCACGGTATCAGAACGAGTATCCCGAGGTCTCGCCGGAGGCTGTGGATTACATGGACGTCTCGCCCAAACAGCTTGTAAGCGTGGCGACGGCGCTTGTGCCGTTTCTGGAGCACGATGACGCGAACCGTGCGCTGATGGGTTCAAACATGCAACGCCAGGCGGTTCCGTTATTGACAAGCGAAGCACCGCTTATCGGTACGGGGATGGAGTCGATCGTGGCGCGCAACTCAGGAGCTGTTGTTCTCGCAAAGCACAGCGGCGTTGTGGAATATGTTGATGCGGAGATGATAGTCATCCGCCACACGGGCAGGCGGAACATGGATGCCGACCCGTTCGGAATGGGGGAAGACGTCTACCGTCTCAAGAAGTTTGTCCGCTCGAACCAGAACACGTGTATCAACCAGAGACCGATAGTCCGAGAGGGGCAGAAGGTTAAGGCAGACCAGGCGATCGCCGACGGAAGCGCTACCGATCACGAAGAATTGGCCTTGGGAAAGAACCTTCTGGTCGCGTTCATGCCATGGGAAGGCTACAACTTTGAGGACGCGATCCTCATGAGCGAGAAGGTCATCAAGGACGACATCTTCACGTCGGTGCATATCGAGGTCTTCGAGACCGAGGCGCGCGATACCAAGCTTGGCCCAGAAGAGATCACTCGCGACATACCAAGTGTCAGTGAGGAAGCACTCAAGGATCTGGACGAAGAGGGTGTAATACGTGTAGGCGCGGAGGTGCGTCCGGGCGACATTCTCGTCGGCAAAGTGACGCCCAAGGGCGAGACCGAGCTTGCTCCGGAGGAGAAGCTGCTGCGCGCGATATTCGGCGAGAAGGCCGAGGATGTCAAGGATGCGTCGATGGTCGTACGCCCCGGGGTGGAAGGTGTGGTTGTCGACGTACAGGTTTTCAGCCGCAAAGAACGCCCCCGCGACAAGGAGTCAAGGACAGCCTTGAATCGCGAGGTCGCGAGGGCTGAACAGGAATACGGCGAGCGCATAGAACGGATAACCGACCGGGCAAAGAAGCTTCTCAAGGAGATGCTCGTCGGCTGCGGGATAGAAAACGATGTTGCAGATCGTGCGACGGGCGACCTGCTGTTCAAAGCAGGCCTAAAGGTGCGGCAGAAACATTTCTCCGGAACGCTTGACCTGAACAAACTCAGGGCGTTGGACACCCTTCGCGTAAGCGACGCCAAGACAGACGCAAAGAGGGGAGCCCTCGTGGCACGGGCGATATCGGAGGTCGAGAAGCTCGAAAGTCTGAGAGATTCGAAGATCACCAATTTGAAGAAAGGCGATGAACTGCTGCCCGGCGTTAACAAGAAGGTCCGGGTGTTTGTCGCCACGAAGCGAAAGCTCTCGGTGGGCGACAAGATAGCCGGCCGACACGGCAACAAGGGCGTTGTCGCAAAGATACTCCCGGAAGAGGACATGCCGTTTCTGCCGGACGGAACGCCCGTGGAGATAGTGCTCAACCCCCTCGGAGTGCCGTCGCGGATGAACGTCGGTCAGATACTCGAGACACACCTTGGCTGGGCGGCGAAAGAGCTTGGCGTCACGTTCGCTTCGCCGGTTTTCAGTGGAGCGCCCGAATCCGAGATCGCGGAGTATCTGGGAAAGGCTGGGTTGCCCGAGAGCGGCAAAATCATGCTGTTCGACGGGCGAACCGGCGAGCCGTTCGACCGCGAGGTAACGGTTGGCAACATGTATATGATGAAGCTGATCCATCTCGTGGACGACAAGATACATGCGCGAGCTATCGGCCCGTATTCGCTGGTCACGCAGCAACCTCTGGGCGGCAAAGCCCAGAGGGGAGGGCAGCGCTTTGGCGAAATGGAGGTGTGGGCACTCCAAGCGTACGGTGCGGCGCACACATTGCAGGAAATGCTGACCATAAAGTCCGATGACGTTGCCGGCAGAACGAAGGCGTACGAGGGGATAGTCAAGGGCGAGAAGGAATTGGAGGCGGGCACACCGGAGTCGTTCAATGTTCTTGTCAAGGAACTGCAAAGTCTGTGTCTCAACGTTGGCAAATGGGTGAAGGTTGACGGGGATGCCGACGGGCTCGGCATAGAGGAGGAATAAGCCTTGGCTCGTTACGTTCCTACAGGCGGTACCAGGTTTGACGCGCTCTCGATCCACATCGCTTCCCCGGAGGAAATCCGCAAGTGGAGCAGGGGCGAGGTGAAGAAGCCGGAGACAATAAACTATCGGACGTTCAAACCGGAAAAGGACGGACTGTTCTGTGAGCGCATCTTCGGCCCGGTAAAAGATTGGGAGTGCTCTTGCGGCAGGTACAAGAAGGTCAAGCACAGGGGCATAACGTGCGACAGGTGCGGCGTGGAGATAACCGAGTCCAAGGTGCGGCGAGAACGGATGGCCCACATCAATCTGGCCGTGCCGGTGACACATATCTGGTTTTTCAAGACGACGCCGAGTTGCATAGGCAACCTTTTGGACATGCCGATCAGGAGGCTCGAGCGGGTAATCTACTTCGAGGAGTACATCGTGGCCGATCCAGGCGATACTCCTCTTAAGAAATGCGAGACGTTGACCGAGGATGAGTACCAACATGCCCGTGAAGAGTATGGCGACGGTTTCGTTGCGAAGATGGGAGCCGAAGGTATCAAGATGCTCCTTGAGGAGATGGATCTGGACGCGCTCGCAGTGGAACTGCAGGAGGAGTTTCAGACGTCGGGGTCCATGCAGCGCCGGAAGAAAGCCAACAAGCGACTCCGGATAGTTGAGGCGCTCAGAAACTCGAGCAACAATCCCGCTTGGATGGTGCTCGAGGTCATCCCGGTGATCCCGCCTGATCTCCGGCCGCTGGTGCCCCTCGAAGGAGGCAGGTACGCCACAAGCGACCTTAACGACCTCTACCGTCGCGTTATCAACCGCAACAATCGACTGAAGCGGCTCATGGAGTTGCGGGCGCCGGAGGTTATCTTACGCAACGAGAAGCGCATGCTCCAGGAGGCGGTCGACGCCCTGTTTGACAATGGCAGACATGGCAGAACCGTGCTTGGGGCCGGAAACCGTCCGTTGAAATCGCTCAGCGATATGCTGAAGGGCAAGCAGGGACGGTTCCGTCAGAACCTTTTGGGCAAACGCGTCGACTACTCCGGACGGTCCGTCGTCGTTGTCGAGCCCGCGCTCAAACTGCACCAGTGCGGCCTGCCGAAGGAGATGGCCCTGGAGCTGTTTGAGCCGCTGATAATTCGCCAGCTCAAGGAACAAAACATCGCCGCCACCATCAAGGCAGCCAAGAAAGTGATAACGCAGGCCCGGCCTGAGGTCTGGGACATCCTGGAGGAAGTTATCACCGAACACCCGGTGCTTTTGAACCGGGCACCGACGCTGCACCGTCTCGGCATACAGGCGTTCGAACCGATCCTGACGGATGGGAAGGCCATCCGGATACATCCGCTGGTTTGCGTCGCGTTCAACGCAGACTTCGACGGCGACCAGATGGCAGTCCACATCCCGCTTATGCCGGCAGCACAGCTTGAAGCGCGAGTGCTCATGCTATCGGCAAACAACATTTTCCTGCCGAGCAACGGCAGCCCTGTGGCTGCGCCCACGCAGGATATTGTTCTGGGGTTGGCATATTTGACCAAGGAGAAGCAGGGCGACAAGGGCGAGGACAATATATTCTCCAGCTTGCGAGAGGCGTGTTACGCGTATGATCTCGGACAGGTCGGCCTCCATGCGAGGGTCAAGGTGCGTCTTGATGGCGAAATCGTTCCAACCACTGTCGGCCGACTGATTCTCAAGGAGTCGCTGCCAGAAGGGTTACCGTTTGAAGACATTAACCGCGTGCTCGACAAAGGGACAATCTCCTCGCTTGTCGAGAAGTGTTTCAAGGTTATGGGTCTGGACCGCACAGTGGAGGTTCTCGACGAGCTGAAAGAGCTCGGGTTCAAACACGCAACACTCTCCGGTCTCTCAATATCAATAGACGATCTGATGGAGCCGGCCAGTAAAGGTGAGATTATCGGAAAGGCGCGTGCCGAGGTCGAAGCGTTTGACGAGCAGTATCAGAGCGGTTTGATCACTGAAGGTGAGCGGTACAACAAGGTAGTTGATGCATGGACACGAGCCACTGAGGCGGTGACCGAGGAGATGCTCGAGCAACTGGCCAAGAGCGATGGCGGATTCAATCCCGTCTATATGATGTTCGAGTCCGGCGCCCGAGGCAGCAAGCAGCAGATCCGACAGATTGCAGGCATGCGAGGTCTGATGGCGCGGCCTTCGGGAGACATTATCGAGTCCCCCATACTGAGCAACTTCCGGGAGGGACTGTCGGTTCTCGAGTACTTCATCTCGACTCACGGAGCACGCAAAGGGTTGGCAGACACCGCATTGAAGACGGCGGATGCTGGCTACTTGACGAGGCGTCTGGTTGACGTTGGGCAAGATGTGATCGTTGACGAGATCGACTGCGGAACGTTGAACGGTGTGATGGTGGAGGCGCTCAACGAAGGCAGCGAGGTGGGCATTCCGATCGAGGAGAGAATTATCGGCCGCACAGCGGCGGATGACATAAGGCTGCCCGGTAAGAAGAGGCCCCTGGTGAAAGCGGGCGCGGAGATAACCGAGAAACATGCCCAGGAAATCATCAATGCGGGAATCGAGCGGGTGCGCATACGGTCGCTGATGACGTGCGAATCAAGACGCGGGGTCTGCGTAAAATGTTACGGGCGCAACTTGGCAACTACCCATCTGGTCCAGCTCGGTGAAGCCATTGGGATAATCGCTGCCCAGTCGATAGGCGAGCCCGGAACTCAGCTCACGATGCGCACGTTCCACATAGGTGGCACCGCAAGCCGCGTCATAGAGCAGTCGCACATTGAGGCCAGCGAGAACGGCATCCTGCGGTATGGGAACCTCAATACGGCGGTCAACAGGGAAGGCAAGCGCGTGGCCATAAGCCGTGGCGGCGAACTGGTTGTGGTTGATGAGGAAGGCAGGGAGGTCGAGCATCATCCACTGCAACCTGGGGCAGTGGTGTTCTTCGGGGACGGCGAACCCGTCAAGAAGGGCGACCTGCTAACCGATTGGGACCCGTACTCACGAACGATACTCAGCGAGACAGCGGGAACGGTCAAGTACGAAGAAATCATAGACGGCGTGACGATGCAGCAGGAGCGCAATGAGACGACCGGCGTAATCGAGCGGGTGATCATTGAGCACAAACACGATCTGCATCCTCAAATGTCTGTTATGGGTAAAGACCGGAAATCGGTTCTGGCCGCGTACGCAGTTCCCGCGGGCGCACATATCGTTATCGAAGACGGCGCGAAGGTGGAGGCGGGCGATGTCATTGCAAAGACACCGCGCCAGATAAGCAAGACCAAGGATATCACAGGCGGGTTGCCCCGGGTCGTTGAGCTGTTCGAGGCGCGCAAGCCGAAGGACCCCGCGGTCATTTCACACATAGACGGCACTGTCGAGCTCGGCGGCACCTTGAAGGGTATGCGCCGAGTGAAGATTGTCCCGAAAGCGGGTGCTCCACGCGAGTATTCGATTCCACACGGCAAGCATCTCAACGTTCACACTGGTGATAAGGTGAAGGCGGGTCAACCCCTTGTGGATGGGCCCGTGGTTTTGCAGGACATACTTGAGGTCAGCGGAGAGGAATCGTTGAGAGCCTATCTGCTCGACGAAGTGCAGTCCGTTTACCGGTTGCAGGGCGTCAAGATAAACGACAAACATATCGAGGTCGTCATACGGCAGATGCTGCGCAAGGTGCGTATAGTTGAGGCGGGCGACACGCGATTCCTGCCGAACGACCAGGTTGACAAAGTCAGGTTCCAGACGGAGAATGAGCGTGTTATCGCCGAAGGGGGACAACCTGCGACGGCCGAGCCGTTGTTGTTGGGTATCACGAAGGCGTCGCTGGGTACCGAGAGCTTTGTCGCTGCGGCGTCTTTCCAGCAGACGACGCGAGTGCTTACCGAAGCGGCGCTGAGAGGAAAGCTTGACATGCTCAAGGGACTCAAGGAGAACGTCATCATCGGTCACCTCATTCCCGCGGGTACCGGAAGCAGGCACTATCAGGACACACACATACTTGCGCTGGCCACAGACGAGCAAGAGGAAGCAGTTGAGGCCGATGCGGAAGAGGAGGAGGCTGTTGCATGATCTCGGTTGTCGAACCGATAGTCGGAAAAGACGGTAACCAAAAAAAAGCATGCTTCTTGCCCTTGACGAATATGGGATTTCGTGTTACACTAGCAGGCTTTGTGGCTGAGAATTACAATTCCGTATAGTTCTTTTGCGGAGGATTTTTTGTGCCGACAGCAAATCAATTAGTGCGTAAAGGCCGTAAAAAGATGCGGCATAGATCGAAATCGCCCGCACTGGCTCGATGCCCGCAGAGGCGCGGTGTTTGCACCAAGGTGGCGACGCAGACTCCGAAGAAGCCGAACTCTGCGTTGCGCAAGGTCGCGCGCGTGAGGCTGACCAATGGTATCGAGGTCAACTGCTACATACCAGGGGTGGGCCACAACCTCCAAGAGCACTCGGTTGTGCTCGTTGAGGGGGGCCGCGTCAAGGATCTGCCAGGAGTGCGCTACCACGTTATTCGTGGAACGCTCGACACGGCAGGGGTCGAGGACAGACGGCGCAGCCGGTCAAGGTACGGGACAAAGAAACCCGGGTAGAACAGAGGGCAAGGATCGACAACACGTAATGGCACGGCGAAAGGTTCCACAGAAACGGGTTCCGCGGTCGGACCCGAAGTATCAGAGCGTCAGGATCTCTCAGTTCGTCAATACGTTGATGACCAAGGGCAAGAAGAGCCTGAGTGAGCGAATAGTATACGGTGCGCTCGACATCATTCAGGAACGAATGAACGAGGACCCGCTCAAAGTGTTCGACCAGGCCATTAACAATGTCAAGCCCATGCTCCAGGTGAAGTCGCGTCGCGTCGGCGGGGCGACCTACCAGGTACCGATAGAAGTACAGTCGGACAGAAGCTGGAGCCTGGCCATGCGCTGGATACGGGATTTTGCGCGGGACCGCGGTGAGAAGACGATGAGGGAACGGCTCGCGGGCGAGCTGATGGATGCATATAACAACCAGGGTGGTGCGGTAAAGAAGAAGCAGGATACGCACCGCATGGCTGAATCGAACAAGGCGTTTGCGCACTATAGATGGTGATCTGTTGTCATAGGGTAGCGAGTGCAGTTGACTGCGTCGGATGCGGCACAGCCCCCTCCGACGATACGCTCGAGTGGTGCTGAAGGGATATCGAGAACGTGGCGCGCGTACAACCTTTAGAAACAGTCCGCAATATCGGGATTATGGCCCATATAGATGCGGGCAAGACCACGGTGACCGAGCGCGTGTTGTACTACACGGGCAAGACTCACAGGATGGGCGAGGTGCACCATGGTGCCGCCGAGATGGACTGGATGGACCAGGAGAAAGAGCGGGGCATCACCATAACCTCGGCGGCAACCACGTGCGATTGGCGCGACTGCGTAATCAACATAATCGATACACCCGGACACGTTGACTTCACGGTTGAAGTCGAGCGAAGCTTGAGGGTCCTCGACGGAGCGGTAGCGGTTTTCTGCGCAGTTGGGGGTGTCGAGCCTCAGTCTGAGACGGTCTGGCGCCAGGCCGACAAGTACAAAGTACCCAGGATAGCTCTTATCAACAAGATGGACAGAACCGGTGCGGATTTCTTCCAGGCAGTCGAGATGATGCACACGCGGTTGGGCGCGACACCTATTGTGATGCAGTTGCCAATCGGATTGGAAGAGAGCTTCGCGGGCGTAGTGGACCTTGTCGATATGAAGGCAAGGTTTTACGACGAAGACGAGCTCGGTACGCAGTACAGGACAGGCGAGATCCCGAACGAGATGGCGCAACTCGCAGCAGAGTATCACGAGAAGCTGGTCGAGCAAGCCGCGGAGTTCTGCGACGAGGTGCTGACGAAATTCCTCGAAGGGAAACCCATTACCGGTGCTGAGCTCAGAAGGTCCGTTCGGGCCGGCACGCTCAAGGCCAAGATATGTCCGGTGCTGTGTGGTGCCGCACTCAGGAACAAAGGCGTTCAGTTAATGCTCGACGCCGTGGTTGACTACCTGCCGTCGCCTATTGATAAGCCTCCCGTCGAAGGAGAGAAGCCCAAGAGCGGCCAGCCCCTGCAGAGAAAGCCTTCGGACAGCGAGCCGCTTTCCGCTCTGGTATTCAAAATGATGTCCGACGCTCATGGGAAGCTCATGTTCGCGAGAGTCTACTCGGGGGTGCTGCGGAAAGGCGATCAGGTGTACAACCCTACCATCGGGCGCAAGGAACGCGTGTCGAGACTGTTACGGATGCACGCAAACGATAGAGAAGAGATTCAAGAGGCATTCACTGGCGACATCGTGGCGATCCTGGGGCCGAAGAAGACCGTTACCGGCGATACGCTGTGTGATCCGAAACACCACATTCAGCTTGAGTTGATGAGATTTCCCAAACCAGTGATCTCGGTCGCCATAGAGCCGAGAACCCGGGCTGACCAGGACAAGATGGACGTGGCGCTTGCGCGGTTGGCCGAGGAAGATCCGACGTTCAAGGTGAAGTTCGACGACGAAACCGGCCAGACAATAATATCGGGGATGGGCGAGCTGCATCTAGAAATCATCGTGGAAAGAATGTTGCGAGAGTACGGTGTGTGCGCGAACGTTGGCAAGCCGCAGGTTGCATACCGCGAGGCGATAACCGTGCCCGTCGAGACCGAGGGCAAGTTCATAAAACAGACCGGCGGGCGGGGCCAGTACGGCCACGTCAAGTTGTTACTGGAGCCGGGCGAGCCGGGGTCGGGCTTCGTTTTCGAGAACCAGGTAACGGGCGGTACGATTCCGAGGCAGTTCATCCCGGCCATTGAAGCCGGTATCCGCGAGACATTGGAAGGCGGAGCAGTGGCGGGTTATCCGATAGTGGATCTCAAGGCCGTCCTGCTTGATGGGTCGTATCACGAGGTAGACTCCTCGGAGCTTGCCTTCCGTATTGCAGGAGTCATGGCGTTGCGTGACGGTGTCAGACGCGCCGAACCCGTGCTTCTGGAGCCAATAATGTCTGTCGAAGTGGTGACACCGGAACAGCATACGGGCGACGTGATAAACGATTTCAACATGCGCCGCGGAAAGATTCTGGGCACGGAACAGCGCGGTGGTTCGCAGGTGGTGCGAGCGACGGTGCCGCTCGCAGAGATGTTCGGGTATGCAACGGATTTGCGGTCGAGAACTCAGGGCCGGGCCTCGTACACGATGCAGTTTGAGAACTATCGGCAGGTACCGTCCGAGTTATCCAATCGTATCGTTGAGAGGATAGTGGGTTTGTAGCTTAGGCTCGTTAACAGGGAGACAGTTGTCATGGCGAAGGAGAAGTTCGAGCGGACAAAGCCGCATGTAAACATTGGCACGATAGGTCACGTCGA
>CAZGCA010000003.1:0-116961 GCA_964524145.1 uncultured bacterium | reverse complement strand
CTAGCGAGGTCTTTGACCTCAAACCGACGAGTCAATCTCCCATCTCTTCCGTGCTCGTGCTCGCTCGTCTTACTCGTAATCGGTCCTGTTCTTCGATCCGCCGTTCGCGCAGGGCCGGCTCATCGTGGCGCGGGTGGGAAGTCGCCCCACTGGGCCTTGTCTATTCCGCACGGGCGGACGAAGAAAGCGCTGGGCCGATGAGGCGGCTGGCAATGACCAGCGCAAGAGCCATCAAGGCGATGCAGATACCGCGTACTGCGGGCACTGCGACGGCGACGACGAGCCCGTATGTCGAGAAGTGATCCACCTCCGCCAGCACCCGATCGTTTCGCGTATCCAATACAACGTGAGGGACTTCCGCACCTGCATCGTAATCCCAGACCATCAGTTGACCAGGTGTCGCGTCCAAGGCTGCGAGATCGTCCGGCGAGTAAGGAAGCATAATCGTCGCCCGAGGAGCGAACATAGAGCCTTCCGGACCGTAGTCGACCGCCAGCAACAGTCCCAGACTGTCAGGCGGTGCCGACACGCCGGTGTTCTCTGCAACGGTGACGGCCGCATCTTCCGCGAGCGCTCCTTTGGGAATGATAACCCCCGCACCCGCGCCGGAATCGGACGGGTCAGAGATCGTCACGCTGCCCCCGAGCGGGCCGATGATGCCCGTTCCGGACGTCGGATCGAACCGCCAGATAGGATTCTGTTCCGACGAATCAGGAATGGAATAGAGAAACACCGCGTCATCGAACCCTCCGAGCAGACGGACCCAATCCTGATCCTCGAGCACCGTTCTGTCAACATTCCGCCAGACCACGCCGTCCTCCGAAACGAGAAACTGCTTGGGGTACTCATTCTGACAGAGTGCCACCGCGAGGTCGGGGATTGCGGCCAACTCGACATACCCTCCGTTGCGTACCTCGAAACCCGAGACCTCCGTCCACAGCGTCCCATCCGACGAACTTGCCAGCCGCCGGGGATATCTGGAGCGGCCATACAGATCGCAGAGTGCCGCGTAGAGTTTGCCTTGGAAAACGACGAGGTCGCTGACGGACTCTTCCGGCTGTGCAATGCTTGTTATTTCCGTCCAGGCATTGCCGTCCGACGAACGGTAAAGCTTCGCACTCCCTGCAGGGTTGTTGATGTCAGGCGCGACCCTGACATACATCTCAGAGCCGAAGAGAACATGATCCACGATGTTGTGACCGTCAAACGGCTGCTCGGCAAGCTCCGTCCAGTCGGCCCCACCGTTGTCCGAACGCCACACTGTTGGCGACCCAGGAACGTAAGGACTGGCATTCACCATAATAAGGGTCGAACCGAACGCAAACGCGTAATAGGCTCCGGACAGGGTCGGCGGATACCCGCTCGTCAGTGCCGGGTTGACGGCGACTGGCGACCATGCCGCACCGTCCGTGCTGTTCCATATAGCGAAGGGGTGGAGCAGCGGAGGCGGGAACGGGAACTCGAGGCTACCACCTCGTAGGATGTAGGCTGTACCGTCCATGGCGCAGGCAACCTGCCACATCGTTTCCGGGTTCTGGTGAATGTCCGGGTGGGTAACCTGCGTCCATGTTCTGCCGTCGGCGGTCATCCACGGACCGTCGTTGTAGACGAAGCCTATCCCGCGTGAGTAGACGAGGAACCATCCCCCCAGGTCAATCCCGGTGGACAGCGGGGTAGTAGTCTCTGCGACCGCTGCGAAGCAGTCTGCCAAAGCCGAGCCCGGCAAAGCACACGAGACCGCAAAGACCACCGCGATTCCGAGACACAACGAACCCCTATTCAGACTAGCTCTTTGCATCATGGCTACTCCCTCCTCTCCTCGTTGGAACACGTCAAACGCCTCAGCGTCCAACCATTCGTACGCTTTGATCATGCCTCGGTTCCCTCTCTCGTGTCAAGTAAGATTTAGGCATTTGGGCTGTGGCTGTTTTGGAGTGCGGTAGCTTGCTACCGCTGTTCTGTTGGACAGCTTGCTGTCCAATAAGCCGGACTCAAGCAAGCTTGGTCCTGATAAGAGCGCAAGCAAGCTTGCGCACTCCACATCTGCTTGGGGGTCAATTGGACACTTCTGCCGTCCGAGAACACAACAACACGACGAATTGCCCATATCTTTGGGGTAACAAGTCTCCTTGCCGCTTTGCATCATCCTCGCATGATAACATTTACCAGGAGCGCAAATGGCTCAGATTTGTCATGTCGGCCGCTCCTTCCTGCTGGACGCCGGAGCGTGTTTGTCTTCTCCAGGGGGCTGTGCTAGAATTGAGTCGGTGCTGTTTTACATGTTGCCAGCGTAAGGGATATGGCTGACTTGAGACGGTAGACGAGGGTTGTTATGAGTCGAGTTGCGGTGGTGAAATGCAAGGATTATGATGAAGAGCGCGTGCGGGATGCCGTCGTCAAGGCGGTATCGCTGCTGGGCGGTATCGAGCAGTTCGTTGGAGGGGCGTCGAACCTGCTCGTGAAACCGAACCTGCTCGTCGCGAAGAAGCCTGAGAAAGCCGTTTCAACGCATCCCAGCGTTCTCAAGGCGGTGCTCGGACTCGCGAAGCCCGTTGCGGACAAGGTCCTCGTGGGCGATAGTCCGGGATTCGGCAATCTGGACAGGATCGCCGCCGTGACAGGGATCATCGACGCAGTAAACGATACGGGAGCCGAGCTGGTGCATTTCACGCCGAGCGTCGACGTGGCTACTCCCGATTGCACGCGGCTCAAACGGATGACCCTCGCAAAGCCGGCCGTCGACGCCGATGCCATAATCAGCGTGCCAAAACTCAAGACTCACGGGCAGATGTATTTCACGGGCGCCGTGAAGAACCAGTTCGGGTGCATACCGGGGTTGCTCAAGCCCCAGATGCACCTGAGGTTCACTGACAGAAACGATTTCGCCACCATGCTGCTTGATATCAACCGGTTCCTGAAACCGAAACTGGCCGTGATGGACGGTGTGGTCGGCATGGATGGTATGGGTCCCAGTGGCGGCAGCCCGAAGCCGATCGGGGTGATCATTGCGGGCGGCGACTTGACAGCGGTTGACGTTGTCGCGTGCTCCATCGTCGGGATAGATCCGAAAACCGTGCCGACGATCGCAGTAGCAGCGGAGCAAGGGTACGGGTGTACCTCGCTGGATGAGATAGAGGTGGTCGGCGATCCGATCGAGTCGGTCCGCGTGACTGACTTTAACCGGGTGAAAACCGTAATCGACATTTCAGCGTTTGTTCCCGTGCCCGATTTCGTGCGACGCTGGCTGAGGAACTCGATAATTCCGAAACCGGTCTTCGGCAGCCCGGCCTGCACGCTCTGTGAGGCCTGCGTCGAGGTGTGCCCCGCGCAACCGAAAGCCATCAAGCGCGGAGACGACCGGATCGAGGTCGACTACTCGAGCTGCATCCGCTGTTACTGCTGCCATGAGATGTGCCCTCAAAAGGCCATCGAGTTGAGGGCGGGTGTGCTCGGACGCCTGCTGAACAGATGAAAGACAGTCCCGAGTTTAGGTGGTACAAGTCGCTGATATTCAAGATAAGCGTCTGCTCGACGGTGCTGATCTTCTGTCTGGTTGCATCGATCTTTGGCGCGGCGTCACACTACCACCGTGTCGTTGTCGAGGAGATGTGGCAGAAGATCAACATCGTCGTGGACGAGCTCTCGGTGCGTGTCGGCGACGTGCCTATCGACAGCATATCGAGGGACGATCTCGGCCTTATGCTCGATGAGGTCAGGTCGGAAGCCGGTGTCGACGTTATAGTCGTGCAGGACGGTGCCGGCCGCGAGCTGTCACGGGTCGAAGAGCCTGAGTTCCAGGAGATCGAGATTGGATACAGCCCGGAAGTGGATTCCGTCGAACCGGTGAGGGACAGCGGTAAGGTGAACATGTACCGCATAACACGGTTGATGCAGGCCGGCGACCAGGTGGTGGGCGTGACAGCGGTCGTGGGCCTCACGCGACAGGCACATCTTGAGCGAGTGTTTCGGAACAGGTTGTTGTGGGTGCTGCTCGGCATGTTCTTGCTGGCGGTCGGAGCGATGTGCTATTTCGTCATAAAGCTGCTTCGCCCGTTGGGAGATCTGTCGGCAGCATGCGCGGAGATCGGTGCCGGCAACCTGAAACCTGTGGGTGTCAAACCCAACTCGAACGAGATACTCGTGCTCGAGCGCAAGTTCAACCAAATGGTCGAGGCCCTCAGGGAGAAGGAGAAGATCGAACGGCAACTTGCGCAATCGCAGAAGCTTTCAGCGCTCGGAAATCTCGCGGCGGGAGTCGCCCACGATATTCGCAACCCGCTAAACTCGATCAAGCTTATCACGTCTCATCTCAAGGACCTGATTGCGGCCACCAGCAAAGGAGACGACCGGAACCGGCTCGAGAAGTACACCCAGACTATCATGGATGAGGTTGGCCGGCTCGACCAGATTGTGTCCGGGTTTCTCACGCTCGCAAAAGAACAGAAGCTCGATATGACAGAGTGCAGCACGGACGAGATCGTTGCCGAGGTTATCCAGCTCGTCGCAAACGAAGCCGGACAACGCGACATAACTATCAGCACCGACCTCAAGCTTGCCGGAACCGTACAGAGGCTCGACAGGGCCCAGATGAAGCGTGCGCTGCTGAATGTCGTCCTTAACGCGATGGACGCCATCGAGAAGGGCGGCAGGCTGTCGATCACGTCGCGGCCCGACGGCGACGGCGTGGCCGTGCTGGTGCGTGACAACGGCGCCGGCATCAGTTCGGAACTGTTGTCGCGCGTTTTCGAACCGTATTTCTCCACCAAAAAGTCCGGCACCGGATTGGGACTCTCGATAACGAAGAATATCGTTGAGCAACATGGTGGCGCGGCATCCATCGAGAGCACGCCGGGCGTGGGCACGTGCGTCACCATACATTTGCCGTTGGCCGGCGCAGCCGGAACGCAGCCAAAATCGGCCCAACAAGCAACCGTTGAGGCACCCGGCAACTAGCCGGAGAGAATTGCGTGGAACTCAGTGCAGAGCAGCGCGAACGGTATTCGAGACAGATATCCCTGCCCGGGTTTGGCGAGGCGGGACAGTCGAGGCTTCTTGGATCGCGCGTGCTCGTTGCAGGCGGAGATAGCGCCGCCCATGTTGCGATTCACTACCTCGCCGGTGCCGGTGTCGGCACAATAGGAATCCTGGCCCGGGGCGACGTGTGGGGCCGCCTGTCGGGGAAGCTGGCAGCGGTCAATCCGGATGTTGAAATCGTCGTCCACCATGCGCCATTTCAAGAACCCGACCTCCGCGAGCTGATCGGCCACCACGACGTTGCGCTTGTCACCGGAGATGAAGACGGGACCGCAGGTGTTCTGTGGGAAGCGGCGTGCGAGCGGACGAAACATGTCGCAGCGTGTTTCGTGGAAGGGGAGGGGGTGTGG
Source organism: uncultured bacterium (assembly GCA_964524145.1). GTDB lineage: Bacteria > Hydrogenedentota. The sequence goes on along the minus strand of CAZGCA010000003.1, from coordinate 111,577 downwards.
GTTTCCGTGCAGGTCTCATCGTCCACCAACCGGCAGTTGCCGTTCGAGATCAAACAGGGTGTTTCGGCTCCGTTCGTTGCGCACGGGATAGGAGGATGTCTTCTGGCAGGAGAGGCGATGAAGTCGGTCGTTGGCTTGGGCTCGGCCGACATGCCGAGAACGGTACGGTTTAATATGGCTGACCTGAGCTTCCACAACGGGCATGATGCTCGGGAACCGCGCGGCGACGAGCCGGTGGGCAGTCCTGAAACGGCGGATTTGACGGCAGCGAGGTTGTTGGTGGTCGGTGCAGGCGGGCTTGGCTGTGCGGCCACGATGCATCTTGCCGCAGCGGGCGTCGGCACAATCGGAATCGTCGACGGCGACATCCTCGAACTGTCCAATCTTCACCGGCAGATCCTGTACAACACGGACCAGATAAGCGAGCGCAAGGCGGGGCTTGCAAAGGAAGCGCTTTGCGAGATGAATTCCGAGGTGAAAGTGGAGCCGCACGAGGAGCGCGTCACCGAGGCAAACGCGACCGAGCTGGTACGCGATTACGATATCGTGCTTGCCTGTGTCGACAACTTCCCGACAAGGTACGTGCTGAACTACGCCTGTGTCTCGCTCGGAAAACCTTTGGTAGAGGCGGCGGTCTTCGAGTATGCCGGCCAGACAATAACCTTTCTTCCGCCGGAGACATCGTGCTACCGATGCCTTTTTGAGAGTGCGCCTCCGGGCGGCGCGGAGTTGCCGGGGGTGTTCGGACCGGTTGCAGGCCTGTTTGGGACGCTGCAGGCGGCCCAGGCAATCAAGCTTCTGACCGGCGGGACGGGATGTCCGACTGGTAAACTGACGATGTTCGACATGCTGGATGCGCAATGGCATCGCGTGCCGATACGGAAGAGGGACGACTGCCCGAGCTGCGGCTCGTCACGTTCGGAGACGGGGTGACAGGATGGCCGGTAATGTGAAAGCGCTTGCCATGTTCTCGGGCGGACTTGACAGCGTGCTCGCGGCAAAGCTCATCATCGATCAGGGCGTCGAGGTCGAAGGAATACACTTTTCCAACGTGTTCTCCCAGTTCTACGGCGAACACGATGAGTCCGGCGGCACAGGTGTCGAGCGGCTTGCGCAAGTGCTCGGAATTACGCTTCACAAAGACAATATCTCCGAGGAACTTGCCGAACTGGTCAAACACCCCAAGCACGGGTATGGCTCTGGCATGAACCCGTGCATCGATTGCAGGATACTTTCCACCAGGCGAGCCGGGGTTGTCATGGAACGGATCGGTGCGAAGTTCGTTATAACCGGCGAGGTGCTCGGCCAAAGGCCGATGAGCCAGCATAGAAAGGCGCTCGAACTCATAGCGCGCGAGAGCGGCCTGCCCGGCCTGATAGTGCGGCCTCTCTCGGCGCAGCTGCTCGAGCCGACGGTGCCGGAGAAGGAGGGGATGGTCGACCGCGATAGGTTGCTGGCACTACGCGGGCGGTCTCGCAGGACGCAACTGTCTCTCGCGGAGGAGTTCGGCATAACCGGTTACCAGACCCCCGCAGGCGGGTGTCTGTTGACCGAGGCCGCTTTCAGCACCCGTTTGCACGACCTCTTCGAGCACGATCCCAAGGCCGGCCTGGTAGAGATGAGCATTCTGCGTTACGGCCGACATATCCGTATCTCGCCGACCGTCAAGATCATCGTCGGTAGAGATGAAGCAGACAATCATGCGCTGGAGCGTTACAGGGCGGGCCGTGCCGTCCTGGAGGCGACCGATTATCCAGGCCCGGTAACGCTCGCGCCCGCAGGGCTTCCTGACGAGATGAAGGCGTTCGCTGCTGCGATAACCGCTCGGTACGGGCAAGGACGGGACCAGCCGGTGGTGCAAGTGAACTGTTCCGAATCGGGTCTTTCCGAAACGATAAAGACAGAACCGGTACCGCTGGCGCAGATCAAGCCCCTGATCATTTAGGCTTGTTTGGCGGAGAGAAAGCTAGACGGCTTTGGTCACCCGTCCGTGGCGGATGCAGCTCGTGCAGACCTTAACCCGCTTTGGGGCCCCGTTGACGAGTATCTTCACCCTCTGTATATTCGGCAACCAGCGCCGGTGAGTAATGCCCGTTATGTGCTGGCCTATTCCGCCCTCACGCTTGGGTTTCCCGCGCCTGACAACAATATTGCCTCTCCCGGGTTTCTTTCCACAAATCTCGCATACGCGTGACATCGTCGTTCCCTTCGTTTGGGTGTTTGTAATCTATAGACAGCTCTGTTATACTCACGAAGACGCAGCAATTCTACCATGAAATGGGTTCAAATGCAAACGGAAAGGACAGTGAGCTCGTGAACTTCAAACAAACAGGTGTTGTCCCGGCACTTTTGACCATGTTCAACCGGGGCGGCCGCAAAATCGACGTCGACGCAACGCTGGAACTCGCCCGCTGGCTGGTCAAGAAGGGTGTTTCCGGTCTCTTCGTAAACGGCACGACAGGTGAAGGGCTCATCATGAGCGTCGAAGAACGCAAGATGATGGCCGAAACCATCCTGGAGGCGTGCGGCGACAAGATCCCCATCACGGTCCACACCGGCAGCGTCTCAGGGCTCGAGACCGTCGAGCTCACGCGTCACGCGCACGATATAGGCGCAAACGCTGCATCAGCCGTGATGCCGTTCTACCACCGGCAGGACGGCCGGGCAATCGAGAACTACTATCGCAAGATTGCCGCGGCGGCACCGAAGCTTCCGCTGTTGATTTACAACCTTCCTTCGTGCACCGGCACGGACCTTTCCGCGCCGCTGGCGGTCAGACTGGTCGAAACGGTAGACAACATTGTGGGAGTGAAGGAGAGCAGCGGTTCGCTCGTGAAAATACAGGATCTCCTCAGGCTGAGCAACGGAAAAGTGTGCGTGGGGTGCGGCGAAGATCTGCTCACGCTGCCCGCTCTTCTGACGGGTGCCAGCTTCTCGGTGACGGGCGTGTCGAACGTGTTTCCGGAACCGTTCGTGGCCACGCACAAAGCCTTCCACAACGGCGACATGGCCCGGGCAAAAAGGTCTCAGCGGCGCATTGTGGATGCGTGCAACGCCGCGGAACGCGCCCGGTTGATAGCCGTCTTCAAGGAGGCGCTGCGCCTTCGCGGGCTCCCCACAGGCTCCGTACGTCTTCCCAATCGCGAGCTGACACGCACAGAAAAGAAAGCCGTTGCGCGGCGCTTGAAGGAACTCGGGTTTATCTAAACAGCTGCCACGAAGAAAGACCGGAGCACGTGCCCGTGTGGGCCGCCGTCAGCAGGCCACAGGGATCATCTGAGAAGCGCGTCCCTCTTCAACCCCTCGACGCGCGGCACCGAGTACGTGCCGATCAGCATCTGGTCGAGCATGCTGACGTCTGTCGAGAAATCGCGGCCGTCCTCGACGGTTATGTCCTTTCTCTTGATCATCCCGTAGAGGTACTTCTCAAATATGAACGAAGACGTGGTGGTCTGCTGCATCCCGACGTGTATTCCGTCCGTGTCGCCGATAAGAACGCAGTCGTTAATCTGTTTCAGGTCGTTAAACATCATCTCTATGGCAGGTAACCTGCCGCCGCCGAGCTTCGGCAGAAGTCTCTGGCATATCACGCCTTTGAGACAGTCGCGCAGCTGCAGCCTGACGAGATCGCGTTCTATCGGGTCGAAGAAGCTTATGATCCGGTTGACGACTTCGGCCGCCGTATTCGAATGGAGCGTGCTTAAGACCAAATGTCCTGTCGCTGCAGCGTTGATGGCCGACCGGATGGTGTCCTTGTCTCTCATCTCGCCGATGACGATGACGTCGGGGTCGTGCCGAAGCGCGGCCGTGACACCCATGAAGAAGTCGGGCACGTCGGCACCCGTGTCGCGCTGGGACACGATGCAGCTCTTGCTCTCGTGGACAAACTCTATCGGGTGCTCGATGCTGAGTATATGCTCTTTGCGTGTCCTGTTGATATAGTCGACCATCGCTGCGAGCGTCGTCGTCTTGCCGCTCCCGGTCATGCCGGTGATCAGGAACAGCCCTCTGTGCATGTCAGCCATCTCCTGCAGCGTGTTTGCAGGAAGGTTCAACTGCTCGAACGACGGTATGTGCTCGGGCAGATACCGGAACGTCAGGTGGACTGAACCGTGCTTGCGGAACGCGCTGACGCGAGAGTATCCCATCCCGACCTGATGGAACCCGAACGAGGTCTGCATGTCGTGCTGGAACTGTTCCCACGCTTTCTGGGGCGCGATATCGTGGAGTATCCCCTCGATCTCCTCGGAAGTCAGCGGGCCGCAACAGTCCGTTATCACCAAGTCGTTGTCGATTCGCAGAATCGGCGGGTGATTTGTATCGAGATGGACGTCCGACGCTTTCCTCTCCGTCATAAGCCTGAACAACTGGGTGACCGTGAGCCCGTGCTGTTGGTACTGGTCGCCGTCAACATGCCATATCTCCGGCAACCCCACGAGAACGCCACATTCGTTCAGCAGCGCCTGGCACTCCTCAGCAACACCGGTTTGGCCGTCTGTGGGGTAGGTTATGACACTGCGACCATTGTCGGATTCGAGCACAAACTTGCCGCTGAATGCGGACAGCCTGTTGGCGATCTCATCCGTTCCGATCCCGTCGCTCTTGAGCCTCATCGAGAAGCTCTGGAACCACTCGGTCGCCACGGGGCGGGTGATCGCCAGTTCTGCGACCTTGGACACGAGAAGCAGTTTTCTCGCCGGACCGAAGTTCGTGGCGATCTCTTTCTCGGAGGTCGCCACTATCTCAGCAAGATCCTTCGCCTCACCGAGTCCGAGTATCAGATCCGCCATATTCCAAATCCTCTAGTTCCGGCTACTTGTGAATGCAATCGTTCCCACCACGCATTCAGTCTACCATAGTTCTTCGGGGCTCGTCAAATGGGGCCGTTGCCGGACGATGGGCTCACCAAATGGCCTTCGACTCGATGTCCTGCGTGATGCGCGCAATGAACGCGTCGAGCGATACAGGCCCCTGGTCTCCCTCCTTGCGATGGCGCACCGAGACGGTACTTTTTTCTTGCTCCCTCCTGCCGACGACGAGCATGTAGGGAATCTTCTGCAGTTGGGCGGCACGTATCTTGTGACCGATCTTCTCGTCGCGCGAGTTAAGCTCGGCCCGCAGTCCCTCGTCGCGCAGCTTTCGGCAAACGCTTTCCGCATAGGAGACGTTGGCGTCGGAGATCGGCAGGACAACCAGTTGCACGGGCGCGAGCCAGACGGGAAAGGCGCCAGCGTAGTGCTCGATCAGGCATCCGAAGAACCGTTCCAGCGAGCCCATCAACGCCCGGTGGATCATTATGGGGCGATGCGGTTTCCCGTCGGTACCGACGTACTCGATATCGAATCGTTCGGGCTCCTGGAAATCGACCTGGATCGTGCTGCACTGCCATGCGCGGCCCAGTGAATCCTTGATTTTGATATCTATCTTCGGCCCGTAAAAGACTCCCTCGCCCGGATCCACCTCGTAGTTGAGGTCGACCGTTGCGAGCGCGTTGCGCAGGGCTTCGGTCGCTTGGTCCCAGCTCTCGACGGTGCCAACGAACTTCTCGGGCCGGGTCGAGAGGTACACCTCGTACTCTGAAAACCCGAATGTGCGCAAAACGAACAGACAGAACGAGATCACCTCGCGGATCTCGTCGTCGAGCTGGTCGGGGCCGCAGATCACGTGGGCGTCGTCCTGCGTGAACCCGCGCACGCGAAGCAGGCCGTGCAGCACCCCGGAACGTTCGTACCGATACACCGTGCCCAGCTCGGCCCAACGTAGCGGCAGCTCGCGGTAGCTGCGGCCACGGCTCTTGTAGATAAGCATGTGGAACGGACAGTTCATGGGTTTCAACTGGTAGTCCACGTTGTCGATGGGCATCGGAGCGTACATGTTCTCGGCGTAGAAATCGAGGTGGCCGCTCAATCCCCACAACGACCGTTTGGCAATATGTGGGCTGAAGAGAAGCTCGTACCCGTTGCGCACGTGCTCCTGGCGCCAGAAATCCTCGATGACGTTGCGTATCATCGCACCTTTCGGATGCCACAGCACCAGGCCCGCGCCAATCTCTTCGTGAAAACTGAACAGTTCGAGTTCGCGACCCAGCTTGCGGTGATCCCGCTTCTCGGCTTCAGCAAGAAGCGCGAGATGTTTATCGAGATCGTCCTGGGTCTGAAACGCCGTACCGTAAATGCGCTGAAGCATGGGACGCCGCTCGTCGCCGCGCCAGTACGCACCCGCTACGCTAAGCAGTTTGAACGCCTTGATGCGGCCGGCGCTCGAGACATGCGGCCCCCGGCACAGGTCGACAAAATCGCCGGTCTCGTACACAGTCGCCGCTTCGCCATCTATATCCTGCAACAGCTCGAGCTTGTAGGGTTCGTCGGCTTTCCTGAAGAGATCGTCTGCTTCGGCTCGGCTGAGTTCCTTGCGAACAAACGGTTCGTCAAGCTCCACTATCTCGCGCATCTTGGATTCAACGGCGGCAAGATCGGCCTCGGTGAAGGGCTGAGCGACATCGAAATCGTAGTAGAACCCGTCTTGTATCGCTGGGCCAATCGCCAGCTTGGCATCTGGAAAGAGCGATTTCACCGCCGCCGCCATGATATGCGACGCACTGTGACGAATGATTTCTTTGCCTTCCGGCGAGTCGAACGTGAGCAACTCGACAACCGCATCCGCATCGATCGGGCGCACAAGGTCCATCACGCACCCATTGACTTTCATCGCAATTACGTCTCGGGCCAGCGATTCGTCAATCGACCGCACGAAGTCGGCAACGCTACCCGAACCTTCACGGGCCCGGACCGACCCATCGGGAAACTTCACTTCTATCTTCGCCAACTGTGTTTTTCCCCTTAAGTGTCAAGGACCGTTACGGTTACGCCACCCCCATTAAAGGGTATCGAATCCGCAGGCGGTTGAGAACACCGGTCAAAGCTATGGTGGGCGCTACTGGATTTGAACCAGTGACCCCTACCATGTCAAGGTAGTACTCTAACCAACTGAGCTAAGCGCCCAAGAACATCCACCAGCAACGTTATGATACCACGGCGCAACCACCGTGTCAAGAATTCCTGGGGTGCGTGCGTAGGCGGCTGGCACGACGGTTTTTTTTGCTTGATTCTGATGTCATACTGTGGTATATTGTGGGTATACAGGTGGGGGGAGTGCGCATCGTGGCGATGTGCACGAGACAAGGGCTCACCAGACCGCATTAGCACTGTAGCCGTTTGTTTCTCGTTTGGACCACACTTGGTAGTTCGGGAGGCGCTCTATAGGGTAGCGCTGCCGTACGATGCGCGGTTGCTCCAGCGACTTGGCTGGAACAAGTGAGCCGCGTGGTCGGCAGTTAAACCAGGAGCGCCGGGGTTACGTCAGCTTTCCCGCAGACGTTGTAGGAGGTAAGGTAGATGACGTGTTTCACTCTATCACGCGAGGGGCTGAAGGACTTCGTGTCGAATCTATTGAAGTCCTTCCGGGTAGTCGGCCCCCAAGAGAAAGCAGGAGCGGAAGGCAAGTACGTCTTCGACGACATCGAGAGTCCGGACCAGCTTTGTCTGGATTACGATGTCACGGTTATGTCGCCGAAGAAATACCTGTTGCCGCCGCGCGAAACCCTGCTCGAGTACAAGCTGGGCGACAAACCGTCCGTCGAGGCAAGGGCTGATGCAGAACCGATAGTTATCTTCGGTGCGCATCCGTATGACATCAAGGCGATCAACCAGATCGACCGCCTGTTTGCCGAGGACAACCGGGACGAGCACTATCTCAAGAGACGCGAGAACACGATCATAATCGGGGTGAACCCGAAACGTGTTGCCGAAAAAGCGTTCTGGGGCACGATGGACAGTGCGACCGTTGATTCCGGGTTCGACATCTTCTTGACGGAGGTGGGCGACTCGTTTGTGGCCGAGGTAGCCACCGACACCGGCGAGAAGCTCCTGAAGAAGCACGCCTCTGCCAAGAAGGCGAGCGAAGAAGACATCAAGAAGTGCAACAAGGTCAAAGCAGGCCTGAAGGAGATGGGCTCGCAGCGCGACGCCAAGTTCTCGCCGCAAGCGCTGCCGGAGCTGTTGAGAAAGAGCGTCGACCACCCGATATGGGAGGAGAAGGCCGAGCTTTGTCTCAGTTGCGGGACGTGCAACCTTGTGTGTCCTACCTGTTACTGTTTTGACGTGAAGGAAGAGGTGGCGCTTGATCTCGGCTCCGGAGAACGGTACCGCACCTGGGACGGCTGCCTGCTCGAGGAGTTCGCCACCGTTGCCGGGGGCGAGAACTTCCGGGAAAAACGGGTGGAGCGCTACAGGCACCGGTTCTTCCGCAAAGGGTCGTACCTGTACAGCAAGTGCGGGATGATAGCGTGTGTGGGATGCGGTCGCTGCTCGTCGGCGTGCCTGCCGGACATCGCCGACCCGGTGACGGTGTTCAACACACTTCAGGAGGGAGCATAAGATGAGCGTGGCCAGAAACGAAGTTGGAAGCATTTACCTGCCGGAGCTGGCTACTATCGTGCGGACCGAGAAGCTGACGGACACCGAGAAGCTTTTCGAGATCAAGTTCGACAGCGGTCGTGAGCTCGGCCACCAGCCGGGCCAGTTCGTCGAGGTGTCAGCGTTTGGCGTGGGCGAGGCGCCCATAAGCATCTCTTCGTCGCCCACCCGCAACGGTACGTTCGAGCTCGCTGTGCGGCGTGCCGGCAACGTGACGGGCGCGCTCCACACGATGGACGCCGGTTCGACCATCGGGATAAGAGGCCCGTTGGGCAAGGGTTTTCCGGTCGACGAGATGAAGGGGCACGACGTGCTGATCGTCGCGGGCGGCATCGGGCTTGTTCCGTTGCGCAGCCTGATCCACTATGTCCTGGATAATAGAAAGGATTACAACCGGCTGGTCGTTTTCTTCGGTGCGCGGTCGCCTGCAGAGCGGCTGTTTGTCGATGAGCTGGCCGACCTGAACAAACGGGCGGACGTCGAGTACCACGAGACGGTCGACCGCGGCGACGAAAGCTGGAACGGCAACGTCGGCGTCATCACCACGCTTTTCCCGCATGCCGATGTTGACCCCTCGAAAACATACTGTGTGGTGGTAGGCCCGCCGGTGATGTACAAGTTCGTCATGCTCGAAGCGAAGAGCAAGGGGCTGCCGGACAAGCGGATCATCCTATCGCTCGAACGAAGAATGAAATGCGGCGTCGGCAAATGCGGGCATTGCCAGATAAATGGTGTCTACGTCTGTCAGGATGGGCCGGTGTTCAGGCTCTCCGAGATCATGTCACTACCGGAGGCTCTCTAAGATGAAACCTAAAGTGGCGTTCTTTGACTTTGCAGGATGCGAGGGCGACCAACTCCAGATAGCGAACCTCGAGGAGGATCTGCTCGAGGTGCTCAAGCTGGTCGACATCGTGAGTTTCCGCGAGGTGATGAAAGAACACAGCGACGACTACGATATCGCCTTCATCGAAGGCTCGATAACGCGCGAGTCCGATGAGGCGAGACTGAAGAAGATACGAGAGAACGCGAAAGTGCTCGTGGCGATCGGTGCCTGCGCCACTATCGGCGGCATCAACTGTCTGAAAAACCTCCAGTCGATGGACGAGGTGAAGAAGATCGTCTACGGCGACAAGGCCGACTGGTTCGAGACCTACCCCGCGCGGCCTGTCGACGCCGTTGTGCCCGTCGATTACTACGTGCACGGCTGCCCCATCGACAAGGGCGAGTTCGTGAAGGTCCTCAAGGCGCTGCTGCTCGGCGTCAAACCGGACATACCGAACTACCCGGTTTGCGTCGAGTGCAAGAAGAACGAGAACGTCTGCGTGTTCGAGAAAGGGATGTTCTGCCTGGGCCCGGTGACTCGCGCGGGCTGCAGCTCTCGCTGCGTCAATAACGGGAGCATCTGCTGGGGATGCCGAGGGCTGGTAGACGACCCGAACATAAACGCAGAAAAGGAAGTGCTGGAGAAGTATGGTCTCAGCGTCGACGATGCCTTGAAGATGCTGAGGCTTTACGATACGTACTCGGAGGTGGTGAAATGAGTAAGGCGAACGTATCGATCAACGTCGAGCACCTGACCCGTGTCGAGGGTCACGGTAATATCGTCGTTGACGTCAAGGACGGAGAGGTCAAGAAATGCCTCTGGGAGGTTACGGAGGCACCTCGCTTCTTCGAAGCGATGGTGCGTGGCCGACGGTGGGATGAGCTCCACCATATCACGGCGCGAATATGCGGTATCTGCTCCATCGGGCACACGTTCGCGTCGCTCAAGGCCACCGAGAAAGCGCTTGACGTGCAGGTAACGGAACAGACTGTCAAGTTGCGGAAGTTACTGCTGCACATGGAGAACTTGCAAAGCCATATTCTCCATGTGGGTTACCTTGTGGTGCCGGACCTCTTCGGTGTAGGCAGCGTGATACCGCTCGCGTCATCGCATCCGGACGAAGTGCTCACCGTCGTGAGGGTGCACAGGCTCTCGAACGAGGTGTGCGACATCGTCGGCGGCCGCACGACGCACCCGATCCGGTGTACCGTTGGCGGGTGGACCATGTGGCCGACCGTCAAGGAGCTTCAGTATCTCAAGAAGCGGTTCCTGGAAGGTGTCGAGGATCTGAAGGCACTGGCAGGCGTGGTGAAATCCGTTGCGGGCAAGATTCCGCCCTTCGAGCGCGAAACCGAGTATATCGGCCTTGTCTCCGACGAGGAGTACGCGCTCTACGACGGCGATATCGGTTCGACGGATGCCGGCAGGTTCCCGGTCGAGGAGTACCTGGACGTCACCAACGAGTTCATCGTGCGGCATTCGACAGCGAAGCATGCCAAGAACAAGCGCGACGCGTACATGGTTGGCGCGCTTGCACGGTTCAACCTCAACCACAAGCAGCTTACGCCGCTCGCTAAAGAGGTTGCGGAGATGCTTGGCCTGAAGGCCATATGCACGAACCCGTACATGATAAGTGTGGCCCAGGTGGTCGAGTGCGTCCACTCGGTTGAGGACTCGATCCGGCTGACGGACGAACTGCTCGCCGACGGGATCAAAGACGAGAAACCGAGCAAGGTCGAGGTGAAAGCCGGGCGCGGGATTGCGTCGGACGACGTGCCGCGCGGCATACTCTTCCACGACTACGAGTACGACAAGGACGGGCTGTGCGTCGCGGCGAACGGCGTCATCCCGACCAACCAGAACCACGAGAACATCCAGAAGGACCTCGAGGCGCTGGTCCCGTCCATTCTCGACAAAGACGAGAAGGAGATCGAGCTGTTCTGCGAGATGCTCGTGAGGGCGTACGATCCGTGCATATCCTGCTCGGCCCACGCCGTCAAGGTCAAGCTCAACATCAGATAGGACAGAGAATCGAGAATCAACCCCCTTGTGTACGCTGTGACGCGTGCACAGGGGGGTTATTTCGTTTCCGGCCCGGTTGAGCGATAGACCGGGTGCCCGCCGACTACCGTCATGATGACCTTTGTTTCCGGGATTTTCTCCGGCGGACAGCTCATGATGTCACTGTCGAGTATGACAAGGTCCGCAAGCTTGCCGGGGACAATCGAGCCTTTCCTATCGCGCTCGAAAGCGGCCTCTGCGGGCCAGACAGTGTAGCTCTTGAGCGCCTCGTCCCGCGTCATCTCCATTCGCGTGACGGCAGCGTGGAAACCCAACAACGGGTTGTGGGGGCTCGCAGGAAAACCTGAACCAGCGGGGACGATCGAGCCCGTCCCGATCACCCCGCGCCACGTATCAATGTGCTCCTTCCCGTCCGCCATAAGTTGCACCGGACATATCGACGGGATGACGCCCAGCCCGGCAAGCCGGGGTAGATCGGCATCCGACAAACCTTGCGCGCCCGCTATCCTCAGCCGGTGGTCCCTGACGGGAACATCTTGCAGGGCGCGCTCGTAGGCATCGAGCACCGTGTGGACCGCGCGCTCGCCTGTCGCGCGAGTGCAGACCTGCAGACCGCGTTCGAGCGCCGTCTTCGTCGCAGCACATAGATCCTCCCCGGAAGCCGTCAATGGGCCGCCCGGTTCGTCGCAGACAAGGCCGACGCTGCGCACCGTCAACATGTTGTTTCCAAGGCCGATTACGGGTCGCTCGATCAACGTGTCGGCTATCGCGTACACCCTCAGCTTCAGCCGTCCGTCGTCCATCAGATCCTTGTACAGTTCGATGACGTCGGGGCCGGCGCGAAAATCGTGGACGCCCGTGAGCCCAACCTCGACGCAGGCGTCTATCGCGGCGGCAAGCATTTCTTTTTCGCCGCCACCTTCCGGCTCGGCAGCGTCCACTCCGCACAACTTGCGGCCAAACTCGAGCATGCGGCAGTCCGCGTCAATAAGGCCAGGTACCACCGTCAGGCCGCTAAGACGTGTCACGAGCGTGTCCGGGCCCTCAAACTCCCGTATCTGGCTGTTTGACCCGACTGCCGTGATCCTTGTTCCCGTTATGGCGGCCGCTTGGGCCTTCGGGAAGGTATCGTCGGCTGTGTAGATAGTGGCGTCGTAGAGGACAATATCCGCCTGAAAGTCGACCTGGCCGGACGCCGACCAGGAACTCAGGAGACCCAAGACTATCAACACCGGGAGGTACATAGAGTGTTTTGTCACAAGCATGTTCATCTGCTCAATGGAGAAACCCCGGCTGGTTCCACGGACCCGCTCACCGTGACCAACCGTGGGCGCTTTCCCAGCTTCGTCAGCCTTTCAGTTTCTTCGCGAGCCAAGCAAGATTCTGGGCGAACCGCTGGACGGTTTCAATACCTTCGGTATCATCGTTGACGTCGCCAGGTGCCCTGCCGATAGCCACATTCCAGTAAGTCGAACCGGGAACGACCATGTCGTTGACCATGAACCAGTAAAGCAGTTGGGCGTAGGTGAAGTTCTGACCAGCGCGACGGGCCACAGTGATTGGTCCGCCGACCTTGCGCGAGAACAGATCGCCATTGGCCCGGGACACATATCCCGCACGATCGAGCAGCGTCATCAGCTGAGGCGTGGCCGAGCCAAAGTACACCGGAGAGCCTACAACAATGATATCGGCCTGTTGCATTACCTGAAAGATGTCGTGGAAATCATCGTCTTTGATGGCGCAGGTCTTGTCCTTTGTCTTTTGGCACGTACGGCAGGCGATGCACCCTTGCACGGTCTTCGTGCGGAGAGGGATTAATTCCACGCCGATGCCTTCGGTCTCAAGAACGTCCAGACACGTGGTCAGAAGCGTTTCCGTGTTCCCGTTTTCTCTCGGGCTTCCACAGATAGCGATTGCTTTCATTTTGACCTCCTGGGTTTACTCGTGCAGCGTAACGAGCGCGATCCGATATTCTCGATATGAACCTGGCGGCAACTGGGCCAGCACTGTACTGCTCAGGCACGCCTCCGGTCGCGCCGCTGCTTGTTCTAGTTCACGGACTAGGCGGAGTAGCTGTTCTTCTGTTCCGCCTTACCTCGCTACGCACTTTCACCGGGTGCTTGTTTTCCCTTCAAGCCGAGATTTCCCGTATGGACCAGCCTGCGACCACCGCAGGTTATGTCAGTTGCTTTCTTGCCTCGGCATCGGCTCGTGAGCCTTGCGGCCATACACCCTTTCGTATGCCTTGCAGTATGGGCAGACGCTGCCCTCGATCTTCTTGACGAACCAGTAGGCTATGCCTCGCTGTTTCCTGCGCGCATGACCGCACACGGGGCATTCGAGGCACTGCTTCGCCATTTTTCTGTCTTTGTCGGTAATGCTTGTTTCTTCCGTCATCTCGACCTCGTTCTAAAGGGCGGAGTCGAACCTGCCCAGACGCACCTCGTTTGTGTTGTTGGGCCGTGCCGCCTCGAAGTAGACGAACACCTCGTCTTTGACGCGCATCCAGTGCGAGTACCGCCACGTATGATAGTCGCCGGGCGTCGTGCTCTTCAAAAGCGGCTCGTCCGGCGTCAAATCGATGAACGTCTCGAGGTCCGGCGAGTAGGCCAGACCAGTCGCGATGTTGTACACGGGGTCGCGCCACTCGACGCTCGACCCTTCGTAGACGAACAGGTACCCGACGGCCAGCGGCAGCACGCTCGCCGGCCGCGTGTAGAAGTTGTGCCACCCGTCGTTCTCCATCACGGGCCGCGACACCCGGCTCCAGGATTCGCCGTCATCGCTCGTGAAATGGTGAATACGTTCGACGCGGTCCGTGCCGATAACAAACATGTGCCACCGGTCTCTTTTCCAAAACACCACGGGGTCTTTGTACCCGGTGACGCGGGCAAACCCATCGTCGGGGTGGTCTTCCGAGATGATGGGTCTGGCCGACCGCGCGTCGAACTCCGCCGGATCGTCTGCGTCGTCGAACTTCAGAATAGCCCAGCCGCGCTCGAATCCGCTGCACCCGTATAGCCTGAACCTGCCCGTCTTCGGGTCCGTCACAAGCGCGGGCCGTTCGAACCCCGACACGCCCGCATCCTCGCGCCGTATATGGTTGACGGGCTCGAACCGCCGCCCGTCCGCACTCTTGAGAATACGGACCTCGTACCCGCGCCTGCCCCGCGGCGAGTTGCCCTCGCGCATCCGGGCCGCCAGATAAAACGTCCCGTCGTCCGTCAACACCACCGACGGCGCGCCCGCCCACCACTCCGGCGTGTCCTCGTCCGGCTCCAGAACAACCTCGTATCTCGACAGAGCTTCAACGACATCGTCAAACATGCGGTCCGCACCTACTTGATGTAGATGTCCTTGAACCGCATTTTGCCGCCGCCGCCGCTGTGAAGCTGGAGCGCGATGGCGCCATCGGAATGGGTTGCTTTTTCGTCGACGAAATCGACCGTCCGGTAGCCGTTGACGTAGGTGGTGATGCGGTTGCCAACGCAGGTGACCTGCATATCGTTCCATTCGCCAGCTGTTGCCAGTCCCGGGACGGCGTCTTTCTTCGGGTCGCTTATCCATCCTCTGCCGTCGCCGTAGATGAGACCATCGACCGCGGGGTTGTCCGGCGCTATCTCGGACTGGATCAGCACGCCGCCCGGCTCGAAGCTCGAGTGGAAGAACAGGCCGCTGTTGCCGGTTTGCTCGGACTTGTACTTGAGCCGCACGGTGAAGTCGCGATGCGATGCGTCGGTCGCGAGGTAGCCGTACTCCTTCGTGACGGTCTCGCCGACTATCGCGCCGTTCTCGACCGACCATTTCTCTTTCCCGGTCTGGTGCCAGCCGGTGAGGTCGTTCCCGTTGAAAAGCGGTTTCCAGCCGGGACCGTACCCGAGGTCTTTGACGCGAATGTTCTTCCACCGCACCTTCACCGGCGTGCGCCCGCTGTGTACCTGGAGCGCTATTATCCCGCCGATAGCCGCCGAATCGTGGAAGTCGACCGTCTTCGTCCCGTTGAGGTGCAGCACGCAATGGTCGCCGATCATGCTGATTTGGTAATGGTTCCATTCGCCTTCTTTCAACAGCGTCTCGAGTTCGCTCGGCAGCTTCGCAATCCATCCGCGGTCGGTCGCCTCGCCGTAGACACTCCCTGTGCTGTCGCCGATCTTGGGGCTCACCTCGGCCTGGTACCCGCGCATGCGGTCCTTATCCAGCTTCCGGCCCTCCTTGATAACGTGGGAGCGGAACTGCACTCCCGAGTTCCCGGGCGCTTCCGTCTTGAAGTCCAGTTCGAGAATGAAGTCGAAGTACCGCCGGTTTGTTGCAAGCCACCCGTACCGGCCGTCGCCCGTCTCGCCGACAATACACCCGTCCTCAACGGACCACTTCCCGCCGAGCACCTCGTGCCAGCCGTCGAGCGTCGTTCCGTCGAAGAGCGGCGTCCACGGCACGTCTTCCGCACTCTGCGCCCACGCCCCGAACGCGATTACAGCCGCTATTGTCAGAACACAAGAAGTTCGCATCTCGGCCTCCTTACTCGTACATCCCGGTACTTATCGCACCTTCACCAACGACACGTCATACTGCAACGAACCAATTCTAGTCCTTCGCCGCAGCGCTGTCAACCGTTGGAGCTTGAAACCCTCGCTACACCGTAACGCTCAGCAGGAGCTCCCTGTAGTAGTGGTAGTTGTCCCATGATATGTCGGGCGTGATAGCGTGGTCGCAGCCGGGAACGTAGCCGCCTTCCTGCATGAGCGGGATCTTGTCTTCGACCATCTTCTTGATCGCTGTCTTGTCGCCTGCCATGACGCGTTTGTCCATCCCGCCGCCGATAAGCAGGTCTTTCCCGAACTTCTTACGCAGCGCGACGACGTCCATTCCGGCGGCAACTTCCATCGGGTAGATGTAGTTTATGCCGACGTCGAGCCAGCACGGGATGAGTTCCTCGACGTTGCCGTCGCTGTCGAGCATCAGCACGTCGATGCCGGCGCGGTGGAGCCAGTCGGTTATCCGGCGGTACTGCGGCAGGAACAGCTTGCGATAATGTTCCGGGCTGATCAGCGACGAGGTCTTGTACGCCATGTCTTCCCAGAACAACGTGAAATCGTACTCCACGCCGTCGAGCGCTTTCTCGAGAACGCCGAGCGTGCAGTCGGCCATCTCGGTCGCGGCCCGCTCGACGAACCCGGGATCGTCGTAGACTGCCAGACTGATCCCCTCGACGCCCATCCAGTTTCTGAGCCACCCGTACAGGCTGCCGGTGTGGATTCCGAGCGGGTAATCGCGATGCGCGTGCTGGTTCTTCATGCTCTCCCAGTGGACGGGAAACCGTGCGGGACTGTCCGGGTTGAGACGGGTTCTGAACTTCGGCCATTCTTCCTTTCCCTTGAGAGGGTACTCGAGATACTGCGGCATGCCGGGAGGCGGCACGTCTTTGAGCTTCTTCTTTATGACGCCGTCGGTGTCTCGATAGATCTCATACCCATCTCCTTCACTAATCTTCTCATACTCGAACGCCGGGCAGAGACCGACGTTCACCGGCGCGACTTCGAACCGGTCGTACCCGCTCCAGTATGCCCAGTCGGTGTCGGTAGGCAACCCTTCACCGTGCCATCGCCGGATGGTCTCCCCGTACGGTCCCATCTCCCATTGATAGAGTTGGTCTCTGGGTTGGTAGTGTGTGGTTGCGACGTACCGTTCGCGCGAGTTCATTCTTGCCTCCTCCTAACCGGGTGGTTCGTTCTTCCGTCGCACCCGTTCGGTGGCTAAACGTCCCTTATGCCGCGTTCTAGTCTTAACGCCATTATGCCGAAATCGATCCTACACGAAACAGATCCCGATTTCCATTTTGGCGATTTGGCCGGACCAAATACCCGCGGCTTGACCCGAAACAGAAGATGGTCTACGATTGCGTACAGGACGGTATGATCTTTGGCCGGAAAGGGGGCTTCGATATGAAACGTCTGATCTCTGCGACGGTAGCGGCTGTTGGGGTGGTGTTGTGCGTGAGCGCAGCAATCGCTCAGGGAACGATTCAGCTCACGGCGGTTCCGGGCACGGTGCGCGTAAGGCAAGAAGGGCCCGTTCAGGGTGCCGACTCGGTCGAGATCGCATGTGCTCGAAACGAATACGAGTCGTTCCAGGTTGTCGTGACCGCCGCGGACGGAAACCTGCAAGGAGTTGACGCGACGATCTCGCCGCTTCGAAACGAAACCGGCACGGAGCTTCCTTCCGGGGCCGTCGCGCTGTATCGCGAGATCTACGTCCCGATCAGACATTCGGCCCCGAGGGCGACATGTCCGCCGGGATGGATACCCGACCCGCTCGTCCCGTTCACGAACCCGTACACGGGCGAACCGGTCCGGGAAGGCCGGTGGGACGGCAAGAAACTGGACGGCGCACGGTTCGGCGCGTCCGGGTTCGACCTGTGGCAGGACAGGCACCAGCCGGTTTGGGTGGACGTTCACGTGCCCGAAGGCACTCCGGCGGGAACGTACACCGGCACGTTCAAAGTCCGGGCGAGAGGTACGCGTTCGGCGGAGTTCCCTGTCCGGGTGACCGTCTGGGATTTCGATCTGCCCGACGGGCCGACCCACGAGAACCATTTGGGCGGGTTCGGGTATGTTGCCCGCTACCATAACCTCGATACGAACTCGGAGGAGTACCATCTGCTCGAGGACCGCTACATCGAGATGATGGCCGCGCACCGCATCAATCCGCCGCTTCCCGCGCGTCTGCGCCCAAAGGTCGCGGAGGACGGCACGGCGTTGTTCGACGACGAAACCGACCGGCGGCTCTCCGAGTTCGTTCAACGGTACCATGTGACGAATGTCGATGTCCCGCGCGCGCCGTTTCGCGATGTGCGCGGCGCCGACCGCGAGAAAGCCCTCCGGTTCTACCGGTCGTGGTACGCGTACCTCGACCGGAAAGGTTGGGCCGACAGGGCGTACCTGTACATGCTGGACGAGCCGAACGACGCAGCCGCGTACGAACGCGTGCGGCAGCTCGGCGCGTTGGTACGCGAAGCCGACCCCCGGCTCCGGCGGCTGGTGGTCGAGCAACCCTACACCCAGAACCGGGACTGGGGCACGTTGGACGACGCTATTGATATCTGGTGCCCGCTGTTCGGGTTCGTCCACGAGCCGAGCGTCAAACGCGTAATCGCTCAGGGAGACGAGGTATGGAGCTACTCGGCACTGGTCCAGACAGCCCCGCGGTACCATCCGGAGTATGAAGAGGTCAAGAACGACAACCCGCCGTTCTGGCAGATTGATTTCCCCGTCACGAGCTACCGGATAGCGCCCTGGCTCAACCGGCGGTACGGGATCACCGGCCTGCTCTACTGGTCGACCGTCTACTGGATGAGCCCTGACCGCAACCCCTGGGACGATCCGGGGTTCAGGGTACGATGGAACGGGGACGGCGCACTCTTCTACCCCGGCACCGACGCAGGCATCGACGGCCCGGTCGCCTCCATCAGACTCAAGAACCTGCGCGACGGCATGGAAGACTACGAGTATTTCGCCATCCTCGAAAAGCTCGGCGGCACGGATATCGTCGAACAGGTCATCCGGTCCGCGGTCCCCACATGGGGAACATGGGGCCAGAACCCGTACCGTCTACCCCAACTCCGCGACCGCCTGGCGCAAGAGATCCTCAAACGCAAGAAGTGAATCGCACCAGCCTCCGGGCGCACGCGCAACAGTGTCCGGATCAGTAACCCTTGACAGAAGGTGCGTGCTGGCGCAAGAATGCAGCTGTGAGAGCACGCAACACGAGCAGAAGTCCGAGAGTCCGCGTGATTCGGTATCAAACGGAGGTGGGATATGACGATGCAGGACAGTGTCCACCGCCCGGGATCCCTCGGGTTAACAAGCGTGACCTTGCTGGTGCTGATCTCGATTATGGGCGGCATGACGGTCGCCTGCAGCGCAATGGCTGGTGAAGTGCCCAAGAAGGCGGAGATACCCGAACTGCCGCGTTCGTCCCGGCCGATCATATTGTCGGTCGAGGAGATCGCGGCCGCGAAACGCAAGGCTGCCGAACACGACTGGGCGAAGAGCTTCCTGGACGGTATCATCGCGCGCGGGGAGAAACTGCTCGCCACGGAGATAGACGTTCCCGACAAAGGAGGCCAGTGGACCCACTACTACTCGTGCCCGGACCACGGTGCACGGCTCAAGACGGTCAGCCCGACCGAGCACGAGTGTCCGATAGACGGGCGGGTGTTTACCGGCTGGCCCTACGACGACGTTGTCATCAGCTTTCGGCACAGACGGAACCTCGACGCAATCTCGACGCTCGGGATGGCGTACGCGTTTACGGGCGAGGAGAAGTATGCCGAACGCGTTCGCGCGCTGCTGCTGGCTTATGCGGAAAAGTACGCCGGGTACGAGCTGCATAACACTCGCGGCCAGGTCTCGAAGAGCGCCGGCCGGATCTTCGCACAAACCCTCGACGAAGCGGTGACCATCATCAAGGCCGCGACCGGGTACGACCTCGTGCGCGGTTCGAACTGCTTCACCGCGTCCGACAGAGAGAGCATCGAGGAGAAGTTCTTCAGGGCTTCGGTCGAGACGATCCGTCGCAACCGTGCAGGCAAATCGAACTGGCAGTCCTGGCATAACGGAGCGATAGCCGTTGTCGCGGTGGCGTTGCGCGACACGTCGCTACTCGACGCGGCTATAAACGGCGACCACGGGTTTCTGTTCCAGATGGACGAATCGGTGCTCGACGACGGCATGTGGTACGAGGGCGCGGTTGCGTACCATTTCTACGCGTTGTCCGCGCACGCGTACGTGCTTGAGGCGGCGCGGCATGCGGGTGTCGACCTCTACCGGCTCGAAACCGTGCGCAAGATGTTCGATGGTCCGCTGGCACAGCTCTATCCCGATTTGACGTATCCGGCGATAAACGATAGCGACCGGCGTTCGATCCACGAGGCGCGAGCCTCGTACGAACTGGCATTTGCCAGGTACGGGGACGCACGCTATGCCGCACCGATCAGCGGGCGCGATACGGTCAACGCGTTGCTGTACGGCGCTGAATCGATACCGGCCGCGTCTCTACCCCGGTTGCCGAGCGCGAATCTCGAAGCCACCGGCCTCGCTGCGCTCCGCTCCTGGACCGACCCGCCTGTGACGGTGATGCTCGATTACGGCCCCCACGGCGGCGGTCACGGACATCCCGACAAGCTGAACTTGATGGTGTTCGCGCTCGGTGACGAGCTGGTGCCCGACCCGGGCCGGCTGGCGTACAGCGTACCCGCGCACCAAACCTGGTACAAGCAAACGGTATCGCACAACACCGTCGTTGTCGACGAGAAAAGCCAGGCTGCCTGTGAGGGAACGCTGCTGGCGTTCCAGACAGGCGACGCGGCTCATATCGTCCGCGCTTCGTCCACGGAAGCGTACCCGGGAGTCGTGCTCGACAGAACCGTTGCGTTGACAGACGACTACGTGCTCGACCTCGTTGTTGTTAACAGCGAAGACGAACACACTTACGACCTTGTGTACCACGTGAGGGGGAAGTTCGAACCGGAGTTCGACCTCGAACCTGCTGAGGGATGGCCGGAGTCGGTGCCTGGTTACTCGCATTTCTCGAGTGTTCGGAAGGGTCATCCCAGGACGCCGTTCACTGCGCGATGGATTTCGGAGAACGGCATGCTGAAGATGACGTTTTGCGCGGACCGCAACGTCGAGGCGATCTGTGCCGATGGTCTCGGCAACCCGCCCCAGGAAGTCGTGCCAGCCATCATGCTCCGTGTTTCTGGCCGAAAGGCTGCGTTCGCCGCACTGATAGAGCCGCTGACGCCAAATGGACAATCAACCCGCAGGGTAAAGCTTGGCACGGATAAAGAGTGGATAAAAGCGAACGTCGAAGGCGAGCGCAGCAACGACGTGCTTTCGGTGATGCCCGTCAAGTTTGTCAGCATTGCCGGCGGAGTGCCTGTAGTACGATTCGAGAAGCGCTGATCAGGTGGGCAATAACGGTTTCAGGGCCTGCACGTTATCGAGTGTCGCCTCTCATGCAGACGTCTTGACACCGGCCTCACGGCTGGCAGCTACGAGGTTGTCGATGAGTTCCTGAATATCGCCGTCAAGTATCGAGTCGAGCCTGCGCAGTGTCAGACCTATCCTGTGGTCGGTCACGCGGTTCTGCGGGAAGTTGTACGTCCGGATGCGTTCGCTTCGGTCTCCTGAGCCTACTTGGTTGCGCCGCTTCTCGGATATCTCTTTGGCCTGCTCTTCACGGCGCGCGTCGAGTATCCTGGAGCGAAGAACCCGGAACGCTTTCGCCCGGTTCTTGTGCTGCGATTTCTCGTCCTGGCACGTCACGACTATGCCGGTCGGGATGTGAGTGAGCCGGACGGCGGAATCGGTCGTGTTGACGCTCTGTCCACCGGGTCCTGATGACCGGTACACATCGAACCGCACGTCCTTCGGATCGATCCGGAGGTCGACCTCCTCAGCTTCCGGCAATACCGCCACCGTGACCGCCGACGTGTGTATCCTGCCGCTCGCCTCCGTCGCGGGCACGCGCTGGACGCGGTGCGCGCCGCTCTCGAACTTGAGCTGGCTGTACGCGCCATTGCCCTCAACGAGAAACACAATCTCTTTGATCCCGCCAAGGCCTGTGATGCTGCTGTTTGTGATGTCTATTCCCCACCCTCTCGATTCGGCGTATCTCTGGTACATGCGAAACAGGTCCCCGGCAAAAAGCGCCGCCTCCTCGCCCCCCGTGCCGGCTCTGATCTCCATTACCACGTTCTTCTTGTCGTTTGGATCCTGCGGCACGAGCAGCTCTTTGAGCCGGTGCTCGGCCTCTTCGAGCGTCTTCGCGAGGGTGTCTCGTTCTTCCTCGGCAAGCTCGATCACTTCGGCGTCTTTCTCTTCATGCAGCAGTTGGCGGGTCTCGTCCAACTCCCGCCGGACTCTCTTGTACTCGCGGTAGCAACTCACTATATCCTCGAGTTCGGACGCCTTGCTGGCCAGCTCGCGATACTTCGACGGATTTGACGCGGTCTCGGGATCGCACATCCGTTCACTGAGATGCTGATACTCCGCCTCTATCTCGTCTAACTTATCAAGCATCAAACTCATGGGCACCCGCGCTCCTTCTTTTCTGGACATAGAAAAACGGACGGCCCTGCTTCAAACCGTCCGTTCCAGTGCGCAGCTACTGCGATTCTTCTGCGGAATCCGCTTCTGCCTGGCTCTCCTTGCCTTTGTCAAGCTTCGCGTATCGCGCTCGAAACCGTTCGACGCGGCCCGCAGTGTCCACAAGCTTCTGCTTGCCCGTGTAGAACGGATGGCAGTTCGAGCATATCTCGATACGCATCTGTTTCTTGGTGGATCGCGTCTCTATGGTGTTGCCGCAGGCGCAAACCACCGTGATGTCATGGTACTCTGGGTGTATTTTTTCCTTCAAACCTGATCACCTCCGCAACGTAATCTCTCGGCGCAGCATACTCGCCGTCCAATGTCCTCGGTTCGAAACAATTATACCACAACTCGACCGCTTGCTCAAGCTCCGGCGGACAGCTTCGTATCGAAGAGTTCCCCGCCAAGTTGGGCGATGCAATCCGCGTCTTTCAACCCCTTTATGAGCCGTTCCGGGAAGGCATCGGCACCGTTGTGCGAACCGGCGATCGCTCCCGTGATCGCCGCAACGGTGTCCGTGTCGCCGCCCATGTTTATCGCGCGGACTATCGATTCGACCGGGTCCGCCGGAGATTTCAGGAAGCAGTACAGAGCTGCAAGCACAGTGGGAATGACAAACGGGGTAATACCGCCACTCCAGGCACCCCCGGCTCCTCCGGGCTGGGCGGCATCGCGTATCTCTCGATGCGCTGTCTCGTACGGCGCGTCCAACCATTCAGGGAGCTTTCGCAGCAGCCCTGCAAACCCGGGGTGGATTTTCTCAACGCACGACGCCACCGCGCTCACCATGCCGACCGGATCGAACGAATCTGCTGCAACAAAGTACGCCACGGCCCGGGCCACGGCTGCGGTGCCGGCGATCGCGCGTTCGTCGGTGTGCGTCATGATTGTCGCCGTTCTCGAATCGGACGGTATCCGGTCGGGATCGTCGAAATCCCATAGGCCCACCGGGCCGGCACGCATCGCGCTCCCGTTTCCCGCACGACCGGGTCCGGTCCCGCAGGTTTCCCAGTCCGCGGCACCCGAGATGTAACGGCGCATCGCTTCCCCGCAGGCCATCCCCTCACCTATGATCTCGCCCGTACGCCAAAACGTCGCTATCTCCTCTGCGACAGTATCGCCGCGTATGCATCTGTCTTTGACAATGGCGCGAGCCATTGCTATCGTCAACTGCGTGTCGTCGGTATACTGGCCTTTTGGATACCCGCTGAGGCGAAGGTAATCGATAGTATCGCACGATTGCGGGCCCAGCGCGTTCGGGCCCGAGCCTTCGAACGGCGCGCCCAACGCGTCCCCGATGCCTGTCCCGATCAACGTTCCGACAAACTTGTCTTTGAGAATCCCGCTGTCCATCTCGTGTTCAGGCAACCAGCCTCTCGCCCATAACGAGGAACAAGCCAGCCAGCGTCTTCGCGTCCGCTATCTCGCCGTTGCGTATCATATCGCGAAGCTGCTCCGTTTCGAACGAGTGCGCCTCTATTATCTCGTCCTCGTCGAGATTCTGCTCGCTCCTGGTGAGCCCTCTTGCCACAAACAGGTGCATCTGCTCGTCACAATAGCCCGGCGACGGCCATATGGTTGCGATAAACTCAACGCTGCTCGCCTTGTAGCCGGTCTCCTCCTCGACCTCGCGCAACGCGCAATCCTCCGGCGATTCGTCTTGGTCGAGCGTTCCGGCCGGAATCTCCCAGATGTTTTGGCCGGTGGCGAACCGGTACTGGCGCACGAGCAACACCCTCCCGTCCGGCAGCAACGGCACGATGATCGCCGCCCCGGGATGCCGCACTATGTCGCGCACGGCCTTCTTTCCGCTCGGCAGTACTATCTCGTCGCGGGTCACACTGAAGATGCATCCCTTGAAAACCTCTTCCGACATGTGTAATGCTTTCCCTGATTGCTCTGTCTGCACCTAACATGCACCACGAGCTACACCGCGGATTCTACTATTCTGGGTGGGATAATGCAACCTGTCACGCAACCGAACGGACTGCCGCCCCGGCTTCGCCCGGTCACCGATGTCAAGGGGATCGGCGAGCGGCGGGCAGCGCTACTCGCCAAGCTTGGCATCGAGACCGTGCGCGACTTGATCTACCACTTTCCGCGCTCGCATCAGGACAGGACGCGAACAACACCCATATCGGAATTACGCGTCGGCGAGATGGCCACCGTGATGGTCGAAGTCGTCTCCACGGAGATACGTCACTTGCGGCGAAGGCTCTCGCTCGCTTTCGTGCGTGTCAAAGACGAGACCGGGACCGCGAACGCGACCTGGTTTAATCAACCATTCATGAAACGTGTCATGGCACCCGGCGAGAAGGTCGTCCTCACGGGCGAGATAGGCAAGTATAGCGGCGTTCAGATCAAGAACCCCGACTACGAGGTCCTCTCCGGCACGGAGACCGACCGGATACACACGGGCAGGATTGTGCCCATGTACCCCCTTACAGAAGGGATAAGCCAGCGGCGGATGCGCTCGATGGTCTGGGCGGCCCTGGACCAGTTCGGGAATAAGCTCGAAGAGAGCTTGCCAAGAACGATCAGGCGGCAACTCCGACTTCCTGCAGCTCGAACCGCCATACACCATGTCCATTTCCCGCCGTCGTTCGGCGCTCAAGACAAGGCGCGACGCCGTTTTGTTTTCGAGGAACTGCTCAAGTTGCAGTTGTCACTGCTGCTACAGCGGAAACGTGTCGGTGCACAACGGAAGGCCATAGAACACCGGCTCGACGGACGGCTGCTCGAGCAGTTGAGGAAATCACTTCCGTTTTCTTTGACGAAGGCTCAACGGCGTGCCATCGATCGATTGCTAACCGATATGTCAGGGCCGAGCCCGATGCAACGGCTTCTGCAAGGGGACGTCGGTTGCGGCAAGACGGTTGTAGCGCTGCACGGCGTTGCCACCGCCCTGGACAGCGATTACCAGGTGGCGTTTATGGCGCCGACGGAAGTGCTCGCCGAACAGCATTTCCTGAACATCAAACGATGGCTATCACCGCTCGGTCTCAAGGTACACCTTCTCACCGGCGGCATAGAGCGAGCACGCGCAGAACAGATCCGGCATATGATATCTAACGGAGACGCAAAGTTTGTTGTCGGCACACACGCGCTCATACAAGAGTCCGTCAGGTTCAAGCGTTTGGGGCTCGTCGTGATAGACGAACAGCAGCGGTTTGGTGTGCCGCAGCGGAACCGTCTTCTCGGGAAAGGCGATGTTGCCGACCTGCTCGTGATGACGGCCACTCCGATACCGCGAACGGTTGCAATGATCCTTTACGGCGGCCTCGATATCACCGTCATTGACGAGATGCCGCCCGGGCGTACACCGGTTGTGACCCGGCATGCAGCACCCGACGAGATCACCAGCGTGTACGAATTCATCCGAGACAAAGTGAACGAAGGCAGACAGTGCTTCTTCGTTTGTCCCGTCATTGAAGATTCTCCCAAATCCGAACTCAAGGCGCTTTCGAGCACATTTAAAAGACTAAGCGGAACGGAATTCGGTCAGACCCGAACAGCGCTGCTTCACGGCAGAATGTCGAGCGAGGAGAAGGAAACGGCGATGTCAGCCTTTGCTCGCGGCGAGATCGACATCCTGTTCGCAACAACAGTCATCGAGGTCGGGATAGACGTTCCCAACGCTGCGATCATGGTCATAGAGGATGCAGGCCGGTATGGTCTGGCGCAGTTGCATCAGCTCAGGGGGCGCGTCGGGCGTGGCGACGAGCAGTCATGGTGTTTTCTCTGCGGCACGCCGCGCACAAGAGAAGGTCGGAGACGCATAGAAGTCATGCAAGAAACAAGCGACGGGTTCGTGATCGCCGAGGAGGATCTCAAACTGCGCGGACCGGGTGAAGTGCTCGGATTGCGGCAAAGCGGGCCGGCCGACCTTAAGATTGTCGATCTTGTACGCGACACAAAACTGATCGAGACCGCGCGCGCTCAGGCAACACTGCTGTTGCGCGAACACCCCGACCTCGAAGGCGATGAGCTGCGCGCTTTGAGGGAAGCCGCGTTGAAAGGCTCGACAAACATCAAGACGGCCTGAGCACGAAGGAAACCTACATTGTGAGAGTCATTGCCGGTTCTGCGAAAGCGGTCACGTTGAAAGTGCCGCCCGGCAAAATGATAAGGCCGAGCCTCGACAAGGTAAAGGGGGCAATCTTCAACGTGATCGGACGACGCGTCGAAGATGCTCGCGTGCTCGATCTCTTCGCCGGGACCGGCGCGCTCGGCATAGAGGCGTTGAGTAGAGGTGCCCGGCACTGTGTCTTCGTTGACAGCAGCCGCGTCGCGTGCCGGACAATAAGAACAAACCTTGCAAAAACCAAACTCGCCGCCCGGGCACGCATTGTCAATGCGAGCGTCGCGAAGTATTTCAAAAAACGTTCCGGTGAAGAGAAGTTCGAGATCGTCTTCGTTGACCCGCCATACGCCCAACGAGAAACCGCCACGGCGGCAAACGAAATATATGAAAATGCGGAATATTTTCTCAACGACAAGAGAATACTGGTGTTTGAGCACGCATGTATCGTGCCAATCCCACAACACCTTGGGCCACTTGAAGTTGTAACCCACAAAATACATGGTGATACTGCAATAACTTTTTTTACTTGACACAGCTATATATAGTGTGCTATAGTTATCGTCGCCACTAAATGTGGGTTGCTGTGCGGTAGGCATTCATCTCTCGAACACATTAGGTAGCATGCGGTTATGAAGTGTCCCTTCTGCGGTCACCTTGAAGACAAAGTCGTCGATTCACGTTCTACCCGAGACGGCGATGCTATTAGGCGACGAAGGGAATGTCAAGAGTGTGGACGTCGGTTTACCTCTTACGAAAAGATAGAAGAGGTCTCTTTGACGGTCATCAAGAGAGGTGGTGTACGAGAACCATTCGACAGACAGAAGGTGTGGAGAGGACTCGACAAGGCATGCTGGAAACGGCCTGTCAGGTCGGAACAGATCGAATCGATAGTAGACGAGGTTGAGCAGATGGTCAGCAGCGCGCCGGACAGGGAACTCGCAACCGAAACGATCGGCGAGCACGTGATGGTGCAGTTGCGCGACATAGACGAAGTGGCTTACGTCCGATTTGCCTCGGTTTACAGGCAGTTCAAAGACATAAGCGAGTTCATGGAAGAACTCGAAAAACTATTGGCGCAACGTTAGCGGAACGCGCGCACAGAATGTGCGCGTGGAGAGACCCAACTAGAAAGAAGGTGTCTAATGGGAGGTAAGGGAGGAGAGCGCAGTGATTCTTTTTCGGCGAGGACAGCAGCAGCAGTCGCGCCAGAGATCATAGGGAACCAGCCATTGTTCTTACGCCGTAAGGACCGCATCAAAACCATAAGAAAACGCGACAGACGCGAGATGCCCTTCGACAAGAGCAAGATATCCGATGCGATATTCAAAGCAGCGCAAGCAGTAGGAGGCGAGGACAGGGAACTTGCCGAGAACCTGGCAGAGTCCGTCACAGTATTCCTCAACGAACGATATCCCAGCCCCGTGCCGACCGTAGAGGATATTCAGGACATGGTCGAGAAAGTCCTGGTCGAGACCGGCCACGCAAAGACCGCGCTCGCATACGCTCGGTACAGGGACAAGCGCTCGCGCATCAGAAAGCTCAAACAAGGGGACGCGGACGAGATACTGGATGAACTCACCGCCGCGCAACGTGAGACCGCCGAAACCACTGACATATCGCTCTTTGTTCGCACCTCCGAGGAGGATCTGAAAGGCTGGGACAGACAGCGCATCGTGGACGCGCTTGTGAGGGAGACCGGGCTCCAGGAAGAGATAGCCAAGGTTATAAGCCTCCTCGTGGAACAACAGATCGTCGCCGCTAAGCTGGAAGTTGTTACTGCTCCTCTTGTGCGCGAGCTTGTGGACGCAAAGCTCGTCGAATACGGTCTCGAGGAACATCGCCGGAAACACACCCGCCTCGGTGCGCCGCTCTACGACGTTGACCGGATAATCACCATTCCCAACAAGGAGAACGCAAACATCCCACACAACCCCGAGGCGACCAACCTGATGCTCGCCGAGAGAATCAAGAAAGAATACGCGTTGCTCCAGGTCTTCTCGCAGAAGGTGGCCGACGCGCACATCAAGGGAGATATACACCTGCACGATCTCGGATTCATTGACCGTCCGTACTGCTCGGGCCAGTCTGTGGAGTACGTCAAGAAGTTCGGGCTCGATCTCCCCAATGCGCTCTCCATAGCGAAACCTGCGCGCCATCCCGAGACGTTGCTTGCGCACATGGTGAAGTTCTCTGCTGCGCTCCAGGGACATTTCGCCGGGGCAATCGGTTGGGATGCGGTCAACATCTTCTTCGCCCCCTTCCTCGAGGATCTCGACGACTACGAAATCCACCAGATGGCTCAGATGCTTATATTCGAGTACTCGCAGCAGGCCGTTGCGCGTGGCGGACAAGCCATATTCAGCGACATCAACCTGTACTGGGAGATACCCAAACACTTCGAGAACGTCGAGGCTATCGGTCCTGGAGGCGAGTACACAGGGCGAACGTACACCGACTATATCGCAACCTCGCAACGATTTGTCTGGGCGCTATTCGACGTCTACAAGGAGGGAGACGGGTGCGGCAGACCGTTTTTCTTCCCGAAACCTCTGGTCCATATAACGGAGAAGTTCTTCGAGACACCCGGTCATGAGGAGTTTCTGAGACACATATCCGACGTTGCCGCCGATAAGGGTAACACGTACTTCGTCTTCGACAGAGGGCAAACCGCGAAGATATCCGAGTGCTGCAGGCTCTCGTTCAAACTCGAGCAGTCAGACCTCGAAGATGCCAAGCATCCGTGGCGCATGCGGTATTCCGCACTGCAAAACGTCAGTCTCAACCTGCCCCGGGCGGCTTACGTCGCTGATGGAGACGATGCGAAGCTGTTCCAGAGACTCGACGCGTTGATGGAGATCGTCGTCGAGGCGCACAAACAGAAAAAAGCGTTCGTCGAAGTGCTTCTCGCCAAAGGGCAGAACGGCCCGCTCTCGCTTCTCTCGATGGAGCGGGATGGACAAGCTTACCTTAGGATGCATCGGGTAACCTATCTTATTGGCCTGCTCGGCTTGAACGAGCTTGTCCAGGCGCACACCGGCAATCAATTGCACGAAACCGAAGAGGCGTTCGAGCTTGGGCTCAAGGTTGTGGCACACCTCAACCTCGCCTGCAAACGGCTGTCACGACGCGAGCACATGCACTTTGTCCTCGAACAGACACCCGCCGAGTCCACCTGTTACCGGCTGGCGAAACTCGACCTCGAGCACTACAACGGTCGCGCGGCGGATGTCGTTAAGGGGACGGATAACCAGGTGTACTACACAAATTCAACTCAGTTGAGTGTCGCCGACACCGTCAGTCCCATCGAGCGCGTTAAGAAAGAGGGGTTGTTCCATGACATGATCGAAGCCGGGGCACTCACGCACGTCTGGCTCGCCGACGCCCGGCCTTCTGCAGACTCCGTCGCGAACCTTGTCAAGAAGATTTTCTACCAGTCGCGAAACGCGCAGGTAGCCTTCTCTCCGGAGTTCACGTCCTGCAACAGTTGCAGCAAGGTTCACCGCGGATTGACGAAGACCTGTGCGTACTGCGGCTCGGAGGATATTGACGGTATAACGCGCGTGACGGGGTATTTTTCGAAAACATCGGGTTGGAACCCTGGCAAGATAGGCGAGTTGCACGCTCGCGCACGCTGGAAGGATATTACGAAGCCAGCAGCACCAAGCAGCTCCGACCAGAGAGAGGGTGGCAACGGCAAGGAGATAGAGATATTCGGTCTCACGGTCAACGAACTCCATCCCGAAGGGTGTGCCCGATGCAGGCAGGCAAAGAAGGTCATCGGATCCAGGATGGGTCTCGAATACCGGTTCTGGGATATCGAGACCACGGAGGGCTTGGCTCGACTGGCATCGTTAGACCTCAGCGGACTGGCCGAACAAGGGCTTCCGGTCATTCGCGTCGACGGCCATTCGTTCAGCGCCCTCGGAAAAGCGGTGAAGCTCATCAGGTCCATGAAAACGCAAGCCGCTGCCCAGTAGGCGCGGTGCAGCCCCAAATGCGAGCGACGGTCGCGATATGGATTTAGGGCAGACAGATTATAATGTGCCAGTCGGTGTTGCCCACGAGATCAACATCCGGGGTTACGTCGAAACGTCGCTCATAGACTGGGATGGGTGCGTCTCCGCGGTCGTGTTCCTGGGCGATTGCAACATGAGCTGTGTCTTCTGCCACGACCATGAGATGCTCTCCGAGACCGGGCCGGGCATAGACGAAAACGCGATCCTCGAGAACCTCCGGTTCCAAAACCTTTGGATAGACGGTGTTGTCATCACTGGCGGCGAACCCACGTTCAACCGCGGGCTGCCCGGGTTCATTGACAGGATCAAGAGCCAGGGGTTCAAAGTCAAGATCGACACCAACGGCACGATGCCGGACGTCCTCAGCAACCTTGTGCGGAACGGTTACGTTGACTATGTTGCAATGGATATCAAAGCGCCGCTCGAACAGAAGTGGCGCGACCCCGACGGGCGGAGAAAGTACGACATCATCAGCGGCACACGTGTTTCGCTCGAGGATATCAATCGCTCGGTTGAGTTTCTTCTGGAAGAGAACGTCGACTACGAGTTTCGGACCACTCTCGTGCCGACCTTTATCGGCGAAGAGGATATTTGCGAGATCGCCTCCCACATACGGGGCGCAAGGAGGTACTTCCTGCAGCCGTTCGAACCGACCAACGCGAGAGCCGCTCGACTTAGAGAACTCCAACCATACTCACCGCAACGAACCGCAGAGATATTGGAAGCGGCAAAACGGTTTGTGCCTGGTGCGCGCCTTAGAGGTAAACTGCGCTAAACCGTGTCCTGACGTTCCAGGAGCGTGCCCGTCTTGACGAACCTCATAGCCCGCTCGGCGGCTGCGGTGATGAGTTCTCGGGCGTTGCTCATCGCTTCCCGTTCGTCCACAGGCCCGAGCGCGCCAGCGGTCGCTGCGTTCAGCCCCATCTCGAAAAGCGACTCATACCCGGTTCCAAGCGTTCCCGCGATTGCAATGACCGGTATGCCGAGCTGCTTGCCAATCTTGCCGACCGCAGCCGGCGGTTTGCCCGACGCCGTTTGTCCGTCGAGCCTCCCCTCGCCTGTCACGATTAAGTCGGCGTCCGCAACACGTTTCCCGAACTCAACTGCTCGAAGGACCACCTCTGCACCTGAGCAGAGGGTTCCGCCCAGGAACGCCACTACCGATGCACCTATCCCGCCGGCCGCACCCGCGCCCGGCATGTCTTTCACAACAATCCCCGTCTGTCTCTCGATCACCTCGGATAGGTGCGCCAATGCCGCGTCAAGCGCCTCTGCTGTCGCCTGTGTCGCGCCTTTTTGCGGACCATAGACCCGGGCTGCACCGTTGTCGCCACAGAGCGGATTGTCGACGTCGCAGGCAACGGTGATCTTGCATGCACCCACCCGCGGGTTGAGCCCGGAGGTGTCGAACGAGGCTATCCGTGAAAGGTTGCTGCCGCCACGCGCCACACGGCCGCCGTTCTCGTCGAGCGGCTTCACCCCCAACGCTTCGACCATGCCGACACCGCCGTCAACCGTCGCGCTGCCGCCGACGCCTATCACTACTTCCTCGACTCCCTGGTCGAGCGCGACCGCAACCAGCTCACCGGTGCCGTGCGATGTGGTGCGCATCGGGTTGCGCTGAGTCAGCGGCACCAGCCCCAAACCCGACGCTGCCGCCATCTCGACAACCGCCGTATTCCCGTCGCCAAGCAGGCCGTACTGCGCTACTACCTTCTCGCCCAACGGATCGGTCACAATCGCCGACCGTGTGCTACCGCCCGTTGCCTCGACGAGCGTTTGTGCCGTGCCTTCCCCACCGTCCGCGAGCGGGATCTGCTCTATCTCTGCGTCAGGAAACACGCGGCGTATTCCCTCCGAGATAGCTGCCGCCGCCTCCGGCGCGGATAACGACTCCTTGAACGAATCAGGCGCAACAACAATCTTCATCTCTGTCCACCTACTGTGCACGAAAACATCACTGCCTGCCTCTGAATCCTACCATGGAGCTTCTCTATCCGTCAAACCGGCAGCAACCACACATCGAACACACAAAAAGGAAGAAAGGCTTATGCCTCCGGAACCTGGAAGCTTTCATGCACGGGGGAAGGATGTTTCGTCAGGCGCGATGGTCGGCCTCGCTCCCGGTTCACCAGTCACAAGCCTTTCTTGTAGACTATTTCTGCTGAGTTTCTGTCCCAGTCCGTTCTCTAGCCGCTACCTCCGGTCTTCCTTTCAACAACAATTATTCCAGTATTGGCGGGAGAGCTGCCGTCAAACATTGAGAAGCAGTTTTCTCACGGGGGAAGGATGTTGCGAGAGGCGCGATGATCGGCCTCGCTTTTGATGAGCGACAACCCTTCCCGCCAATATCATTCATCTTCAACTCCAATTACTGTACCTGGCCCAAATCCCTGTAGAAGGTGAATTCCGGTTCGCCAATGGAGGCAATCAGGCGCCTCGCCACACTGTCGGCTCTATACACCGGCTGGATGTAAAAGAACTTGCACACTTGCGGGGAGCCGGGAACGTCGATCGAGTACCACTCATCGCTGCCGTCAAAGACCCTGTACGGAATCTCGACAGTCGCCAACGTTTTGTCAGCGGCTTCTTTGATCTCCATCTTCAGGCTGCCGCTTTCGGTAATCCTTTGTTTCCCGAATGCGTCCCGGTTCACCCTGATCCGCTTCAACTCGTACGTCCAATCTCCGTTTATGTTAAACATGTACGCCTTCTCGGCAGGTTCAAGCCCTGAAACGGCGTTGTTTAGCGTGCCAAGGACCCGCCCAGTCGCAGTGCGCGGGCCTGAAACGGCGTTGTTTAGCGTGCCAAGGACCCGCCCAGTCGCAGTGCGCGGGGACGAGTCGATGGTTGTTGCCCACTGCATGACACGTTCCACGTCGGGTTTTCGAGACACCTGCGGCACATGGTCGCGTGCCGCAACGCTCTCATATCCCTTCTCCACCAGGGCTTCCCCTACTGACGTACGAAACGTGACGCTTCCTTCCGCTACCGTGACCACCGTTGACGCTGCGGCGATGCTGATATTGAGCTGTGTGCCTACGACCTCAACCTCGCCCGCGGGCGTGCTCACGCGGAACGGCACGCCGCTCGGGGCAACGTCAGCCCACATCTGGCCGTCCCAGAGGCTGACCGAACGCGGACCGTGAAGCTGCAGATCGCTTGCCTCGTCGAGGCGCATCTCGGTGCCTCCGTCGTACATTTCCAAGACGGACTTTGCGCCTGCCTTTGCATACAACCTGTCGCCGACATACACCAGGGTAGGCCCGGTGACGGGTTCGTCCGGCCGCTTCCCACCCTCTGACCGCCGCAGAAACACGCCCGAATCGGTCGTTGCGGTCACAATACCTATCGCCTCGGGCTGGCTCAACTGATCCACTATGACAAAAAACACCGCAACGAGCACCGCTGCCGCAGCCATCGGTATGGCCCAACGTTTCAGCATTGGCTGCTCGCCCCAATCTCCTCGTTTGGCGCGAACGTTCATCGCGTGCAGCTCGCCTTCAGTGGCTGCCACCATCGCCACGTGTCGCCTGACCCGGTTCGGAAACTCCGGCGAGAGCTTACGCGGCGCAAACGATTCGAACAGGCTCGCGCTCATGCTCTTTATCTCTCGCAGTTCCTCAGCACAGCGGATACACTCCTGCAGGTGCTGCTCTGTGAGAGAGCGTTCGGACGGCGTCACCTCGCCATCAGCGTACGCCTGCAGAAGCTCGCTTATGTGTTCGCATGATGCCATGATGCAGCAGTTCCCCTTTCCTTGAACTCGCCTAGTTCCTCTCGCAAAAGCTTGTTCGCTCTGTAGAGGATTCCTCGCACCGTTCCCACCGATACTCCCATGAACCGCGCTATCTCCTGATACGACAACTCTTGCAGGTAGCGCAACGTTACCGGCAACTGGTACTTCTCCGGCAGCGAGGCGATCGCTTCCTGCACCGCCTTGTGCGTCTCCGCCACCTCGAGTTCGCGCTCGAACGATTTCGGAACTACCAGCAGCTTGCTGTCAAACGTCGACATCTCGTCGGCGTCAGCCTGCATCTGGTCCTTCCTGCGTTTCTCCTCCTTGCGCAACCAGTTCTTGCATAACCGGCAGGTTATCCCACGCACCCAACTTCCGTACTTCGCCCGGTCCTTCAGTTTTGATAGGCTCTTGTACGATGTCAGGAACACCTCTTGTGCAATGTCCTCCGCTTCAGAATAGCGACCCGTGAGATGTACCGCAAGACCGTAGACTGCACCCTGGTACTTCTCGACGAGCGCTCCAAACGCATCCTGGTCGCCCTCAAGGGTCCTTTCTACAAGAGCTTTCTCTTCCACCGACATTCAATCACTTCCCCTGGGCGTCTCCCAGACCTCGCGCCCTGCTACATGGTATCCACCTATATAGTGGCTGATTCGGGCCAAAATGTCACGCGGATCACGGACTTTTTTCGGTTTTCACCCTCTGCGCCCTACGACCACACACCACCCCGCCTTTGCTCCCATACCAGGTGTCACGCCCCGATCCCGGCCCTAACATCCTGTCCGCCAACGCCATACGGTTTTTCTGGGTTATGACCGTAGACGGCCGAGGGCCTTCCGTCAGAATAGCTGACGCGTGTGAGGTGTACTTATATATGGAATAGGCTTCGAGGAAGTCCAACAGTGAATGCCAGGGCGAGGCATCGTAGCAGAGGCGTTGGCCAGGAAGGAGGTAATGCGATGGGAGCGGCAGGTGCTGCCGCTGCAATAGCGCAGGCGATAAAAGCGTCGGGCGCAATCGTTGCAGTCGAGCCGGCCGATTTCCAGTCGATACTGGACCAGGCTGATTCCCCTTTGGTGGTCTGCGCCACGGGCGGTTTCCTCTCGAAGAAGTTTCGGTACCTGACAAGTTACAAAGGACTCGCCTTCTTTACAAAATCGGACATGCCGCTTCCGTTGACCTCACGGGTCGAGCTTGTGGAAGCGAAATCGATCTGGATACCCGGCTAGCGAGTTTCGAGACAGTGAAACGGTCACCCGTCCGTGGGTGGCCCGGGAGCGTGTTCCTTGGGTTGGTCGGACAAGTGGTAGAAGCGGGTTGTGGGGTAGGCGAAGTCGATGTTCTCGGCTTCCGCGACGGCCTTGAGCATCGCGCGGCTGAGTGCGTCCTGGGTTGATCGCCGTTGTCGCGCCTCCGTGAGATAGCGCAAGGTGAGCTTCACGCCGGAGTCAGCCACCACGACGTATACGATCGGGGTGAGCTTGCCAATCTTGTACATGTAGTGCGACGCCATGGCTTTGACCTCGCCTTGCGCCCGGTCGACGATCGGTCCGCACTGTTCGTTGGCTATGTCGAGCAGCATATCCCGCGCTTTGTCCGCGTCGCTCTCGAAGGTGATGAAGAACGATATCTCGTTCCAGATGTACTTGTGGCCGGTGGTAAAGTTGTAGAGCGGGTCACGGAACACGAAGTTGTTCGGTATCGAAACCAGCCGTCCCGTGGACTGGTCGGCGTCAACCCAGTTCCCTATCTCCATCAGCGTTATGCGGAGCACCCCAATGTCGACCACGTCGCCGCGGATGCTGCCTATTTCGACGCGATCACCGATATGGATGCCTTTGCTGCCTATGATGAAGAACCATCCGACGAAACTGGTGATCACATCGCGCAACGCGATCGCGACACCTGCACCCGCCAGACCTATCACAGCCGAGACCGCCGTGAGGTTGGCCAGCAGGCTGACCAGAAGGAACAGGAGGATCAAGGCGGCTGCCGCATACACGACCACCTTGTTAAGATAATACCTTGCCGAGAGGTCTTCGATGTACTTGTTGATTGCCCTGCGCAATCCCAGCGAAATGAGGAGGATTGCAGCCGTGACAAGTACAAACGTCAGCCCTCGTCTCAGGTAGTCGTGCGGGTCGGCACGTCCAGTGATGTCGCTCATCATCTCCGCCAGTTCGCCTGCCACATCTTCTATCGATGGCACCTCCCCGGACCGGCCGGAGACCACCTGTTCGGCAACGGGGATGAGCTTCGGTGTGCTGTCCGGGTCTGGCTGTGCTGACGCGCGTTGCTGGATCGCGCCCATGACCGCGATTGCGAGCACGAGAACCGTCCCAAGTGTGTTAGCTGCCAGTCGAATCATTAATGGTGGAACGCCCATCGGGCACATTTTGTGTAATCCTCCAGTTGGTCACCTCAGATACTGCAGCAAGACGGTCGCGAGCCCGAGGTAAATCGCCACTCCTATGCAATCGTTCAGGGTCGTGATGAGCGGGCCGGAGGCTACGGCGGGATCGATACCTATCTTCACGAAGAAGAACGGTATCAGCACGCCGAGCGTGGCCGCGAAGAACACCGCCCAGAATATCGATATCCCCACGACGAGGGCAAGAACAGGGTCTCCCGAGAACACGAGTGCGGCCACGGCCGCAATCAAACCGCATATTACCCCGATGACTCCCCCCGTACTTGCTTCTCTCCCCACGGTCGCTGCAACGCGCGACATGCTGAGGTGACCGGTCGCCAGCCCGCGTACCGTTACCGCGGTGCTCTGCAACCCCGTGTTGCCGCCCATGGCCATTATCATTGGGATGAACGCACCGAGCATGATCACCCGCTCGCGCACCCCCTCAAAAGCCCTTACAACCAGCACTGCCACAAATGTCCCGACCAAGCACAGCAGCAGCCAGGGCAACCGCACGCGCGCTACATGCAACGGCGAGCTGGACATCAGCTCTTCATCGGCGGTGCCGGCCTGCTTGTAAGCGTCCTCGGTGGCTTCCTCCTCGAGAACCTCTGCGACGTCGTCGAACGTAACCCGGCCTACAAGCTTGCCGGCATGGTCAACGACGGGTATCGCAACCAGATCGTACCTCGTCAACATGTGCGCAACCTTCTCCTGGTCGGTATCGACCGTAACGCTGATCACGTCGGTATCGGTGATCTGCCGAATTGGGGTTCCAGGCTGGGCAGTGACGATCTTGCTGAGTTCCACCTCACCCACAAGACGCCGCTCCGGGTCGACTACGAAGACGTAAAACACTGCTTCTTCTGCAGCGCTTTCGCGTATCTGGTCGATGGCCTCGTCGACGGTCTTGTTTTCCTCGACAGCCACCAGCACGCTCGTCATTATGCCGCCGGCCGTGTCGTCAGGATGCCTGAGCAGCTCCTTCGCCTCCTCGGCCTCCTCGCGGTCCATCAGGCCGAGCACCTGCTCGGCACGCGCCTCGGGCATCTCCGCGAGTATGTCCGCGGCATCGTCGGGCGGCATCGTCTCGACTATCTCGGACAGGTCTTCGTCGCGGATCTGCCCGACGAGCACCGCTCGTGTGCTTTCCGCACACTCGTCGAGCACCTCGCCCGCCAGATCGTCATCGAGAAGCCTGAATACGCTGAGCCGTTCCTCGTCGTCGAGCGCGTCGAGCACCTCGGCTATGTCGGCAGGGTGCACCTCGGGCAAGAGCGTTTTGAGGCTCTCAGCCTCGTCGCGTTCAAGGGCCGTCTCGACCTGCGCG
The DNA here is from genome assembly GCA_964524145.1 of uncultured bacterium. Taxonomy (GTDB): domain Bacteria; phylum Hydrogenedentota. The sequence continues at coordinate 73,526 of CAZGCA010000003.1, read as the reverse complement.
AGCAGTCTCCGCGTCTCGGATCTCACCCTGGCTTCTCCACTATGACAGCATTCCGCTGCGGCTTGCCTGTATGTACTGCATGCAATACTCGTCCCGTCCTGCAACAGCCTCGCCCGCGTAGACCGCCGCCATCAGTTCCTTGTCCGTCGGATCTACTATTGCCGAGTCCAAACCGGCTGCAATTGCCATCACGAGCAACGTCCTGTTCACGAGGCCGCGCGACGGCAGCCCGAACGATACGTTGCTGAGCCCCACCGTCGTCTTCGCCTGCGGCAGCCGCTCCTTTATCCCGCGAAGCGTATCCAGCGTCACGCATCCCTGGTTGCAGTCGGTGGACACAGGCACAACGAGTGGATCGAAGAACAGCCGTTCCTGGGGAACACCCATCCCCGCCGCTCTCTCAGCGATTCTGGCGCAGATCTCGAGGCGGACGTCGACCTCGTTCGGTATGCCGCGGTCGTCCATCGCCAACGCCACAACGGGAGAGCCAAACTCACCGGCCAGCCCCAAGACGGCGTCAAGCCTGTCCGTCTCGCCGTTGACCGAGTTTATCATCGCTACCGATCCCGAACTGGCCTCGAGACCAGCCCGCAACGTTGCCGGGTCGGCGCTGTCTATCACGAGCGGTTTGTCCACAGCCTCTTGGATCACGCCGACTGCCCAGGCCATCGTCACCGGCTCGTTCTCGCTGCCGCCGCCCGTCGCCACGTTGACGTCTACGTAGTCTGCGCCCGCCTCGATCTGTGTAAGCGCGAGCTGGCGCAGGAACTCGGCATCCTTCTCCTCAACCGCGCGCTTTACGGATTTGCGCGTAGCATTGATCTTCTCAGCAATGATAAGCAACTTGCTTCCTCCTGTATGAGCCACTCGACCACGTTGGGATCGGGCATCAGTACTGTGAATCAGACTGTTCCGAAAGCCAAGTATAGCAAACCGGCCGACTGTCTGTCGAGAAGAGAGCGGACTGTTTGGTATAATGCCCCCGAGGCTCAAGGCGACACGGTGAAGGATGACTCTGAACTGGAACAGGAGATCCACGCATGGCATACAAGATGATTCAAGTTGGCACCGGCGGATTTGGCGCGTGGTGGTGTGAGCACTTCTTGCCGCCCAATATCGAAGAGGGTCTCGTAGAGGTTGTAGCCGCTGTGGACATCAACCCCGAGGCGCTCAAGAACGCCCAGGACTTCCTCGGGCTGAGCGCTGACAACTGCTATACGGATATTCAGAAGGCGTTCGACGAGAACCGGGCCGACTTTTGCACTATTGTGGTGCCGCCCGCTCACCACGAGTCCGTTGTTGATGTGGCCCTGGCCCACGACATGCACATTCTCTCCGAAAAACCGATCGCGGACACCTTGACGGGCTCGGTGCGCATCGCCGACAAGGTCAAGCGGCACGCCAAGAAGATGGGTGTCACGATGAGCCACCGGTTCGATCAGGACAAGACGACGCTGCGCGAAAATCTCCGGTCAGGACGGTACGGGCCGCTCGATTACCTGGTATGCCGGTTTACCTGCGACTGCCGCAAATACGGGAGCTGGGGCGCGTTTCGTCATGAAATTCCCGACACGCTGATGGTGGAAGGCGCGGTGCACCACCTCGACATTCTGGCTGACCTTGCCGGCGCCAAGTGCAAAACCATCTACGCCCAAACGTGGAACCCGGCGTGGGGCGAGTTCGCCGGGGATTCGCAAGGGCTCGTGATGATGGAGTTCGAGAACGGTGCGAAGGGCTTTTACGAAGGCGCCAAGACCAACGCCGTCGGGCTCAACTGGTGGGGGCACGAGTACATCAGGGCCGAGTGTGAGAAAGCGTCCCTCATTCTCAACCGGCGACAGATCGAGCGGTTCCCCTACGATGCGTCCGCGCAAGTGACCTCCGCGGAGGAGGGAAACGGTGAGCAAATCCCGCTGCTGGAACAACCCAAATGGGCGCACACGTGGCTGATCGAGAAGTTCGTTCGCTGGCTCGACGGTGGTGAGCCGATGGAGACGAATGTCGAGGACAACCTGCAATCCGTCGCGCTGGTCTTCGCTGCCATCGAGAGCAGCCGAAAACGAAAACCCGTCAACGTGCAGCACCTACTGGCAAAAGCACGCCGGGAAGTCAAGGCCGAATGGGATCAGGCGCTCGGGACACTGTGAGCGGTCGTAAACCTGCTTCAAGCGACCGCGTACCGGCGCATGAACGTCTGCAATAAGTCGGGCGGCTCCATCGCCAGCTCGATGGGAACGGCGGGCCAAACCGACCTGAGACGTTGTGCGATGGCAGCATACATTTTGAGCCGAATCGGCCTGAAATAGCGGAACTTGCCGTCGCCGCACCGCACAAACTCGTCCAGGAAGAGCCGTGTACCAGGGTCCCGCTGACGAACGGCACGCTCCATCTCTGCGGTATACCGGAACGCGCCGAGCACAACCGAGTCGATACGGTCCGGCGACAGCGCTGCTGCGAGCGCACTGATCAGTTCCGCATAGTCCTCGTCGTACGTGTCGCTACGGAATATCGGGTCAAACCGCACCCCAACCCGGTATCCCGCCGATTGACACGCGCGGGCCGCATCGATACGGGCCTGCACAGAGGCTGCGCCCCGTTCATACGCCTGGGCGACGTTTGCCGGGGTGAACGTCCACGATACCACCACGTTTTCGTTCGGTTCGGTGGCCAGCAAGCTCTCAACGTTCGTCGTCTTGGTGCGAAACTCGACCGTTGCGTTTCGGGCTGTTCCAAAGATCTCAATAAGCGGTGGCGACAGGGTCACAAGGTGGTCCAGCGCTAGCGCGTCGCACAGTTCCCCGACATGGAACCGTTTCGCCTTTTCCGGATTCTGCGCGATTGCTTCCCTGACGGCGTCGAATAACTCGTCGAGTTCGACGTAGACAGTCGGAACATGTGTTTCGAAGTAGCCCTGCAGATAACAGTACTCGCAGTCCATCGGGCATCCGTGGATGTGGGTGAGATAGTACTGTTCGACTGTGTCACCACACTCGTTGGCACGAAACCGTTTCAGCCATGCGCCGCGTTTGCCCGCCAGATACAGGTGCTTTTTCTGACGAGCGATCGAGCCGGCGGCATCCTCGAGCTTGGCTCGCAGCCCCTTGTCGCCCCTAACCACACAGCGCGGAACACCGTCGAGCCGCGCAAGGATTTGCTGGACCAGCGGTTCTGACGAGACTGTCTCATCGACAAAGACAGCGTCGGGTGAGAAGAGCGGGTTAGAGTTTGAAGACATCGAACAGATGGTCAAACCCGTCTGTTGCCAGCTTCTCCTGGATCTGCGCGATTATCTTGCGCAGCTCTTCCTTGCTCGACGCCCGGAACGAAAAGCCTACGTGCGAACCTTCGAAAGACTGCGGCGGAGAAACTGCAACCGACTTGCTCAAACCAAGAGCGGCAACCGCCTCGGCGAACTTTGTTTCATACTCCGCGACTGTGGGATGACGTTTCTTGTGGAACGCTTCACGCAACGATGCAAGCGTTTCGCGCGGCCCAAGCGAACTATCGTTGAGGATAGAGGCAATCTCCTCGTTGGCCAGCACCTCGCGCACAGAAGTGTTTGTCAGCAGCGCGATGTCTCGGACGTTCTTGATAATCTCCCTGGACTCGTTGAGGCTTGCCCTGGTCTGAACGGTCAACAGCCTGAACACCGTCAGTCTGTCGTCTGCCGGAATGGCAAGCAGGAGCAGCGCATGGTCCACGCTGAATGTCCCGGCCGCCACAACCCGCAGTATCTCGTCGTCCAGTCGCAACAGCGAGAGATACCTCTCGACAACCGTCGGCGACGCCGGCAGGCGTATTATGGGCGCGACCTCGTGGGCAAGCCGTGTCGAGTTCCAGCCGAGCCGTTGGGCAAACTTGTTGAGCACGATAGCTTTCTCGATATCGTTGTACGCTCGCGAGTGGGCGTCCTCGTGCAGACTGGTCATCAGCCGCTGCTGTTCGGGCATCTCTTCCTCGTTGCACAGCCATGCGGGCACAACCTTGAGTCCGGCCTGTCTTGCCGCGAGCGCCCGGCGATAACCGCAAATGATCCTGTACCGCCGGTCTTTCCTCAAGAGCACAAGCGGTTGCAGGATCCCGTGCTCCTTGATCGAGTCGACCATCTCGGCAACTCGCGGGCGATACGTGAAGACGTAGTCCAGCGCTCTCAGATCGATCTTGTCAATTGACGCGTCTTTGAGCTTCATTGCGCTCGTCTATCTCCGCCGTCCTCATGTCAGATATCACGTCCACAAGCTGCCGTGCGCTGGTGTCCCATGTCATCTCCGCCACGTCCCGTGCCGCGGTTTCACCAACACTCTCGGCATCGTCTCTATGATCGTACACGAACCGTAACCGTTCCCTCAAGTGGCCAAGTTGCGGCATCGCCATCAATGCGTCCATGGAATCGCAATCGTACTGGCATTCGCCTGCAGGCACGAGATCGTAATCGAGCAGAAACGTGTTCTGCGCTGTACAGAAGTCCATCTGGCCGCCCCAGCCTGTGACTACCACCGGCAGGCCGAGCGCCATCGCCTCCAGGATGACAAGACCGAACCCCTCCGAGAAGCTCGGTTGAACAACACAGTCCGCCGTAGCGTAGAGGCTCAGCATCTCCTCGGGGGAAAGCACATCGACGAGATGCAATATCCGCGTTGACGACCGGCATTGGTGTCGTATAGCCTCGTCGAGGTTGGCGATCTCGAACGGTCTCGCCTTGGCCTGTCGGGCGCTGTAAGTGCTTTTCACCAGCAGCAATACACCGTCGTCCCCGCGGAACTCCTCTGCGAACGCCTGGATCAACAACTCGGTGCCTTTCCGTTTGTGTGGGGTCGCGACATGCAGAAAGACAAACGCGGCGGTTTCTATCGGGGGCCGCACTTCGTCGCGAGCCCGCAGCATCTCGGGATCGTATCCATACGGAACAACGCGAACCCGGCTCTCCGGTATGCCCGCCTCGAGCACGATGTCACGGCAAAACGTCGAGGGAACAACGAGCATATCCACGTATTTCCTGATCGCATCGGCCCAGTGCGGCGGCAAGACAGTCGTTTCGTAGACCAGCAGGGCAACCTTCATCTCGCCGCGCAACCATCGGTAGTTCGGTGGATACTCGAACGTGAGGTCAACCTCGAGACTGCGCTGTTTGTCCATCAGTTCGAGCAGCCGAGGCGCAAGAGGGAAGTCGCTCCGATGGAGAAACCCCCTGCGTGCCGTTACCGAGAGGTCGCAGCCGGCGCGGTCGAGCGCCAACACCGTCTGCCTGCCGACAAGAGCCCAGCTTGAAGGCGACCTGATCAGTCCGGTATAGTGGATTTGCAGAGGTTCGATCATCGTCGTGAATCCTCTCACCAACGTCCCATGTATCTTGAAAGCATTATAGACGTTTTGCGGGACTCCATCAAGGGAACAAACACCAGTCGGGGGTAGTCGATGCGGTTTTTGTTTGTGCTGCCGGTTCCTGCGCCGGGTAAGAAAGTCTACGTGGGGTACAACCACGGTGTGGGCTACCTGTCGGCCTGTTTGAAGGGCGCCGGCCACGATACCGCGTGCGTCGTGACTTGGCAGCATGACGAAGCGTTGCTCGACGAGGCCATCGAGGCGTTCAAACCCGACGTCGTCGGGCTGTCGCTGACGTGGCCGCAGGTTGCGCTCGGCCGGCGCATCGCACGCTACTGCGCGGAACGTTACGGGCTGGCTGTGATCGCGGGCGGCGTGCACGCGACGCTCGCGCCGGACGAGGTTCTATCCTACCCCGGAATCAGGGCCGTCTGCGTCGGCGAAGCGGAGCAGACAATCGCAGCCTGTGCCGAAGCCGCGCTTGACCCGGACGGTTCGCCTGCACGTCTTACCGGACAACCTGCCAGAAACCTTGACGAGTTACCGTTCCCCGACCGCGAGATCGAGACCTTTTCGCCTGAGGAGAACAATTTCGCGAGCGTGCTGCGCAGACACCACGGCATCGTGGGCGCAGAGTTTGTCGCCAGCCGGGGCTGTCCGTACGATTGCTCGTACTGCTGCAACTCCGCGCTGGCGAAGGCGACGCCGGGTGTACCGCGATTGAGGGTCCGCTCGGTCGGAAACCTACTTGCCGAGGTGCGTGAAGTCGTATCGCGTTTCGGCCCGCTCAAGCTCATCGGGTTCCACGACGACATATTCGGACTCGACCGCGGCTGGCTCGAGGAGTTCGCTGCATCCTTCCCAGACAAAGTCGGACTACCGTTCTGGTGCAACGTCCGCGCCGACCTGGTCGACGAGCGTTTTGTGCGGCTGCTCGAGAAGGCAGGCTGCGTCAGGGTGCATATCGGCGTTGAGTCGGGGAGCGATCACATCCGCAACGACGTGCTCAAGAAGAACATATCGAGGGACGAGATCGTCCGCGCGTTCGCTCTTGCAAAGTCGGCCGGCATGAGAACGGTCGCGTTCAACATGCTCGGGGTGCCCTACGAAACCGAGGACACACTCCGCGAAACGGTCCAGCTCAACAGAGAACTGAAACCGGGCTGGGTGATAGTCTCGGTATTCCATCCATACCCGGGTTCGGAACTCCATAACCTCTGCGTCGAAGAGGGATGGATATCGGGAGACCTGAGCGAAAGCTACTACGACCCGACTGTCATTCTCGACCAGCCATCCGTATCGCGAGATATGGTCAGGGATTATTACGAACGATTTGTAGATCTCGTGTACGGCGACTAGCCGCGGATTTGGCCGCCGTTCTTACTTGACCTTGACGGTCCGGCCGAGTTCAGCGGATCGCCACGCCGCCTCGGTAACCTCGATCACGCGCAGGCCGCACTCGGCGGGCACGTCGCTTTTGCATTTGCCCAGCACCGCATCGATGAAGTTCTTGTCGTGGTTGCTGTCGCACTTCTTCATCCGGACCTTGACCTGCTTGTTGCCGTCGACGATGTGCGTCAATCCGAGGCCCTGACGCAGATAGAGAACGCCTTTATCGCCTACGATCGTGTGGTCCTCATACCAGTTCGGGCTGTTGCCGACTATCGACATGCTGCCTTGCGCTCCGTTTGTGAACCGCATCGTCAGAGAAGAGTTGATGTCCACCTTTGACCGGAAATTCTCGATATCGGCGTACACCTCCGCGATGCGCAACCCGGTCACCCACATGACGATGTCCACCAGGTGGCTTCCGGAATCGTTCAACTGGCCGCCGCCCGAGAGCGACATATCCTGTCTCCAACTCCCGCGCGTCGCCTTGTACCAGTCCTGGCACTGTATCGCGCTTACAAACTGAACCTTGCCGATACCGCCTTTGGCGATCAGGTCCCTCATGTAGCGGAAACCGGGCTCGAAATGGCGCTGGTACGATATCGCGACGACCTTCTTCTGCGCCTTGGCCTTCTTGATGACGGCCTTGGCGTGCCTGATACTGCACACCATCGGTTTCTCGGTGAGCACGTGAAGACCGCGACCCAGCGAGTACATTATCTGCTCGTAGTGAACCGTGTGCGGCGTGCAGATGACCACGGCGTCGAGGTCGACACGTTTGATCATCTCCCTGTAATCCGTGAACGTCGGCAACTCTTCCGTTTCCGGGAAGAATCCGGCGAACCGGCGCAGGTTTTTCGCGTTTGTCTCGCACAGCGCGACCACCTTGGCGGCACGCATGCTCGCAAGCCGTTTGTAATGTCCACCTGCTATGCCGCCACAACCAATAATTCCAACCTTAACCTTCGTAGCCACTTCTGCCTCCTACCAGCGCCCAGACGCCGCTTCGATCGCCACAGCCCTCACCCCGCAGTTATGCTCGTTCCGGGCACGGGTCACTGGTTGTGGGACCATCACGCCCGGACAAGTTCAGCGCATGCTACCACGCCATCCCGCCGTTGTCAACAATTTCGTGTTGACGGGCGAACGCCCTTTTTCGCTTGACGAGAGAGACCGTTTGTGATAGAATTCAAGTAAGGGTGAGGTGAATGATATGCGCAAGACATCAGTAGTGTTGCTGGCCGCGGTTGTTGTGTGGATAGGGTTCTCGCTCGCAAATGAGTGTGCGGCGGCGGAGCTGCGCAACCGCTCGAGGCAGAGTTTCGGATCGAGTCTTTCGACACTATCCCTCTCCGGCCGTCGCAACGTGCGTCCCAAGATTACACGGTCGACGCTCTTCTTCAAACGTTACCAGCCGATATACCGCACGAGCGGAGGAAGAAGCCTGAGTCGCCCGCCCAGAACAACGATCGTTCGGCACCACGCCGCGACCAATCGGTTATACCGCAAGACAACCAAGCTCAGGGTGGGATACCGCGGTCAAAAATCCCGGGCGGCACGCAACAGAAGCGCGGCCCGCTCCTACCGCTAGAGCCATCCCGCCCGAGTTCCGCTCGCTCACATACCGGTATGGCATAGGCCAGAACCGCGTACACGAGCAGATAAGCTTCGACCAGGCGAACCGTCCCACAGATCCCACGCGCTCGACTGCGGTTGTTTCCGGGCTACTACACGCCTGAACCGACACACCGGCACCATCCGGTCGCTGGTTGCGTCCTGCAACGAGTTCGGATATAATATGCTCGCGATTCCTGGTGCCGGAGTGGCGAAACTGGCAGACGCACGGGATTCAAAATCCCGCGGTCCTTCGGACTGTGAGGGTTCGACTCCCTCCTCCGGCACCATTGAATACAAGGGGTTCGTCCAGATCACGTCATCGTACCGACCGAGCCGGGTCGCGTCTTGTCTGGCTATTGGCGTGGCTATTGGGGTCAGGTCTTGAATTACAACATTGCTCGTGATTCCGATCATAGGGGATTTCGTGGGTCTTGATTATGTAGCCGTCAACCGAATGGTAAGAGCATGTGAACATGGAATGTGATAATTCAAGACATGACCCAAATTAAGCAGACTCCTCAGCCTTGAGGATTGTGGCGGCGGTTGGCACGGTGCTATCATCTATATGATATAAGATAGAGGGGAACAGAGATCGTCTTGAACGCGGAGATAGCATGAAATTTCTGCCGGCATCTCAATTGGTGGGGAACGCGGCCGAGAACGGGTACGCGGTCCCGTCGTTCTGCATGTGGAATGCGGAGACCGTGGATACCGTGTTGCGCGTGGCGAGCGATTGCCGGGCGCCGGTGCTCGTGATGATCGGACCGGACGAGTTTGGGCTGCTTGCGCCGGCCCAGATGGCCGCGGTGGCACGCACGGTCGCTGCGAAGTATGACGTGCCCGCGGGCTTGCATCTGGACCACGGTGATTCGTTGTCGCTTGTCGAGCAGTGTCTCGAAGCGGATTACACGTCGGTCATGCTGGATTTTTCGACGAGACCGTATGCCGAGAACGTCGCGGCCGTGCGGCGCGTGGTCGAGCTGGCACGACCGAAAGGCGCAAGCGTTGAAGGCGAGATCGGTGCCATCGGAGAGATCGATGAGGTCACGGGCGAAGGAAGTTCGGTCTTTTCACTGACAGACCCGGACGAAGCGAAAGCGTACGTGCAGGAGACCGGTGTCGATATGCTGGCTGTGGCGATCGGGAACGCCCACGGCAACTATCCCACCCGGCCGCAGCTCGATTTCGAGTTGCTCGCAAAGCTGCAGGAGGCCGTCGATGTGCCGCTGGTGCTTCACGGCGGGTCGGGAACGCCGGAGGAAGATTTGCGCAAGGCGATAAGTCTGGGTGTCGCCAAGGTCAACGTGGCCAGCGAGCTGATTCGTGTCGTGCGTGAAACGCTTCTGGAACGATGGGGAGCCGGGGAGCTGCTCTGGACGCCGCTGGCGCTAGCCGATGCCACGCAAGCGATGGCGCCGGTGGTCGAGAAGTGGATCCGCCGTACCGGAGCCGCGGGAAAAGCCTGAAGAAGTGAGGAAGTCTGGAGTCTTGAGTCTGGAGTCTGGAGCCAGGAGAGAGAAGGATGGGAAAGACGATTGACAGAGGATTGCGCTCTTTGGTGTCCGGACTACAGACTACAGACTGAAGACTACAGACTCCTCAGTCTCTAGGATTGTGGCGGCGGTTGGTGCAGTGGTATTATCTGTTGTCTCACAACCACAAATCAGCGGCCCTGATATGAATCATGCGTGACCACAGGAAGCTTCGGGCTTTTGAACTGGCGGATGCGTTGGTGCTTGAGGTGTATCGGGCGACCCGGGCGTTTCCAAGTGAAGAACAATTCGGACTAACCTCCCAGATGCGGCGTGCAGCGGTTTCGGTAGCGTCTAACATTGTCGAGGGATGCGCGCGCAGTTCCGAAGGGGACTTCGTGCATTTTCTTGACATGGCTTATGGTTCCGCGCGGGAAGTTGAATACCAGGCATCGTTAGCTCACCGGTTGGGATACGTGGATGATGCCGCCTACGATCCTCTTCAAGCCCTGTGCGAAGAAACCGCCAAAGTCCTGAATGGCTTGATTCGGTCCTTTCGCAACAGGTAGTGTTTAGTCCCGAGTCTGGAGTTTGAACAAAGAGAGGGATGGTGCTCTTTGGTGTCCGGGCTACAGACTACAGACTGAAGACTACAGACTCCTCAGTCTCTAGGATTGTGGCGGAATGGAGAAACATCACAGCCTGATGGACATTCATCGAAAGCTGGTGGAGTTGATCGATGGGGGGCGCTCGTTTGCGGTGGCGTTGATCCTGAAGGCGGACGGGTCCACGCCGCAGAAGGTCGGAGTGAAGGCGGTTATCGAGGGGACGGGCACGATCCGGGGCACGCTGGGCGGCGGGTTGGTGGAGGCGGAGACGCAGCGTCGCGCGGTTGAGGCGTGCGGGTCGGGACGTCCGTTCGTGTTTGACTTTCAGTTGGACGACGACTATACGCGTGATGCGGGCGCCATCTGCGGCGGCTCGATGCGCATTCTCATCGACACAACGGCTGCAAAGGATCGAGAATGTTACGCTCAGGCAGCCGAAGCATTCGAGGTGCGGGAACGCGGGGTTCTGCTCACCACGGTGCGTGCTGCTGCGGAGACGGCTGTGACCGTCGAGTGGTATTCGGAAGAGGACATTCCGCCGGAGACGGACTTCCCGGGCGCGGCAGCGGTCCGCTCGTGTCTTGCCCGCGAGACAAGCAGGCTTTTCGTCAACGACTCGCAACCGGACGAGACGGTGGAGGTGCTCGTCGAGCCGGTGATACCTGAACCGGTCCTGCTGATAGCGGGCGGCGGGCACGTGGGCCAGGCGCTCGCGCGGCAGGCGGTCCTCATCGGGTTCGACGTGACGGTGCTCGACGACCGGCCGGAATTCACCAAGCCGGCACTCTTCCCGGAAGGGGTGACAACGTTGTGCGGCGACGTTCCCAGGGAGGTGGCCGCGTTTCCCGTTGCCGAAGACACCTACGTCGTCGTGGTCACCCGCGGGCATAAGCACGATGCGGAAGCGCTCGAAGCGTGCATCCACTCGCGTGCAGCGTACATCGGCATGATCGGCAGTAAACGCAAGGTGGCGCTCATCCGTGAGAAGTTCCTCGAATCAGGTATCGCCACGGAAGAAGAGTTCGGCCGGGTGTTCGCGCCGATAGGGCTGGATATCGGCGCCGTCACGGTGGGAGAGATCGCGACGAGCATTGCTGCACAGCTCGTGGCCGTCCGTCGGAAAGGCCGTGATCACCCCCCGCCCGGCGACATGGTGCTCCGATGATTTGCGCAATCGTTCTTGCCGCAGGCGAGTCCCGCAGAATGGGTGTGCAGAAACTTCTCCTGCCGTTTGGCGGCACAACGGTCGTCGGCCATATTGTCAGCGAGCTTAATCGGAGCGTCGTCGATACGGTTATCGTGGTTGTCGGTCATGACGGGGACCGGGTCGCCGAAGAATTGTCGGGCCGTTCGGTTTCGATTGCGACGAATCCCAACTACAAGGCGGGTATGCTGTCGTCGGTGCGTTGCGGTCTCGATGCGCTGCCTAAGCAGTGCGACGCGGTCATGGTGGCGTTAGGCGACCAGCCGGCAATCAGCGCCGGACTGGTCGACGAGATGGTTCAATCGTTCGGCTCGACCGACAAAGGGATTCTCGTACCGCTCTATCGTGGCAAACGGGGCCATCCAATCCTGTTTTCGGTGGGGTATCGCGATGAGGTCCTGGAGCGTTACGATGACGTAGGGCTTCGTGGCCTTCTGCGCACCCACCCGGACGACGTCTACGAGCTTGACGTGCCGACCTCTGCAGTGCTTTCGGATATGGACTATCCCGAAGACTACCGGCGTGAACGTGCCGGGCTTGGTAAAGACAGCCAAGAGAGCGACACCTTGCAAGACGAGTAAACGAGACGCGCTACAAGCTCCGCCACGCGTCGGGGTTTGGGACGTGGGGGGCCACGTCCAGCTGACGCTCCCATTCTCTCAGCAGCGTCTTGTGTTCATCGAGCACGGACGCGTGCTGTGAGCTGGTTGCCAGGTTTGTTGTCTCGCCGGGATCGTTCTGCATATCGAACAGCTGGTCGACCGGGTCGTCTTTGTACGTGACGTACTTGTAGCGCGGGGTGCGAATCAGCCTGCCGATGTTAGCGGGTATCTCTGTGAACGTGCAGCGACGCCACGGTGCCGATTCTTCTTCGAACAACGGTCTGAGGCTCATGCCGCGCATGTTGTTCGGTGGGGCAATACCGGCGTATCCGCACAGTGTCGGCATGATATCCATACCGGTGACGAGATGCGTGGTATCCGTCCGGTTGGCGGGAATGCGGCCGGGCAGCGAGACAAGCAAGGGCACTTTCGAGGCCTCGTCGTAGGACGAACTTTTGCGCACCATCTGGTGGTGTGCCAGCCCCTCGCCGTGGTCGGAGGTGAAGACTATGAGCGTGTTCTTCTCATGACCGGTCTCGCGAAGCGCCTGCAAGACACGGCCGATCTCGGCGTCGACCATCTCGATGTGGCGGTAGTAGCTCCACAGGTAGTACCGCCATTGTTGCTTGTCCCAGTTGCCGAGAGCGGGATCGCGCTGTTGACGCGTACTCTTCAGGAACGCCGGTTCGCGCGGATCGACGGCGAAATTGTCGGGCAACGGCGGCAGATCGGCGGCCAGTTCCTGATAGCGAAGCCGGTCGGGGTTCCTGGTATTGAGCCGAAGCCATTCGCATATGTCGTGTGGCTGCATGAACGAGGCAACCATGAGAAACGGTTTGTCGGAAGTCCGATTTCGCAGAAACGCATCGCACGCGCGTGAGGTTCCCGTGTCGCCGAGGTTGCCCTGGCCGCCGATTCCGGTGTGGATAACGTTGAACCCCGGTATGAAGTGAGTACGGGCACGTGGGAGGTGCCACTTTCCGGCGTAGACCGTTTCGTAGTCGGTGTGTTGTGAAAACCACTGGCCGATGTTTGGGATGTCACGTCGGATGGGCAGGCCGTTTTGGTAGACTCCTGTTTCGCTGGGAGTGCGACCGGTGAATATGGCGCTTCGTGCGGGACTGCACAGGGGGTCGGCAGTATACGACAGGCTGAAACTGACGCCGCGATTCTTCAGCCAGTCCATGGCTGGGGTTTCGAGATGAGGGCATCCACCCGCGGCAATTGTGTCGATATGCTGTTGGTCGGTAATGACAAGGAGCATGTTCGGTTTCGTACTTTGAGCGGAGGCGGACGTACTGCGGTTGAGACTTCCGCCGGCAATCGTTATGGCCGCGCCGCCGCTAGTCTTCAGAAACGTGCGCCGGTTCATGGAATGTGAAGCGTTTCGGGTGCGGTGTTTTTCGCTCATCGCACTCCACCTCGCTCGTACGCCCGTTTCATTCGATGGAACTCGTTGCGGCCCCTTCTAATCTCGGCGGCTGTCTTCTCCTCGGCTTTATCATCGAGGATGTAGACGCGGCTGAGCGTAACGGCCAGCACCAACCGGTGATGCCGGTCCAGCCAGTACTCGTAGGGCAGAGTCCCGTGTCCCAGTTGATGGAATCCGTGCAGGGTGATGTCGTTCTCGGGCGTCATGGTGATGGCGCCGCGATAGGAGAGACGGTGGTCGCGCTTCAAAAGGCTTAACCCTTCCAACACGTCAAAGGCGAGATGCGACTCTTTCTCGAACGGCAGCCGCTGGACTGCTTCAAAGAGGCACCAATCAGCGGTGAGTCGGCTCGACCCTTCTCGTTTGAAGGTACGCTCGTTCGTTGTGACCTCGATAGTGTCGCCGTTGACTCGAACCTGTTCGTCGGCGTCGAGACCGGAACGGGCTTTTCCTTCCGGTCCGACAAACCGGCTCGACAGACGCCAATGCAACGGGGACGCCAGAGCGTCGCGTCGGCACTCGATCTCGGCGTGGATGATGTTGAGGGCCGCTTCCGTATGATCGATCTGCTGGTCCGCTTTCAACGTGAACGTTCCGTTGGGAGTACCTGTCCCGCGTTCGATCCTGAGAAAGCCCACGTCGTGATTGCCGCTCTTGCGATATCCGTGGCAGGTCCACACCCGATACGTGTTGACCCAATTGCCGCCCGGCTCGAACCCATTCGGCGAAGGCGGAAACTCGCTGAATAGACCCAGTTGTTTCAGCAACCCGGGCGTCAACGGCGAGCCGACGATTGTCCGTCTTCTACTTGCCATCGTGTTCTCCTCTCCATCCGGGCAGCGGGTTGCGCAACCTGCGTTTGACAGCGCCTGAGACGGCGTACACGTACCATCTGCCGTAAGCTGAAACGAGCGGCAGTGGATGAAATTTCGATTCGCCCTGTTTTCGATGGAGCCATACGGTAGGCACTTCGGCCACCTTGCCGCCTTGAAAGAAGACCTTGAGCGTCATCTCCATCGATACCTCAAACATGCTGCTCTCGATCGTGATAGCTTCCAGGGCCGATCTGCGGTACATCTTGAACGAATTCGAGATGTCGTGCGTTGCAATACCGGTAAGCAGGTGTATCGTAATGCCGAACAGCCACGAAAAGAACGTCTGTATCCTCGGCCCTCCCTCTTTGCGTCCACCTTTGATGTAGCGCGACCCGCACACCAGATCGCAGTCGCCGTCCAGACAGACCTCGAGCATCTCGGGTATTTTGGCCACTTCGTCGCACAGGTCGCCCATGACGGGCAGCACGAACTCGGTGGTGGCGGTCTTGAAACCCGTCTTGAGAGCGTTCGCAAATCCGCGCTCCATCTCGTTGTGAACGAGCCGAACACGAGAATGTTCAGCCGCGAACGACTCGACAATGTTTGGGGTGCCGTCGGTAGAATGGTCGTCGACGACGACGATATCGGTATGGGGGACCGCGTCGATCAATGCACGCAGGGTTTCCGGTATCGCGTCTTCCTCGTTAAGCACGGGGATGATGATTGTCAGTGGGTTTTCCATCAACCAGTCCATTCTATCATGTATCATGACTCCCGAGCACGCTACGGCTCTGCATGTGCTGCCGCATTAACAGTCTCCGATTCAGAGGTTTCTGAAGCCCCGGCTGCTGTTTCGACGCTGTTCGAAGAAGCCGAGATCGCTCGTTCCAGTACCTCGACAAGGTGGACAACACGTCGAGGCTTTGCCATATCGCTCACGATAGTCTGTAACTGGAGCATACATCCGGGGCAACTTGTGGCCACAGTATCTGCGTCGACACTCTCGATTGACCGGGCTTTGCGTTTCGCGATCTCCTGTGATAGTTCGTAGTAATACAGGTTGAACAGGCCGCCGAGCCCGCAACAGAGATCTGCGCCCGGCATCTCCCTGTAGTCCGAGTGCCTTGCAAGCAGGTCGCGCGGCCCTTTGTATATGCCTTGTACATATCTGAGGTGGCACGGGTCATGATACGTCACCGTCTGCGTGACGGCCGCAGAGACCTCCTGGAACTCGTCGACAAGCAGTTCGGATATGTCGCGGACTCGACTGCTAAAACGCTCCGCGTCCGCGCCCAGAACGTCCGTGAACTCCTTCTTCAAGACGCGCCCGCACGACGCGCACGCGGTGAAGATGACATCCGGGTCGTGCTTCATGAACGCCTCCACATTGGCCCGCATAAGCTTACGAGCAGCCGTCTCGTCGCCGAGCGCGAGCGCAGGTGCCCCACAACACACCTGGTCGGGCGGGACAATGACTTCTATATTGGCCCGGCGCAACAAACGCATTGACGCCATCGCCACCTGCGGATACACGTAGTTGGTAAGGCAGCCGACGAAGAACGCAGCTCGCATCTTCGGCTGGCTGACAGGTTTATCCTGCTTGGTGCTTGACACCTGTCGCAAGAAACTCCTGCTGGCGAGTTCCGGTATCTTGCGCCCCTTGAGCAGCAGCATGGGCAGATGTCGCAACGGCATGGTGCGGTCGCGCGGCAGAATCTTCTGCGATAGAGCCCCGGCCTTTATCGCCATGTCGAACAACCTGCGACGCGGCAGCACATGACGAAAGACGAACCGGGCCCAGATCGGCGTTGGATACCGGCGGCTGGACTTGAACTCGCGCAGAATACTGCTGAAGTCCACGGCAGACGGACATTCCGCCTCGCACCGGTAGCAGCCGACGCAGGCCTGTAACGACTCGATGAGCTTTGGCGACGCACCGAGCTCGCCGGCGATAACCGCGTCGAGAAGCGCGATTCTCCCGCGGGCCACGAACCGTTCGTCGTCCATCTCGGCGAAGACGGGACAGACCGACCGGCATTTGCCGCATTTGGCGCACTTGGCGGTGAGCGCGGCCAGCACGTCCGTTTCGGCAGATTGAGCGGTGTGGGGTGATCGGGATGGACTCACGTGAATATCTTGCCCGGGTTCAGTATGCCTTTCGGGTCGAACAGGCGTTTGAGCGACCGCATGACCTTGAGCTCTGCGTCGCCTATCTCCATCGACAGGTACGGCGATTTGGCGGTCCCCACACCGTGTTCGCCGCTCAGCGTGCCGCCCAGCGACAACACCAAGTTGAAAAGATCCTCGACCCCGCGCTCGGCCCGCGAGCATTCGTCCGCGTTTGTCGAGTCCATCATGAAGTTGACGTGTATGTTGCCGTCGCCGACGTGGCCGAAGCAGCCGACAATGACCTCGCGTGATCTGCGGATCTCGTCGATCCCTTCGAGTAACTCGAGGAGCTTGCTGCGCGGCACGCAGACGTCCTCATTGAGTTTCTTGTCGCCGAGCTTGTAAAGCGCGGGCGATATCCCCCGCCTGATCGACCAAAGCTCGTCACTTTCGTCCTGTGAAGAGACCCGTTCCTTATGGAGCGCGCTTTGGGCGTCGAGCACGTCGAGCACGCGCGCCATCTGTGCGTCGGTGTCGGCCCGGGAACCATCGACCTCGATAAGCAGCGCCGCACGGGCGCCTTCGGGAAAGTCTCGTCCCTCGTGGCGTTGGATGCTGTCCAAGACGACGCTATCCATGAACTCGAGAGCGCGTGGCACGATCCGTGCCTGGAGAATTGCTATCGCGGCGGAGATGGCGTTCGACTCGGTCTCAAAGAACGCCGCGGCAGTCTGGACTGTCTCCGGGAGCGGAACGAGTTTCAGGATGATCTGCGTGAAGACGCCCAACGTGCCCTCCGACCCGACAAACAGCCGGGTGAGGTCGTATCCGGTCACGTTCTTGAGCGTGCCTGACCCGGTATGGATGATCGCGCCCGAAGGCAGAACAACCTCGAGCCCGAGAACGTAATCGCGTGTTACCCCGTATTTCACGCATCGCAACCCGCCAGCGCACTCGGCTATGTTGCCGCCGACGGTGCAGAAGTCGGCGCTGGCAGGGTCGGGCGGGTAGAAAAGCCCTTGCGCCTCGACGCGCCGCTGAAGGTCGCCGACTATCACGCCCGGCTGGACCGTGGCTGTTGAGGCGACTGCGTCGATATCGATGATTCGGTTCATCCGGGAGAGGTCGAGAACGATACCCCCTGCGAGTGGAACGCTTCCGCCCGTCAGGCCCGAGGCCGCGCCCAGCGGGGAGACCGGGACGGCGGCATCTCCAGCCAGAACCATGATTTTGCTCACCTCGCCCGCCGAGGCGGGTTTGACCACGACGTCGGGTTTGCCGATGGTCCGCGACGCGTCGTACGAATGGCAGACCAGATCAACGGGGTCCCGGGAGACGTGCTCCTTGCCAACGGCTTCCGCAAGCAGACGGAACACGTCTTCGTCCACACGTGATTTCGGCGGTCTATCGGCAGCCATCCCGGCTCATCTTTCCTTGATTCGCTGTATGACGGCCGTGGTGGACTCTCCCTCGATCTTCGGGAGGATGGCGATTCGTCCGCCGTACGCTTCCACCACGCGCCGCTCGTCCTGGTTGATGGTGTCGATCGTGTAGTCGCCACCCTTGGCGTAGACCGTCGGCTCGAGCAACTCGAGCAACCGGGTCGTGTCGGTCTCGTCGAATATCGTGACGTAATCGACGCAACGCAGCGCGGCAACCAAACGTGCCCGGTGGTCTTCGGGGAATATGGGTCTGTCGGGCCCCTTGATCGCGCGGGTCGATGCGTCGCTGTTGACGCCGACCACGAGACAATCACCGAGAGAGCGCGCGTGCTCGAGATATGTCACATGGCCCTTGTGCAGTATGTCGAAACAACCGTTTGTCCAGACGACGGTCTCGGAGGCGGCCTTGCGCTCGTCGAGCGCTGCACGAAGCGGTTCGGGCGACAGTATCTTGTTGACCTCGCGCAACGTGCGTTCTCTGTGATAGTGCGCCGTCACTGCCTCAGCAAGCTTCTCGCGAGGCAATACGCGTACCTCTATCTCGCCTGCGGCGACGGCGTGCTTGGGCTCAAACGGAGACGCTATGACGCCTCGAATCTCGAACCCCCCTGCCGCGAACTCGGACAGGACGTGCGCGTCGTCGCCGGCGGCGTTACGTCGCAGCGAGTCGATGTATCCGCGCACCTGGGCGACATCTTTCTTGGTGGGCGGGTCTTTCTTCAACTCGACTATGTATAACACCTTTCGCGACCGGTCGGCGACAGCAAGGTCTATGATCCCGCGGCCGGTGGGCACGGCAACGGCACGTTGTCTCGCCACCAGCTCAACATCGCCACCGAACAACAGCGACAGGTTCCTGGATACCGCTTCCTCGATCTCGGTCTCGGTATCGACCGATTCGTAGGCACCGGAGAGAACCTGGCGTATTTGGGCGGCGCCACGAGCGCCAATCCCGGGCACAGCGGCCAGCTCTTCTTCCGAAGCGTTACAGATCCTGTCTATTGACTCGAACGCGCGCAGCATGTTCCGCGCGCCTACACGGCCAACACAGGGCAACATCTCGACGACTCGCCTCTGCAAGTCAGCGAGATCGACTGCTTTGCGTTTGGGGTGCATCGAGACCTCGGGCACGCCGAGCAGTTGGTGTCGTGCGATAGTTGCGATAATGCCGACGGTCTCGGCTTGGCTCGCTGTCCTCAACACAGCCGCTTGGTACTGGACGACGAGCGCGGAAAGTGCGCCCTGGATCGCCTTCTCATGCACGTTGCGCACGTCGTAGAGGTCCTTGCCCTCGACGACGAAGACCACCTTCTCGTACCCTTCGGTCAACTCGGCTGCTTCGGCGAAAAGGCTCTTGTCCACGATCGACTGGACAAATTCGTGGGCATTCTTCCATACGATCACCAACTCGTTCCCGAAAAGGATGCAGTTCTGTGGTCCGGGTTCGTCGCGGCCGGGCTCGATCTCTGCAACATTGAGCCCACAGGTTGTCAACGCCTCCGCAAGAGACGGCCGAAGCCGCATGACGGTGACAGTAAGGGGCTCTGATGAATTCGCGGCGAGGCGGCGCTCAACCATAGTATGCAGACCATAGTGCCGCGACAGCGCCGGCAACGTAGAAGTTCATGTCCACAACGGCCTCGAATGAGACCCCCTGGAATATTATGCGCTCGTGGTAGAGGTAGAGGTATCCGCATGCGTAGGCCACGCACGCTGTCAGGTAGTACCCGACCGACGATATCGCGCCGTAGTTTGCGGAGACGGCCAGGAAGACTGCCAGGAAGAGTGCCAGCCCGCCCAGCATCACCTTCGAGGCGCGTTTGCCGGCTATCAACGGTATCGTCTCGTTGCCCACGATCTGGTCGCTTTGAATATGGCGCACATCGAAGATTACGGAGCGGACGAACGCGATAGTTCCCGCGAAGACTATGGCGGCCAAGCTTGCGAAACCGAACCGCGCGCCCGAGGCAAGCATCGGAACAAATGCAGTTATCCCGGCCCATGCGCCGGCAGAGAAGATGTCTTTCGAGCCAGGTATGTCTTTGAGACTCCTATACTTGAATCCCTTGAAGAGACGGGACGGCACAATAGTCCGCGTGTAGGCGGCACCGGCACACACCGCAAACAACACTATCAGGAAGGGCAAGAGCCCAAGGAGCCCGGACAGCACGACTGCGGCCACCGCCGAGACCGCTCCGGCGATCGACATTTTGCCTCCATGCCTCTCGTAGAACCTCGACCGAGCGGGCTCGTTATACAGTGCCGCGTCCCGGTGCGCCAGGAACGTGAGGTGGATTATCGAGAAGATGTACGTGGAAGCGATTGCAGGATATTCCCAACGCATCGGTATCCCCTGGACAACACAGCAGGCGTAGGTCAGGAACGCCCCTCCCAGAGCCGGTTGGACGCCACTGGCCGTGGTGAGGTACATGAACTTCGAGAACAACCTGCTCGGCAGCGGCACATCGCCGGATTCTTCCTTGATCCGTTCGACAGTATCTATCACTAATCGTATCAGCCAGTTAGGCGTGCTCGCGCCGGCGGTGATCCCCACCTCTTTGGCGCGTCTGACCTCCGCCACCGGCAGGTCATCTTCGGTCTCCACTTGATATGACGGCGTGCCGGTTGAGGCGGAGAGTTCGGTCAGCCGCCGAGTGTTGGCGCTCTGCTTGCCGCCCACTATGATCATCAGATCGACCTGGCCGGCCAGGTCCACGACCTCCGCCTGTCTTTGCTGGGTCGACTCGCAGATTGTGTCGAAGACAACACACTCCGGCCACTTATCCCGAATCCGTGCAACGAGCGACTCGAACCTGGCGCGATCCTGGGTTGTCTGCACTACCACACAGAGACGGCTCGGGTCGATATCGGCGGAACCATCGGCGAGCTTCTTCAGGTCTTCTGTGCTGGAAACCACATGGCCCCGTCCGTTTGCGTACCCGAGCAACCCCACAATCTCGGCGTGACCAGGATCGCCGATGATTACCACAGAATACCCTTGAGCGGCGTGTTTCTTGACGATGGACTGCACTCTGGCGACCCTGGGACAGGTGGCGTCAATCAGAGCGGTCCCCGCTTTCTTGAGTTCGTTGCGCGTCTCGGGAGGTATACCGTGAGCTCTGATAATAACAGAGTCACCACGAACCTGCTCGGCCGACGAGACTGATCGAATGCCCTTCTTCTCGAGCAGGGCCACCACCTGAGGGTTGTGTATCAGCGGGCCAAAGGTGCAAACGCCGCTGTCGTCGCGCCCCGTGGTTAACCGGTGGGCAGATTGGAGCGCGATACCCATCGCGCGACGCACGCCCATGCAGAACCCGGCAGTTCTCGCGACCCTAATAGCCACAGTCCATTCTCCGTCGATCTCCTTGTGTTTACGAAGTGATCGTAGATTGAAACGGGCGCAATTGTCAATCGCCCCCAGGCAGAACAATGGTGTTCGCAGCGCGCAGGGCTCAGGCAATCAATAACCGATGGACGTGGATCGCCCCGTCCCGGTCACCGCATCGAGGATGTCTCGGTAAGAATCTAGTTCACCATTCAAGTTAGGGGGCTACCCACCTGACGCAAGTGACCGCTATATCTTGTGATTTCCATCGACAAGCTGCCAGTACGGTACAGAGGCCGTCGCAACAGCCCGCTGCATAAGCCGATAGAAGAGCATTCCTCGTTATCTGGACGTACGGCGGTTGAACCGGAAGGTGTACTCGTCAAGATAGTAGTCCAGATGCTTGTCGCTGACAGCGCCTTGATGAATGCCAAGCAGCCAGCGTTTCAGGAGCGCCGCAATCCGGTGCGCGCCTGGCATTGCTACATGCGCCGGATCCCCTCGGCTGAAAAAACGATGACATGGCGCGACTACTTGCTTATGCCCTCTCAATGGATAGTGGCCGCGGAAGCACCTCATGCCAGAAACACCCGATCTCCGGCCGTTTCTGGCGCTTAGTCTGCACTTGCGAATTGGGGGCTCTACTGCCATAGAGTTGTAATGACCTGCGAGACAATCGGTTGTGGCGCAGAGTTATCGGCAACAGCCGCCCATACGGAGGCAATCAGGCCTAGAGCACGTAAGCATGCAAGATGACCAAAGTGACGCATGGCATTGCAGCAATAGGGCATATGCGATTCCTGTTGCGTGCGCCAGCCCTCGGAGGTACCACAAATGAACGCGAAGATCACGCCCAGGATGATAGAGAAATGGTGTGCGCAGCGCATGAAGGTGGGTGTGAAGGCATCAACCTGCAACCGGGATACGGCAGCGTTGCGCTCGGCCTTGTCCAAGGCGGTTGAATAGGGAATGTTGGAAGACGATCCGTTATCGAAGTATGAACGGGTCGATGAGGAGAATCTGCTTGTCTCGCGATCGATCTCATAAACGCAGATACTGCCCCTTGCGATTAGACAGCTGTTCCATTCTGACCGCCAACATCCGGCAGGATCGAGCTTAACGGCTTCCGCCGCTATCGATGACGCACGAGCCATCGATGGAACCTCTAAGTGTGTCTCGCAACAGAAGCGTGCTTCTTAGGTTCGGAGACGGCGCGATCTGGATATGGGAACACATCCGAGCCACTCTTTGAAAGTTGGGGTCAGAGTAGTATAATTGTATTCGGTTAGCATTGAGCAACCACGGGAAGCGACAACCGCGTACGCCGAGCGCCTTCTGGTGCGTTCCGGAAGTGGTAGGATGCGTGCACGATTCTCCTTGCAGCACTGAGAGCATAAATGCCGAAAAGAGCGCGCAGTTTGAGTTATGACGAACCATAGACATTGGGATCAAGCACGCCCATCCTGTGGATTCGAAACAAAGGGTGGTGGCGACAACGAGTTGTATCCAACGGGTTCCGTGCCCTCGGATCCAAGCCGGCGGTTGTGCGCGGTGATGCCCTGCCTGGGGTCAGAGTGTTCCGAATGAAAGGATTTGGAAAGATGCGACCGTGGCGAACTCCTCGGATTGTCATCATCGTCCTGTTGTTGATGATCTATGCGGGGCTGGGTGCATACTTCCATGTGGCGCTGGGCACGAACGTCGTCTACACACACTTTGTCTATATCCCGATTGTGCTCGCTGGTATGTGGTGGGGCCGGAAGGGCGTCTTTGTCGCGGCCGTTTTGGGTGCCGGGGTCCTTTGCTTCCACGTTCTTGGCATAGGCGTCGGACAGATCTGGAGCGACGTAGCGCGAATCACCTTCTTCTTCGTGGTGGCGATCTGCGTCGGGGAGTTGAGCGAGAAGGTCAAAGCCGGGCAGGAAGCGCAACGCTTCTCAGAGGAGAAATACAGGCTCCTCATAGACAAGTCACTCACGGGTATCCTCGTCTACGGGAAGGAGGGCATTCTGTTCGCAAACCCACGGTTCGGCAGGATGCTCGGCTATAGTCCGGACTCCATGGTTGGCAAGTCCATATGGGAATTGATCCATGATGAGGACAGGGCACGGGTGCAACGGCTCGTCTCGAGGCGTGACGCAGAAGGTTTCTCGGACCTGCACTACGAATGCCGACTTGTCAAATCGGACGGAAGTGCTCTGTGGGCTGATGTCTCGAGTTCAGTGTCCGACTTTGAAGGAGTGCCCGCGATTCTCGTCAATGCATACGACATCACTGACAGGAAGGAAGCCGAGCAGAGGCGCCGGGAACTCGCCGAACTCACCCAGAAGCAGGAGGAACAGTTGGTCCATTCAAGTCGGCTTGCGGAGCTGGGCGAGATGGCGGCTGCGATCGCACACGAGTTGAACCAGCCTTTGACTGGGATCAGGAATTTCGCCCGAAACGCTTTCTACATGATCGATCGGGATGTGGGAAGCCCCGTGGAGGTAAAGGAGAATCTGCGCCTCATATCGGAACAGGTGGACCGGTCATCGAAGATCATCAACCAGATGCGCGAACTGACGAGACGGTCCGAGCAACAGTTTGTTGCAGCCGATGTAAACAGCATCTTGAAGGAGAGTGTTGAGTTTCTGTCGCCCCAGCTGAAGTTGTCCGGTGTTGAAGTAACCCTTGATCTGGCAGCTGATCTGCCGAAGGTTATGGGGGATAGAATTCGTCTGGAACAGGTGTTTCTCAACCTTCTGACCAACGCGAGACAGGCCATGGAGGAAGCACAGCACCGTCGTTTGAGCGTAAAGACATTGTTGGAGGAGGGCAATGATTGTCTCGTCGTCGTGGAGATAGAGGACACCGGGAAAGGGTTTGCCTCCGAAGACGCTGAGAAGCTGTTCACACCGTTTTTCAGCACCAAGAAACCGGGGCACGGAACCGGGTTGGGGTTATCGATTTCATTGAGAATAATACGGGATCACGAAGGTAGCATCGAGGCCGGCGGCGAGCTCGGGAAGGGCGCTACGTTCACTGTAAGGTTGCCGGTTCCCCACGCTCGAACTGCGGAAGAGGGAATAACAGAGAATGA
The DNA here is from genome assembly GCA_964524145.1 of uncultured bacterium. Lineage (GTDB taxonomy): Bacteria > Hydrogenedentota. The sequence goes on along the minus strand of CAZGCA010000003.1, from coordinate 49,107 downwards.
CTAAGGCGTCAACGCCCACCAAAGGAACCGTAGTCGTCGTTGACGATGACGAAGCGGCTCGAGTCTCAATTGGGCAGATGTTGCGGTTGCGGGGCTACACCGTGGAACTGTTTTCCTCTGCTGAAGCTGCTCTCGCGTGGCCGGGACTGGCGGACTCGGACGCTGTGGTGGCGGACGTGAAAATGCCCGGAATGGATGGGGAGGAGTTTCTCGCCGAGACGATTCGTCTTGGGCTCCTGCCTCCGGTGATCATGATTACGGGGCACGGCGACGTCTCCATGGCCGTTCGCTGTCTGAAAGCCGGGGCCTATGACTTCGTTGAGAAGCCGTTCGAGGATGATGTGCTTCTTGCCTCGGTTGCACGAGCTGCCGAAAAGACGACGCTGCAGAGGGAGAGCCAGCAGTTGCGCAGGAGACTGAAGATGCTGGCGCCCGAGGAGGACGGTCGGTTCGGCATGGTTGGCCGGAGCCCGGCGATGCAAGAGGTTTATGAACAGATTGAACTCGCCGCAAGTTCGGACGTTCCTGTGCTTATTGCTGGTGAGACCGGAGTAGGGAAGGAGCTTGTGGCTCGTGCCATACACGCTCAGAGCGCGCGTGCGGACGAGCCCTTTGTTCCGGTGAATGCCGGAGCCCTGCCCGAAACCATGCTGGAAAGCGAACTGTTCGGCCACTCGCGAGGAGCGTTTACCGGTGCGGAGAAGCAAAGGGACGGCAGGCTCGTAACGGCATCGGGAGGGACGTTGCTGCTCGACGAGGTCGAGAGTCTCTCCGAACGAGCCCAGGTGCAACTCCTCCGTGTTCTCGAGGATTCTCTTGTGTATCCCCTTGGCAAAGATACTGCTCGAGGGGTGGATATCCGCCTTCTTACCACTACCAAGAGGGATGTACAAGAGCTGGTACGAAAAGGGTGCATGCGAGAGGATTTCTACCACCGTATTGTTGTCCTCTCAATAAACGTTCCCCCTCTGCGAGAACGACTCGACGATTTGCCGTTGCTGATATCGCATTTCCTGCGACGATCTGCCAACCAGAGTGGAATACCGGTTCCGGAACTGCCCGAGCAGACTCTCGGCGAGATGCTCCGATATGCATGGCCCGGAAACGTGCGAGAGCTCAAACATGCTGTCGAGCGCATGGTCATCACCTCACACAATGGGGGAGTTGGGGCGTTCACCCCGGACGAGGCTGACGGAGTTCCCCGGCTGCTTTCGTTGCCTGCAACATCCGGGCGGCTGCGCGATGAAATGGAGCAGACTGAGAGGCGGGCTATCGAGGGGGCACTTCGGGAGAACCGTGGCGAGATTAGCTCGACGTGCAGTATGCTCGGGATATCGCGGAAGGCCCTCTACGATAGGCTGAGAAAGTACGGCCTTCAGAGAGAAGATTTCCGGCACTAAGACGAGTGTGTACGGATCGCACATGTGCGATCTGCACACAGTCGGCCCTATCCTGCTACTATCCAATACGTTACGCGACGCTTGCAGTGTTCCGGCTCGCCTTGTGTGCGCTCTGCGCACATAATGCCCCGGCTGGCGACGCAGCGGTCGTCCACCCATAACCTACACAGCGAGTCCATCTTACATCGATTCCTTGTGCACAGGCGTCCACGGTACGGGAGTTGCTCTTGTCACGTGCATAGCAGCATAGCGAGATTCTAGAAGAAGGCAGACTCACATGACATTGAAAAACTTGGCGTGCGGCATTGAGGCCGCAATCCTGACAAACGAAGCAAAGGCCGCCAGCGTGGAAATCGATACAGTCTGTGCTGGAGACAGAGTGAGTGACATCCTCAATGGGGCCTCAAATGCGACTCTGGTCGTGACCAATCTAAATAACATGGCGCTCGTCCGTGCCGCAGAACTTGTTGAAGTGCCGGGCATTTGCCTGTTGAACGGTGGTGTTCCGGACCCGGACGGGCTGAAAGCGGCCAGTGAAAATGGGACAGTGCTCATTGTGTCGCCGGTTGGCATGTTTGAGACCTGCGGACGCTTGTATAGAGTTCTTGCGGAACAATGCAAGACGGGGTGATGAACACCGAGGTTTACACCATCGAGGGCGGCGACCTTGCGCGAGCGGGACAGGCATCGAGCCGGTTCAAAGAGCGGCTAAAAAGAATTGGTGTTGGACCGAAGGACATTCGCCGCGCGATCATCGCAGCGTACGAAGCCGAGATGAATGTGGCCATTCATGCGCGAAAGGGTACGATGCAGGTCACAATTGATACCGGACAGGTTGACGTTGAGGTAATGGATCAAGGACCGGGTATAAGCGACACCAGCCTGGCAATGCAAGAAGGGTTTTCGACCGCGCCGGCGTTTGCCAGGGAGCTTGGTTTCGGAGCGGGCATGGGGTTGCCCAACATCAAGAAGAACAGCGATCGCTTCGCGATTCGCTCCACCGTCGGGGAAGGAACCTGCGTTAGTTTCGCGATCATCTTCGACCCTCAGGGTATTTTGCGCCCAGCCGCGAATTCTGTCCATGTGGAACCGGATCGGTGTTGCGGCTGCTTGCATTGTTTGCGCGTCTGCCCGACACAGGCACTGCGTGTGCGTGACAGCACGCCGCAGATACTCGAGCATCTTTGCATTGATTGTGCGGCGTGCATCGAAGCGTGCGAGACTGGTGCATTGGGAATGCCGGCAACCTCCGCCGTACAAAGGCCATCGAAAGACACTGTATTGATCTTACCTTCGGCGTTCGTAGCTCAGTTCGGTGGCGGGGTACCTCCACAGGAGGTTCTTGGAGTGCTGACAGCCATGGGATTCTCAGAGGTGCGTCCAACAGAAACGTGGGAACGGGCGCTGCAGAACGCGGTCGTCGGGTACGCGCATGAAGAGGCAGGAACGAGACCGGTCATTTCTCCCGTGTGCCCTGCAGTTGTAAACCTTGTCGAGATGCGGTTTCCGTCCCTGATCGAGAACGTAGCGCCGTTCCTCTCTCCCATGGAGGCTGTATGCGAGGTGTTGGGTGGTTGTCACGTCGTGCTGGTGGCTGCTTGTCCGAGTCAGCGTACGGCGCTTCTTTCGACAGGACTCAAGCCGAATGTCGAAACGGTGGCTCCTTCAAGCCTGCGTAACGCGGTCCTGCCCATGATCACTACAACCCCCAACGCGGCGGATAGACGACCCAGACAACTCCCGGCAAACACCGACAGTGCCGTAAACGTTCTGCAAATCAGCGGTATGCAGCACGTCATGAGCGCTCTTGAGAAAGCCGAGAACGGCCTGTTGGGAGACGTTGAGGTCATTGAGCTGTTCGCTTGTGACCAAGCCTGTTTCGGGTCACCCCTGCTCACCGAGGACCCGTTTGTTTCGCGCTATCGCTGGGCTCGGATGGGAGGTGGACTCGACAGGAACGCGCGTGCGATTCGCCGACAGGTTCCCTTTTCGGCCCGCACAGGGGTTCGTCTCGATCAGGACATCTCGAAAGCTATCGAGAAGCTCTCGAAAATGGATGAGGTGGAACGAAGCCTTCCCGGAAAGGATTGTGGGATGTGCGGTGCGCCAACGTGTAGCGCCCTGGCTGAGGACATAGTCCTCGGAAGGGCGACCGCGAGTGATTGCGTGCATCTTCCACTGCATGAGGATAAGACAACGTGAGACTGAGCGAGATTGCTGAGAAGCTTGGGTTCGAGAACCTCACTCCGGAATTGGGAGATGGTGAAGACGTGGACGTGGTCTCGGGGCACGCGTCGGACCTTCTGAGCGATGTGCTTGCAAACGCTCCGACCGGGGGCGTGCTTGTAACCATCCAGGTGCATATGAACGTGGTTGCCGTCTCGGTTCACGCAGGAGTGTCAACAGTGATTTTCGCGTCCGGCAGGGTTCCGGAGGAGTCCGTGAAGAAGAAAGCGCTTGAGTTGCGGGTACGGTTGTACACTTCGACACAGTCGACGTTCGACATCGTGGGGCAGCTGTATGCCCTTGGGTTAAGAGGGCATCATGAGTGAAAAGGTTCGCGGCGGATTTGCATGTTCATACGGCGCTTTCACCCTGCGCCTCGAACGATATGACGCCACCCGCCATCGTGCGGACGGCCTGGGACCGGGGAATTGCGATGATTGCCATCTGCGATCATAACAGCGCGGGAAACGTGAGTGCCGTGCAGGAGGCGGCAGCCGAGGACATAATCGTGCTTGCCGGTATGGAGATAACCACCGCGGAGGAAGTTCATGTTGTGGGATTGTTCCCCAGCGCGGAGGCGGCAGGTTCGGCCAGCGATGGCATCCAATCATCACTTCCCGAATTGAATGCTGCTCGCTGTGAGCTGGAGGAGCAGCTGTGTATCGATGCCCAAGGCAAGGTCGTGAATCTCGAGACAAAGATGTTGTCGGCGGCAACAGATCTCAACCTGTCCGATACCGTGCGCCATATTAAAGAGCATAACGGGATCGCTGTCGCAGCGCATGTCGACAGACCATCGTTCAGCGTGATGAGCCAACTTGGGCTATTCCCTGGCGATGCGGGTTTCGACGCCGTTGAGGTTTCCGCGGCCGCGCTAAGGTCGTCTCGAGTGTCGGAGTTCGACTCGTTCGGCCTGCCACTTGTTACCGGTTCAGACGCGCACTTTCTTTCGGAGATCGGGACGTGTTGCACTGTCTTTGAGATGTTCGAACCGAGTTTCGATGAGCTTGCCCTGGCACTGAAGGGAATCGACGGGAGATGGTGTTGTTGTGCGTGACCTGTCACTTCACATTCTCGATCTAATAGAGAACTCCATTCGAGCTGACGCATCGGTGGTCTCAGTAACCATCGTTGAGAGTCCGGCCGAAAATACTCTGCAGATCGTCGTCGAGGACAACGGATCCGGACTTACCGTCGCTCCCGATAAAGCGACAGATCCCTTCTACACCACAAAAGGAGGGAAGCGTACAGGGCTTGGCCTGAGCCTGTTTCGTGCGGCAGCGGAACAAGCGGGCGGAAGCATCACGATATACCACTCCGAGTTGGGTGGAATCGCCGTTGAGGCGGTAATGCAGCTCGATCACGTTGACAGGAGCCCACTGGGCAATCTTGCCACGACACTTTCGTCAGTGGCGTGCACCAATCCGGAGCTGAATTTGTCGTGCCGACTTCGCGTCGGCGACCGGGAACAGGTGATCCGGTTCTCAGACGTTGCGAAGGAACAGTGTATCAGCGGGTGCTGCGGTCTTGTGGTTGCGCGCGAGATACTGGCAAAGGTAAACGCTGCCCTCGAGTCAATGGGGGTTGGGTCATGATGTTCGAAGATTGTGGAAAGGTGAGGTAAAGGCATGAACGAAAGCGGAAGCTGTACGTGTGTGGAGGAAGTCGATGAGGAGGAGTTGCTCGCCAGACTTGACGAAGTGCTGCTCGATTACCGGGACAAGCCCGGCGCGCTTATCCCGGTCCTGCAGATCGCGCAAAGCATCTTCGGTTACCTGCCGGAGTCAGCGCTTAAGCGGATAAGCCTGGGGCTTAACAAGTCATATAGCGAGGTTGCCGGCGTCGTCGGATTCTACTCCTTCTTCTCGACGGTTCCTCGAGGAAAACACGTTGTTCGGGTTTGTTTAGGGACGGCGTGTTATGTTCGCGGCGGCAAGAGAGTGCTTGACTCCCTCAAAAAGACTCTGGGAGTGGATGTGGGCGAGACAACGTCCGATAGGATGTTTTCGCTTGAGGTAGCGCGCTGTTTTGGCGCATGTGGGCTCGCCCCTACCATCTCTATTGATGGAGAGGTATACAAGCGCGTTCGTCCTACGCGGGTTGGCGAGATAATGAGGCGGTACTACGAGGAAGAACGTCTCGAAGAGGGAGAAGAGCATGGCTGACCGTAACGTGAATCCTGACAAGAGAATCCGTAGTCTGAAAGACCTGCAGACTATCAAAGAAAAGGTGATGGCCGAGACCGCTTTGCGGGAGGATGGGTACCGCGCGTGCGTCACCGTGCACATGGGAACGTGCGGTATCGCCAGTGGGTCGCGAGAGGTGATGAGCGTGCTCATGGACGAGATCGCATCGAGTGAGAGAAGCGATATCCGTCTCACGACTTCCGGATGCATCGGCGTATGTTCGCACGAACCTGTCATGACGGTCGATCTTTTGGGGGGTGAAACCGTCCTCTACGGCGACCTGGACCCCGAAAAGGCGCGTCTTGTGTTTCGCGAGCACATTCTGGGCGGCACGGTAGTCCCCCAGTTTGTGGTGAGTCTGGGTGCAGGGTCGGCACAGGAAAGGAAAGGGAATCGCCAATGAAGCTACCACGTATGCACATGCTTATGTGTTGCGGCACCAGTTGTCTTTCTTCGGGGTCAGCCGAAGTAAGAGACGCGCTGCTCGCCGAGCTCGACAAACAGCAACTGCGGGATGAGGTCGCGGTCGTTGAGACGGGTTGTAACGGGTTCTGCGCCGCAGGTCCCGTCATGGTTCTTTATCCCGGAGGGTTCTTCTATCAGAAGCTCGCCCCGGATGACGCCCACGAACTGGTTGAAGAACACGTGCTGAAAGGCCGACCGGTCGAGCGGCTGATGTTCCGCCATCCCGTGACTGATCAGGCCATCCCTCTTTTCAAAGACATTCCGTTCTTTGCGCGCCAAAACCTCAGGGTGCTGCGCAACAAAGGACGGATCGCTGCCGAGAGCATCGAGGAGTATATCGGCAGGGACGGGTACGCAGCCGCCGTTCGGGCTCTCACTGAAATGACGCCTGAACAGATCATTGACGAGATGAAGCGTTCAGGGTTGCGCGGGCGAGGGGGAGCTGGGTTCCCGACGGGGTTGAAGTGGGAGTTTTGCCGGAAGGCAGAAGGAGACACGAAGTACATCTTGTGCAACGCTGACGAAGGAGACCCCGGGGCTTTCATGGACCGCAGCGTCCTGGAGAGCGACCCGCACGCAGTGCTCGAGGGGATGATCATCGGAGCCAAGGCCATCGGCGCGCACGTCGGCTACGTATACTGCCGTGCCGAGTACCCGCTAGCCTTGCAACGTTTGACCACCGCCATAGAACGGTGCCGGGAGAGGGGACTGCTGGGAGAAGATATCCTGGGTACGGGCTTCTCGTTTGACATTCACATTTCCCGCGGTTCGGGGGCTTTTGTATGCGGCGAAGAGACGGCGCTGATGCGTTCGATTGAGGGGCGGCGCGGCGAACCCCGCCCACGCCCGCCGTTCCCGGCGAATAAGGGGCTTTGGGACATGCCCTCCGTGCTGAACAACGTCGAGACGCTCGCCAACGTGCCGCTCATTATCCTGCACCGTGCAGACTGGTTTCGCTCGGTTGGCACAGAGAAAAGCCCCGGCACAAAGATATTCGCGCTCACCGGCAACGTAAACAATATCGGGCTTGTCGAGGTGAATATGGGTGTTACGCTGGGGGAGATCATCTACGATATCGGCGGCGGTATCCCGGAAGGCAAACGATTCAAAGCAGCTCAGATCGGCGGACCCTCCGGCGGATGCATTCCAAAAGAGCACCTTAATGTGCCCGTGGATTATGAGACGCTCACCGAGCTTGGTGCGATAATGGGTTCCGGCGGGCTCATTGTCATGGACGAGGATACGTGCATGGTGGATATGGCGCGGTTCTTCCTCGAGTTCGTGCAGGACGAATCGTGCGGCAAATGCCCACCTTGCCGCATCGGTACCAAGCGGATGCTGGAGATTCTCGAGCGCATCTGCGAAGGCAAAGGCGAGGAAGGGGACATCGAGAGGCTCATAGAACTCGGCACCATGATCAAGGACACTGCACTTTGCGGGCTGGGACAAACGGCGCCTAACCCCGTCTTGTCCACGATCAGGCATTTCCGGGAGGAGTACGTCGAGCACATCCGTGACAAACACTGCTCGGCAGGTGTCTGTCAGGAGATCGTGCGCGCTCCCTGCCAGAACGCCTGTCCTGCAGGGGTTGATGTGCCGGGATATATCTCGCTCATTAAGGAGAAACGCTACGCCGAAGCGTTGCGCTTGCACCGGGAGCGAAATCCATTTGCAGCGGTTTGTGCGCGCGTTTGTTTCCATACGTGCGAGGACAAATGTCGCAGGACCACCATAGACGACCCCGTATCGATCCGGGGTCTCAAGCGGTTCATGGTCGAGCAGGAGGTCACGGTACAGCTTCCTGAAGTCTGGGAGAACGAGGAGAACGCCGCACGCAAGATAGCGATAGTCGGGGCAGGTCCCGCTGGCCTTTCGTGCGGGTATTTCCTCGCGCGCCTGGGGTATCGCCCGAAGGTGTTCGAAGCGGAACCGCGTCCAGGCGGAATGCTCACGCAGGCTATACCCGCCTACCGCCTGCCGCGCGAGGTACTTGCACGTGAGGTGCGGATGATCGAACGCATGGGAGTCGACATCGAGACGGGCGTCAGGCTCGGTACGGACTTCACCCTGGACGGGTTACGTGATGAAGGATACGAAGCTGTCTTCCTCGGAGTCGGTGCTCCGCGAGGCATGCGGTTGGGTATCCCGGGTGAACAGGCCGTCGGGGTAACGGAGGCGGTTGATTTTCTCCGCACCTATAACCTGCGCGGCTCGGTTCCCGTCGGCAAGAACGTAGTGGTGATAGGAGGCGGAAACGCTGCGGTCGACGCTGCGCGCACTGCCGTTCGGCTCGGTGCGAAGTCGGTTAGTCTGCTGTACCGCAGAACCCGCGCAGAAATGCCCGCGTATGCTGAAGAAGTCGAAGAAGCAGGTCGAGAAGGTGTGCACATGGACTTTCTGGTGGCACCAGCTGAGATTCTCATCGAGAACGGCACTGTCGCTTCCGTGAAGTGCAGCCGCATGGTGCTGGGTGAGTTTGACCGGAGCGGGCGGAAGCGCCCGGTGGACTCCGGCGAAGGTTACTTTGACCTGGAAGCCGATCAGGTCATTGCGGCGATCGGTCAGGTGCTCGATCCGACCGAGATCCTCGACGGCACTGAGCTGCAACTTGCGAGACGCAACTTCATCGCGGTGAATCCCGTTACGGGACAGACCTCAGTCGAGTGGGTATTCGCTGGGGGCGATGCGGCGAGCGGCCCTGCCTCGGTGGCGCAGGCTGTCGGCACCGGCGAGAGAGCAGCCGTCGGAATCGATATGTACCTTACCGGCGAGAATCACGCGTTCTGGCGAGAAGAGAAGCCCCTGGATACTTTCTTCGATCCTGAGGCGGATCCCGTCGAGTACGCTCGGGCGAGGATGCGTCTGATTCCTGTTGCAAAACGACGAAACAATTTCGACGAAGTCGAGTTGCCGTGGCGCGAGACCGTTGCTTTGCGAGAAGCAAAGAGGTGTCTCCGCTGTGACTACAGGGAAGAGAGTTGAGCCGAGAGGAGCTACTTGAGATGCCAAAACTGACAATTGACAACATCGAAACGGAAGTTGAAGAGGGAACAACCATACTTGAGTCCGCCCACCGGATCGGAGTCAAGATACCAACGCTGTGTTACCTGGAAGGCGTTCAGGCCATAGGTGCGTGCCGTGTGTGCCTGATCGAAGTCGAGGGTGCCCGGACACTGATACCCTCCTGCGTGACTCCGGTGACCGAGGGGATGAAGGTACACACCAACACGCGGCGCGTTCGGGATGCGCGTCGTATGGTAGTCGAACTCTTGCTGTCGGACCACGATGGCGACTGCCAGACGTGCGAGCGAAACGACGACTGCGAGCTTCAGGCGCTTGCGCGTGAACTGGGTATCAGGGACGTGAAATACACCGGCGAGACAAGCAGGAAGATCGAGGACTCCAGTACCCCGGCTCTTGTGCGCGACACGTCGAAGTGCATTCTGTGCCGGCGATGTGTTGCCGTGTGCGGCGAAGTGCAAGGTGTGGCCGCGATGTTTCCACAAAACCGAGGGTTTGACACCGTCGTCGGTCCGGCGTTCTGCAATGACCTGGACACTGTGGTGTGCGTCCAGTGCGGTCAATGCGCCGCCGTGTGCCCGGTCGGTGCTATCAGCGAGAAGGACCAGATCGCCGAGGTGTGGGCCGCGTTGGACGACCCGGACAAACACGTGGTTGTGCAAACGGCACCAGCTATCCGGGCGGCGCTTGGCGAGTGTTTCGACTACCCGCCGGGTACGCTGGTTACAGGCAAAATGGTCTCGGCATTGCGCCGGCTGGGGTTTGACGCGGTGTTCGACACCAACTTCGCTGCGGACCTGACCATCATGGAAGAAGGCACGGAACTGTTGACGCGGCTCAAGAAGGCGCTTGTTGACAAGGAGGAGGTCGCGTTGCCACAGTTCACGAGCTGTTCTCCAGGGTGGATCAAGTACATAGAGTACTTCTACCCCGATATGCTCGCGAATGTTTCCACCTGCAAATCGCCGCAGCAGATGTTCGGCGCTGTTGCGAAGACCTATTATGCAGAGAAGATAGGGAAGGATCCCGAGGACATATTCGTCGTCTCCGTTATGCCTTGCACCGCGAAGAAGTTCGAGGCGCAGCGCGACGAGATGAAGGACAGCGGAGTGCGAGACGTCGACGTGGTACTGACCACCCGCGAACTGGGTCGGATGATCAAGCAGACCGGCGTGGATTTCGACGCCCTTCCCGACGATAAGATGGACGCCCCGATCGGGATGTCCTCCGGAGCGGCGGACATCTTTGCAAACACGGGTGGCGTGATGGAGGCTGCTCTCAGGACAGCATACGAGATTGTCACGGGCAAACCGCTACCCTTCGAGAACCTTCATGTCGAGCCCATTGCAGGCCTTGATGGGGTCAAGGAGGCGTCGGTCGGGATCACCGGGACGGTTCCGGAATGGTCATTTCTCGAAGGTGTCACGCTCAACGTTGCCGTGGCTCATGGTCTCGGTAACGCGAGGAAGGTGATCGAGCGAATCCGGTCCGGCGAAGCCGAGTATCATTTTGTCGAGATAATGGCATGCCCCGGCGGGTGCATTGGCGGCGGCGGCCAGCCGCGACTGACAACCGATGACGTTCGCCGGGCAAGGATTGAAGCGATCTACCGGGAAGACGAAGGCAAGAAGCTTCGGAAATCGCACGAGAACCCCGAGATCAAACAGATCTACGAAGAGTTCCTTGGAGAACCGTTGGGCGAAAAGTCTCATCACCTCTTGCATACACATTACCAGGCGAGGCAACTGGTATGAAATGATGTGGCTCGATGTGTAAAGAACGCGATTGGTGAACAGAACGAAGAAACCATGTTTCAGGGAAAAAGGCGAGGATGAGGACAGAAGTCACAGACGCCACAGCGAACGCTAGTACGATTAAGGTCTGGGGCTGGGGATTGTTTCGAGCCCTGCAAGACAGAAAAGGACCGGTGGTACTGATAATCGCCGTGTGCTCTTGTTTCATTACCTATTGCCGTCTGGCACTCCACATGAACATCGTCTGTACGCATTTTGTCTACATACCGGTTGTCCTGACGGGAATGTGGTGGGGACGGAAGTCCATATGGGTAGGTGTGCTTTTCGGCACATTGGTTTTCTGTCTGAGACCGTTTGCGAGTACGGCGGAACCTCTGGCCGCCGATGTTGGAAGAACATTTTTCTTCGTTCTCGTCGCTTTCTGCGTGGGGACCGTAAGTGAGATGGCGGATGCGGCACTGAGAGCGGAGGAGAAATCGCGCAAGGAGCTCGAAGCTGCACAGCGTCAGCTTGTCGTATCGGAACGGCTCGCCTCTATGGGACAGCTCTCTGCAGCGGTCGCCCACGAGGTCAACAACCCGCTTGGGACGGTTCTCCTCTACTCGCATATGTTGCTGAAAGAAATGAAGGACGAGGATCCCGGTCGTGAGGATCTGCAACTGATCGTCAATGAGGCGACGCGCTGTAAGGACATTGTCCGAGGGCTGCTCGACTTTGCTCGGCAATCGCGGGTTTCGAAAGCGCCGACGCAGTTGTCGGATATCGTGGAGGAGGTCGTATCAATCATGGCGCCCAAGGGGAAGGCTGCGGGTGTTTGCCTGGCAAGCGATGTGGCGGATGGTCTGCCCACGATGATGATCGACCGAACACAGATCAAACAGATGCTCGTGAATCTTGTGCAGAACGGCATTGACGCAATTCCGGGCTCAGGGGAGGTCGGAATAGCAGCACGTATGGCCAACGAGAGCGACGCAGTGGAGATTACGGTCAGCGACAATGGGTGCGGTATCCCGCAAGAGAGCATTCCCAAGCTCTTCACCCCGTTCTTCACGACCAAAGAGTTGGGTCAAGGTACGGGGCTTGGGCTTGCAATCGCATACGGGGTGGTAAAGATGCACTACGGCGATATTTCGGTTGTGAGTGAGGAAGGTAAAGGCACAACCTTCTCTATTTGTATTCCTGTCGGGCGAGAAGAACAGGATGAGCGGGAGATCGATCTCGGTCACGTTGAGTCCGTAGCTTAGGAAAGGAGCATGAAATGAACACGAAGAAGAAAGTGCTGCTGGTTGACGACGATGCCGACTTTGTGGACATCAACAGGGCGGTACTCGAGAAGGGCGGCTACGAAGTTGTTGCAGCCGTCAACGGAGAAGAATGTCTGGAGAAAACGCGGTCCGAAATGCCTGACCTCATTGTTCTCGACGTCATGATGGCGACGTGGACCGAAGGGTTCAACGTGTCGCGCGACCTGCGCAACTCCGAACAGACGAAGCACATCCCGATTCTGATGGTAACCTCGGTCAACGACACCGTCCCGTACAAATTCGAAACGGACGAGACATGGCTGCCGGTGGACGCTTTTGTTGAAAAGCCCATCGAGCCGCAGAATCTGCTTGACCAGGTCAACAAGATGCTGAGCACATAGAGTCTCACTGGGCAGGGAGAACAAACCAATGGCACGCGAGACCCCCGTCATCATGTTGGTCGACGACGACATCGATTTTCTCGAGATGAACAGACACGTTCTGGAATCGAGAGGCTACAGGACCGTGTGCGCCACTGACCCGTGTGAAGCGCTGGCAACGATGGGGACCGAGAAGCCCAGCCTTGTAATCACAGACCTCATGATGCAGGCACTCGATTCAGGTTTCTCGTTCTCAAAACAAATCAAGCAGGACCGTCGCTTTGCGAATGTACCCGTGATCATCGTCACCTCGGTATCAAGCAGACGTGGGTTCGACTTCACGCCCCGTACCCCTGAGGAGCTCGACGCAATATGCGCTGATGCGTTTTTCGACAAACCTGTCCCTTTCGAAGTGTTGTTGGCGAAGATCGAAGAGCTTTTGATGGGTTGTACCCAAGAGGATGACACATGAGCGTCGACGGTACTCGAATCCTGGTTGTTGATGACGAGCGCGGGATACGAGAAGGCTGTCGCAAGGTTCTTGCATCAGAGGGCTACGACGTGGCGTCTGCCGAGGACGGCGTGGCAGGTCTTGAGCTTTTCGAGAAGTCGAGAGATTTCGCTGCGGTTCTCGTAGACCTTAAGATGCCTCGCATGGGCGGCATCGAGCTTATCGAGCGAATACGGCAGGAGGATGAAGACATCGTTTTGATTGTGATCACCGCCTATGCCACCATTCGTACGGCCGTAGAAGCCACAAAACGGGGGGCAGACGGGTACATCCCCAAGCCGTTCACACCCGATGAGCTGCTCGTCGCAGTCAACACGAGTCTAAAGAAACGGGCAGTCTCAATCGAGGCGAGACGTCTTCGCGAAGAGCGGGAAAGACGACTGTTGGAGCTGGCGTTCGAGCGGTCGAAAAGCAAGACCATCATCAACTGTATGACTGACGGGGTTCTCGTCGTGAACCGAGATAGGCAGCTGGTGCTGCGCAATGCCGCGGCGGGGCTGCGAATTCCAGAATGCGTCGCCCTCTGCCTTCCGAGTCCGCTCGATGCTCTGGAATGCGCGCCACTAAAAGAATTGCTTGTGGCGGCTTTGGAGGCGGGCTCGCGCCCCGCCATCGTTTCAAAGGAGATCGCTTTCGGGAAGTCCGTTCACATGGTCAACGCGAGCCCAGTCGTGGAGCCAAATGGGGAAACACTGGGAGCAGTCGCGGTGCTGCGGGACATTACCTCCTTGAAGAAGCTGGAAACCGCCAAATCGATGTTCGTCTCCATGGTTGCCCACGAACTCAAGAGCCCTCTTGGCGCCATCGAAGGGTATTTGAACGTGATACTTGGTGGTTTCGTTAAGGAGGACTCAGAAAAGGCTCGGGAGATGATGCAACGAGCACTGGCGAGGGCCAGGGCATTGCGAACGATGGTGTCGGAGCTGATGAACCTTACCGCTATGGAGACCGGGAATTTTATCGTCAAACGGTCGCCGCTTGAGGTAGGTGACATCGTGGCTGAGGCTGTCGAGTCATGCAGAGAAAAAGCGGCAGCGAAGAATATCGAGCTCGCTCTGCATTCGACCGACGGGGTCGAAGAGATTCTGGCAGACAGAGATGCAATGCTCAGCGTCTTTACAAACCTCATCGATAACGCCATCAAGTATACCCCCGAGAAAGGCCATATCAACGTCGACGTGGGGAGCAACGGTCTGTATGTGAACGTGGCGGTGTGCGACGACGGAATCGGGATGACAGACGAAGAAACAGAGAAGGCGTTCGAGGAGTTTTTCAGGGCGAGGAACCAATACACCGCGCGGGTGGCGGGGACCGGTCTCGGGTTGAGTCTTGCGAAGCGTTTCATCGAGATGCACCAGGGCAGGATTACGGTGAGAAGCAGGCCCGGGAAGGGCAGCACGTTCACGGTCAGCTTGCCTGCTCTTGGTGATGATGGAGAGGAATCCGAACGAGGAACGAACGTCACATGAAACCGATACTGTTAGCGTTGTCAACGTTTCGGCAATCCGATAAAGCCGAAGCGATTGCCATTGAGAAGGCAAGGCAGGACAGCCGTCGACTCGTGGTCGCACAGATCGTTGATGTCAATCTGGCGCGATACCTGATTGGAACAGACTTGGGGCTTTTCAGTCAGCTGACAGACAAGTGCGAGAGGGAGATCCTCGAGCAACACGAGGAAAAAGCGAAAGAGAAAGTGGGCTCGATAGCAGCAAGGGCTGAGCAGCAAGGAGTCGCCGTTAACACATATGTTGGCACTGGGAGGTTTGCATTACAATGTCTCGCGATAATAAGAAAGGAAAAGCCGGAATTGGTTGTAACGACTCGATCGCAAAGACCGCAATGGGTGAAGAAGCTCTTCGGTTCACCTGTTGATTACCTGATGGAGCGAGCGAATTGTCCAGTGGTGGAAGCGTAGATGTACTGCAAAGGAAACAAACCATGGGTACCGTAGCCTGCGAAAGATGGATTGACACAGTGATAAAGGAGGACGAGTTCGCTCGCTACCTCGATGACGGTAAAGATTTCATAGATGATGGGGCAATAGAGGGCCACCTTTGTAGGAACCGCAATCCAGAGCCACATCAGATCCGGGACATATTGGACCGAGCACTGTCGCTTCAGCGGCTAGATCCTCATGAAACTGCAACGCTTCTCAACGTTCAGGATGAGGAACTGTGGGAGGAGATGTTTGAGACGGCCGGCCAGATAAAGTCTCGCGTTTACGGTCCTCGGATCGTAACCTTTGCACCGCTCTATTGCAGCAATCTATGTGTCAACTCATGTCTGTACTGTGCTTTCAGGAAAGAGAACGAAGCTGAGGAAAGGCGGAGATTGACTCTAGACGAGATCCGGGAAGAAACAAGAGCCGTTGTATCTGTCGGCCACAAACGTCTGATTGTGGTATACGGTGAGCATCCCGATTCCGACATCAACTACATTGCCGATACTATCCGCACGATCTACGACACGCGAGTAGGCAGTGGAGAGATCAGGCGCGTAAACATCAACGCACCACCCCAAAGCGTCGCCAACTACAAGGTGCTCAAGGATATTGGTATTGGAACGTACCAGGTGTTTCAGGAGACATACCACCATGAAACATACCGGAAGGTGCATCCGCCCGGCATCAAAGCACACTACCAGTGGCGGCTCTATGCGTTGCATCGTGCTCAGGAAGCGGGCGTTGACGACGTGGCAATCGGAGCGCTTTTTGGTCTGTATGATTGGAAGTTCGAGGTGATGGGCCTGCTGTACCATACAATCGATCTCGAGGAGAAGTTCGGGGGAGTGGGACCCCATACCATCTCGTTTCCAAGGTTGGAGCCAGCCGCCAACACTCCGTTGAGCCTGAACAGCCCGTACAAGGTCAGCGACAAGGATTTCAAAAGGCTGGTTGCCGTTATCCGTCTTTCCGTTCCGTACACGGGCATGATCATAACGGCGAGGGAGCCCGCGGAGATAAGACGCGACGTGATTAACGTCGGATGCACCCAGACCGACGCCTCCACAAGGATAGGGGTGGGCGCGTACAGCGAGTCATATGAAGCGCAACAAGCCGAACGCCAGCAGTTCCTGCTTGGCGACACCAGGAGTCTCGATGAGGTCACCAGGGAGCTGGCCCAGATGGGGTACCTTACCTCCTTCTGCACCGCGGGATACCGTTGTGGCAGAACCGGCAGCTATTTCATGAGCATCGCCAAGAAGGGCAAGGTCCACCAGTTCTGCATACCGAACGCGATTCTTACGTTCAAGGAGTATCTGCTTGACTACTCCTCGGAGGAAACGAGGAGAATCGGAGAGGAACTGATAGAGAAACGCATGGATGATATTCCTGAAAATATCAGACCCGTGCTGAGAGCGCGGATCGAGGCAATTGAAAATGGAGCAAGAGATCTCAGATTTTGACAGGTGGCTGCAGTCTATAGAGGCGAGCGCCCGAGGACTGAATTGCGTTGCTGCTTATAGCGTTATTTCCCGGCTCGTTAATGAAGCCTTCGGCGCTCACCTCTGGTTCGCAGAGATACTCGGCCGTCGCTGGTCTTATCTAGCGGGCAAGGTCGACGAAACGCCGCTCGCAGACAAGATGTGCCGGATCCCCCTGGACGAGAACATCGGTCTCGTATCCGACTGTTGGGGAACGCTCTCAGAAGGTCAACGCGAGAAGCTCGTTGACTTTCTGAGCAAGTTCGCCTCTGGGCAACGGGGCCGATGATGTTGGAGCACAACCAAATGGCAGGGCTCATCAACCGCGAGAATGACGAACTGTTCGCGATGGCTGATACGAGTCGATTCACGCACTGCGGCGATGAAGTGCACCTTCGAGGAATAGTCGAGTTCTCGAACGTGTGCAGCCGCAACTGCCTCTACTGCGGGCTAAGGCGGGATAACAGTGCACTGCCCAGATACACCATGAGCACCGACGAGATACTCTTCGTCGTATCAAATGCTGACCGAAACGGGGTGCGCACCATAGTGCTCCAGAGCGGCGAGAACGATGATGAGCAAGCCGGTCGGCTTGCCAGCACGATCTCGGCGATAAAGAAGGAATTTGATGTCGCAGTGACCTTGTGTGTGGGCGTCAAATCCTCGGATTGCTTCAGGCAGTGGAGGCAAGCGGGAGCCGACAGGTATCTGCTCAAACACGAAACCGCGGCACAGGCGCTCTACGAGAAACTACATCCAGATTCTGATCTGAACGGCAGACTTTCCACACTTGGCAGCTTGCGGGCCCTCGGCTATCAGATTGGCAGTGGCTGCATTATCGGCCTGCCAACTCAAACACCGGGGGACCTCGCGGACGATATCCTGCTGACGAGAAGACTCGACATCGACATGGCCGCCTTTGGTCCTTTCGTGCCTCATCCAAGCACGCCGTTGGCTGCCGCCCCCGCAGGCGATATCGACGTCTCGCTTCGTTTCGTTGCCGCCGCCCGGTTGGCGCTCGGGCCGGTCCACATTCCCGCCACGACCGCCTTTGACGCGATCGCACCGGATGGCCGTGAAAGAGCGTTGCGTTGCGGCGCCAATGTAATCATGGCAAACATCACGCCGGATCGTTACAGACGGCTTTACACAATCTACCCGAGCGATCGAGCGGCAAATTCCGTCGACCGGGTTAAAGCTATCCTGAACCGGACAGAAAGGCCGTTAGCAAGAGACCGAGGGGATTCTCTTAAACGCCGAGAGGAGACGAAGACATGCAACGTGCTCCAAAGAGTCTGAGACTCCATATCGCGATCTTCGGTCGTCGCAACGTCGGGAAATCCTCGGTTCTCAACCGGCTTACGGGACAGGACGTCGCCGTTGTGTCGCCTGTTGCGGGCACAACAACCGACCCGGTTGAGAAACCGATGGAGCTGCTGCCTCTGGGCCCCGTTTTGTTCGTCGATACTGCGGGTTTCGACGATGTGGGCATTCTGGGCGAGTTGCGAACGCGCAAGACAGCCAAGGTGCTCGAGAGGACCGACATCGCTCTCCTGGTTACTGAAGCGGATACCTGGGGTGAGTATGAGACCACGTGGAGTGCGGAATTGAAGCGGCGGCAAATACCTGCCCTCGTGATACTGAATAAGGCGGACGTTGCCGACCCAAAAACCGTATCCGACCAGGTTGAGAGAGCGGGGCTTACCTGGGCCGTTATGTCTGCCACCAACGGGAAAGGAGAGCTTGAGACGAAGCGAGCGATCGTCCACACCGTCCCCGAAAGTTGGTACAAAGAGGCCGGCATTCTCGACGATGTTGTTGGCTCAGGCGACACGGTGGTCCTGGTGATACCGATCGACAAGGAGGCGCCCAAGGGGCGCATCATTCTGCCTCAGGTGCAAACCCTTCGGGACATCCTGGACAGGCACGCGAGAGCGGTGGTCACCAACGAACAGGACCTGCCGATGGCGATCGAGACTCTCAAGACAGAGCCCAAAATCGTTATCACGGATTCGCAGGCATTTAAACAAGTTGCCGAAGCAACGCCCGGGCATATTGCCATGACTTCCTTTTCGATCGTGTTCGCTCGGTACAAAGGTGATCTCGAGACGCTTGTGGCAGGAGCAACGACGATAAGTAGACTCAAAGAGACGGACAAGGTGCTCATCTGCGAAGCATGTACTCACCACCCCATCGGAGACGATATCGGGAGGCAGAAGATACCCCGTTGGCTTCGCGCAAGGGTAGGAGAGAGACTCCAGTGCGACGTAATGGCCGGACACGATTTTCCTGATACGCTGGGTGAATACGCGCTCGTGGTTCACTGTGGAGCGTGTATGTTCAACCGTCGGGAGATGCTCTCGCGTATCATGACGTGTCAGGAGTTGAAGGTTCCCATCACAAACTACGGGGTCGCCATAGCGTATCTGCACGGTATACTCGAACGGGCAGTGGCCCCGCTCCGACGCGCTCACGTGGGGGCGAGGGCGTTAGACGGGACCGAAAGGCGTTAGGTGGCCATGAGACTTAATCTGCGTACAAAACTCGTCATCAGCTCCGTCGTTGTGGTTCTTATTTCGGGATTGGTGGCCACGTTTGTGGGCATCCACCTGATCGGGACTCGCATAGTCGAGCAGGCGCAGAACGACGTGAAAATGGACCTGAACGCGGCGCGCGAGGTGTATGAGGGCAAGCTTGAAAGCATGAAGACGGCTCTGGAATTCACCGCGTTGCGAGATTCGATCGAGAACGCCTTGGCCAACGAGGACCGGGAACTGCTCATGGGTCTCTTGAGCGAAGTGCGTGACACAGCGGGAGTTGACATTCTGACTGCAACAGATCGGCACGGTCGCGTCGTGGCGCGGTCGCGGAATCCTGACGTATACGGAGACAGCCAGATAGGCGACGAGATAGTGCGCAAAGCGTTATCCGGGAAGCAAGTGGTCGTTGGGACATGCATTGTTCCGCGCGACGAACTGGTCACGGAGAGCAAGGATGTTGCGGATGGCGCACAAATCCCCATTATCCCAACGCCCCAGGCAAAGCCGAAGACGGAGAAGGGCGAAACCTCGGGCATGATGTTGAAGGCCGCGGTACCGGTGTTGTCTCATGACGGCTCCTTGCTCGGAGTGCTTTATGCAGCGGAGCTGTTGAACCGCAACTACGAGATCGTCGACAAAGTGAAGGACGTTCTTTACAAAGGAGAGAAGTACAAGGGGAAGGATGTCGGCACCGCAACGATCTTCCAAAAGGATCTCCGGATTGCAACTAACGTCATGAACGAAGATGGTTCCAGAGCGATAGGAACCCGCGTGTCAGAAGCCGTTTACGATCAGGTGGTTCTGAAAGGGGAATCATGGGTTGCGCGTGCGTTTGTGGTCAACGACTGGTACATCACGGCTTATGAGCCCATCAGAGACGTTACCGGCAAGATCATCGGGATACTCTATGTTGGCCTGTTGGAACAGAAGTTCACGGACATGCAGCGGCAGACGACGTTGAGCTTTCTGGGGGTGACTTTCCTGGGCATGGTGTTGGCGCTGACCGTCTCGTATATCCGTGCAGACAGAATAACAAAGCCGGTCCGGCGGCTGGTAGCTGCGTCGCAAGAAATTGCCGGCGGCAACCTCTCGTACCGGGTGGATATCAACTCCGGGGACGAGATTGGGAAGCTTGGCGAGATGTTCAACCGGATGAGCGCGTCTCTGAAGGAGCGGGACGAACAACTGCGCGCGTACACGGAGCAACAGCTTTTTCGGTCCGAACGGCTTGCCTCGCTGGGGCGTCTGGCAGCAGGTGTTGCTCACGAGATCAACAACCCGCTGACAGGCGTGCTCACGTTTGGCCACCTGCTCCTAAGGAAGTGCGACAAACACGACCCGCAACGAGAGGGACTCGAAACCATAGTCAACGAGACCACGCGCTGCAAGCGGATCGTACGGGGCCTGCTGGACTTTGCAAGAGAAACAGAGTTGCAGAAAGTCGACGCTGACGTCAATGAGACTCTCGAGGAATCGTTGCGCTTGACAGAGAACCAGGCGCTTGTGCACAACGTGACCATCGTGAAACAGCTTAACCCCAACGTTCCGAACATCATGTTGGATAAGGGACAAATCCAACAAGTGTTCATTAACATCTTGGTAAATGCAGTCGACGCGATGCCGGAGGGCGGCACGTTGACCGTGACCAGTGATGTCACGGCAGACGGGAAACACATGGAGGTGAAGTTTGCTGACACGGGGTGCGGTATTGCCCGTGAACATATTAGCAGGGTGTTCGACCCGTTTTTCACCACAAAGGACGAAAGCAGAGGGACCGGCCTGGGTCTTGCCGTGAGCTACGGTATAGTGACACGACATAACGGCAGCATCGAGGTACTGAGTCAGATTCGAGAAGGCAGCACGGTAACTGTCAGACTGCCTGTGGAGGAACAAGACTGAGCGATGTCAATTGGAGCCAGTATTCTTGTTGTCGATGATGAAGCCATAGTCTGCAAAAGCTGCAAAGCGATACTCAGTCAGGAAGGGTGCGATGTCGAAGCTGCATGTTCGTCTCCCGAAGCGTTGCGGAAGATGGACGCTCGCCGTTTCGACATGGTCATCACGGACCTTAGAATGCCAGGCGTGGACGGTATGGCACTCCTCAAAGCAGTGAAGAGGAAATCACCTTCAACGAAGGTAATGGTCATTACCGGACACTCGACGGTGCGGAGTGCAGTCGAGGCAGTGAAGTCGGGTGCGGTTGACTACATAGAGAAACCGTTCACCCCCGACGAGCTTACCCGTGCCGTGAAAGAAGGGCTTGAGAATGGGAGCCGCGGTGGTGATGTGGTTCGATCGGCGGGGCAACCCGGGCAACGCCGTAGGTTCGGCGACATCCTGGGCGGTTGCAGGAGAATGAGTGCCGTCTACGAAGTGATCGAAAAGGTTGCTCCCACGGACAGCACAGTCTTGATTCACGGCGAAAGCGGGACAGGCAAGGAGCTTGTTGCCAAAGCTATTCACCGTAATAGCCTTCGCTCTAAGGAACAGTTTGTTTCCATCGACTGCACCGCACTCACCGAAAGCCTGCTCGAAAGCGAGTTGTTCGGACACGTCAAGGGCTCCTTCACCGGCGCCATTGTAAGCAAGCCGGGGTTGTTTGAAGTTGCCAACGGTGGGACATTGTTCTTGGACGAGATCGGAAACGTGAGCCTGGCCACACAGACCAAGTTGTTACGCGTGCTTCAGGAGCGGGAGTTCAAGCCCGTCGGCGGAACCCAAATCAAGAGTACCGACATCCGTCTCATCACCGCAACCAACAAGAATCTCGAGGCGATGATCGCCGAAGGAGCCTTCAGAGAAGAATTGTTCTATCGGCTTAACGTTGTGCCAATCTTCTTGCCGCCCCTTAGGAAAAGAAAGGAGGATATTCCGATGCTTGTGGATCACTTCCTTTCGAAATACTCGGAGCGTCATGGCGGAAAAGAGAGAACCATTTCGACGGAAGCCATGGAACTGCTTACAGAGTATGACTGGCCCGGGAACGTGCGTGAGCTCGAGAACATCATAGAAAGGTCGGTTGTCATGACTGAAGGATCGACCATCAGCCCGCAGCACTTGCCGGTCGCAATTCAAAGAAAGCGGTCAGGCGCTGGCATTGTCGTCCCGCGTACCGCTCGGGAACTCAGAGAAGTCAAGAAGCGTCTTCGCCAAAACGCTGTCCGGGAGGTTGAAAAGGCCTTTGTGGTTGACGCGCTGCGAAGGAACCAAGGCAACGTATCTCGCGCTGCAAGAGAAATAGGGATGCAACGCCCAAACCTCCATGCATTGCTAAGAAAACATGGTGTGACCCCGAAAAGTTGACCCGTATAGGGGTCCTATACATGTATATCCCGCAGATACACTCGTGCAACGCCTTGCCAACCAACCGCTTCGTTCTTTCTCTTCGATGGGCGTGTATGTCATTCTTATACGGCTTTGTCCTTTCTCAGATAGAACGGGAACCACGAAGACAAGGCCTAATTCGCCCGCTGTCAACCAGTTACGGAGCTTGTTTGCTCTGGGCGTCTGGTGGATGTGCATACGGCACGGTCTATGCGTAATGGATAGTTGAAGTCTTAGCTGAGGTGGCAATGTAGCACAGAACAACCTGATATGGTTCGAGAGTAAGTGGAGATGTCAGCAACGGCAAGCACAGTAGTAATAGTTGCTGATAGTGACGAAGAGGTGAGGAAGCAACTGTTGGTTCATTTGGCCGGCAAAGGTTTTGACGTTCGCAGTGCGGAGTCCGCCAGCGGTCTTATCCAGATGGTGGAGAAGACCACCGGAATAATCCTTATGGGTGTAGAGCTATCGGGTATGAAAGCGTATGAAATGATCCCAATACTAAAGAATATCAATCCTAAGCTTCCCATCATCGTGATGTCCGCAAACAGCTCTGTGGAGTTGGCCCAGAGAATAAGAAACGAGGACATATTCTTCTACGCGATGAAGCCGCTGGACGTTGATGAAATCGAGAGGGTAGTCGAGGGCGCTTTCAGAAGGCTGGAGCATGAGACTCAGCCGTGGATGACGAAGGACGACCCGGGAAACTGAGTATGAAGAAAGAAAGAGGCTCGATTTTGGTTGTCGACGATGAACGCGTCGTGCTGCACAGCTGCCGCGCGATCCTGTCCGAGCACGACTATGAGATCGAAACCGTGTTGAGCGGCGAGGAAGGGTTGCACCTGGTGGAGTCCAGAAGTTTCGATGTGGCGCTGATCGACCTCAAGATGCCCGGCATGCCTGGCATGGAGCTGATTGGCAGGATCAAAGAGCTAAGGCCGGAAATCGTAAACGTCGTCATCACAGGATTTGCGACCGTGGAAACCGCGGTCGAAGCGATGAAGAAAGGAGCGTTCGATTACGTCTGCAAACCCTTCACGCCGGAAGAACTGGAGGTTGTCGTACAGAAAGCACTCGAGACCAAAAGGCTGCACGAGGCCATTGCCAAGGCTGAGGAAGAGAAGGAGCGGTTCGTCCTCACGATCTACCACCAGTTGAAATCACCTGTCGGCATTATCCAAGGCTATGTTGAAAACCTGCTCAAAGGCGTCCCTGGAGAGGAACAGGAAAGAACCGCGATTTTGGACAGGTGCCTCAAACGGGCGGGAGCGTTGCGGCAATTGCTCGAAGACCTGCTCAGCCTGAGCCGATTACAGTCCGAGAAGCTGGAGCAGCAGGCGGAGTCCGTGAATCTCGACGCGCTGTTGCGGGAACTCGTCGAGGGGTGGCAGGCGCGCGCTCATGAAAAGGATCTCGCGTTGGAACTACTCGTCGATCCTGAACTGCCATCGATCACTGCGGACCGCAAACAGATCGAACATCTCTTTATGAATCTCATTGACAATGCCTTCAAGTACAACCGCCAAGACGGAACGGTCAGGGTCAGAGCCACGCCTAACCAGGAAGGCATACGCGTGGAGATTTCCGATACGGGATTGGGAGTACCGGAGGATGACATACCCAACATATTCGATGAGTTCTACCGGTGTCGGAGCGACGAAACCAGGATGACCCCCGGCACTGGTTTGGGGTTGCCAATCGTGAAGCGAATCGTCGAAACACATGGTGGTCGAATCAAGGTCGAGAGCGAACTCGGGAAAGGGACAACAGTCAGAGTATGGCTCCCATTCCACCAAATGAAAGGAGAATCACGCGATGGCTGAGAAGTTCAGGGTGTTGGTGATTGACGATGATCCGGACGATGTCGAGCTGATCAAGATGGCGCTCGCGGGCGAACCGTACGAGATCAGCGTTGCGTACGACGGCAAAGAGGGCGTCCAGAAAGCCAAGGAAGAGAAACCGGACGCGATCGTGCTTGACGTCATGATGCCGGAGAAGGACGGCTTCAAGGCATGCCAGGAACTGAAGAGCGATTCGGAGTGCTCCGACATACCGGTGCTGATGCTCACGGCGGTCGGACAGCACTTTTCTTCAACCAAATACGCGGTTGGTTCCGGCATGCAGCTCGAGGCCGAAGACTATATAGAGAAACCTGTCGACGGAGCGATATTGCAGGAACGCCTGGCACACCACCTTCACAGGGAGTAACCCCAGTTGCCGGAATCTGACCTAGTGGTGATCGGGGGAGGAATAGCGGGTGTGACAGCGGCTCTCGGTGCCGCCGAGAGCGCCTACAGCGTATACATCGTGGAGAAAAACGCCGACATTGGCGGCCACGGTGCGAGACTCTGCTGCAAGGCTACCGACGCATGCCGCCAGTGCGGCGCGTGTGTCGTAGCGGACAAGCTCGACCAGGTCCGATCCAACCCGCATATATCGATTCTAACCAACACGGAAGTCGAGCAGGTGTCAGGCAGCGCGGGTGATTTTCATGTCTCGCTTCTGTGCCGTGACATTAACGAGAAGACATTCCTGGATACAGCAGCGGTCATTGTCGCCAGCGGTTTTGAACCGTTTGACGCGCGGCACAAACCTCAGCTCGGATACAGAACCTCGGCCAATGTCGTAACAGGCTTGGACCTGGAAGAACAGATTCGGTTGACCGGTAGCGTTGCTCGCCCTTCCGACGGGCGACCACCGAGTCGCATTGCTTTCATACAATGTGTCGGATCGCGGGACGCGCATATCGGGAACGATTACTGCTCACGCGTATGCTGCAAGTACGCCCTTCGCATGGCCGGCCTTGCCCAGTCGCTTCTTCCCGAGCTTGACGTGGCGGTTTTTTACATGGACATCCAGATCGCAGGAAAGGGGTTTCACGAGTTCTATCAAACCTGTCGGGAGACCATGCGGTTTGTACGATCGATTCCCGTGAGCGTGCGCGAGAGTGATTCGGAGGCTCTTGAGGTGCAGTACGAGGATTCTGCAAAGGGCCGGCTCGTCAGAGAGACGTTCGACATGGTCGTACTTTCTGTCGGTATGGTGCCGGCGCGTGACGCGACCGACTTGGCGACAATCCTGGGGATTGACGCCGGTAGCTGCGGGTTCTTCGCAAACCCTGAGCCAAC
Source organism: uncultured bacterium (assembly GCA_964524145.1). GTDB lineage: Bacteria > Hydrogenedentota. The sequence continues at coordinate 23,505 of CAZGCA010000003.1, read as the reverse complement.
CGACACTAACAGAACAGCGGTTGAGGGCATATGGCTCGCGGGAGCATGTCAAGGACCGAAGGACATCGAAGGATCAATCGCACATGCCCGGGCGGCGGCTATGGATGCAGTCTCGTTCCTGAGCAGCCGGAGGAACATCCTCAGTGAACCATTACTCTAAAACCGTCAACAGCGGTGTCCGCCTGGAAAGGATCTCTGTTAATAAGCGTGTCCTGGTTGTTGGCGGTGGCATGGCAGGGCTCGAAACCGCCCTGAAACTCACTCGTCTGGGATACGAGGTCACCTTACTCGAGACTGCTGAGTCGCCAGGTGGAAGTATTTTGTCGTTATCCTCGTTATACGGCCTCAGTGGAGAATCCGACCTACTGGTCCAGTCGCGGATAGAGGCCATTAAACAGAACCCCGCTGTGCGCGTCCTGACCGGTGCGAGGCTCGTCGGTGTTACGGGAACCGTCGGCGATTTTCGAGTGGAAATAGAGCAGGCCGGACAGACAATCGAAAACAGGTGTGGCGCGATAGTCGTCGCTACCGGGCTTGAGTTTGGAGAGGAATTGCCCGGCACCGGTTCCCCAGAGAAGACCATATCGCACAAGGAACTCGAGAGAAGGCTGGTCGATCTCCAACAAAGCGAGACGAACCGTTCGCGGATGCCGAGCAACATCTGTTTAATTGTTGAAGACGAAGGCGTCGATTCCGCAATGTTCTCAGCCTCCGCGCTGAAGAACGCCCTTGCCATTAAGCGACTGTCAAAGAGCAGCGTGTTTGTCTGTTGCGACAACGTGAATGTGGCGGGTAGTGGATTGGAGGAACTCTACAGGGAAGCTCGGTCCGAAGGCGTTGTCATCTTCAGGCTGGAAGACATGAGACCTCAGGTCCGCGAAACGCGTACCGGCTTGGCCGTGACGGTGAAGGACAGCTCTGCAGCCGCCCCAGGCGGATGGCAGGGTCTTATAGAGATCGAGTGTGACCTGCTGGTGCTCCCTGAACGGGCTACGGTGCCTGCGGACGGGGTTTCGTTGCAGCATTTGTTGAACGTGAGTTGCGACTCCGACGGCTGGTTTCAGGAGAACAACGTGTGGGCCAAACCCGTCGAGTCGAATAGACGGGGCATATTCTTCGCCGGTGGATGCCGCGGCAACTTCGATGTCGAAGACATACTGGCTGAGGCAAAAGGGGCAGCTCTTGAGGTTCACAACCTTCTCCGGCACGGAAAGCGCTTAGTTCCTGTGGGCAGAGTGGCTGTTGACGCGTCAAAGTGTGCGGTGTGTCTCACCTGCCTGCGCTCATGTCCTCACGACGCAATTGAGATACTGGTTGATGACAAAGGACATAACAAGGCAGCGAGAATCATAGACATCGCCTGTGAAGCTTGTGGAATCTGCGTCGCACAGTGTCCCGCAAACGCGATCCAGATGCTGGCCGATCAGTTTCGAGACCAGGACGTGGCGGTGTCTGTGTAGTGAGGGTATTTGGAGAATGAGACGGGAACCGAGAATCGTGGCGTTTTGTTGCGAACATTCGGGCAAGCTTGCTGCTGGAGATGAGTCGTCGTCGGCTGCGTTGCCGGACAACGTCGGAATCATCTCCGTGCCATGCTCCGGCAGTGTGCAGACGATCGACATTCTGGGTGCGTTCCGTGCAGGTGCGGATGGCGTTGCAGTATTCGGTTGCCATGAAGGTTCGTGCAAACATGTGACAGGCAACAAGATGGTGAAGAAGCGGGTCGAGTATGTGGCTCGAACGCTGGAAGAGATCGGCTGGAATCGGGAACGGGTAGCCTTTTTTCCCGTTGCGGCGGTCGAGAGCAAGGTGTTCAGGGATCGTCTTGCGGAACTGTCCGAGAACGTGCGGGACAGGATTCACGGCTATGAGAAATGTCTGGGGAAGCAATCCGAGTCTGCTCCATGAAGCCGGGAGACGTCTGAGTGATAGTTGCTGAGAGAAAACCGATAGCAGAAATACGGCAGATGCTCGAGTCCCACCGTAAGATACTGGTTGTGGGTTGCGGCGCGTGCGTGACGGTGTGCATGGCCGGAGGGGAACGGGAAGCTGAGCTGATGGCAGCAACGCTCGATCTGGTCTTCAGAAACGACAGCAAGTGTTTCTCAGTGGATTGCGTCGAGAGACAGTGCGAGCCCGAGTTCCTTGATCCCCTTACTGGCAAAGTCAACGCGAACGACTGCGTTCTGTCGATGGCGTGCGGAGTCGGCGTCCAGACGATGGCGGCACAGTTCCCGCACGTACCAATCTATCCGGGGCTCAACACCCATTTCATGGGCAGACCTCTCGAACAAGGTCTGTGGTCGGAGACGTGTGCCGGATGCGGCAACTGCATCCTGTACAAGACCGGCGGAATATGCCCGATAGCACGGTGTTCGAAGAGCCTGCTGAACGGGCCGTGTGGCGGTTCGGTCAACGGGCGGTGTGAAGTCGATCCGGACAACATCGAGTGTGCCTGGCAGTTGATCTACGACCGCATGAAAGAAGCCGGAACCCTCGATCTGCTGGACGAAATCATGCCTCCAAAAGACTGGTCAGACAGCGCGCACGGCGGTGTCAGGCGTGTTGTGCGCGAGGACGTTATGTTGTGAAAGCGGTAAGCAGGCTACAGCAGATTCTTGACGATGGCGGGTTTGCCGTCACGGGCGAGTTGGGTCCGCCGAAAGGATGCGACGTCGAGGTGGTTCGGTGCAAAGCCGAGCATCTCAAAGGGATGGTAGATGCTGTCAACGTCACAGACAATCAGACCGCTGTCGTGCGCATGTCGAGCATAGCTACGTGCGCCATCCTGCTGAACCTTGGCATCGAGCCTGTCATGCAGATGGTGTGCCGGGATAGAAACCGAATAGCAATCCAGAGCGATATTCTTGGCGCGCACGGTCTAGGTATCCGCAACATCCTATGTCTCACGGGCGACCATCAGCATTTCGGCAACCACCCGCAGGCAAAAAACGTTTTCGATCTTGACTCCATCCAACTCATCCAGACGGTCAAGACCATGAGAAACGAGGGTAAGTTCGTCTCAGGCGATGACATCGAAGGAGCACCAAACATGTTTATCGGTGCGGCGGCCAGCCCCTTTTCGGACCCGTTCGAGTTCCGCGTGCGGCGTCTCGCAAAGAAAGTTGCCGCCGGAGCGCAATTCATCCAGACACAATGCGTCTACGACCTCGACAAATTCCGCAAATGGATGGAGATGGCGAGAGACCTCGGGCTTCACGAAAAAACCCACATAATGGCAGGTATCACACCCCTGAAATCGGTTGGGATGGCGCGGTACATGAAGAACAATGTGGCGGGGGTGGATGTCCCGGACGCGCTGATACAGCGATTGCGCTCGGCAGGCAAGGGCAAGGCGGCTGAAGAAGGAATCGCCATTGCAATCGAAACCATTCAGGAGATGAAGGAGATGGAAGGCGTGCATGGGGCCCACATAATGGCGATTGAGTGGGAGGAGAAAGTGCCCGGAATCGTCGAGCGGGCCGGACTGCTGCCTAGGGAAAGTGTGAAGAACTGAACCGATCGCAAACATATCTTGGCTGACGTGAGTAGGGAGATGACAAGGTGAACGAATCTTCTGAGGACCGAACCGCGGTAGAGAGTGGAGAGACGGTCATTTCCACCAGTGAGCTTGACCCGAACTTCAAGTACGAGGTCGCCGAAGAGCCCGGTGGAGAGAACATTACAGTGTGTTTTTCGTGCGGCATATGCACGGCAGGATGTCCTGTGAGCGAGATCGACCCGGACTACAATCCGCGCAGGATAATTCGCATGGTACTCCTGGGCATGCGCGAGGAGGTACTCTCGTCGGATTTCATATGGTTATGCACTCTGTGCTACACGTGTTATGCTCGGTGCCCGCAGAATGTCAAGTTCACCGATGTGATGGGTGCTCTTAGAAACATAGCGATTCGGGAAGGATACGTCCATCCCGCGTTTGTCGAACAAGTCGAACGAATTGATAACCTTACACAGCAGTTGCGCCACGACATGTTGCTGAAAGCGCTCCCCAAGAAAGGCGAGGAAGCGGATTTCAACATGTCGGATTATAAGGGAATCGTTGATGAATTACTGACCGGCTGAGTCCGGTTTTCTCCTGATCGAATGGCGGAACAGGATTATGGATAAAGCGAATGATGGGAAAGTAGGCGCGGCGCTGGTTGTTGGCGGCGGTATAGCCGGCGTCCAGGCTTCGCTCGACATGGCCGAATCGGGATACTACGTGTATCTTGTTGACAAATCGCCTGCGATTGGCGGTGCGATGGCCCAGTTGGACAAGACCTTCCCGACGAACGACTGCTCGATGTGCATTCTCTCCCCGAAGCTGGTCGAGTGTGGCAGACACTTGAACATCGAGCTCCTGACGTACTCTGACCTCGAGAAGTTGGAGGGTGAAGCGGGCAGATTCACGGCAACGGTTAATCGTCGGGCACGGTTCGTGGACGAAACCAAGTGCGTCGGTTGCGGACAGTGTATCGAGCAGTGCCTGACACGCAACGTGATCCGGTTGCCCGAACCCGTCGAGCCGGATTATTCCGGTCTCGAGATGGACAAGGTCGTAGTCGACTCGATTATAGACCATTACGATGCCTCGTCTTCGTCGCTGATCGCCATTCTACAGGATATCAATCAGGAACACGGGTACTTGCCGGAAAATGTGCTGAAATATGTCTCCTCCCGATTGGATGTTCCCGTAAGCCAGACGTACCACGTGGTAACATTCTACACGGCGTTTAGCCTCGTCCCTCGAGGCAGACACACGATAAAGGTGTGTATGGGCACGGCGTGCAAGGTGAACGGTGCTGACAGGTTGTTGGAACGCATACAGGACGAGCTTGATATAGGGCACGGCGAGACCACTGAAGATCAGCGGTTCTCGCTTGACGTAGTGCGGTGTGTCGGGTGCTGCAGTCTCTCGCCCGTCATTGTTGTGGACGACGACACGCACGCATACGTGGACTTAGACAACGTCGGGGCTATCCTCGAAAGATACGAATAGAGCTTGGTAGACATGACGACAAAGAAGATCGGAAATCTTGAAGACCTCAGCAGAGCGGGCGAGCGGGGACTGAAGACGCTTTATCCGTCTGACAAGACACGCATTTCTGTCGGGCTCGGAACGTGCGGAATCGCTGCGGGCGCGGGGAAGGTGTTCGACGCTCTTAACGAAGAGATCTCGAAACGACGGCTTGGCGAATTCGCGGTTGCACCAACTGGCTGTTCGGGGTTTTGCCAAGTGGAACCTCTGGTTGACCTTCGGGCTCCGAACATGCCGCGCATGCTGCTCGGGTTTATGACCCCGGAGAAAACCGCACGGATGCTGGACGGTTTGACGGACGGTGGGCTCGAACCCGAAATGGTTTTGGCTTGGCTCGACAAGGAGCCGCGCCTGATAGACGGCACAGAGCATCCGTATGGCAGCGGCGGTCGGGCAAAATGGTGGGAAAAAGCGCCGAGCTATGCCGGCCATACATTCTTCGGTAAACAGCTCAAAATCGCCACGCGCAACTGCGGTCTGATCGACCCGGACGACATTGATGAATACATCGCGCGCGGAGGATACCGCGCGTTGCACAAGGCCCTCACCGAGCTTGAGCCGGACGACGTCATCGATGTTGTAACGGCGTCGGGGTTGCGTGGCCGTGGTGGCGGCGGATTCCCAACCGGCAGAAAGTGGCGTTCCTGCCGGGAGGCAGACGGCGACCCGAAATATGTCGTTTGCAACGCCGATGAGGGGGATCCGGGTGCGTATATGGACCGCAGCATTCTCGAAGGCGACCCGCACTCTGTTCTCGAAGGCATGCTGATAGCTGCCTACGCGATCGGGAGTCCGGAAGGCTACATATACGTGCGTTCGGAATATCCGCAAGCCGTGGTCAAACTGGAGCGTGCCATACAGCAGGCACGTGACTGCGGTCTGTTAGGCGATGGTATATTCGGCAAAGACTTCTCGTTCGACATAGAAATCAGCCAGGGGGCGGGCGCGTTTGTCTGCGGGGAGTCGACGGCACTTATGACATCGCTCGAAGGCAAGGCAGGGGAGCCGCGCGCTAAGTACGTCCACACGGTAGAGTCTGGGTTGTGGAGCAAGCCGACAAACCTGAACAACGTCGAGACTCTCGCGAACGTGCCTGTCGTTCTTGCGCGTGGTGCCGAGTGGTTCTCCGACATAGGAACTGAGAGAAGCAAGGGAACGAAGGTGTTCTCTCTCGTCGGTCGGGTGCGAAACAGCGGGCTGATAGAGGTGCCTATGGGAATGACGCTGCGCGAGATCATTTATGAAACAGGTGGCGGCATCCCTGAAGGCAGAGATTTCAAAGCAGTGCAGACGGGCGGGCCGAGCGGTGGCTGTATCCCCGAAGCGATGATCGACCTGCCGGTGGATTACGAGGAGCTATCTAGGGCGGGTTCAATGATGGGTTCGGGCGGCATGATAGTCATGGATGACAGGACGTGCATGGTTGATATTGCACGGTATTTTGTTGACTTCCTGAAGGACGAATCGTGCGGGAAATGTGTTCCGTGCCGCGAAGGGCTCATCCAAATGAGCGAGATTCTCGGAAGGATTGTGTCGGGTGACGGTCGCGAAGAAGACATCGAGCGACTCGAGTTTCTTGCTGACATTATGGTTGACGCGTCGCTCTGCGCCCTTGGCAAGACGGCCGCAAACCCCGTCCTGAGCACACTGCGCTACTTTCGCGACGAGTATGAGGCCCATATCCGGGACAAGCGATGCCCTGCCCGGGTGTGTAGAAACCTTTTGACATACTCGATTCTCGAAGACGTGTGCACGGGCTGCGGCGCGTGTGCCCGCAAATGCCCCGTTGAAGCTATCAGCGGCGAGAAGAAGGAACCTCACAGTATAGACCCGGAGAAATGCACGCGCTGTGGCACATGCCTCAACGTGTGCAAGTTCGACGCCGTAGCGGTCGAGTAGGTAAGGAGTATTGCTTTGGGACAGGCAGCGGTCAGACTGACAATCGACGGTCAACAGGTAGAGATTGAGCAAGGGAAAACGCTGCTCGACGCGGCGCACAAGCTCAAGATCGAGATACCGACTCTCTGTCACCACCAGGCGCTCGAGCCTTACGGCGCATGCCGTCTGTGCATTGTTGAGGCGACCTCCGGCACACGAACCAGGGTGGTAACATCCTGCAATTACCCCGTTGCCGACGGACTCGAAGTGCGTACGAACACGGAGAAGATCGCCAGGCTCCGGCGCGGCATAGCGGAACTGTTGCTTGCACGCTGTCCCGATTCGGAACCGGTTCGTGCCATGGCTGCCAAGCTCGGGGTGAATGAGACGCGATTCGAGCAGGCGGACGACGAGTGCGTGTTGTGCGGTCTGTGCGTGCGCGTGTGTCGGGACGTCATGGGTGTCGGCGCGCTGGGTTTTGTGAACCGCGGATCGAAACGGGAGATCAACACTCCTTTCAGCGAGATGTCCGACGTGTGCGTCAGCTGCGGCGCGTGTGCGTTCGTTTGTCCGACCGGCACGATAACACTCGACAAAATACGGGAGGCCGCGGGCGGCTCGATACCCTCGAAATTCGAAGCGGGTCTGGCAACACGGCCAGCCATATATCGAGAATACGCTCAAGCGGTGCCCAACAAACCCGTCATCGACAAGGACAGATGTGCCCACATGCTCCTCGGCACGTGCAAGGCCTGCGAGAGCTTCTGCGACGCGGGAGCGATCGACTTCGACCAAAAGGATGAACGGGTATCTCTCGATGTCGGTGCGGTGGTGGTAGCGCCCGGATTCGAAAGTTTCAGACCGGAACCCGCGGGGCGTTTCGGCTATGCGAAATATCCGAACGTGGTGACCAGTGTCGAGTTCGAGCGCATTCTGAGCGCGTCGGGACCCTACAAAGGCCATGTGCTCCGACCGTCAGACAAGAGGGCGCCGCGGAGTATCGCCTTTGTCCAATGCGTAGGATCGAGAGACGAAACCTGTGGCAACGGGTATTGCTCCTCGGTATGCTGCACCTATGCAATAAAGGAAGCGATCATCGCCAAAGAGCATCTCAGCACCGTTGACCCGACGATATTCTTCATCGACAGGAGAACGCACGGCAAGGATTTTGACAAGTATGCTGAAAGGGCACAGACCGAGCACGGCATCACGTTCGTATCGTCCGGCATATCCGAGATAGTGGAAGATGTCGAGACAAATGATCTCGTCGTCCACTACGTCGGTGAGAACGGGACGCCGCAATCGTCGCGCTTCGACATGGCGGTGCTTTCTGTCGGGTTGGAGGCACCGGAGACTGCAGAACAGCTTGCTCGCGCTCTTGGCATCCGACTCAGCAGATACAGGTTCTCTCTCACTCATCCGTTTAGTCCGCTCGAAACCTCCCGAGACGGCGTGTTTGTCTGCGGGGCGTTTAGCGGTCCGAAGGACATTCCGCAGACGGTGGCCGATGCGAGCGGAGCGGCAGGTGGAGTCTCCGCACTGCTCGCGTCAGCACGCCATTCGCTGACACACACGAAGCAGTATCCGCCGGAGAAGGACGTCAGCGGCCAGGAGCCGAGGGTCGGCGTCTTTGTCTGCCACTGCGGGATCAATATCGGCGGCGTGGTCAACGTCCCGGAAGTAAAGGAATTTGCGGCCACTCTCGATAACGTTGTCTTTGCCGATGAGAACCTTTACACCTGCTCTCAAGACACGCAGGAGAGAATGAAGGAACTGATTGAGGAACACGACCTCAACCGGATGGTCGTCGCGTCCTGCTCGCCCAGGACGCACGAGCCCCTGTTTCGAGAAACGGTTCGGGAGGCAGGACTAAACCCGTACCTCTTCGAAATGACAAACATCCGCGACCAATGCTCGTGGGTCCATCGTGACGAACCGAAAAAAGCTACCGAGAAAGCCAAGGATCTCGTGCGAATGGCTGTTGCCAAGGCACGGCTGCTCGAACCGTTGTACCCACGGTCGCTCGAGTTGACACACGAAGCGCTGGTCTTGGGGGGAGGAGTTGCGGGTATGGTTGCGGCACTTGCCCTGGCTGATCAGGGATTCCCTGTTAACCTGGTCGAGAAAGAGCGCCAGCTTGGCGGGAACGCGCGCAGGCTGCGCTACTTGCCCAACGGCAGCCGGCCGCAGGATTTCCTGAAATCGCTCGTGGAACGAGTTCAGAACCACAAACTGATCACCGTCCATATGGAGACAACACTGGTGGACTTCTCCGGGTTCGTAGGCAATTTCGAGGCCGGCCTCATGACACCGGGGCGGGCGTATGTGGAGACCATCAAGCCCGGCGTTGTGATTGTCGCAACAGGCGCTCAAGAGTACGAGCCGAACGAATACCTCTACGGAACAGATGAGCGTGTGGTTACGGCTTTAGATCTGGAAGAAAAGATCGCGCAGGACGCCGGCGAGCTGAGCGATTGCAAGAGTGTAGTTATGATCCAGTGCGTCGGTTCGAGGGAGCCGGATTATATGTATTGCAGCCGCAACTGCTGCGCGCACGCGGTCAAGAACGCTCTCAAGCTCAAAGAGATCAATCCGAGCATTAACGTATATGTGCTTTATCGCGATATGAGAACCTATGGGTTCCTGGAAGAATACTACCAGAAGGCGCGAGAGAAAGGCGTCATTTTCATCCGCTACGACCTGGACGAAAAACCCGTTGTTGAGACGGCGCGCGACAATGGGTCGAGTCGGCTCAGGGTACTAATCAAAGACCGGGTGCTCGATGCAAAGCTGGCGATAGACGCAGATCTTGTGGGACTGAGCACAGGTGTGAGACCGTACGCCAGCAACCGCGAACTCGCTCAACTGCTCAAGGTACCTGTCAATGACGAGGGGTTTTTCCTGGAAGCGCACATGAAACTCAGACCGGTGGATTTCGCCACGGAAGGGGTGTTCTTGTGCGGGTTGGCCCATGCACCAAAATCGCTCGAGGAATCCATCGCGCAGGCCAAGGCGGCTGCGGGACGCGCGGGCACCATACTCGCGAAGGACACCGTTGTCGGTGAGGGAACGATATCCGTCGTCAATTCTGATTTTTGCGCCACGTGCCGCATCTGTGTCGGCATGTGCCCGTACGAAGCGATAACGTACGACTACAACAAGCAAGTCGTCGAGGTCAACGACGCTCTCTGTAAAGGTTGCGGTACTTGTGCCGCTGCGTGTCCGTCCGGGGCAATGACGGCACGACATTTCAGCGACGCACAGATATTCGCGCAGATCGAGGCTGCTCTGTCATGAGTTCAACGGATTTCGAACCGAAAATCATCGCGTTTCTCTGCAATTGGTGCAGTTACGCCGGCGCTGACCTGGCGGGCATCAGCAGGATTCAGTACCCGCCAAACGTCCGTGTCATCCGGGTGATGTGTTCCGGAAGGATCGACCCCACATTCGTCGTCAAGGCGCTCAACGATGGCGCCGACGGCGTCCTGATAGGCGGCTGTCATCCGGGCGACTGCCACTATCTCGAAGGAAACTACAAGGCACTGCGGCGTTACCAGCTCCTAACGAAGATGCTCGAACAGTTCGGCGTCGAGAAGGGCCGCGTCAGGCTCGAGTGGATATCCGCCGGCGAGGGAGAAAGATTCGCGCAAGTCATGCGGGAGATAACCGAAACCGTGCGCAAACTGGGACCGTTTAAGCGCGACAAGAGCGAGGACTCAAATTGAGCAAACCGAAACTGGCGATCTACTGGGCTGCAACATGCGGCGGCTGCGACGTGGCGATCCTCGACACCCAGACGAAGGTGGTCGAGATCGCCGACGCGTTCGAGCTGGTGCTGTGGCCCATTGCCATGGATTTCAAATACAAGGACGTTGCAGACCTGCCGGAGAAGAGCGTCGAGTTATGTCTGTTTAACGGTGCGGTCAGAACCGAAGAGCAAGAAGAGATTGCGCTGATGTTGAGAGACAGGTCGAAGACGCTCGTTGCGTTCGGCAGTTGCGCGTGCTGGGGTGGAATACCCGGGCTCGGCAACGTGAGCGATAGAGAAGGCATCTTCTCGACCGTCTATGACGATACCGTGTCCACGATAAACGAGGACGGCGTCAGACCGCAAACCAAAGTGAGCGTCCCGGAAGGGGAGTTGACCCTGCCGGCGTTTCACAACACCGTCAAGAGCCTCGACCAGGTTGTCGAGACCGACTATTACGTGCCGGGATGTCCACCGCCGGTCGCCCTGATCAACCAGGTGGTGGACGCCATACTCAACGGAACTCTGCCAGCTCGTGGGAGCACAGTCGCGCCGGCAAAGACGGTATGCGACGAGTGTCCTCGCGAACGCGACGACAGCAAGAAGGTCAAACAGTTCAGACGGCTCTCAGAAGTATCGCCCGATCCCACCAAATGTCTGCTGGACCAGGGAATTGTCTGCTGCGGCCCTGCCACGCGCGCCGGATGTGGGGCGACGTGCCCATCGGTGAACATGCCGTGCCGAGGCTGTTTTGGTCCGCCTGAAGGTGTGGTCGACCAGGGCCTGAAACTGCTCAGCGCGATAGGTTCCGTCATTGACTCGAAAGACGAGGACGAGATAAAACAGGTCGTTGCGCAACTGCAGGATCCACTCGGTACGTTCTATCGTTTCGGGTTGCCCGGTTCGTTGTTCCGCAGGAGACTGATGAAGTGAGCACGAAGAAGATGAAGCGTGTGACGATAGACCCCATAACACGGCTTGAGGGGCACGGGAAAATCGAAGTGTTCCTCGACAAGAAAGGCAACGTCGCCAACGCATATTTCCAGGTGCCTGAACTTAGAGGGTTCGAGAAGTTCTGCGAAGGGCGACCGGCCGAAGAGCTGCCGCGAATAACGCCTCGGATATGCGGAGTGTGTCCCGGAGCGCACCACATGGCGTCTGCCAAGGCTGTTGACGATCTGTATCATGTTGAGGTGCCGCCGCCGGGCAAAAAGCTGCGCGAGCTGTTCTACTGCGCTCATGTCATTCATTCGCACGTCGCTCACTTCTATTGCCTGGCGGCGCCCGATTTCGTTGTTGGTCCTACTGCCGACCCTGCCGAGCGCAACGTGCTCGGGATGATTGGCAAGGTGGGTCTGGACGTCGTGAAAGATGTCATGAAGCAAAGAGGATATGCGCAGGACATCCAAGCTCTGATTGGGGGCAAGGCGACTCACCCCGTATGCGCACTCCCTGGCGGACTGAGCAAGAGTATCAACGAGGAGGAACGGAGGGGCGTCGAGGAAAAAGCTGTCTCGCTGGTTGAGTTTGCCAAGTTCTCTTTGAAACTGTTCCATGACGCCGTTCTCGGCGAGAAGAAATACGTTGACCTTATCAAGAGCGACGCATACTCGCTCGAAAGTTATTACATGGGCTTGGTGGACAAGAACAACAACGTAGCGTACTACGACGGCCAGGTCCGCGTCGTCAAACCGGACGGCGAAGAGTTCGTTAAGTTCGACGGACACGACTACCTCGATCACGTTGCCGAACACGTCGAACCGTGGACGTACCTGAAGTTCCCCTATCTCAAGGCGATCGGCTGGAAAGGGCTTGTTGACGGCGAGGACAGCGGTGTGTACCGCGTTGCTCCGCTTGCCAGACTGAACGCGGCTGACGGTATGTCCACGCCTTTGGCCCAGCAGGAATATGAAGTCATGTTCGACACGCTTGGCGGAAAACCCGTTCACGCCACACTCGCCAACCACTGGGCCCGCCTTATCGAGGTGCTCAATCTGTCAGAGCAGTTGTTGGAACTCAGCCGGGACCCGGAAATCACGAGCGACAACGTGCGCGCAGTTCCCACCGAGACTCCCACGGTCGGAATCGGCGTCGTCGAGGCGCCGCGCGGCACGCTGTTTCACCACTACAAGACAGATGAGCAAGGGCTCATCACAGACGTCAACCTGATCGTCGCCACCGGCAACAACCACGCGGCAATATGCATGTCGGTGCGCGACGCCGCTCGCGGGGTGATAAAAGGGGGCAAGGTAAATGAAGGGCTCTTGAACATGGTCGAGATGGCGTTCCGGGCGTATGACCCGTGCATCGCCTGCGCGACACACGCCTTGCCCGGCAGAATGCCTCTTATCGCGAGAATATTCGACTCCGAAGGACAGTTGCTAGAGACGGTCTCGCGAGACTGAAGGTTTAACGGGCACAACGAGGCACCATTGAAAACCCTGGTCATAGGTCTCGGCAACCCCATTGTAACGGACGACGGTGCCGGCATTAAGGTCGTTCAAGCACTGCAACAAGAGGTGCGCGACCCGAATGTGGTGATGGTCGAGGCGAGCGTCGGCGGCCTCGACCTGCTCGACCTTATCGTGGGATACGACCGGCTGATTCTCGTAGACACCATCCGAACCCTTAACGGTACCCCGGGCAGTATCCTCACGCTTGGCCTCGATGCTCTCGACTCAACAAGTCACCTTTCCTCGCCGCACGACGTAGGTTTCAGAGAGGCTATTGACATCGGGAAACGGCTCGGACTGGACGTTCCAAGAGAAATCTTCATCTACGCCATCGAGCCGCAAAACATCACGACGTTCGGAGAGCAGTGCACACCCAAGGTCTCGAAGACAATTCCACAGCTTGTGGATCTGATCATCGAGGAGCAGTTTGGTGCGTAGTCGGGATTACCCTTGCTCAACGAACGCATACCGAGTGACCGTTACGGAAGGTCGCGGCAGGGACGCAACTCATCGAGCTTTTTCACCGGACAGTCATTGAGCCATAGGCGTCCCTCACGCCGAATCGGATTAGGGGCAATCTCGTTCACGTGTCGTCCGGTTGATTTCCCGCTGAATCTCGTCGAGCTGTTCCATGTCCCGCTCGACCCGCTCGTCCACAAGGGTTTCAGCCAAATCGTCGGCGGTCTGTCTCGCGCCTTCGAACGCGATCGGATATGCCGCCAAGCCAAGCGCTGAGCTGGCACCCGCCAACGCCTGCGCGGCAACACCCTCCATGAAGACGACAGCGCCCGAAACCGCACCGCCAAGACCCACCACGGAATCAAGCCAACTGGGAATGCTGGTCTCGAACCTGGACCGGCGCCAGCTCAGCCTTCGTCCCTCAGACTCGTGCCGTTCCCTCGTCCGTCCATTGCAGTCATCCTGCGGTTTGTCGCAATCGCTGTCGTCCAGGCCGCTCGGGTCGGTTCTGTTGACGGGATCGTTGTTTGCGTAAGCGTACAGATTCATGCTGCCGCCTCCGAAGAGCATCGGGTCCGGCGCAGTCCACCGGCCCACTTCAGGGTCGTAGTCGCGGGCGCCGAATCGGATCAAGCCGGTGTCAGGATCATAGAGTCCGCCTGCGAATCCGAACGGCTGGAATCCCGGATTGGTGTCATCGAGGACTCTTCCGAACGCGTCGTAGGACATGCTTTGAATCACTGTCCCGGTAGCCGCGTCCACCACGAACCTGGGGCTGCCAACGTTATCGGAGATAATCCTGTACGTGCTGCCGTCGCGTGTCATGTAGTCCGGAACATGTGGTCTGGTCCCATACACAAACCTGCTCACGACCGTGCCACTGCCATCAAGTTCGGCGACTGGATTAAGCATATCTTTGTAAAGGAATCCTTGCACGAGAGAGCCATCCACTCGTTTACCGATTCGACGATTACGACCGTCGATCAGGTATTCGATTTCAGTACCGTCCGGCAACGTGACCGACACGAGACTACCGAGTTCATCGTATTCATATAGTGTCGTTTCCGAACCGTCCGTTCTGCTGCTCAAGGATCCGTCACCCCGATACGTGTAAGCTATGGTGCCATACGACAGGAGCCGATCCTGGTCATCGTACGTCGCTGAAACCGAACCTGTATAGGTTAGACTGTTACCGTTAGGATCGTATGTGTACGCGGCGACCCCGGTCCCATTCTTCGCGACATCACTGAGCCGACCGTTCAGATCGTATGTATATGTGTACGTATCCGTGGTCGTCCCCTGAGTTTCGTCTTTCTGTGTGATACGTCCCAATTTGTCTCGGGTGTACCAAATCGACAGTTGCTCTTCCGCCCCGAAAGAGTAACTGTAGCTCGCGACGTCCCCGAACTCGTCATATACCCGCGTGTCGGCGACGTCTCCCAGCGTGGAGCTCGTGATCAGACCAGTATGGGCATCCGGCGTGATGGCAAGGTCACCTGCCTGCACCAGCAGCCCGTCATTGTCGTAGACAAAGCCCGCCGCATCGGCACCGTTCACGGATCGGGAAGCTACCCGGAAGTGCTCGTCATAAGTCTGAGCCACCTGTCCGGCAACGGTTCCTGTCCAAATCATGCTGGTCATCAGACTGCCGTCATAGCCAAACGTGAGTTCGCCATCCGGATCCACTACATGGTCGAGATTGCCGGAAACCGGGTCGTACTCGTACTGAATGTCGCCCCGAGCAATCGTCGCGGTCTCGAGCCGTCCGCACGAAGCATAGCCAAACGCCACCGTGCGTCCGTCGGCACGCGTGATCGAGGTCATCTGATGGTCGAGATTGTAGAGCATGGACAACGGATCCGTGCTGCCGGTCACGTCCGGCGGATCGTGCGCGATAAGGCGGTTCACCGCATTGTACAGGAAACTGTGGACGGGCCTGCCCGGCGGCGCCAACGACACGAGGTTGCCTCGGCTGTCGTAACTCATCTGGGTTATAGCACCTCCCGGGTCCGTGACACTTGTTATGCGGCCGACCTGGTCGAGGATATAATTGTGCGTGCGCCCGATGGGGTCAGTCACACTCTCGGCAAATCCGTGCCCGTCGTAGGAGATAGTGAAGGTGCGCGCCCGGTCTCCCGACCCTTGCGTGATCTGCCATAGGCGGCCGTACCCGTCATAAGCCGGGTACACCGGTGCGAGAGTGCCAAACCGATACTCGATGGGCCGGCCTCGCTCGTCCAACACCGTCACGGCTTGACGTCCTTCCGGCGTAGTCCGTGTCACGGTCAGATCTCCGGCTGAGTAGCGTGTCATAAACACCTGCCCGTTGAGTGTGTGCGTAGTGTCGACCGATAACGGCTTAAGCACATTGACGTCCTCGTCGAAGGTTGCCGTGCGGTTCTGTGAATAGCTCAGGATGAGCCCGCCGGGTGTGGTCTCAGTGTAGGATTGCACCAGCGGCACCATCATGCCGAACCGCGGGTCCGGCCCTAGCTGCAGTGTGCTGGCCGTTCCGTCAGCAGAGACGACTTCTCTCACGCCGTCAGTACCGACCTCCATAGAGTTCTCGGTACCGTCACAAGAGGTGGTGACGCGCCGGACAATTCCGTCGGGCAGGATCTCGACACCGAACGTCCCGGTCCGACCCTCTGCGGTAACAGACGACACTTCGAACCCGTCATCGAATTCCGTCCTTGTCAGCGTGATGAATCCGCCCGCCGGGTCATCGTCCCTTGTCAGCCTGCCGTCGTCGCCGTACGTGAAGGACTGAGTGGCACCGTTGGGATCGGTGAACGAAGCCAACAACCCGTTTTCGCTATGGGCCATGGTCCAGGACGCCCCGGCGGTGGCCGTCATCGACGCGAGATAGCTTTCGTCGTCCAGTACGATCTCGTTCCGTTGTCCGTACGGTCCGACGATTGCCGTGAGGTCGCCATCGTCGTCACGTTCGAGCGTTGTCACGTTGGCGTCTCCGTCCGTGATCGACACCAGATAACCCGCGCCGTCGTACGCGAACTCGTATTGGACAGCGCCTGTGATCGAATCGACCGTGCTCAGATGCTTGCCATTAGGATTGAACACGAAAACCTCGCCGCCGTCCGGAGAAGGGACCAGCAGATCGCCAGCCGAAACGCCTGGAGCTGCCGGAGCTATCGTGCGGATCCGTCTGTCGCATGCGACATATACGGTGCCGTCCGGGCCAAGGGCGGCGCCACGTGGGCTATTGAGCTCGGTCCCCGTTGCACGTTCGTTTTCGCGAATGTCCGAATACGCTGTGTCGCCGTTCCCTGCAATCGTGTTGATTATGCCGTCAGGACCCACCAAACGAACACGGTCATTCCGACTGTCCGGGAGGTAAATGCTCCCGTCAGGGCCGATGTCAAGATCCACTCCGCCGATGTCAGTCTGGAAGGTAGCTTCCGTGGCTGGCCCGCCGTCGCCGCTGAATCCCGGAGTCCCGGTTCCCACAACCGTATTGATAATCCCATCCGGTGTAACCCGGCGAATGCGGTTGTCGGTCAGAATGTATATGCTTCCATCAGGTCCTATCTTCACACCAGTCGGATCCACGTAGTTCTCAGTCGCCAGCCCGCCTTCGATGATCGTTCCCCACGGGATATCCCCGCCCGCCACGGTGGTGATGATGCCGTCCGGGGAAACATGGCGAACTCTGGGATAGATTCCTTGGGCGATATAGAACCCGCCATCCGGCGCCGCCGCAACGCCGGTCGGAGAATAAAGCTCGGCCTCGGTGGCAGGACCGCCGTCCCCGCTGTTGCCTGCGGTACCGTTCCCCGCCACAGTGTTGATAATCCCGTCCGGGCCGATGCGGCGGACGCGGTGATTCCTTATGTCCGCGACATATAAGCTTCCATCGGGTGCCAGATCAATCCCATGAATCCCATTGAAGACAGCCTCGATAGCCGGAGCGCCATCGCCCTCGAACCCGTCCGGCCACTTCTGCCCTGCCACGAGGGCGAGCATGCCGTCCGTATCGACATGGAATATCCGGGTGAGCGTTGCGAAGTAGTAGCTGCCGTCCGGAGCCGCGGTCACGTGGTAAGGATACAGCAAAGCTTCCGTTGCCGGCACGCCGCCAATGAGGTCTTCATCCAGGTGAAGCGTGCCCCCGCAGGCCACCGTCGTGACTACCGACGCCAGCCCCTCACCGCTACGCCGCCTACCGTCTCCCATATAAAGCGTTCGGCTTGCGGGACTGTAGCTATGATGTACGTCGAGGGTCCAGCCGCCCATCCCCTGTGCACGCGAATCCCACACACCGACCGAATCCTCCCACTCCTGCCAGAGCGTGACCTCCTCACGAGCTTGGCTGCCTTCAAACTCAATACCCTCGTCGGTGAACCTCGCAAAACTCTCCTCAAATCCCCCAGCGGGATAGTAGACAGCGTCGTAGACGTACCCGATTCGGAAGGTGAGCGGCTGTTCACCTTGCAAGAGACGTCCATATGCGTCATATCCGTCCCAGGTAAAGAGGTGGGTCTGATTGGTCTCGGCGGGGAACGTCTCCTGAAACCGCCGACCGGCGACAAGCACTTCAAGCTCGATCCGTTTGAGGGGCTCGGGCATCGTGTCGCCACACAGAACAATCTCCATCTCGTAAGCTGCACGCCGGCCGGGACACCGATCACTCCTGTAGTTGAGTGCATACGGAACACCGGCAAGAGGAACGCCCTCTCCCAGAACCTGCCCCTGAAACTCTATTACACATCGATTCTCGTCAGCGCAGGGGTCGTCTTCGCCCAGGCGACGACGTCTTCGATCGCCGCCGCCGCCGCTCCCGCCGGCTCCACCTGCACCGCCCGGAGGGCCGCCGGGCCAGTTGCAGTCCCACGGGGTGAAGTGTGTGATCGGCGCACGCCACAACGTCTGGCCGGCGTCGTAAAGCGCCGCCAGTTCTTGACGCTCGGCCTCAGTGATGTTGAGCGCATCCAAAGCTGCCACGTCGTCCGCGACGTCATCGCCGTCCGTGTCAAGTTCGGCCAGCCCGCCGTTGATACTCACGATCTTGATGACAAGACCGTTTTTCGAGGCGATCCATTGTGCCGTCTGTCTGTCGTAGTAGCCGACCGGCACGGCGGATCCCACGGGGAAACCTATGAAATTCTCCACATGGAAGTATACCGGTTGGTCGAACGCAACATCGGTGGCGCCTGCATCGATTGCTTCGTCCGCGGTCACTTCCACGCAGTACGTGTACCTGCTCGTAGGCGGCAGTATGGCAGGCATGGCGTCCGGGCCGGTGTCGCCGACGGTGTACTCTGTCGCACGTATGTTAAACGTCGTCAGCGGCTGGGTGCTTCCGTCAGGCATCACCAGTTCTGCGCTTGTGCCCTGCGGAAAGAGCAGGGTTGCCTGGCGGGTGCCGTCATCGTCGGTCACCACGCTTCCCTGTGCCACCTGAATGGGATCGGAGGCTGTCAGATCAATCTCGGTCACTACGGGATCGACCGGTATCATCACCACGTCCGGCAACCAGGCGTAATCCCGCCACGGCACGTCTATCTGGCGTTGAGCAGAGAGGTGCTCCTCCTCGGCGTAGTTGACCGTAAGCAGCCCGCCTCCATTCACCGCAATGTCGAACATCCCGTCCTCACGCGTCAACGTCCGGCCGAACTCCGGATGGCCGAGAATGGTTACCTCGACGCCCGGCAACGGTTCCCCGTCACGCGTCGTCACCTTGCCGCGCAGTACCGCCACACGTTTGGCTTCGATAGTCTCGGGGGCGACATCGGTCTGGATGGGATCGTCCCCTGTGTAGATGAACTCGGTGGCACCTGCGAACGCGGTTGGAATTGTGGGATCTATCTCTGAAGCAACCTCTACCGGATCGGGAGGCAACTCGCCATTACCTCCATTACCGTTCGTGATCCCGAGCGCCGCGTTGATGCACAACTGGACGTCAAGCGCGTTCACTGAGCCGTCGTCATTGATGTCGGCGTCACGTCCGCCGATATCCATGCCCAGCGCCCCGTTGATAGTGAGCTGCACGTCAAGCGCGTTGACAGAACCGTCCCCATTCACGTCGCCCGTTACCTGTGCAGCAAACCTGCCTGCTGAGACGATCACGAAGGCCAAACAACACAATAACACGATGAGGGCAGGTGTGTGTTTCATCGCTCATCACTCCTTTCAACGACTAATCACGTTGTCCGTCATCAATAGTAAGCATGATAGCACGAGCACTGCGCACGGTCAACAAACAGATCCCTCCTGGAAACGCAATAGACATGAATCCCGGACTTGCTTGCATCAAGCAAAGCCAGCCTGTATCGCAACGCCTGCTTCACCAGCTTTGAGCAATATCATGAAGCGCTGGGCAACGTCACGCCCGATGATGTATACTTTGGAGAAGGGAGGCGATACTCAGAGCACGAAGGAAGCCTCAGGCTGAGACGCCGGCACGGCGGCGAATGGTGACATGATGGAGCGCGCTACCTTTTCCCGACGCGAGTTCATGAGCTACGCGGTTTCGGGAGCTACCTTCGCAGCAGTGCCGTACTATGCATGGGGCGGAGTAACCCCGGCTCAGGAAAACCGGCCGAACATCCTGCTCATATTCGCCGACGACGTGGGTCAGGAAGTGCTCGGGTGCTATGGCGGCACTTCGTATAACACCCCAAACTTGGATGCCCTTGCTGCCGGGGGGGTGCGATTCCGTCATGTGTACGCCATGCCTGTCTGCCATCCAAGCCGGCTGACATTGCTAACAGGTCGCTACCCGTTCCGCCTCGGCAATCCCAAGTGGGGCACCTTTCCAAAGGCGGAGGAAAGCAGAACCGTGGCGCACGCGCTCAAACAAGCTGGATACGCGACGGCTGTGGCCGGAAAATGGCAACTTACATTGCTCAGGGACGACCCGGGGCATCCAAGCCGACTCGGTTTCGACGAATACTGCCTCTTCGGTTGGCACGAAGGACCACGGTACCACGCGCCACTGATTTTGCAGAACGGCCAAGTCCGCGCGGATGTGGTAGACCGTTACGGCCCGGACGTCTATTGCGAATTCCTGGTTGATTTCATGTCGCGAAACCGGGACGGCCCTTTCTTCGCATTTTACTCGATGGCGCTTTGCCACGATGTCACAGACGACTTGGACGCACCAGTCCCATATGGTCCTGAGGACCGGTACGAAACCTATGCCGAAATGGTGGTGGCGATGGACGTTCGTGTGGGGAGGCTTGTCCAGGCACTTGAACGCATCGGGCTACGAGAGAATACGCTAATCCTATACGTGACGGACAACGGTACGCCGAAAGCAACTATAGTGTCCGCACGCGACGGCAGATTCCTTCGGGAGCCGGTCTTTTCCCGTTTGGGTGATCGCGTCATTCCTGGCGGCAAAGGGGATCTGACAGACGGGGGTACACGCGTGCCGTTGATTGTCAACTGGCCGGGTGTTGTTCCAGCAGGCCGGGTGGTAGATGGGCTCGTTGACCTCAGTGACTTCTTCCCCACCTTCGCTGAGTTGGCAGCGGCGTCTCTGCCACGGGACGTATCTCTCGATGGAACGAGTTTCGTCGAGGTGATGCGCGGGCGCGTGGACAGCACACGCGCGTGGGTGTATGCCGAACACGAACAGGGATTGCGGTGGGTTCGCAATCGACTGTGGAAACTTTACGGGGACGGCCGGCTCTTTGACATGACCCGGGACCCCTCGGAACTGTCACCCATCTCGAAAGACGCCCAGTCCGAGGAAGCACGGAGTGCGCGCGAACAATTGGCGGCGGTCCTAATGAAGGCGCTGGTGCGCGAATAGCTGGACTCGTGCCATAGGGTAGCGGCCCGGGATGCCACAGTAAGTCGTGATGCCGAGGCACTGCCCAACAGCTCCACATACGGGTTTTGCGTTTTCTGTTGCGAACGGAATTGCGGGAAGACTGTAAGCGGCTGGGTGAAGGTAGTGCACGTAGCCGTGCAAGAGGGTGGTGCTTCTTGTCTCCCGTCAATTTCCCCCACATACCTATTTCCACAGATCGGCGACGGCACTGGACGTCGCCGCCCTTTTCTGGTAAAGTACCCGATAGTAAGTGTAGTCAGGGTGACAGAGTGACAGGGTGTGGCGTCATTTGTGTTGCTTGGACATCAACCGATCGCGTATAGGGATTGGCTCGATGGCATTGGTAACTTGTGGGGGTTGTCTCAAGGGGGTATTTAAATCCTCGGCTGTCGCGTGTCCGGTCTGCGGAAGGTGCCCGCATTGCGGATCTCGTCGAGTCACAAAAACCGAGCTAATCGATCAGTCAACATGCAGCACGTGCGGCAGCCCCATCTGTGATTGTTGTGGGCGTTGCCAGGGTTGTGGCAGGTTGCGGATTGTTGTGGAAGAGACGTGCGTTTGTCGGCACCCGGACGCTGAGACTATTAGGACCGTGGAACAGTGTTTTGGACTGGGGCGAGGCAGCCAGACTATGCTGCCTGACAAGCGGTTGCAGCCGGCGGCATAACAGCGTGCCGCTGAGCCGCCAACCGCTGGGGCTTGGTGAACAGATGAAAGTGATCGCAAAAGTCAATCGGTTCAATGAGTACGTTGATCCTGCGGAGCGTGACGCCCTTCTCCGATGGGCTCAGGAAAAGCGCGGAGAGATCCCGTATCTATCGGACTATACCTGGACAAAGGGGGGCGCGTATAGAGTCGTGGTTTACAGAGAGGAGGAACCCGTCAGCCTCGTGAAGATCATCGACAGAACGGGTTTGGTGGATGGCCAGTCGACAAAGATCGGTGGTGTGGCAGCCGTAGTGACACTTCCCGAGCATCGTGCCAAAGGGTACGCCACACTGGCATTGCAGGAGGCCGAAAAAACGATCTTTGAAGCAGTCGGAGCGCAACTCGGACTGCTTTTTTGCGTCGCGGACCTGGTTCCGTTCTATTCGCGGCAACGGTGGGAACAGGTTCAGTGTCCGGTTCAGTTCGACCAGCCGTCAGGCAAGACGGTATGGCCGCACTGTACGATGATACTTCCCAGGCCGGGTGACCAATGGGACCCACAGTCAATAGACCTGTGCGGACTGCCTTGGTGACCAGGACAGTATAGCCAAGAATCGCGCCTCCTCGGAGGGCGTCAGACGTGATGGGGCTGCAGATGTTTGCAGCGCAGGAGACAGGGATGTGCGCGCTTAGTCTGCTAAGTGCGAGAGGGTTACCAAGAAGGAGGTCGGTACATGGTCGAAGAGATCACTGCGCAGGAGCTGGACGCCAAGCGGTTCATTGACGAGCAGGTCAAAGAGATCGAGACCGCTGTTGCGGACGGAACGGCGATCAACGCGTTGTCAGGAGGCGTCGATTCGTCTGCGGTCACGATGCTCGCGCATCGAGCCCTGGGGAATCGTCTGAAGACCGTCTTCATCGAAAACGGCCTCATGCGCGAGGGAGAGCCCGAACAGGTGGTCGGCTTCTTCGAACAGCTCGGCGTCACGGTCGAGATAGTGGACGCGCGCGAAGAGTTTTTCGCAGCGCTCAAGGGAATCACGGACCCGGAAGAGAAACGGGAGGCCATTACCCAGACCTTCTACAGAGGGGTGTTCGGTCGCATGGTCAAAGAGAGCGGCGCGAAATATCTTCTCCAGGGAACGATTCTGACCGACGTCGACGAGACCGCCGCAGGGATCAAACGGCAGCACAATGTCTTCGAACAAATAGGGATTGACCCGGAGGAAGCCTTCGGCTACCAGATCATCGAGCCGCTCATTCAGCTTCGCAAGGACGGCGTGAGGAAGGTCGGCAAGACGTTGGGGCTTCCGGCCGAGCTGTTCGAGCGCATCCCGTTCCCTGGACCGGCGCTCTCGGCACGCGTGGTGGGGGAAGCGACGCCGGAGCGGATCGAGACGGTTCGCAAGGCGACCGCAGTTGTTGAGCGATTGCTCGAGGGAACCGGCGCATTCCAGTACATGGCGATCCTTCATGAAGACCG
>CAZGCA010000002.1:0-141949 GCA_964524145.1 uncultured bacterium | reverse complement strand
AGCAGTCCAGCATCGCTCGTCACCCTGGAACCATGAAACTCGAGCTTCAAACTCCCGTCAAAACTAACCCGTAACGCATCCTTCCGCGCTTCACCCATTGGATTCTCCACTGTTTTGTGTCGTCATCCTCAGAACACTCTTTGTTCATACGGTTAAACGATGGCGGCGGATCTTAAGATGACTTTTCTACATGGGAAATCCGGGCCAAGAGCTTCAAGTTTTCTTTTCAGGTCCGGGTCGGCTTTTCCAACGGGAGCTGTCCGTTGTAGTGCACACCATGCGAGTCAAGCACGGCTTGATTCCGCCGCTTGAAAACGCTGCATGAAGGGAGTATGATTGGGCAAGGTCCACAGAGGAGCGAACTTCTTTTTCCTCCGCAACCGGGACACGACCTCAATGTGACTGACAGAGTCGGAAGAAACAGCTAGAGCCAGGACTACTACGGAAGATCGCTCCCATGTCAAGGCGCCTAAACAGGCATTATCAGATGAAAAGGAAGGACTTCCTGAAAGCTGCCGGCCTGGGTTTGGCGGGCAGCCTTGTAGGGTTGAATGCGTGTTCGCCCAAACTGAAAAGACAGAGCGTAATACTCGTGACCATGGATACCACTCGAAAAGACCACCTGGGATGCTATGGTTATTCGCTGCCAACATCGCCGAATCTAGATAGGTTTGCAGGAGACGCCATTGTATTTGAGGATTGTTATAGCACGAGCAATGTAACATTGACGAGTCACGCATCCATTTTCACCGGTCTGTACCCCCATAATCATGGAGTTCTCGGTCAGGAGCATCTGCTTCCTCCTGAAATAACGGCGTTGGGAAACATATTGGGGCAATGTGGATATGACACAGCCGCAATAACCAGCGCAAATCACCTGAACGCCAGGACTCTAGGTAATGGCTTCCAAGAATTCTACGCCCCACAAGAGATTGAAAGACCTGCAGAACAAACGACAAGCGTCGCAATTGACTTCTTGGAAAGCGCGAAGCGGAATAAGCGGCCACTCTTCCTGTGGTTGCACTACTGGGACCCTCACTGGCCGTATGTCCCGCCGGAGCCATACAGCAACATGTTTTTTCAGGGGAATGTGACGGAAGAAAGGCTAAGATTCATAACACACGAGGTGGGAAAAGGATATGAGTTGGCAGGGCTGCAATACACCAGGGAGGAACTCGAACAGAGGTTCGTCTTGGAGAAACTTGATGAGAACGATCGCAAAGCTCTGATCTCACAATACGATGGCGAAATCGCCTACATGGACTATCACATCGGCAGATTCCTGGCCGCTCTAAGCAGCACCGGGTTTTACGACAACTCCATTATAGCGTTCATGTCGGACCATGGAGAATCATTCTTTGAAAATGATGCTGATGGGCTGCGGCACGGGTTCATCTATGAACCTGTGGTGCGTATACCCCTCCTCGTGAGGAGGTCGGGTATCAAGGGGACAAGAGTCAAGGGCTTTGTTCAGAACATTGATGTTGCTCCAACGTTCCTGAAGTGGCTGGGTCTGCAATCACCCGAGCTAGATGGTAAGGATCTCGATCCCCTGGTATCGAACGACACACAGATCCGAGAACACATAGTGTTGATGCGGGATGGTGCGAGAATCGTAGCAATAGTACACGGCAAGCATAAGATGGTGCAGCTTGCAGGTAGAAGACAAGAACCATTGCCAATCCCGGATTCCTGGAAGAGTGAAGCTCAGCAGCTTCCGAGAATAGTGTTCAGGCCGCCCCCGCCCCCAAAGTGGCGCTATGAGGAATCAAGAGGAATTGCAATGTATTGTTGGGACTGCCCTCCTCGTTGCGGCGACAGGATAGAGAACTACGTTGTCGAAATACTGACCGAAAGAACACCGAGGCCCGGACATGTGTATGCTTTTGAGGAGATACCCAAGGACAGAAAAAGACAGTTCGTGTTTTTCTACTTGAGGATTAAGAGGTCATGGAACACAGTATCGGTTGTCTTCCCCACTTACCTAAGGGTTGTCGGGAAGGACAAAGAGGGAAAAGCCGTAGCGAGCTCCGACATTGTACCAGTTGAACTGGACAGCCCATTGGGACATGAGACGAAATTATTCGATTTATCTGTAGACCCGGACGAACGCTATAACATAGCCGCGCAGAGACCCGAGGTACTGAGGGATTTGGAATCAAGGCTGGGCGATTACGGCAACAAGTGTTTGGAATCGATCGAGCACGGTGCCGCGGTTCTCAGTGGTACGGGCCACGTTCCCTCAGGAATGAGCAACGAGGACGTCAGCCGGCTCAGGGCGTTGGGATACGCGCACTAGAAGGTCATGAAGGCGGTTTTTACGACGAGCTTGTTGCTGCAATCCCTTTCTGCTGGCGGTCGGGACATGGTGGCTGGGCAGCGTCCCAAGGGCTGGTGTTTCTGGAATACCCATAGCAGCCAAGATGGTCGTCTCGCATGGTGTCTATAGGCTATGAGAACGATATTGGGTTTCTTGCCAACAGTAGCGCATCCTGACAATCCGAATAGTCCACCGGACAGCAGAGACCCTCCCACGCCTTGTAGAAGCTTCCTTCTGGTGACTCCCGCCATCTTGTGCCCTCGCTCAGCGTGAAAACCCGAAGTAACGCCGTCTGTTATGAGGTGCTCAACTCACCCATAGCTGCAGTGTCTTGCTCCGGCCTGCGGATGCCCGGCGAGCTGTCGCTTGGCAAGTTGGTTGGCAGCAGGCGGTCTCTCCTTATCACCGAGCCGCTCTCTGTCTACCATTGCGGCCGCCGATTTGCAAGGCGTTCGCGGCGCTTTCTGCGTTGCGCAGCCGAGAATGTGAGGAGGAACCGGACCGACATGGTCGGGGTGGGTCGCCAGTCGTTCGCCGATCCGGAGTTCGCACGGAGGATCCTCTCGGGCAAGACCTCGGGGATCAGCTTCTGCACAACCTGCGGGCGCTGTACCGAGCTGCTCGTGAACGACCAGAGAGTCTGGTGTGCTGTTTTTAACGACGAGTATCGCAGCCGCTACCTCGAATGGAAGAAGGACCGCGCGGACAA
Organism: uncultured bacterium; assembly: GCA_964524145.1. Classification (GTDB taxonomy): domain Bacteria; phylum Hydrogenedentota. Next base: position 138,920 of record CAZGCA010000002.1, on the reverse strand, counting down.
TTCACAAACGGGTACATCGTAATCAGGTCTGGGGGGCTCGACTACCTGCATCGGCTCCCACGATGTGTGGTTGCGGGCACCCGACCCAGCTTTGCCGGGTTATTCGTGAACGGTATTGTCCAGCACGTGCATCCGGCGAAGCTTGTCCTGGAACGTGCCGACAACCTCGTCGGTGTAGGCTATCTCGCCATCATACAATGCCTCAATATGGACCTTGTCCGCATCGGAGAACCCATCCACTGCGGGGCTATAGGCGGTCTTGCCTACCGGGCCCGCGTAGTCGGTGTCGAAGATGGCGGCAAATCGTCCGGGAGGCGAATACGGAGCGTGCGGCTGGTACGTGTGCATGAACAGGAAGAACGGCAACATTCCATACTTTCTAATCCATTCGAGGCTGGCGCCAGGGTAGCCCTGTGGCCGGAGATCGGTTAAAACGGGCCGAAATTGCGTTTTTTGACCGCCGCTCCCTTCCCGGGGTCGGGTCGTAACAGGTTGTGCCACCGCGCTTTACAAGGGCCAAAAAAAGTGCTTGACAATGCGGTGGAGTTGTGCTATATTCTTAGTTGGATTTAGGAACAGTTTCAGGTCATACGCACGGGATAGAAAGACACGGGGACGGAGACTGCGAGTGGGAAGGACATATCACTAAGAAACCCTAAACGAATACAGTTGAGCTTCCATGTACCTTACCAACGGGGAAGGAGGTGAGGCACGGAACCAATAATAACGAACTCCCATACATAGGAGAGAAAGGAGGTGAAGAATTTGAAGAAAGCTTTAGTGTTACTCGTTGCGATAGCAATAGGTGCCGTAACGGTACCCGCGAGCGCGTCAACACTGATAGCGCCGTTCTTCAGTGACGCCGGAACGTTGATGGGCCCCGAGTTCACACCCCAGGCTCCGGTACCGGCTAGTGCTTCAGTGTGCTTCGACGCTCAGTATGACAGGGACACGTGGGGTTACCGTGGTCAGGCGACGTTCATTGCCCTGAGCAACATCGGGACGGCGACGGCGGTTGTCGCCGTGACGTACACGGACCAGCTCGGAGTGGATGCCACTCCGACACCGAACACGTTCGAGATCGGTGTGAAGCAGTCAGTCGTTGGCCGTCCGGTACGTAGGGACCCGTTTGCCGAAACCACTCCCGGGGCGGAGTTGCCAGACAATTACGGTACGCCTTTGTTCCCGAAGGCCGTTCAGATTCAGGGCGTGAATAAGTTCTTCGTCAACAACGGCGGTGGCGGCGCCAACGGCGGTGCTGTCTTCGAGACGGCGACCCCAGATGCCGAGCTGGCTGGTGCAATCCGCGTGTTTTCGTGGAGTGGCTTCGCGCGGGATGACCAATCGACGGAGCAGGCACCGTTGTTCAGGCCGTGATGATCTGGCGGCTTGAGCGTGTTTCCGTTCGGAAACGGTACCATATCGTGACGTACGTCTAGGTTAGTAACCTAGAGAGGCGAGCTTGCTTGCAAGAGTGAGCTCGCCTTTTTCTACAAGGAGAGGACCGTTTCCTGTTCAGGCAATCGGTCGGCAGAAGGCTTTCAGATGGTAGATACAGCGGGGATTGGGGCCGAATAGCAAGATCGTGGCCGTTGGCGTTCGCTGTTTGGATCAGCCCTTTGGCATAGACGAATCAGCGGCGACGGATTGCCTTCCCAGAATGCCCTTTGCCAACATCGGATAGCAGTGTGGATTGAGTAGAACACCCGCCAGAATAGCACACTCATACGTGCACCAACATCTTTCGTCCTTGATGAAGGCTGCAATTCGTCGCGCCCTCTCGCTGTTGAGCAGCCGTGACATATCACAATCGAACTCGCGCAGAGAACCCATTACCGCGCCCGGCTCCGGCAGCACATCGACCTGGCCTGTGTCCATGAGATGCTGAAGCATCTCGCAAGGATAGACGTTTCCCACTTCGTCAATTACGAGGAGTTTGGTTCCCGCCGGACAGGGAACGATCATAGCACGCCTGCGCTCCGTCTCCTCAACGAGGTCTCTCATCAATCGGTTCACACTCCCACCAAAAGAGTGGAAGAAGTAGCGTTCTCCGTGGCACGCCTTCTCAAGCCTGCGCAGCAGAGCGGACGCGCGAGCGTAGTCTTCGACCGTCACGTCGGCAGCCTTCGGGTCGGGCGATTCCCCTCGCAGCCGGCCAATGGTATACAGATCAGGACGAAGCTCGTTGACAACGTGCTCAGCCACGTCAGCGATGTGGTCGCGATTGTAGCTACTGAGCACGCTGTTGATGTTGACCGCAAGGTTAGCGTGGGCTGTTTTCAGCGTTTTGAGACCTTCGAGGGTCTTAATCGTCTTTTCGTAGCCGCCAGGCACTCCCCGAATCTCATCGTGAAGCGCACCTATGCCGTCGAGCGAGATGTTGATCCGTACAGCAACCGGCGCGAGCCGAGCGGAGATCTCATCAACCATCGGGACAATGCGCTCGGGCATCAGAGCGTTGGTCGGTATCGACAGCACGGCGATCCTGTTTACTCTGTGCCAGTGTGCCGCCATCTGCGGCAAATCATCGCGCAGAAAAGGCTCCCCGCCCGAAACGACTATTTGGAACAAGGGTCCCAACGTGTCTGAGATCGCTCGTATTTCGTCGATGCTCAACTCGGAGCTTGCTGACCCTTCTTCGAGTCGCCGCCAGTAGAAACACATCTTGCAGCGAGCGTTGCACCGGGCCGTCACAAACCAGACCAGGTAGGAGAGCCGCTTGCGCCGAAAAGCCGCCGACAGGAGTCTACCGATTGCTCTTGCCCGCGCGAGCATTCTTCACCTTTCTTGCGAATCCGACCACCAGGCCTGTAAGGCCCCCCGCAGCGATGACAATGTTGCTGAAATAGAGGAACACGCTTGCCCGAAGAGCGAACCACAGGTTGAGGTGCTCGACCCAGTATCGGAATTGGGTGCGCGTACCCCACAGATAGCACAGAACCAGCAGGGCAAATCCGTACTGCAGCGGTCGAAACAAGATGCTTCCAGCAAGCGCCGCCAGCGAAGCGAGAGCAAGCAGACTCGTAAAGGCGCGTCTGCGCGTTTGGATTCCTTCGTTGAATTCCAGATCGCGAGGGAAGATCGTGGCGCTCCAGAGATAGGCGTTCCGAAAGTACCGGAAAAGGATGCGGGCCGGACGAATAGGCCATTGATGGGAGATGGCCGGCGACGCGACCAGGAGAAAGTGATGCTTGCGCAAGAAGCGGGTGCTGAACTCCATATCATCGATACTGGGGACGGTATACCGTTCGTCGAACCCACCCAGCTCCTCGAAAATGTGTTTCCTGACACTGCCGCAGCGGGTGGTGATATAGGCGAACTTCCTGAAGTCGTCGGGAGGAAGGTTTTCCGGATCCTCGCCCACGTAATCGCATATCGCATACCCTTCCTGCAACGCGCAGAACTGTGCGAAGAAGCCCGGGTTGAGCGGGGTGGTTGACGTAATTGATGCGGTGCCGGCAAGGTCTGCGTCCTGGTCGAGCATGGTTCCCATGGTCGCGATCAGGTCTTCGGGGATCAGAACGTCGGAGTCCATGAACAGAAGCACATCACCCCGAGCGCGTTTCGCCGCGAAGTTACGCGCAGCAGCCGGGCCTCGTTGGTGATCCAAGGCCAGCACGACCTCAGCATGGCGACGCGCAATTTCCACCGTACGGTCTTCCGACGCGTCATCAACGACAATGATTTCAAGGGGACTGTATTCCGTTGCCTTCACGGAGCGCAGTGTTGCCTCAATGGTCCCCTCGCTGTTATGCGTCGGGATTATAACCGAGATCACCTATCCCTCGTCCTTCGACATGCCAAACCCGGGCTCTTCCCCCGAAAGGCCGAATTCTATTATGTCAGCATCCTCCCAAAGATGTCAACCGGAGCATTCTTCGTAACGGTGAGCCCACCGCCGTAGCGTTGACAGAGACAATCGTTTTTCGCTTGACATTTTAGATTACTTATGTAATACTATATGTATTACGGCTGTAATCTAAGGAGGCACGGCATGAAGGGAGTACCAAGAATCTCGGAAGCGGAATGGCAGGTCATGAGGGTGGTGTGGGCGGACGCGCCATGCACGGCAAATGAAGTGGTCAAGGCCCTGGCCTCTACGACGACCTGGCAACCCAAGACCATAAAGACCTTGCTTAACAGGCTTGCGAAAAAGAAGGCGCTTGGCTTCAAGAAGAGAGGCAGGGCGTACCACTACTACCCGCTTGTTGGGGAGTCCGAATGCGTGATGGCGGAAAGCCGCTCGTTCCTGAGGCGAGTGTACGGCGGTGCGCTCGTACCGATGCTCGCCAACTTCCTCAAGGAGGAGGAACTGTCATCAGAGGAGATCGCCGAGGTCAGGCGCATTCTAGACGAAAGGGGAGGATGAAAATGGGAACGTTCGCTGCACAGCTATCTGAGTTCTTCAACTGGCTTCTGCGCGCGTCGCTGCAGGCAAGCGTACTGGTCTGCCTTGTCCTGCTTGTGAAGGCGTTGCTGCAGCGCAAGCTGGCAGTCAGGTGGCACTACTATCTCTGGCTGCTTCTGTTGGTGCGGTTGGTGGCACCCTGGGCCCCTGAGAGTAGGACGAGCATATTCAATCTGGTGCCGGTTGCGCAACGCGTCGTAGCGGTGTTTGCTCCGGCCAACGTACGGGGGGACGATGCAGTTGCGCCGCCGGCGCTCGAGGCACCCGCCGACTCGGTAACAGCGGCGCCGATGGCCGTCGAAGACATCCCGATTCGAGCGCCACGCAAGCGCTCTGCACCCCCATTTGAGATCCTGTCGATAGTATGGTTGGCCGGAGCGTTGACTCTGGCGGTCTACGCCTCGGCGGGAAACATCGGTCTCCTGGCGAAGGTCGGTCGAGAACGTCCGGTGACCGACCAGAAGATCCTCGATCTTCTCGAAGGGTGCAAGGCGGAGATTGGCGTCCGGACGTTTCTGGCGGTCGTCCAGACTCCCAAGGTGAAGAGCCCGGCGCTGCTGGGCTTCGTCAGACCACGTCTGCTCCTGCCGGAAGGGATGATCGAGACGCTCAGTCTTGAAGAGTTGCGGTTCGTGTTCCTGCACGAGGTGGCGCACATCAAACGCCACGACATTGTTGTCAACTGGGTCACAGCGGTTCTTCAGGTCATGCACTGGTTCAACCCGCTCATCTGGTACGCGTTCCACCGCATGCGGACCGACCGCGAGCTCGCCTGTGACGCGCTGGCGCTTTCACACACCCAGCCGGGGGAGTCCCAGGAGTACGGTCGCACAATCGTCAACCTTCTGGAACGCTTTTCCCAACCGCGCCGTATGCCCGGCATGGCAGCAATACTCGAGGACAGATCGCAGCTCAAGAGGAGGATCACCATGATAGCGTTATTCAAGAGAGGGTCGTATCGGTCGTCGGCCTTCGCCGTTATCGTGCTCGCAGTAGTGGGCTCCCTCGCCCTGACCGACGCCAGGAGCGATACATCCGAGAAGACGACGCTCCCAGGACGTGTGCAAGAAAGGCCATTGGCTTCTAAGAGCGTGCGTGAAGACTTCGAGAAGTCCGGGCAGACGCCCGCAGCCCTCGAGACGGAAGAGGTGAAAGACGACACGGCCAGCGATGCTGTCGGAGGACAGGACGGTGTGGGGATCGCTTTGGTCGAATTCAGCGGCGTTGGGTCACGCGAAACGCTCGGTGAGGCGAGCGCACAGATGCACGAACTGGTTGCGGCGCGGCTCGCCGACGAGCCGGGCCTGCGCCTGGTGGACAGAGAGAAGCTTGACAAGGCCCTCGAAGAGTTGAAACTGAGCCAGACCGGCCTCGTGGACCCGGCAACGGCAACTGACGTTGGCAAGATAGTCGGTGCGCGAATCTTCGTTGTCGGAAAGTTGATGAAGCTCGGGTCGGAGTGGGTCGTGACAGCGAAGCTGATCGACACGCAGACAACCGAGGTCGCAGCGCTCCGTGTTACCAGCAAAGAGTCCGACGGGCTTCTCACGCTGGCCGACATAACCAGTGACGAGATCGTCACTCGTCTCGGGACCTTTGCACCAACTCGTGCCGGGTCGCCGGAAGAATCTCCCTGGGACGCCGAGATAGAAAGGCTGCGAAACCTGCTGGCGAAGAAAGATCTGCCGACCGTGACCGTGCGCGTGCCCGAATCGCACCTCGGTACATGGGTTCCCGATCCCGCCGGGGAAAACGAGCTCATCTCCGTACTGTCGCGCGTGGGGTTCCGCGTTGTTGACGTCTCGACGTTCATGAAGCGGCAGCCGTCCAGATGGTGGCTCAACGTATTCCACGGCAGAACCGAGGAGGGCGCCGGAACCGAGATTCGCGTCACCCAGGGTTTCCGCAGCGTTTCGGACATCCTGCACGACAGCAGGCTCGAGAAGATGAAAGAGAACGCCGACATATTCATCATGGGCGAGGCGTTCAGCGAGTACGTGGGCGAGAACTACGGGTTCAGATCGTGCAAGGCGCGTGTCGAGGTAAAAGCTATCGATACCGACACCGAGGCGATCGCAGCCGCCGCAAGCCGCCACGCTTCCGCAGCCGACGTCGGCGAGTTCATCGCCGGGAAGAAGGCGCTCAAGACGGCCGGAGGCGAGCTGGGGCTGCAACTCGCCAGAGAGTTGGCAGAGTACTGGGAGCATAACAAAGATTCGCGAAAGGAGGTTCAGATAGACTAGCATTGTTTGGGATTTCCGTCGAAATGAGAAGGAGCTGGTCGACACGGTAGAGAGATGCGTTTTCCAGGTGAAAGGATGGGGATCATGACACGGAAACAACATTCAAATGACGCTGAGATACCAGCACGGTACCATTTCTCGCGCCTTCTTCCGCTTCTGGTGTCTGCATTGTGGCTGCTCTCTGGAGGGCGATCGTTCGCCACGGTGTACGTCGACAAAGGGGCATCGCCCGGTGGGGACGGCAACTCGTGGTCGACGGCCTATCAGACCATCCAGGCCGGCATAAACGACGCCGATACCCTCGACGAGGAAGTCTGGGTGGCCGGCGGCGTCTACACGGAATCCATTACGATGAAGGATGGCGTGGCCGTCTATGGTGGGTTCAACGGAACCGAGTCGCACCTGTCGGAGCGAGACGTTGGTGTGAGTGTTACAACCATCGATGGCACCGGCGCGTATCATGTGGTTGTCATGGACGGCATCACCAAATCTCGCATCGATGGTCTCACAATCACCGGCGGCGATGCGGACGGTGCAGACGAAGACAGATACGGAGGCGGCATCTACTGTGTCAACAGTGATGACACGAATACAATAGCTGAATGCACAATCACGGACAACTTTGCAGACGTTTACGGTGGGGGGATATACAACCACTCGGCATCACCGGCCGTGAGGGACTGCACGTTCTCGGACAACTCAGCAGACAACGGTGGCGGGATGTTCAATTGGGGTTCCTCATCGGCTGTGACGGACTGTACGTTCTTGGACAACTCAGCGGGCGGCCACGGCGGGGGGATGCGAAACGAGGAGTCCTCACCCGCGGTGACCAATTGCACGTTCCTCGGCAACTACGCCGATGCATGGGGAGGGGGAATGAGCAACTATTCCTCTTCGACCACGGTGACCAATTGCACATTCAGCGACAACTCGTGTCGTTATGAGGGGGGTGGGATGTACAATCAAAATCACTCCTCCCCGATCGTCAGAAACTGCATCTTCACGGGGAACTCCGCGGATTCGAGAGGCGGTGGCATGTACAACGAGTTCTCCACACCAACCATTGTCAATTGCATATTCTCGCTCAATACGTGTACGTACCACGGCGGAGCGATCTATAACTTGGAGCTCTCTCCTACAGTAACCAACTGCACGATCTTTGGCAACCACGCTGGCAGCCATGGCAGCGGAATCTACAACTATGATGCATGGACGCACGTGACTAATTGCATCCTGTGGGCCAATTTCCCGGAAGAGATATACGATTCGGGTGCCGTCGGCAGCGATCCGCTCGTCACGTACTGCGATGTTCGAGGGGGCTACACCGGAGAAGGTAACATCAATCTCAACCCTCTCTTTGTTGATGTGCCTGGCGGAGACTTGAGGCTTCAGTCTGGTTCTCCGTGTATCGATGCCGGATGCTATGTCGAAGGTCTAATCGAGGACTTTGAAGGAGATCCCCGTCCTTATGGTTCGGGCTTCGACATAGGTGCCGATGAAGCCTTCGACGCCGAAGCGGACTCGGATGGGGACGGACTGCCCAATGGCGATGAAGTGCTGGGTGATGCAGACAGCGATGGGCTTCCCAACTATCTTGATCCCGACTCGGACAACGACGGATTATGGGATGGGGAGGAAGTGTACGACCTTGACCCCGCCGCGCCGGGAATTCAGAACCCGTTCGACCCGCTTAACTCCGATAGCACGGGCAACGACAGCCAGGACAGTCCCGACGGGGTGCCCGATGGGTTCAACGACTATGACGGCGACGGTATGAGCAATTCGGACGAGTTTAGATGGGAGACGGACCCGCTGGACCCGATGAGTTGGGCGGAGGTCCCGGCACTCAGGGTGATCGGTCTATTCGCAGCAGTCATGCTTGTTCTCGTCGCGGCCAGCGTGAAGATGAGGCATCAGAGTGCGTAGAGGCGAAGTATTCCCTCACCCCAACCCTCTCCCGGAGGGCGAGGGAGAAAACCTGCCCTTTTTCCCGGAGGGGCAGAAGGTTTGTGTGCCGCAGGCGAGAGGTCGCGAGAGAAAGCCTGTCTTCTCCATGGCGAGCGATAGGCGAGTCCTCCTGTTCCCTCTCCCATTGGGAGAGGGCTAGGGTGAGGGTATGAAGGTTCGCGAGGAGTCCAGGATTCGAGGAGATGTTATGAAGCGATTTGTGCTGTTTTGCGCATTGGTGATTCCCTGGCTCCTCGGCACAGTTCATGCCGAGGACCGTCTCGACCCGATCGACGAGATCGTTCACATGGTTGAGCAGAACGTTCCGGCACTGGGCGGCAACACCGTCGTGGTGTTCCCGTTCCCGTACGCCGACGGCATAAAGTCCGTCGAAGGCGCGCTCATCTCGGAACGGATTCTCACGAAACTTGCCGACCGCGGCCGGGTGAGGGTGCTCGAACGCTCGCTCATCGACAAGGTTATGGAAGAGCAGAAGCTGAGCGCGCTGGGGTTCGTAGACCCTGCGACGAGCGTCAAGATCGGCAAGCTGCTGGGCGCACGCGGCATTCTCTCCGGGACGGTCACCGACCTCGGCGAAAAGATCGAGATCCACGTGAGGCTGACCAGCGTCGAGACAGACGAGGTTTTGGCAACCCTGAAGCGGTCGACCCGCAAGACGATAAAGACGTTTATCAGTCCACTCTGGTCGGAGATAGACCGGATCAAGAAAGAGAGCCCCAGCTTCAAGGTGAAATTCTCGGCCGATAAGGGGCAGCACCCGACTGATATACCAGGGTACAGGATCGGCGAGTTCGTGACATTGCACTTCGAAGCGGATCGCGACTGTTACGTGACCATATTCGATTTCACCACAAGCGGCTCGATCCACGTGCTGTTCCCCAACTCGTTCATGCCGGACAACAAGGTCAAGGGCGGCCGTGAATACACGGTCCCTGACGAACAGGCTGGATTCAAGATACGCGTGAAAGGGCCGCCGGGCATCGAGCCGCTGAAACTGTTCGCCACGACGAAGGATATCCCTTTGTTCGAGGAAGACTATTCGCAGGAATCGTTCCGCTCGGTGGGTTCGGACAACTACAGCGTGCCGCGTGACCTCCAGGCCGTTATCGACTCGCTCGAAGAGAACGCCTGGGCCGAATCACATCTCGAGCTGCGAATAGAACGGATTCTCCGCGGCGGCCCCGGTGAAAGAGAACCGCCGGATGATACCGTGCCGTCCGAATAACATCGTACGTCGAGGGTATGAGTTGACAAGGAGGGATTGTACGATGCGAACCCGAGTCGCTCCACGTCTTGCCGTTGTGCTCACGGTAGCGCTGCTCATCTCGCCGTGCCTCGTAACAGCCTGCAATCGTTCATCAGAAAGCAAGGCAGAGAGCAAACTCCGTGCATCTCTCGAGAAGAACCCCGACGACGCGGAAACGCGGATCGAACTGGCAAAGCTTGCTCACCAAGCGGGCACCTACTTTGACGCGGTGCTGGTGTTGCAGGAGGGCCTGAAGCTCGACCCTGCTAACGACTCGCTTCTGAGGCAATTGGCACATACCTACATGGATTGGGGTAACGTGACCGGCAGCACGAAGAAGTATGAGACGGCCGCTCGCTATTGGCAGCAAGTGGTGGGCAATCATGCAGATGACGCTCAGGCACTCAAGCTGCTTGCAGACGCATCATCGAAGGCCGGACAATACCAGAAGGCAATAGAGACATACCAACTGGTGCTCGAACTGGCTCCCGAAGATGTGGAGGCCACGGGAAACTTGGGTCGCATGTATAGAAAGAGGGGGAAATACGAGAGCGCGTCCTTGTCGTTCCGCAAGGCAATTGAAGGGCAACCGGACAGCTACTGGTGGTGGTGGTGGCTTGGCAATGCGCAACAGATGGCCGGAGACTACGACGCAGCCCTCGTGAGCCTCAACAAGGCGCTGTCTTTGTGCCCGCCGGAAGAGCGCGACCGATTAGAGGGTGACGCCAGTTTTGCGCGCACACTCATATCCGAAAAGAGAGACTGGCGCGCCCATAGATACCATCGGAGTCTGGCAAAGCAACACGAGGAAGCGGAGCGTCCGGATAGGGCGATTGTCGAGTACAAGCTGGCGCTTCAGGCGCTGCCTCAAGATGGTCATAGGGAACATGAGCACGCAGCGCGGTGCAATAAGCAGATCGCGCTGTGCTATGCCCAGGTCAAACAGCACGAGAAGGCACTTGATTACACGCAGCGGGCGATCGAGTCCTACACAAGGGCAGACAGGCCTAGCGATCTTGCCTCCTGCTATCATCGTTTGGGATATATTTTTGCGAATCTCTCGGACAGAGAGCCACAGAGAAAGCAAGAGTTTCTTGACAAATCCATAGAGGCTTTTGAGATGGAAGAGAAATGCGGACTCGAGGGGGACAGTCGGTACTTTACAGTAACGGCCCTCGCGGACATGACGAAAGTCCTGGTGGATCGGTACGGCATCGATCACCCACGAGTGAGAGAGTGTAGGCAGAGGATGTCCGAGTACATCCCGAAGCATGGGCCGGTCAACGATCCTGCGATCATCAACATCGTCCGAACGGAGGCAGGACTTCGGCCTCGCGAACAGGACTACGCCGGCGCCAAAGAGCTGTTGATGCTTGTGGAGCCTTATTATGCCGACTCGCTGGATTTCGGACGTATGACAGGGGCGCCGTGGATATACAATCAGTTGGGATACGTCACCTGGAAGCAAGGAAACATTGATGAAGCGCTAATGTATGCGGAGAAGGCTGTGGCAAAGCTTTCCGAGATGCGTTCAATGCTTGGCGCAGATGAGTTTAGGAGGAGCATCGGAGGCAGCTCATGGCAATACGCGTATTCTGGCCTAGTGGCTGGGGCGCTCAGCAAAGATGAAGTGGCCAGGGCTCTCAACTATGCAGAAGAATACAAGGGGCGTGCTCTGCTGGATCTTCTCGGGAGCAAGGGTACCGAGGGTAAACGGGAGAAGGTTACGAGAAAGCGGAGGGAGAGACGCATCGTTCTCGCGCGCGTGCAAGGGCTCGAGAGGCAAGTCGAAGCGGCCAGATCGAGGCAAGACGTTGAGAATCTGAGAGGCCTCGAACGGACTCTCAGTATCGAGCAAACGCTTTATGAGCGGTTGGCCGAGGACATAAGCGTTTCCGAGCTTGAGATAAAGAGCTTCGAAGACGTTGAGTCGGCGAAACTGGAGCAACTCCAACCGATAGCCGAGGCGTTTACGTTGGTAAGCTACGTCATAGGAAACTGGGGCGTCTGTGTGGTTGTGCATTCGAAGGATCACATTGAGGGAGCGCTTATTCCAGGCACATCGGAAGAGACACTGCGTTCCCTCATAGAAGGCTTCCGAGAGCAGATAGGCGTGAGGTCGGCCATGGGGAGAGACCTTACCCTCGAGCTGACACCGGAGGCGAAAGAAGAGGCCGAGAAGCCCGAGAAGGATTGTTCGGAAGAGCTGTACAAACTCTTGATCGAGCCGGTGCTTCCGTTCATCAAGACTAAGCTCGTCTATATCTCTCCGGACAGCGTACTGAACTATCTCCCATTTGAAGCGCTTCGGAAAGACGGTCGATACCTCATCGAGGATTTCAGCATCGCGTACGCGCCGAGCGCAAGCGTGCTGAAGGTGTGTATGGACAGGGAGCGTAACCGGCGTGAGAGCGTGCTCGCGTTGGGCAATCCGAACCTGAAGAACCCGGCGTTCAGACTGGTACACGCCGAAAACGAGGTCAACTCGCTCGAAGGGTTGTTCCCGCAGGTTGACATTTACGCCGGCGATGACGCGACCGAAAGCGTTGTGAAGGAACACGGAGACGGCTATGATATCCTCCATTTTGCGTGTCACGGCGAACTGAACCTCGACGAACCGATGCTGACATCGCTCCGGCTCGCTCCCGACGACGAAAACGACGGCTACCTGCACGCAGGCGAGGTGTTCGAACACGATCTCTCGGCGTCCCTCGTTGTGCTGAGCGCGTGCAACAGCGCGTTGGGGGAGCTGACGAGCGGCAACGAGCTCATGGGGCTCACGCGGAGCTTCCTGTACGCGGGCGCGCCGTCAATTGTGGCGAGTCTCTGGACGGTTGACGACCGTTCGACGTCGTACCTGATGCAGCAGTTCTACCGGAACCTCGCCACGATGAGCAAAGCCGACGCGTTACGCGCAGCGAAACTCGCCACCATGAAGGAATACCCGGACCCGTTCCATTGGGCTGCCTTCTGTTTGCAGGGAGACTACAGATAGGAGCCACGCCTGATCCGCGCGCTCTGTCCATGCCCTTCTCTTGCCGCGCACAGACATCCCCCGCACCAACTAAAAAAGTAGTTGACAAACGGTGCCACAGTGGGGTATACTACAACTAAGGGTATAGTTGATCGGCGGCCGGGAGGTCATCAGATGGCAAAGAGACGCGTGAAGAGGCTGACACAGTTGGAAGCGCTCATCATGGATTGCGTGTGGAGCATGACGGAGGAATTGAGGACGGCGGCGAGCGTGCGCGACGTCCAGGAGCAGCTTGAGCCGGTGAAACCGATGGCGTACAACACGGTGCTGACGGTCATGCGCATTTTGCGTGACAAAGGGTTCCTGGGCTCGAAACGAGAGGGACGGATGGATATGTACCGGCCCCTGGTCACGCGCGACCAGATGGGCCGGCGGTCGCTCCGGGAAGTCCTCGACCGGTTCTTTGCCGGCTCGGCCGGGGCGTTGGTCAGCCAGTTGGTGGAATCCGAGAACCTGAGCCCGGATGAGATCGAGGCTGTCCGCCGCGAGCTGGACAAGAAGTTGCGCGCCCGAGCCGAGACAGGGGAGGTGCCAGATGACACAGGTAGTGGAGCTGCTTAACGTTTTCGGCCGATGGCTGGGCCCGCGTCTGTTGCAGATGAGCCTCGAGCTGGCCATTCTTGCGGCGGTGGTGGTCGTTGCCATCCGGCTGCTGCGGATCAAGTCGCCTGCTTTGCGGCACCTCTTCTGGTGCCTTGTTCTCGCCAAACCGGTCGCGATGTTTCTCGTGGCCTCACCGGTGTCGCTCTACTGGTTTCTGAAGCCGCCGGTCGAGATGATTCCGCCGCCCGCGCCCGCTGTTGCTGAGATCAGCCAGGTGCCCATGACGATGGAACGCTTGCCGGCGGACATTCCGGCTCGAGCCTACCGAACGCCGTCTGCAGCGGCCGTCGCTCCCGAGCCGCCTTGGCGAAAACTCGATCTGCGCGGATTGGGCGGTCTCTGTTGGCTGGTGGTCGCTTCCGCGCTTGGCCTTCGGCTCATAACCGGTTTCGCCTACGTGGGGTTCCTGCGCCACACGGCCGTCGTCCGGCGGGAAGGACCGCTCGCCGATATTGTGCGGCACGCTTCGGAATCGCTCAAGCTGCGCCGACGGGTGACGGTCTCGATATCCAACGTGACGCACGGTCCGGTGCTCGCCGGCGTCTTCCGGCCGGTCATCCTGTTGCCGAAACCGCTGACAGATGAATTGTCGCAGGAACAACTGCGCCACGTTATTACTCACGAGCTCGCCCACGTCCGGCGTTGGGACAACCTGGTGCTTGTACTCCAACGCCTTGCCGAGATGTTCCTGTTCTTCCATCCTGTGGTCTGGCTGTGCGGGTGGCTCATGCGGCGCGAGGCCGAAGCGGCCTGCGATGATGCCGTGATAGCAGCGCAGGGCCGGTTGACGGGCGGCCGGGAAGACGCCGCCTACGCGGACAGCCTGACGCGGGTGGCAGAGATGCGCTGCGGCATCACCCGGCGGCTCCTGGTCAACACGTTCGCTGCCGCCGAATCGAACTTCGCATACCGGGTGCGCCGACTCATGAAAGGCCGCGTCAGCCGTATGACGGTCGGGGTCACGGTCGCCTCCGCCGTAGCGCTTATCCTTATCGGGCTCGTAGGCCTGCCGACCGCGGCCCGAACGAAGAAGCCCGGTCCATCGGAAACGGCAGACGCGCCTTCTTCGCCGGGACCAACCGTGCCATTGGCACAAGACCGGTCTCCAGCAGAACGGGATATGTCCACGACCGCCTCGTCCACGGCGCCGGACATCCCTCTAGAAACGAAGGATGGTGTCCGTATCCTCCATTTCCCGAAAGACTCTTCTCTGGGATACCTCTCGATACTCAGACAGCCCAGATCAAAGACCTATCGTCTTGGACGCACGGGAGGGGCTGCCGTGTGGGAGTATCTATGCGAAGCCCAGGGAGACGTAGCTGTTCCCGTTGGCGAACGGTTGAGGTTGTACGTCGGGACGCGCGGATTGCAGGATCTTGACCAACTCTCGAATCTGGGTCCGTACGATCTCCACACGCTCGCATTCGACCTCTGGCCCGAACGGCCCGAGAACGCCACATACAACGACGATGACACAATCATGCGACATATCCAGGGATTGAAAGGACTGAAGGTTCTGAAACTGCACTTCGTCCAGACCACCGGACAGGGACTCGAGTTCATCAAAGATTTCAAATCCCTCACGGAATTGCATCTAAGCTCGAAGAACCTGGCCGACTCAGACTTGTCCCATCTGCAAGGGCTGCGGTCCCTCGAGGTGCTCAATCTCTTCGTTCCAATCAGCGACGGGGCGCTGCAATATTTAGCCGGACTGACGTCGCTGCGTGAACTGAGCCTGAAATGCGACAACATCCGTGGCTCCGGGCTCGCCTACCTCGCAGACATTCCGTCCCTCAGGCTTCTCGAGCTGCGTGGTGACGGCCTCCGCAACCGGGCCCTCCGGTATCTCGAGGACGTCGAGTCACTGAGCAGGCTGGTGCTGTTCAATTCCCGCAACATCAATGACGCGGCGATGCCGTATGTGGCAAAGCTCGAACACCTCGACGAACTGAGCATTCTCCACATCAGCGGGATAACCGACGCCGGGATGTTATATTTGCGGGATCTGCGGTCTCTCAGGAGGCTCGATCTGGGCAGCACTCGTATTACCGACAGGGGACTGGTGCATCTGCCTGCGCTCCGGAACCTCGAGTACCTTACGCTGCCCCTGCCGATAGGAGCGCGCCATGGTGTTACGGACGCGGCGCTGGCATACGTTGCTGAGCTCCCACGCCTCAGGTTCCTCGATGCGCGCGGTTGGACTCCTGTCTTAACAACGGATCCCGGCCCCTTCACAGACGAAGGTCTGAGACTGCTGGCAGGCATCACGCGCCTCGAGGAGCTGTCGATCGCCAGCGGTGCCGGCATCACGGATGGTGGAATGGCGCACATTGCCAGACTGCCCGGGCTGAACAGGCTTTCTCTCATGACGAACGGCGTCACCAGCGACGGGTTGGCCCATCTCGCAACGATGAAGTCGCTGGAACGGTTGGCGTTGAGCTTCCCCAACGTGGACACCGTAGCCGTGGCCGGAGTCAACCACCTTAACGCACTGACGAACCTGAAGAACCTGGACGTTTCCGATGTCGTCCAGGACCACGCAGGTCTCGACCTTTCCTCCCTGAAAAGGCTCGAACGCCTCTCGATCATGATTGGCAACCGAGGTCCAAAGCACCGTAAACAAGCCTATCGCGACGAAGACCTCGCGTCGCTGGACAACCTTACCCGTCTTGTGTCCCTTCAGTTCGGTAACAGCCCGGCGTTTACCGATGCGGGCATGGCCCATATCGCCAACCTGAACGCCCTCGAACGCCTCTTTATCGGCGGCCCCAAGGTAACCGACAAAGGTCTCACCTACCTCGCGGGCAAGCAGGCGTTGTATCAGTTGGGTCTGCAAGGCGATTTCACCGACCAGGGACTGCGCCAGCTTGAGTCGATAAAGTCGTTGCGTTACCTGACGATTGACTCCACGCGCGGCTTGAGCCGCGAAACGGAGGATCGTCTGCGGAGAAGCCTCCCTAATCTCTATTCCTTTAACCGACCGCCATTAGTTGGAGGCGCATTCGGAGGGGGCCATCAGCAATAACACCCCAGCATCGTGAACAGCTCGGGCTAACACCAACCGCTTCCGTCGCCATCATGTTCGCGCTCCGGGGACGACGACTGCGTCCGCCATTTGATAACCCCGGATAGACGGTGGTAGAATGTCTGCTCAAAACCCGAACGTACTATGCTGCTGTTGTGTCCGAAGTGTATGGGAAGGAAATAATCGTGATGAGAACGTTTCTCTCCGTGGCGCTGGCTGTGCTCGTGGGTGCAGTCTGTCTGCCGTCGGCTTGCGACGTTATCGAGTTTAAGAACGGCGACCGCGTGACCGGCGAACTGCAAGGCTGCACTCCGCCAACGTTGCGTTTCAGGTCGGCATTGCTTGGCGAGCACACTATAGACATCGCGACAATCGCCACCCTGAGTTGCGAACGCAGCGTGACTCTGCTCGTCAAAGACGCCGAGCCGCAGACTGTCACGTTGCTGGGCATCACCGACGCTACCGTCTCGTACCGCTCGGGTTCGGGCAGTGAGATCGACCGCCCTCTCGAATCAGTCGTTCCGATCGTTCCCGGAGAAGCTCCCGCACCGGCCGACCAGCCAGTCCTTCCCGAGACCACGGCGGATCAGGCCGAGGCAGCCCCTGAACCGAAAGCGTTATGGAGCGGCAGCGTGGAGGCGGGTGTCACGGGTCGCAAGGGCAACACGGACACGCTCGATGCGCGTCTGGGTGCAACGGCCAAACGGGAAACCGAGAAAACCGAGACCGAGTTCACGCTCAGCGTCGATTACGGCGAACGTAGCGGGAGCGTCACGACGAACAAGGCCCTCGGGAAAACTCGACTCAGGTTGTACCGGACCGAGCGGTCGTATTGGCTGGGAAACGTCGCGCTCGAACACGACGAGCTGCGGAACATCGATTTGCGCGCCGTTCTCGGGCTCGGTGCGGGCCGCGACTTCATTGCGACCGAGACGACAGAGCTGAGCGGGGACGTCGGTCTGGCCGTGACGATGGAGTACTTCGACGAGGCTGACTACTCCGACTATGAGGAGGCGCAAGTGCAGCTCAGAAGGAACGCGCTTGCCGCGCTCGCGGATCCCGGTTCGGGTTCAGTTGCAGGGGCATTTGCCCTGCTGAGAGACTCCCTGCTCTTGCGCGACCTTGAGCCGGACGACGAGGATGACAACTACGACCTCTCGATCCAGCTTGGCGGCAAGTACTCTCGCAAAGTGTTCGACACGTCAACGTTCGAAGAAGCCTTGATACTCTACCCGAGCGTGTCGGAGTTTGGCACGTTCCGGCTTACATCCGATACATCTCTGACAACGCCGTTGAGAGACCACCTCTCACTCCGGCTCTCGTTGCGCGTGGACCACGACAGCGACCCGTCGGTAGCCGGCGTCGACGATACGGACGTTTCGTTTATCACGTCGCTGAGATACGAGTTCGCGACTTCAAATGCGAATGCAGCAGAATAGCGCACGGCGGCGCCATGCGCCTGCCAGTTCCCAATGGGAGTGACCCGTTGATAGACCGCGGCCGAATGGTTGAAGAGCATTGCTACGAGATCGAACGGTGCAACCAGCGCGGCGGCCGAATGCTCTCCGTAGTCGACCTGATAGATGCAGGAACGATGAACGTCGAGATGGCTGCATACCTGCTCGAGGCCGTCTCTTCCGGATCGTCGTTCCTCGTGGGAGCCGTGCCCGGCGGTGCGGGCAAGACGGCGGTGATGTGCGCGCTTCTCAACTTTATTCCGCCGGACGTCAGGATAGTCGCCGCCAGCTCGGGCTCAGTGGTCCGAGGGGCGTCCACACGGCAAGCCGGCCCGCGTGCGTGCTACCTATGTCACGAGATCGGTGCGGGTCGTTACTTCGCTTATCTCTGGGGCCGCGACGCGCGCGACTTCTTCAGCCTCACCTCCGCAGGCCACATGGTTGCCACAAACCTGCACGCCGACACCATTGACCAGACTCGCGACCAACTCTGCGGCACGAACAAGGTGCCGGAAGCCGATTTCCGGCGGGTCAACCTGATGTTGTTTCTTCGTGTGGTACGTGCCGGGGGCCGCATCAAACGCAGAATCGCCGCCATGCACCACAGCGACGGGAACGAACCGCACACGCTTGTCTACAGGTGGGAGCCCGCTTCCGACGCCTACGTCCGGAGATCACCTTCCACAACGAGCAACGAGCAGGCTCTGGCACATCATAAGGAATTCATCGAATCGCTCTGCAATACGGGCGTCCGCCACATCGCCGACGTCCGCACCCGCGTCATAGACCACCTCGAGACCTGCAGGTAGAACGTCCTCGGATGGCGTTACGTTGCCAGTTTGTTGGTGAGAGCGATGAAGGCTTCGAGCTTCTCGATGGCTTTGCCGGACTCGAGCATTTCTCTCGCGATGTCGATCCCCGATTTGATATCCTCGACGTCGTCGCGTCCGACGTAGATGGCCGCGCCGGTGTTCAGCAATACGACGTCGCCTTTCGGCCCCTTATCCTCGCCTCGGAGCACGTTCCGCAGGATGGCGGCACTTTCCGATGGCGACTCGCATCGCAGGCTCTCGATCGAGGCTCGTTCGAACCCGAGGGCTTCCGGCAAGAACCTGCGCTCGACGATCTCCCCGCTGTTCAACTCGACGGCCAACGTCTCGCCGCAGGTCGATATCTCGTCCAAGAACTTCTCACCGCCGCACTCGCCCCGGACAACCAACGCACGCTCGACACCCAACCGGCACAACACGTCAGCCATCAGCCCGGCCAGTTCGGCCGCGAACACGCCGAGCAACTGCCGGGTTGCGTTCGCCGGGTTCGATAGAGGCCCGAGGATATTGAACACCGTGCGCTGCCCGAGCTTCGCCAGCTCTTTGCGAACCGGCATGACGTGTTTCATCGACCGGTGGTAAAGCGGCGCGAACATGAACCCAACGCCGACTTCCTCGATACACTGTTCCACCTGCGCCGGCGCCAACTCGATCGTCGCACCCAACGCTTCGAGCACGTCCGCGCTCCCGCACCCCGAGGTTATGCCTCGGTTGCCGTGTTTCGCGACGGGTATTCCCGCAGCGGCTGCGACAAACATCGACGTGGTGGATATGTTGAAGGTGCTCGACCTGTCGCCGCCCGTGCCGCAGGTGTCCAGCATCGGCGACGATACGTTCGGCCGCACGCGTTCGGCCTTCTCGCGCATGACGCGGGCAAACGCAGCGATCTCGGCGGCGGTTTCTCCCTTGACGGCAAGCGCCGTGAGAAACGCCCCAGTCTGATCGTTCGAAAGGTCGCCGCTCATGATATGGGTCATCGCGCGGCGCGCGTCTTTCTCCGGCAGGTCGGTGCCGGCGACGACACGCTCGATTATCGGGTCCATCTCGCTGTCGTGCGGCACACCGCGCCACCTGTCAATGAAAGGTGTTTGGTCCGGCTCAATAGGTTTCAACCTGTCGCTGGTTTCAGTCATCTTCCCTCACACTTGCCTCTACCACAGAACGCAGGACATCGAACATGAACAGCGTGGACTAACCTACCATACCGGCATCCCCGTTTCAACATTTGGCGGGCCACAAGAAGCCGGCCGGGACCACCGATCTGTTGACCGTTGCCCGTCTCCCCGCCCGGCTTGACACTTCCGGCAGGAACCGGCATACTGTCAGTAAAGGACGCACCGCTTGATTGGACGCATGATGCGCGATGCGACCGATTTCGTAGTTGTTCGGACGATCCAATCAAACCGTATCAAACAACCTATGATAAGGAGAGTAGAGGATGAATATTGTCTTGGTCGTGTTCGATTCGCTTCGTAAGGATAGCATCGGCTGCTACGGATCGCCGCCGTGGGGCAAGGTCCACACGCCGCACCTTGACGCGCTGGCTGCCGAATCGCTCGTGATGACACGGGCGTACCCGGAATCGCTACCGACGCTGCCGACCCGCAGGGCGCTCTACACGGGACGCCGCGTCTATCCGTTCTGGGACTCGGATTTCCGGCTGAAAGGCGATTTTGTTGGCGCGCCGGGCTGGGGTCCCATCCCTGAAGACCAGCCGACGCTTGCCGAGATGCTGCGCGACATCGGCGGGTACCGTACGGGTCTTATCGCCGACGTCTACCACATGTTCAAGCCTTCGAAGAACTACGGGCGCGGGTTTGACCAGTGGATGTTCCTGCGCGGCCAGGAGATCGACATGGCCAGAAGCGGTCCTGTTCCCACCCAGGAGGAGATAGACTACTGGCTTCCACGTGAGTTGCAGAACGAGCAAAAGATACGGTTCATCTCGAAGTGTCTGCTGAACATGCGCGACCGCGTACGCGAGGAGGACTATTTCAACGCCCGCGTGCTGATCGAGTCGGCTCGCTGGCTCGAGCAGAACCGCGACGCGGAGAAGTTCTTCCTGCTTGTCGAGAGTTTCGACCCGCACGAACCGTGGTTCGTGCCCGAATGGTATCGCCGGATGTACGACGATAGTGACGGGCCCGAACAGGTGGTTTCAGGCTACGCCGACACGAGCACGCTGCCGCCGGAACTGCTCAGACGCACCCAGGCGAACTACAGCGGGCTCGTGACCATGTGCGACAGGTGGTTCGGTCATCTCTACGAAACGCTGCAGGTTAACGGTATGCTCGAGAACACCCTGCTCATAGTGACCAATGACCACGGCCATTCCATCGGCGACCGGAACTATATGGGCAAACGCGGCTATCCGTCGTCTCCGGACGTGTACGACGTGCCGATATTCGTCCGCCATCCCGAGGGTATTGGTGCGGGAAAGCGAAGCCCGCTGTTCGTCGACCATACCGACATCACGGCCACGATACTCGAAGCGGCCGGCGTCGAGCCGCCTGAACCGATCGACGGTCGGGGCTTCTTCAAGACCGCGGTCGAGGACGGGGCGCCGATTCGCGACCACGTGACCGTCGCGTGGGGTTCCGCGGTGACCGTCATCACCGACAACTGGTGGCTGAACTGCAAGGTCAACGGGACAGGAGCGTTCCTGCACGACTTGACCGCTGCCGACCCATTCGAGAAGAACGTTGCCGACGAGAACGAAGACGTGGTGACCGATCTGTTCGCCAAGGCGGTCTCGGACGCCAACGGCGAGTTGCCGGATTTTCTCGTGGAGCTTGCAGAAGGTCAGGCAGACGCCCCCGGATGCAGCGCACTCGCCGCCAGGTCGCCCGGCTCGTAATCAAGGTTCGTAGTCCTGCCTTCAGGCGGCCTTCACCGGAACGCCGAAGCATAGGCCCCCGACTTGTCGATAGGGCCGCCTGTGGTGTCGACACTGCACAGCCCGCTTTTTTGACAAACTGGACAGGTATCGGGTACAATTATATACTTGATATGCTCTGTCTTGTGTGATCGAAAAGAGGCGCAACCGGGAGAAGGTGGGCGGCAGGAGACCCTGGGGGCCAACTCCTAATCGCCTGGACGACAGTGGGTTACAAACCTGACCGGCCGTTGATCGTCCAATCCGACCGGACGATGCTGCTCGAGACCAAGAACCCGGTGTTCGAGGAGGCCCGGGACGCGATCGCTCTTTTTGCGGAACTGGAGAAGAGTCCGGAACATTTCCACACGTACCGCATCACGCCGATCTCGCTCTGGAACGCAGCGGCGGCGGGGGTGAGCTCGGAGGCCGTCATCGATGCCCTGGACCGGTACAACAAGTACGACGTGCCGCAGAACGTGACAAGCGATGTACGCGACTATGTCAGCAGGTACGGCAGGCTGAAGCTGACGCGTGATGACGAAGCGCGGCTCGTCCTGAGCGCCGACGACCCGATGCTCATGGAGGAGATCGTCCGCACAAAGGGCACGTCGCAGTATGTCGAATCGAGGCTTGACGACACGCGGGTGGTAGTACGGCCGTTCCAACGAGGTCGTATCAAGCAGGCTCTCATAAAGATAGGGTATCCCGTCGAGGATCGTGCCGGCTACAAGGAGGGCGAGCGGCTTAATATGGGCCTGCGCGACACCATGCTCTCGGGCCCGCCGCTGGTGTTGCGACCGTATCAGCAGTCTGCGATCGATTCCTATTACCTCGACGGTTCGCCTCTTGGCGGCAGCGGCGTGGTTGCCCTGCCGTGCGGAGCCGGCAAGACGCTGGTAGCGATGGGCGTCATGGCGCGGGCGAAGACCAGCACGCTCATAGTCGCAACGAACATCGTCGCCGTCCGGCAGTGGCGCGACGAGTTGATCGACAAGATGGAGCTCGACCCCGCCCTCATAGGAGAGTATAGCGGCGAGGAGAAGACCGTCAGACCCGTGACGATAGCGACCTACCAGATACTGACGTACAGAAGAGCAAGATACGAGGAGTTCCTCCATTTCGGCCTCTTTGACCGGCGCAACTGGGGGCTGATCGTTTACGACGAGGTACACCTGCTGCCCGCGCCGGTGTTTCGCGTCGCCGCCGATCTGCAGGCAACGCGGCGGCTCGGGCTGACGGCGACCCTGGTCCGTGAAGACGGCCGCGAGGACGACGTCTTCAGCCTGATCGGTCCCAAACGATACGATGTGCCCTGGAAGGTGCTCGAACGGCAAGGATGGATAGCTCAGGCGCGGTGTGTCGAGCTGCGGGTGCCGCTGGTGGATGAACTCCGGATGCAATACGCCGTCGCCGCCACACGCATCAAGTATCGCGTTGCAGCTACCAACCCGAGAAAGATGGACGTTGTGCGGTCGTTGCTCGAAAAGCACAAGGACGACAGCGTGCTTGTCATCGGCCAGTACCTCGACCAGCTCAAGAAGATAGCATCGCTTGTCTCGGCGCCGCTGATCACCGGCAAGATGCCCAATACCGAACGGGAGGAGCTTTACTCACGGTTTCGTTCAGGCGACGTCAAACTGCTGGTCGTCTCGAAGGTGGCCAACTTCGCCATAGACCTGCCCGACGCGAACGTGGCGATCCAGGTCTCGGGCACGTTCGGGTCTCGCCAGGAAGAGGCGCAGCGGCTTGGCCGAATACTCCGGCCCAAGAGCCAAGGCAACCAGGCGATATTCTATTCGCTGGTCACTCGCGACACGCGCGACCAGGAGTTTTGCCAGAAACGGCAGCTGTTCCTCACCGAGCAAGGGTACCGTTACGAGATTCAAAACGTCCAATGAGCAAGAGGCAACCGATGGAAACACTGCTTGAGATCCTCAGTGAGCTCTCACTGGGGGAACTCAGGGAGATCGCGACGACACGCCGGTTCCGATCCAGGACTCATCCGGAGGTGCGGGCAATACGAAACAAGGCTGCCCTTCTCCGGTTGGTGCATACGCAGCTCTCGCGCGGGCACGAAGTCGAGTCGGCCCTTATCACGTTGTCGCACGACGAAAGAGCGTTGCTGGACTTTGTCATTTCCGAAGGGGGCCGGGTCGCACGTGAATGGGCGATAGACACCTGTTTCGGCAACGACGAAGAAGGTGCCGAGCTGGCGATCGATACGTTGCGTCGCAACGGGTTGCTGTTCTGTACGCGGGACGGTACCGACTCCGGTAGTCTCGATGTGCTCGTCGTGCCGGACTGTTGTATCGGGTCGTCGTCGGCATGGCGGAACGAGCCCATCAAGGTCGGATACCTGTTGCGCAACGCGACGGACGAGGCGTTGGAACGACATCTGGATTTTCTCGGTACCGATCCGACGGGCCTGTCCCGGCTCGATAAGGTACAACAGATACGGGAGGCCTTGTCCGATGGCGCCAGGCTGGAGCACTACGTTCAATCCCTTGATATCAGTTGCCGGCAGGCACTCGAGTATGCGGGGTCGCAAGACGATCCAGTTGTTGTGCAAGAGTCGCCGGCGGCCGTGCGGCAAGGGCTCTTGATACTGCTCGACTCAACGCCGTTGCTCCACCTTTCTCCGGAGATTGGGTACCAGTCGCGCGACACGCTCGTCGTCCCGGAGGAGGTTCGGCAGGCGCTTCGGTTCGGGTTCGATACGGTGCCGACACGACCGGGCGAGAAGATGGTGGACTATCTCGGTGCCTCTGTCGTTCCGCCTGCACAGAGTCTGAACAGGTACTCGAGGATCGTCTACCACATCTTTGCGTTTGTCAGCGCGGTGCTCCGCAACCAAATCCGAAAGACCCAGCGAAACACGTTTGACAAGCGTGCCCTCAAGAAGTTTGCGGTGTCAGTGCTGAACGAGGACACCGACCGCTACCCTGAGTTCGTCGGGATGATGGCACGCGCGTGCGGCCTGTGTTTCATCGACACCTCCGGAGTGTACGTGGGCAGATCTGCCGCCTCGGCCTGGATGCAGGATCCCATGGCGTCGACGGCGCACACGTTCCGGGCATGGTTCTTGACAGAACTCTGGAACGAGGGCAACAAGAAACCAGCCGTCACGGCACAGGGTTTGGTCTACTTCCAGAACGGCAGATCGCAGATATCGTTCCTGCGAAAGTGTGTTGCCCGGCTCATGGGGAGCTTGCCGTCCGACAGATGGGTGTCTTTGAACCGGTTCAGGAGAGTATTGCTCCGGAAGCATCCTTCGCTCGTCGGGATGTTTCCCAGGTCGCCCGGAGCAGGGTTTTCACACACGCTCTCGGGGAGCCTCTACATCGACGTCGTCGTCGAGTCGATTGTCTGCGACAGCCTGTTCTGGCTCGGTATCGTGCAGCTCGACGCGGACCGCGGCGGCGGCTCCCGGGTGAGCGACAGGTGTTTCGCTGTGACAGACCTCGGCAGAGACGTGCTGCAACATTTCTCTGAGGAAGGGCTCGGGTGCGAAGCTATCGAGCGTGAGTCGGAGGAAGAAGTCGACCGGCCACATGAGTTTGTGCTTCAGCACAACTGCGAGATAGTGCTCCCGTGCGACATAGACTTTCGGGTCCATGCGGCGGCACTCCAGTTTGCCGAGATTGTCAAGTGCGACACGGCGATCACACTGAAGATAACACAGGACTCGTTGCGGGACGCCCTCGACGACGGTCTCGATCCAGCGAAGATAGAGAAGTTCCTTGAGCAGCATTCCGACAGTCCCCTGCCGGGCACGGTCGAGCGGCTGATAAGCGACATAGCGAAGAAACACGGCGAGATCGTCTTCTCTCGCGCCGGCGCCTATCTGGAAGTCGCCGACCCGTACCGGCTCAAAGAGATCATGTCCGACAACTCGTTCGCGAAATACTTTCTGCGCCAAGTCTCGAAGAAAGGCGCATTGCTCAGGCGTGACGCGCCGGTTGAACGAATCGTCGCCGAGTTGAGACGTTCCGGGTACATGCCCGTGCTGCAGCCCGACGGTGACGAACCGGCCGACTGGGCGAAACGGAGCGCCACCCGGCGGGGCACGGACTGGGCGAAGGGGCTCAGGACGGACGAGCAGGACGATGGTGGCGTGATTGCCGTTGCAAGAACGCGAAGAAGGATAGCCGACCTGATATGGCAGGCGATAGACGAAGATCTCCGGGTTGCTGTCAGGTACACTGATGCCTCGAGGAAGGTGCGTTCGGTTATCATAGAACCCGTAAACATATCCAACGGCGTGGTATACTCGCGCAGGTCGGACCGCTCAACGAGACGGAAACTGATGCTCGTCAGAATGGTGGAGGCATCGCTGCTCAGCGACTAGTGCGAAGGGAGACGATAGGAAACCAACTATGCCGGTAGAGTTCCCGAAACTGAGGCCGCTCGAGGTGTTCCCGGTCCAGTCCGGCGGCAAGACCGTGGTCTGCTTCCAGGACCCGCTCAAGTATTGCGAGTCGCCGGTGTTTCTGCGCGACAAGGCGTACTTCATCGCGAGCTTGTGCGACGGGACGAACTCGTTGCGCGACATTCAGGCCGAATACATGCGGCGGTTCGACGAGCTGATCTACATGGAGTCAATCGAGGCGGTTGTCAACGAGCTGGATAGCAAACACCTGCTTGAGAGCGACGGGTTTCGAGCCTATTGCGGACAAGTGGAATGCGACTTTCGCTCCTCGAAAACCAGGCACGCGTTCCTCGCCGGCAAAGCATACGATGCCGACCCTGAAACGTTGCGGGCGCAGATCGACGGGTTCTACCTGGATCCCGAGGGGCCGGGTCTGCCGAACGGTTCGCGCAAGGACAAGCGCGTCACCGGCCTTATCGCGCCGCATATCGATTTCCAGCGAGGTGGAGCCTGTTTTGCCTACGGGTACAAGGAGCTGGCCGAATCGGAGCCCGCGGACCTGTACGTTATATTGGGCGTGGCGCACGTTCAGACGCGACACCCGTTCATTCTGACAAATAAGGAGTTCGACACGCCGTTCGGGACGATGCCTGTCGATTCGGATGCTGTCGAGCAGCTTGCCGGCAGCAGCGACGCGGACTTTTTCGCTGACGAGCTGGTGCATCGTACGGAACACTCGATCGAGTTCCAAACCGTCTTCCTGAAACATGTCTTGCAGCAGGACGACACCCCCCGCATCCTGCCGATACTGTGTTCGACGCCCGACGTTCCGCCGGACGGCAAAGAGCCTGCGGCAGAAGAAGCCTACGCATCCTTCGCGACAAACCTCAGAGAGATCGTCTATGCTCGAGAGAAGACGTGCGTGATTGCGGGCGTCGACCTGAGCCATATCGGTCCGCGGTTCGGAGCGGTTCAACGTGTCGGCCAGGACGACCTCGAAGACGCCGAACAGCACGACAGACACTTGCTCGGGTTCGTCGAGAAGATCGACGCGTCGGGGTTCTACGATGCGGCCATGCGCGACGGCAACCGCCGCAACGTCTGTGGCGTCGGTCCGATATACCTGCTGCTCCAGACCGTCCGCGCCTCGAAAGTCACCATCCTCAAGTACGAACAGGCCTACGACCCCAACGGTACAGTCACCTTCGCTTCAGCCTGCTTCACACCGTAACCCGCACCGTTTCTCTCTCTGCTTCCGGAAGAGGGCCGGGGTACACAATCTATCGGCTGCGCGAGGAAATCGAGCGGCAGCGCGTATCGATGCGCATATTCAACGGCGCCGAGATGCGATCGCTGCTCCGTGCTGCAGGGTTCCGCGACGTCGAGCTGTTCGGAAACCCGCCGCTGGGCCGGCTCACGCGCCACTCGAGGAGGCTCATCGCTGTGGGCAGACGTCCGCCGAACTGCAGCACATTCTCACGGGGACGGGCTGGGTCGTGAAACGGTTCATGGATTCCGGCGGATCTGGGTACGTCGCGATTATCGAGAAGCAGACAGGGTGAAGGCGCAACCCGCGCGTTGACTTCCCGCAACCGCTTTGCTACTCTGAAAGAGACGAGTCTCGAACAGGCGAAATATCGCGGGAGAGGTGGATCAAGTGCCGGAAAACACTACAAGAAACCCGGTACCCGTACTAGTGGTCGACAGCGACCCGAAAGATTCCGAGTCGCTGGTAGTATCCTTCAAAGACAGGGGTTACGACGTCGTCCGGGCCAAGGACGCGGAGTCTGCGTATAACGTTCTCGATTCGCGCCGTATAGACGTCATGGTCGCTGAGCTTAACATGCGCGGGCTGGACAGCATTCGGCTGCTTCAGGTGGCGAAGAAGCGCAACCCGGACATCTGCGTGGTGATGATCGCGGACAGGGGCAGCATCGAACGCGCGACCAATGCCATGCGGGAAGGGGTCTACGATTTTCAGACCAAACCCCTTAACTTCGACAAGCTGCACGCCGTCGTCGAACGCGGCGTGTCGCACCAACGGCTTGTCGTCGAGGCCGCAGAGCTTCATCGCCAGCTCGACACGCGGTTCGGTTTGGGCGGCATCGTTGGCAACTCGCCCGAGATGATCGTTGTCTACAACAGGATCCGACAGATAGCGCCCACCCGCGCCACAGTACTTATAACGGGACCGACCGGGTCCGGCAAAGAGCTCGTAGCCCGCGCCATCCATCTGAACAGTACCCGCCTCAACGAATCTTTCGTGACGCTCGATTGCGCGTCGCTCTCCGAACACCTGATCGAGAGCGAGCTTTTCGGCCACGTGAAAGGCGCGTTCACCGACGCCGTCAGATCGCGGAAGGGGCGGTTCGAGATAGCCGACGGCGGCACGCTCTTTCTCGACGAGCTCGGGAACCTGCCGCTTCGCATACAGGCGAAACTGCTGCGCGTTCTCGAGACACAGCAGTTCGAGCGGGTTGGGGACTCGACGCCTATCAACGTCGACGTCAGGCTCATAGCGGCAACAAATGTCGATCTCGAAGAAATGGAACAGCGAGGCGAGTTCCGGCGCGACCTGTACTACCGGCTGAACGTCGTGTCGGTCAATCTGCCGCCGCTCAAGGAACGCAGCACCGACATCCCGCTGCTCGTCAACGCCTTTATAGAGGAGTTCAACGCACAACACGGCAAATCCGTCAGGGGAATCACCAAGGAGGCGACCGAGCTCTTGCGCCAGTACGATTGGCCCGGGAACGTGCGCGAGCTCAAGAACATCATCGAAGGCTTGGTGATAATGTCTCACGGCAGCGTGATGCTCGATGTTCGGGATTTGCTCGAGCATATTCGCGTGCCGAGAGCCGACGCCGCCGAAATACGGTTCCCCGTTGGTCTCTCGATGGCCGCAATCGAGCGTATTGCCATAGAAGAAACGCTCAAGTCCGTCGAAAACGACAAACCCAGGGCCGCCGCCGTGCTCGGTATAGGGCTCCGAACACTCTATCGCAAATTGAAGTCTTACGAGGAAGGTTGAAGAGTGCGATCCGGAGAGACGGCGACGTGAACCGGAGAATCGGTATAACAACGACGGTCCCGGTCGAAATCATCTTCGCGGCAGGCGACGAGCCGGTAGACCTCAACAACGTCTTCATCTCACAGAGCGATGCGCTCGAGATGGTCGAACGGGCAGAATCGGCAGGCTACCCCGCCAACGTCTGCGGCTGGATAAAGGGCATATACTCGGCCGTAATAGGCCTCGGCGCGGCGGATGCGGTCGTGGCCGTGACCCAGGGAGACTGCAGCAACACGCAGGCCCTGATGGAGACGCTCGAGTATGCCGGTGTCGAGGTGGTGCCGTTCGCGTTTCCCTACGACCGCGACCGGGACATGCTGCAGCTCCAGATGGAGAAGTTCGCGTCCGCGCTCGGCACAACGCTCGCTCAAGCCGAGAACGTAAGGGACCTACTTTACAGCGTTCGCTCAAAGCTCATCGAGGTGGACAGGTTGACTTGGCAGGAAGGTGCGGTCACTGGAAGCGACAACTTCGAGATCCTGGTCAACTCGAGCGATTTTCGAGGCGATTGGAAAGAGTTCGAGTCCAACCTGGACGCGTTCCTCGATGAAACAGCGAGGCGAGAGCCAGTGGATAAGGGCGCGGTACGGCTCGGATACCTCGGCGTGCCGCCGATTCTCTCCGACCTGCACGAGGTGGTCGAACACCTCGGCGTGCATATCGTCTACAACGAGATACCGCGCCAGTTTAGCATGCCGTTTGCCGCCGAAAACCTCGTCGAGCAGTATGCGCACTACACCTATCCGTACGGGATATTCGCCCGGCTCGAAGATATTCGTGCCGAGATGCAGCGCCGGTCAATCGACGGGGTGATACACTACGCGCAAAGCTTCTGTTTCAGGCAGATAGAAGATATGATCTTGCGCAAGGAGTTGGCCGTACCGATCCTGACGATCGAGGCTGACAAGCCCGGAAGGGTCGACGCCCGCACACGAACACGGATAGAAGCGTTCGTGGAAATGCTGCGCAAAGAGTAGTGTGCATATGGTGAAACAAAGAGTCCGGGCTCTGACAGGGTACTCAATGTAGGGGTATGCAGCGCAGGCACCGTGCCTGGATTAAAGCTGGGTCTGCGTCTTACTTCGCGGCCAGGTCGTTATACGCGTCCCAGAGCGCTGAATAGTAGCCCATCAGGCGGAGAGCGTCATCCGAACCCTGAATCTCGGCGCAACAGTACCCGCGATAGTCTATCGACTTTAACAACCGGAACAGTTCCACCCACGGATACGTGCGGTCGGACAGGTCGCGCATGTGGACGTGCGCTATCCAGTCTTTGAGAAGGTCGAAATTCTTGCGTATCGACCCCCCTTCGACCTCGGCAGAGTTCGAGTTCCAGTTGACGTAGCAGTTCGGATGGTGCGCGTTCAGCATTATTTGGCGCATGTTTGGCGGCTCGGACGTGCCCTGACCGTGAACCTCCACGCGGATCTCGACGCCGAGCGGTTGCGCGAAGTCCGCACACTCGTGCAGCGCTTCGCCGATCTGTTTCAACGTTGTCTCGACGGGAACGCCCTTCTTCGTCTGGAGACCGTTGGGCCGGACTTTGATGCCCGGCGCGCCGACGTCCGCGGCCAGCTGGGCATACTTCTTCGTGCCCTCGATGTTCTTGGCCACCACGCTTTTCGCCGTCGAATGGTACTCGAACGCGGACCCGAGCTGCACGAGCTTGACCGGCGAATCGGCAAACACCTTACGCACCTCGCGACGCTCGTTCGCGGACAGCTCGAGTTCCACACCGTGCGCGTGCGTCGCCCGCAGCTCCACTCCTTCAAATCCCGTCGCACTACACCGTTTGATGATCGTGGGTATGTCCCACTCTTTGGCCAAATTGTACGTGACGAGCCCGAGTTTCATTGCAGCAATCTCCCTTACATGCAATCGTGAAGCAACTTGGTGCCGGGACCCAGAATCGAACTGGGGACACAAGGATTTTCAGTCCTCTGCTCTACCGTCTGAGCTATCCCGGCACCGCGAAAGTAGAACTGGGTAGAAGTATACTGAACCATACGGCGGGTGTCAAGATGGCCTACACTTGGACACCCCCATTTCTCCCTGCTACGTACTCCGATTCGTCCTGTCGCCGTGCTCGTAATCGAAATCCCGGTCGGGCGCGTTGACGCCGCTAACGGTGGAAAAGCGCAACCATCAGTGTCTCCTTGTTTCAGTAGATTGAGTAAATGAACGCGTCCACCTTCGGAAAGAGCACGTCAACGAGGTGCTTCCATTCCGGGGCAATCGAGACGTCATGACGAGCTCTTGACAGTTCCTCCCGGTTCCGGTAGCCCAGAATCAGCGGCACCGCTAACTTCGGCGGGATGCGAATGCCGCCCCGGTCGCTGAATCCCAACGGTTCCACAGCGGTCAGTCTGCCTTCCTGGAAACACAGCTCGAACGCTTCGCGGTACAGGTTGATACAGACCTTTTGCGTCAATCCTGCAAACGAACTTGCAGCGATCCTTCGCTCAAATATCGGAGCGAGCTTATCGAGCAGACCGGCTACGTCCACGAACCGTATCTGCCACGCGTACGAGCCGGGATCGTGAGCACCAAGGTGGCGTGCGACCCGGGCAAGCGTCGCGTTCGCGGCCAAGTTGAGCCGGATGTACGGCTTGCCTCGCTCGACACACAGTTGTTTGAGGCGACAGAGCACAGCCGCGGCCTCTTCGCTGTTCAGGCGTGAGACTTCGCTCACAATCATGCCTTTGCCGAAACCTTGCCGCGCGATACGGAAGTACCCGACGGGCGCTCCCGTGTTGTGCTCGACAACCCACGTGTCGGCTGCCGTACCGGTGTGCAGCGATTCTCCGAAGAGGTAACGCCAGGATGCTTCGTCTCGAATAGCACTTATGCTTAGATCGGCCATTGCCTCGTTGTACTTTTGCACGAGCATCGGTACGTCGTCGAGCGTTGCCTGCCGGAAAACGTAAGTCGGCGTTGCGTCCTGCGGCGTGTCCGGAACAAGGTCCATGTCAACGCGCAGGTTGTTCTCGAGCGGAACAGCGTACTCGTACCCGAACTGACGGTAGAAGTAGGGGATTCCCTGGATCTGACTGAGATCGTAGCCGCCCTCGCGCAGCAGTTCCGCAAAACGGACAGCCAGTCTGCGAATCAGCCCCTGGCGGCGGTATTCCTTCAGGGTCCCCACAATGCCCATCTCTCCTGCTTTCAGCTCGACGTCCTCGTAACGCCACGTCCACGGGATCAGGCAGAGTGATGAGACTATCTTGTGCTCGGTTTCATCCTCGATGAAAAGCCAGCCTTCAGGCCTGGTGTTGGGATGGTGCAGCACCAATTCCCGTGTCAAGGCAGCTACACCTTCACCGTGGATGGCACCGTTGAACGCTGCAATGCGCTCGATATCGTTCTCGTCGCCGAGCGATCTCAGCACGAGCCCGTTCTCGATCTCCTGTCTGTATGGTTCCGTTCGTGAGAACATGGGTGTTCCTTTCCTACCTATCTTTGCATATTTGTCGTGCGTGCTGGGCGATCTTCTTCCATTTTGCTTTTTCGGCAAGCCGAGCGCGATGGTCCTGACGCGTTGCCAGGTATCGAAGCTCTCGCTTGAGCTTACGATAGCTCTCGAACCGGCCCGGGTCAAGAGTGCCCTCCGCAAGTGCGTGCCGGACAGCGCATCCGGGCTCGTTTTGGTGCGTGCAGTCTCTGAACCGGCACCGAACGGCAAGCTCCTCGATATCCTTGAAGCTTGCTTTCAAGCCTTCCTCGTCGGTCCACAGTTGAAGCTCGCGCATGCCCGGTGTATCTATCACCACTCCGCCACGTGGAAGGAGAATCAGTTCGCGGTAACTCGTGGTGTGCCTGCCGCGACTGTCGTCTTCACGGACTGCGCGGACCTGCTGACGTTCTGTCCCGAGCAGACTGTTGATAACTGTCGATTTCCCGACACCCGAGGAACCGAGGAATGCCGCCGTTATACCGTTGCCGAGGTATGCTTGCAGGGCATCAAGCCCCTGTTGTTCCACCGCGCTGACGGGAAGGACCGGAACACCGAACGCAATGGACTCTACTTTGTCGACATGGTCGTCGACGTCCTCACACAGGTCGCTTTTGTTGAGCACGATGACAGGTGTCGCGCCGCTGTCCCACACAAGGGTCAGGTAACGTTCGATTCGCCGCAGGTTGAAGTCGCCGTCCAAACCGTTCACGAGAAACGCCGTGTCGACATTGGCCGCAACCACTTGCTCGTCCGTTTCGGAACCCGCAACTTTGCGCGAGAAGCTGCTCTTCCTGGGCAGGATCGCGTGGATAGTCGCCTTCCCTTCCTGTGGCCGGGGTTCGACCGCCACCCAGTCGCCTACTGCGGGGAAATCGGCTTTGGACTGCGCGTCATTGCGCATCTTTCCTGATACCCTGGCCGTCAGTTGCCCGTGCTCGCAATACACCGTATACATATGTTTATGCTCCCGGGCCGTTCTGGCCGGAGCAAGCCCCTCATTCCTGAACCGCTCAAAATGCCGCTCAAGCGAGGGATTCCAGCCTAAATCTGTCAAATGCATTGTCTAACGTCTCCTTGATCGTCATGCCGGGCAAAGCCGCCCGGTGTCATTGTCGTGTACCTATTTTGTCGAACAGAACAGCCGCGAAATGGTAGTCCCCCTTGGCTTATGAGAGAATACAATAGAAACGCCGCGGACGTGCGTCACGCCCGCGGCACCGAGAGAGGAAAACAGCCGTCCCTTTCCGCCCCTAACCACCCTACCGGGACAGCCGTCAATCTTCAGGACAACGAAAACGAAAGACTAACAGCGAGTCCGGCGGTGGCGTGACAACACGATGATGTGGATTCCTGCAATCATTCTCACGCCTCCTTCTGAATCAGACTTCTTGTACCATGTATCCTACAGTCGATCATACGCTCCCGGCACCATAATGTCAACGCATAGGTGGCTTGCCGCTTCACCTGAATACGAGTCCGCCTCAGTCGTTGTCCTCCCCGGGCGTTTCGGACCGGAGCTTTTCGATGAGAGCTTCGACCTGGTTCAGCGAATTCCGCACATCATCCACTGTCAGCTCGACGTTTGTGAGCAGGGGATAACGCTCCACAAGGTAGAACGCCGTAATTCTCTGGCATGCTGCACGGAACGATTCCAGAGAGGGATCATACACGAGTGCCGCGTTAAGCAGGGCTTCGAGATCGTGAGTGCGCTCAATCCAGCCGAACTCAGGCGTCGAATCGAGGCCTTGCAGAAAAAGCTGGTGAAACTGACCGCCCGTGCCCCCAGCGGGAACAGGACGAGATACAAACCTGGTGAAAACCATCCATGGCGTCGCAGCATCACAAAAAGCAAGACAGGATGAGAAGACAGCAATACAGCTCAAGCGCAGCAGGCCCTACCCCCCCGTTCCCGCGGGGCGCAGGGAGGGTGCATCACCACTATGGTTCAGATACTTTTTTACTTGAGGCAACAGGGTGAGTCAGGATGATGTAGGTAGCACGCATCGGCTTCAATTTTGTGGCAAATCCGGAGACAGTGGGGTATAATAAAGAGGGGCAGAAGCGGCACGGAGAATGATATGTCCACGTGTGGTCGGCACGTTGAAAGGTCCAAAAGGGGAACAGAGTAAGCCGGAAGTCAACCCAGGGGAGGAGCCCACCCGATTCCGACCCCGTTGACCAACATGGGGAGGTTCAGAGACTGTCAGACGTTGGAACGTTCCACAAACCGAGGATAGGCATTAGCACCTGTTTGCTTGGCGAGC
Source organism: uncultured bacterium (assembly GCA_964524145.1). Lineage (GTDB taxonomy): Bacteria > Hydrogenedentota. The sequence goes on along the minus strand of CAZGCA010000002.1, from coordinate 104,071 downwards.
GCGTCCGTTATGACGGCTCCCACCAACGGGACCGTTTTCTCACGGACACGATGGGTGAGTTCGTCGAATGGGTGCCGGTATGTCCGGAGGTGGAATGCGGCCTTCCGATACCCCGCGAGTCGATGCATCTCGAGGGCGAACCGGACTCGCCGCGTCTGGTCACCACACGTTCCGGCGTCGATCACACCGAAAAGATGTTTACGTGGTGTGATAGACGTCTCGATAAGCTCGAGCAGGACAACCTTTGCGGGTTCATTTTCAAGAAGAACTCTCCCAGTTCGGGTATGGAACGCGTACGAATATACGATAAGAACGGCATTCCGCGCAAAGCGGGCGTGGGCATCTTCGCCATGCAATTCATGAACCGGTTTCCGCTTCTCCCCGTCGAGGACGATGGCCGGCTGCACGACGTCCGCATCCGGGAAAACTTCATCGAACGGATCTTCTGTCTCGAGCGTTACCGGGAGTTCCTCGAGACCAACGGCAACGTGGGAGGCCTGGTCGAGTTCCATACCGACCACAAGCTCCAGCTTCTCGCACACAATCAGAAGGTGTCCCGCGAGATAGGATCGTTGGTGGCGCACGCAAAAGAACTGAAACGTGGAGAACTGTTCGCACGGTACGAGCGACTGTTTCTCAGAGCCATGGGAACGAAAGCGACAACACGCTCGCACGCGAACGCGCTCATGCATATGATGGCGTATTTCAAACGCGTGCTCGCGCCGGAAGAGAAACAGGAGCTGCTCGAACTGATCGACCAGTACAGGCGCGAACTTATCCCACTGATTGTGCCGATCACACTGGTCCGGCATTATGTGCTTAAGTACGACGAACCGTATCTCAAACGCCAGACGTACCTGAATCCGCACCCCATCGAGTTCAAGCTGCGCAACCACGCGTGACCGTAGTGCGGCTGCGGTTTGGATATAGGGTGGCGAAGCCGGCGTGAGGGCCGGAGAGGGTGGCTGTGCGAGTCAACAGAGCACGTGTCAGGACGCTGCGGGAAGCCCAGGAAGCCGGCGGCCCCGTTGTGTATTGGATGAGCCGGGACCAGCGAGCGCGGGACAACTGGGCACTGCTTTTCGCTCAGGAGTTGGCGCTGCGAAGAAGACAGCCGTTGGCCGTGGTATTCTGCCTCGTGCCGCGATTTCTCGGTGCCACAATGCGGCACTACGGGTTTATGCTCGGGGGGTTGCAGGATGTCGAAGACGTCCTGCGGCAGAAAAACATCGGGTTCGCGCTGGTTGAAGGTCGACCGGAAGACGAGATTCCGTCTTTCGTGGACGCGTACGATGCGGGAGCGCTGGTTACCGATTTCGATCCGTTGCGCATCAAGCGGCGGTGGAAAGCTCGTGTGGCCAAGACGATTCGTGTTCCCTTCCACGAGGTGGATGCACATAACATCGTCCCCTGCTGGGTGGCGAGTCCGAAACAGGAATACGCAGCGCGGACGTTTCGGCCGAAACTCCGCCGCGTCATAGCAGAGTTCTTGACGCCGCTTCCCTATCTGAAGAAACACCCCGTCCCGTGGCCGGGAAAGCTGAAATCCGTCGACTGGGACAGGCTTGTACGCGGGCTTAAGGTCGACCAAACCGTGCATGAGGTGGACTGGATAACGCCCGGGGAAAAGGCCGCTAAGTCTGCCCTGAGACGGTTTCTTCGAGACGGGATTACCGAGTATGACGATGCCCGTAACGACCCGACCCAGGACGGCCAGTCGGGTCTCTCGCCGTACCTGCATTTTGGACAACTGTCGGCGCAAAGGGTTGCAGTGAACGTGCGCGACTCCGACGCGCCTCGACGCTCCAAAGACGCGTTTCTTGAAGAGCTCATTGTTAGACGCGAGCTGTCGGACAACTTCTGTTTCTATAACACGACGTACGACTCGTGCTCCGCGTTTCCCGACTGGGCGAAAAAAACACTTGACAAACACCGCAGTGATCGTAGATCGTATCTGTATAGTCGCCGGGAATGCGAAGAAGGTCGGACGCACGACGAGCTGTGGAACGCTGCCCAGATGGAGATGGTGAGCACGGGCAAGATGCACGGGTATATGCGTATGTACTGGGCGAAGAAGATACTCGAATGGACAGAGTCTCCCGAGGAGGCAATGAAGATCGCCATACACCTCAATGACCGGTACGAGCTCGACGGCCGCGACCCGAACGGGTATACGGGAATAGCGTGGTCGATTGGCGGCGTCCACGATAGGGCGTGGAACGAGCGGCCGGTGTATGGGAAGGTTCGGTACATGAGCTACGGGGGCTGCGCATCAAAGTTTGATGTCAAGGAGTATATCGCCGGAGTCAACCAACGCTGTGGACGTTCGGTGCGGCACACCGGCGGATAACGGGGCGAGAGATGCACGTACTGATAACGGGTGCGACGGGGTTTATCGGCACGCGGCTGTGCGAACGGCTCGCTCAAGACGGCCACACGCTCACCATCCTCGCCCGCAATCCCGACTCGGCGCTCGGACGCGTCACAACAGCGGACCGACTGTTCCCGTGGCTCCCCATGATCTCGCTCGCTCCACTTCGAGTGTTCGAGAACGTCGACGCCGTCGTGCATCTTGCCGGGGAGAGCATAGCAGGCCGGTGGAACGCGGACAAGAAGCACGCGATCATGGACAGCCGCGTCGTCGGCACCCGCAACCTGGTGGGTGCCATCGAAGAGTTGGAAACCAGGCCGAGTGTGATGGTGTCCGCGAGCGCGGTAGGGTATTACGCCGATCAAGGAGAGGATGAAATCACGGAAGAGTCGCCCGCGGCAACGAGCTTCCTCGCCGACGTCTGCCGTGCGTGGGAACACGAGGCCCTCCAGGCCGAACCGCTTGGGGTGCGTGTCGTCAGGTTGCGTAACGCGGTGGTGCTGGGGCCCGGCGGAGGCGCTCTTGCCGCGATGCTGCCGCCAATCAAACGCGGCCTGGGCGGCCCCATGGGGAACGGCCTCCAATGGTGGCCCTGGGTGCACAAAGACGATGTTGTGGGGCTTATAACCTACGCCATCGAGAACGCTGCGTTGGACGGGGCGGTAAACGCAGCGTCGCCTCAGCCGGTCCGCCAGAGGGACTTCGCCCGCACGTTGGCGAAGTTGTTGAAACGACCCGCATTCATCCGGGCACCTTCCTTCGCGGTCAAGCTGGCGTTGGGTGAGCTCGGCGCCGAACTCCTGAGTAGCAAACGCGTGGTACCTCGACGTGCGCGCGACGCCGGATACGAGTTTCGGTTCCCGGAGTTGGGGTCTGCGTTGCAGGATGTTCTCACCCCAAACGACCAGACACCGTCATCGAGTTGAGGAAGAAGGAGAGTGGCAATGACACACAAGATCGCGGTTCTTATCCTGTTTCTCACGCTGGCACTGTGCCCCGCAGCATCGGCACATCGGTTGATGCCCAACGACGGGTCGCATGTGGACGCGGAGACGGCCCTCTTCGTAGAAGACGTCTCGATCTCCCAGTTGGTGCTCCACGAAGTGACCGAGGACGGTCCTGAGGTATGGCTCTCTTTCATGGGACAGGAAGGACAGGAAGTCTACCTGCAGCTTGGTATGCCCGTCCTGGACCGGTTGGAAGACTACAGTCCCGCAGTTGCATTGCTGGGTCCCGGGCTGCCCGAGGTGAAACCGCCGTTCGAGGTGCCCGACGGTCTGGGCGGACTGCTTTTTCCTTCGAAATGGCAGGAACAGGAGCACTTCTACGAGCCGTTTACCGGAACGGAATCGTGGATTCTGCTCGAGCAAAACGTCACGTTGCCCGCTGATGGACAGTGCTTTGTCGTGGGATACCATCCTGACGGTCAACCAGGCAAACTGTGGGTGTCCGTAGGTCGGCGGGAAGAGTTTGGGCTTCTGGATATCCTCGGCATGCCCGCGGTCGTCCGCGAAGTCCGGACGTTTCATGAGGTCATCGGTGAGCGCCTGTCGTTCCTGACGTCTCTCATGGTTACACTCGCCTATCTGCTCCTCCTGCTGTTTATCCTCCTCGGAACGTGGCTGCTACGCACTCTCGCCGTGTTGTTCCGCCTGCTGTCATAAGCTCACTACGCAGAAAAGCCCGACCGGACTGTTGTCATACGCCAGGAACACATCCCACGATTCGTGCCGTGACAACACAGCGTTTTGACATCCGACACCGGTCGTAGTACAGTTGCGAAGGAATTGACCGTGTGCAACCAACAACGCTCGAACTGGAAGGAGTGCTATGACGAAATCGACTGCAGCTGTCGATTTGCGAGCATTGGCGGAGATGACTGCGCCGGAACGCGCGTTCGGGTGCAAATAGTCCTTTCAAGACACGAATAAAGACACGCTATCGTTTGTATAACGTTCCGAAGGACTGGTTCTTATGAGCGCTGAACATGATAACGGTCTCCGAGGGGATGCAGCGTGAAGACGAGAAACCTCATTAGCATTCTTAACATTCATCCGGCGTTCATCCTATCGTCGATGGGTGGCTTCGTGATCGCAATATGTTGGGCTATCTTGTCCGGCGAAGCGACACTCGGCTTTCCGGAGTCATTAAGAGAGCAGGAGTCGTTTCTTGGAGTCCTAGCCCAACAACTGTTGACAGCAAAACCCTGGCTGGCGATTGCTGTCGGCTTCACCACTGGGCTGCTGATATTCTCGCTGGAAAAGCGGAGGATCAGGGCAGCCCTTGCTGAACCTGCGAACATCGAGAAGCTGGCCCAGTTCTATCAGCTTTCCATCCCGGAGAGAAGAAAACGACCGCGGGATAGTTGGGGATACTTCCGTAGGCCAAAGAGATCTCACTTCATTTTGGGCTATCTCGCGGCACTGGTTCTCGGCCTGGTGTGCAGATTCTCTCTCATAGCGTGTTTCTACAGTCTTTTTGGCTCGATGGCGCTGCTATATCCCGAGTATCGGCAAATGTATCAGGGCGTCATTTCGAGATTGACGAACGCGGACATCGTTGGCTACGAAGTAGCACGGGAGTGGCAGGATGTGCGCTGCAAGGCTAGAGGTCTTCTCATTGCAACGGCGTTGGTCGTTGCATGCTTAAGCGCTCTTGCACTTTACAAAACAGCAAAAATAGCATTGGAGGATGATACTGTAGGAAGTGGAGATCAAGGGACTCACCTATACGCCGAAGAGGTTATGCAACCCAGAGCACAGATCGCAATAGCGACGGTGCTCGAATGTTAGTCCAGGAGGAATAATGACTGTAGATATCGATTTGAGAAAGCTGGCGGAGATGACTGCGCCGGAACGTGCCTTCTTGAGCGTGTATCTCGCGGGGCCGCGGTCCGTGGCGGGGCTTCAGAGCCAGTTTCAGAAGGTACGCCGCGTGCTCAAAGGCGGCGGCGCCGAAAAGGACGAGCGGGAACATTTCGATGAGAGCGTCGGGCTCGTCCGGCAACATCTCAAACGCAACCCGCTGAAATCCGGTTCGCTCTGCATCTTCTCGTGCTGGGCGCTCGACTTCTTCCAGGCCGTTCCGCTGGCGTCGCGGGTCAACGATCTCGTATGGATCGATTCGTCGCCCTACATCAGGCCGCTTGCCGAGTTCCAGGACGAGTACGAGAACGTCGCCGTCGTCGTCGCGGACAACAAGAAGGCGCGCATCTTTCTCGTCTCGGCGGGTACGGCGGATTCCGAAGAGGTCATCAAAGGCAACGTCAAGAACCATGTCAGGAAAGGCGGCTGGTCGCAACAGCGATACGAGCGGCGCAGGGACAAGCAGCTGCTTCTTTACGCCCGCGAAATCGTCGAGGCGCTCGTGCAGATCGAGAAGGAAGAACCGTTCAGGCGCATCGTGCTTGTTGGCGGCAAGGAGATACTCCATGCGGTGCACGAGAACCTGCCCCAGGCGTTACAGCAGAAGGTCGCCCAGAAGGCGCTCGACCTGCGCAAGGGTGAAGGCGCGGTCAACGAGGATATCATGGAGCTGTTCGCCGAGCAGGAACGCGAGTCCGAACGCGACTTGTGGGAGAAGATCCGCGCCGAATACCTGCGCGGCGGCCTGGGCGTTGTGGGGCTTGAAGACGTGCTCTCTGCCGCGAAGACCGGACGCGTCGAACAGATGATCGTCAACCGCACGTTCAAACCCGAAGGCAGACGGTGCCGCGACTGCGAGAATCTGGACGTCGGCCCGGTCGAGAAATGTTCCGACTGCGGCTCCGAATCGCTCTTCGAGGTCGACATGGTGAACGAGATAGTCGAACTGCTCAAGCTCACCGGCGCCGAGACCGATTTCGCCGACCCGATCGAGACGCTTACCGAATCCGGCGAGATCGCCGCGTTGTTGCGATATTGAGTTCTTGACAGGATTAACAGGATGGACAGGATACTTCCTGGAACCGTCGAATAAGGATTTTCTGGAGGGACATGGCATGGAATACAGTGGGTTGACCGAGAAGATCATCGGGTGCAGCTACGCCGTGTACAACAAGATGGGCTTTGGTTTTCTCGAATCCGTCTATGAGAAGTGCCTGTTGATCGAGCTTCGCAAAGCTGGGCTCGAGGCGGAGTCGCAGGTGGGGATTACCGTACACTATGACGGGGAAGTGGTTGGCGAGTTCGTTGCTGACATCGTGGTTGAGGACACAATCATAGTGGAGTTGAAGTCGGTGAGGCAGATAGTGCAAGCCCACGAAGTACAGCTGGTGAACTACCTGGTTGCGACAGGCAAACCGGTTGGGCTATTGCTGAACTTCGGGGAAGACAAAGTCGAGGTGAAGCGGAAAGTCAGGGAGCTACAATAGAGGTAGCCAGGATCAGAAAATCCTGTCCATCCTGTAAATCCTGTCTAGGTCTTCAGTTCCAGGGAGAGAGACCATGCGCAGACAGGACAAGGAGATAACCGATCGCGCCGCGATAGATGAGATCATTCGGCGTGCACCGGTGTGCCGGCTGGGGTTGTCCGACAACGGCCAGCCATACGTAGTACCGCTTTGCTTTGGGTACGACGGCAACACGCTCTACTTCCATTCCGCCGGTGAAGGCAGGAAACTGGATGTGCTCGCGAAGAACAGCAATGTCTGCTTCGAGGTGGATATCGACCACGAGGTCGTGAAAGGCGATCTCGCGTGCACTTGCGGCATGAACTACCGGAGCGTTATCGGATTCGGCACAGCCGTGCTTGTGGATGACCTTGACGCGAAACGTGAGGCGTTTGGGATCATCATGGGGCACTATGTGGACGGCTCGTTTGAATTTCCTGCGGACGTCCTCGAGAATACTGCTATCATAAAGGTCGAGATAGAAAGTATGACGGGCAAACAATCCGGGTACGAATAGGCGCACGGGCATAGACCGTACCCGTCTACAGGAACACGTCGGTCTCGGCGGCCGGACTGTGCGAGGTATCGATGCGGTTGAATGTCGTAGAGAGAGTAATGATGAACAACCCCGTCCGGGCGGCCTTCCAGCGTTGTTTCGAATCGCGGCGGCTGCTATCGATGGGAGGCCCAATGGCGGGTGGCGTGGCGCTCGAGGTCGGGTGCGGTCGGGGTGTTGGCGCCGAGATTGTGCTTGACGTCTTTGGCGCCGACCGTGTCGACGCATTCGATCTCGATCCGCGGATGATAGAACTTGCCGGGCGACGGCTTGTAGCCCGGGACAAGAGAGTCAGTCTGTGGGTGGGAAGCGTGACTGCCATCCCGGTCAAGGACAGTCGGTACGACGCAGTCTTCGACTTCGGCATCATTCACCACGTGCCGAACTGGCGGGATGGCGTCCGGGAAATCAACCGCGTTCTCAAGCCGGGAGGCAGGCTCTACGCCGAGGAAGTCTTCGAGAAGTTTATCGTCCATCCCGTCTGGGAACGGGTGCTCGGCCATCCGCAGGAGGATCGGTTTGACCGCGATCGGTTCGTTGGAGCCCTGAAAGACTGCGGATTACTCGTGGTAGGCTCGAACCAGCTTTGGCGGTCGTTCGGATGGTTTGTCGCGGATAAGCCGAGATAGCTGGAGAGGGGTTTGCTGGTGTGCACGCTGGCACGGTTCTAAGCCGTGGAAAAGGAGAATTCAAGGTATGGGAACCAAGTTCGCTTTCCTGATTGTTGTGGCATTCGTCGCCAGCGCTATTCCCAGCGTGAGCGGAGGAGAGACGGTTGGAACGGTAGCAGACGCGAAGAAACCCCGGTCGAAGGTGCGGCTCGGGTTGATGCGAAGCGTGCCCGAGAAGTGGAACCTGGCCGCAAACTTCGAGGTGTTCCTGCACATGATAGAGGAGGCTTCGAGGAAGAAGGTCGAGATCTTCATCACTCCCGAGTGCTGGCTGGACGGGTATGCCGCTCCCGACAAGGGTGTTTCGACGCCGGCGAAACTGCGCGAAGTGGCCCAGAACCTGGAAACGAGCCCATACCTCAAACGCGTCTCAGAAGAAGCCGCAAACCGGTCGATGTTTGTCTGCTTCGGTTTCACGTCGCTCGAAGACGGCTCGATATACAACGCGGCAGGGTTGTGGAACGCCGACGGCGAACGTGTCGGCGTCTACCACAAGACACACCTGCAATCGCACGATCTACAGTACAGTCTCGGTGAGTCGTTGCCGGTTTGGCCGACGCCGTGGGGGCCCGTGGGCATGATGATCTGCGCGGACCGGCGCTGGCCCGAGACCGCACGCACGCTCAGGCTGCAGGGCGCGAAGCTCATCCTCAACCCGACGTACGGGTTCTGGAACAACCTGAACGAAGCGATGATGCGGACGCGCGCATACGAGAACCAGTGTTTCATCGCGTTCACGCACCCGCGCGTGAGCCTTGTCACCGGTCCCAAGGGGGATATCGTGGGCAAAGACGACGGCCCGCCCGGCGTGCTCGTCTGCGACGTCGACCTCACGCGCGCCAAAGACGACAACCACCTGCGCGACCGCCGCCCGGAACTGTACCAGATCCTCGCCACACCCAGGAAAACGTCGCCACGGAAGCTGCACTAGTGCAAGCGCATCAGTCCGATGAACCACGTCTCGAGAACTCCCTACCACGGGGACACACGCAATCAGTAGCTCTCGTGTCCACTGGAGCGGCAGACCTCTTGAGTTGACTCCGTGCATATGTGGAGTGCGCAAGCTTGCTTGTGTCCGGTTGTTGGACAGCAAGCTGTCCAACAAAACAGCGGTAGCAAGCTACCGCACTCCAGAAATCGGACGCAACGCAAAACGCCTTCAAGGAGGGTTGACATCATCGTCATATGGGGGTACGATATTGATAGTGGGATAAGAGGTGTTGTGTATGGGAGATTACACAATAGGAGGAGGTGATGATTCCCGAACATACCATATGAGTAGTGAGCCGTGGGCGACAGTTTCGTGATAACCGCTGCCGAAAGGGTGTTTACTTAAAGCAGAAGGGAGACCTCGAAATGAGAACGCAATCTCGAACAATCACCGGGTTCACGTTGATAGAGCTGCTCGTCGTCATAGCGATCATCGGCATACTTGCCGCGATCCTGCTGCCGGCGCTCGCCCGCGCGCGGGAGGCTGCCCGACGCGCGAGTTGTGCGAACAATCTCAAGCAGTTCGGGCTGGTATACAAGATGTACGCGGGAGAATGGAACGGAAGGTTTCCGATGTCGCTTGCCGCTTTTGCCAGATTCTCTTTCGTGACCGAGGGGAGTATCATCACCACGTACGAAGCTGTACCGTACGAGATATACCCTGAATACCTGAGCGACTTCAGCCTGTTTCACTGTCCTTCGTCGCCCAGCTACGACTGGGATTTCGCCTACGGCCCCAACATAACCAACGGGTCGTTCACTGTGGGTAGGCAGTACCATAACCTGTATGTCGAGGGAAAGAACTACTTCTACGCGGGATGGGTGTACGAGAACCCACAGCAGGTTGGGGTGCCGTACGCAGCAACGTACAGGGACCTTCTCCTGGCCATGTTTGCAAATCCCGAGCACATCGGCCCTTCTCCGTTGAGCGACAAAGACATTGAGGCTACAACGGCGATAACCTCAATGGTTACTCCGTTGCTCCCCTTCGCGCCTGACCCTGACGATTGGGGTAATGGCGACGGCAACACGATCTATCGCTTGCGAGAAGGTATCAACCGGTTTCTGATCACCGACATCAACAACCCGGCCGCCAGTGCGAAGGCCGACAGCGAGATATTTGTCATGTGCGACAATATCTCCTTCCGGGCGCCTGAACCGGGTGAGTCCGCCCCGGCGAACTTCAACCACCGACCGGGCGGAGCAAATGTCCTTTACATGGACGGCCACGTCGAATGGATCGCGTATCCCGGCAAGTTCCCCCTCACACCGGAAGCCGTGGGGTTAGGCATCATCGGCACGGTAGGCTGAGGGTACCCGATTCGGCACGCCGGCTTTAGGCCCGTTCGGCGTAACCATCTGTCGGACAAGCATTTCCGGCTCGTATTCCGGTCGGTCCTTTGCTGCCGTCGACGGTGTTCATGCCCTGAAGCGAAGCAGGAAAGTGCGCGGGAGGAATCTTGTTTCGGTGGGGGATGGGTGCGTCAAATCCCGAAGTGAGAAAACTGCTGAAAAACCACCCCTCTTGAAGACGCGCAAGCTATTGGCAAACAATGACTTACGCGGTTTGACTTTGTCTTTGGCAAGATGGTATAATTTAAGTGGTCGACGCCTTTTGTGGCGTTTCTCCTTCCGCGGAGACCCTGGTTGCCGCCAGGCAGCCAGGGTCTCTCTTATTGCTCATTTCGCCGAACCGCCCCGGCTTGATCTCTATTCGTCCGACTTATCCAACTCCGACTCGCTCTGGTGCAACCGTTTACGCAGCTCGCGGGCTTTATCCTCAAGGTTCAACGACAACCGTTCGTACTTGCGTTTCTCGGTCTTGGTCCTGGCCTCCCGTTTGCGACGTTCGGCCTCGTCGGCAAGCCCGTAGGTGTGCTCGAGGATCTTGCGATGCGTGTCCCGCTTGCGCTCGAGTGCGACCTTGTCTTTCGCCTGGGGAGCGGCCCCGGCCTCCGGAACGTATCTTCGTGCGCGTTCCGCGAGCTGTTCGCGGTTTATAGGCCTCACCATGACGTCCTTGACGCCGCGTTTGGTAGCGAGCGTCAACAGCCCCATGTCGGCATTCGGCGCGATCAGGATCACCGGCACGTCCATCCCCTCTGGCCTGTCTCGGAGACGCTTGAGCACGTTCATGCCGGAGATCTGCGGCAGTTCAGTATCAAGGATGATAAGGTCGAACGCCTGTCTTTCGGCCTGGGCGATCGCGGCCTTCCCCGTACCTGCAAGCGTGACAGACCACCCTTGTTCCTCAAACAGGCTCACGCAGGCCGCCGCTTCGACCGGCGACGGAACAGCAAGCAGAGTCTTCACGTAACGCCGTCAACTCTCGCACAGAAACGGACCATACACCCCTTCAATCTCGCGTATAGTATACTACAGTTCCGCCCGAGAATTCAATTCCAGAGCGGCGCAAACACCGTGCGTGCGGCATCCTTGAACAGGTTCATCGCCGGCGAGTTGTAGCCGCACAGCAGCGCCGTCAGGACAAGCACCGACGTTGCGGCAACCGCCAGTATGAGCGGCAGCCATCTCGCAAGCTTTGCGGTCTTGCGGGACGATGATAGCTGCGGGGACGACTGTATGCGGTAGTATGCAGCGAAGAACGGTGCCACCGCGCTGAACCATGCGACGAAGTTTATCCTCGGAACACCGAATATCTCGGGCTCGAGAACGCCCCGCCATCTCCACCAGTCGAACGCGGCGGCTGCAGGATCGATCTGCAGGTCCAGAGATATCGCTATCGCGGTGGCAATTACCGTCTTCCAACGCCAGTCGAGGCTTGATGCAAGGTGCTCGGTGAGCCAGTAGGAGATGTAGATGCACACGCTCCAGCCAAGCATGGTAAACAGCGGTGCCGGAAGTCCTGGAACGTAGATATCGTAGCCCCGTTCGTCAAAGAATCCGAGCCATATGCCGCTGTTCTCGAGTACGATCCCGTAGACGAGGCCGATGACAAAGAGGCACAGGAACACATCTTTCCCGCGGTTCTTGAGGCAGTGGGCCGCCATGACGACGGCGAGCGCGAGCGACCCGAACTCGGTGATCTTGTAGACAACCGCTGGTTCGAACACCATCGGCGGGAGGGTTACGGCGACAACCGCAATGACCACCGCAAGCGCACACACGAGAATGACGAACCGACGGAGAAGGTCCAGCGCGGGTTGCTGACGCCAGTAGCTGATACGGCAGGCAAGAAACCAACCGATAGGGAAGACGGCTGTTATGACGAGGTCGAGCCGCGGTTGGTCGAACCCATTGATCTCCGAATACAGTATCGATATCGCCTGGCACGGCAGGTACCAGATGGGAAGGTCGCGCCACAAGCGGCGCAACGCGCCGGGCACCCCGCGGTAAGGATCGTACGTGTCGGCTTCTGACATCAGCGAGCGCGGCTCCTGGCAGGGTCGCATGGTTCTGCTCGGATCAGGCGAAGACCTCGAGCTGCACCAGGCCGGCACACAGCCCCTCTTTCGGCGTGAACGTCCGGTCCTCGTGCTCGATGCTGAGCACGCCGTCATACCCGATGTCGCGCAAGCGTCCGATATACTGCCCCCAGTCTATCGCGCCGTAGCCCGGAATACAGTATCGCCACCAGCCGTTGCCCAGGACGCCGACGCGTCTGCGCACGTGTTCGCGCACTTCGCAATCCTTCGCGTGTGTGTGGAATATCCTGTCGGCAAAGAGGTCCACCGCCTCGATGTGGTCGATACCCATCCAGTAGAGGTGCGACGGGTCAAAGTTCAGGCCGAAGTGCTTCGACGGCACCACTTCGAATATACGCTTCCAGTGGTCGAGATGCTGTATATTGGTCGCATACCAGTTCTCGAGCGCTATCTTGACCCGTTTGCGTCGTGCGTAGTCCACGATCGGACCGAACACTTTCGGCACGTCCTGTTCGATGGTCTCCATCTTCGACTTGCCGCCGACCGGCATGCCTGCGAGCATACACACAACGTCCGTCTCGAGCATGACGGCCGCGTCGATGGTCTTCTTCGCGTTGGCGATGACCTGCCGTCTGCGGCGCGGGTCGGTCGAGTCGGTGTAGTATGCGAGGCTCGAGAAGACCAGTCCTTTGTCGTACAGGTCATTCAGTATCTTCTTGGCTTTGGTCTTCGTCAACCGGGCCGTATCGATGTGTTTGCCGCCCGGGCCCGCGACCACCTCGAGCGCCTCGAAGCCTACCTCCGCGGCGAACTGCGTGACAAGCTCGAGCGGGTCATCCTGCATGACGGCTGTAAGAAATCCTAGCTGCATTGTGTTCTCCTTTCGTTTCACTAGACCTCGCAAGGTCTGGTTTGCGCACGACGATAGTGTGTCACATCTCGATGAGGACTTTCAATGCGTCCCGGCGTTTTGCGTGCTGAACCGCTGCGACGCCGTCTTCGATGCGGTACCGGGCGGAGATCATCTCTCCAACATCTACCGCATTGCGTTCGAGCAACCCGAGGGCTTCAGCGAACGGCCCGCATCTCGACCCAACCAGGGTTATCTCGTTCACCACCAGTTCGGAGGCAGGCAACGCCGAACTTTCAGCAACCGTTGTCTTGAGCACAAGCGTCCCCATAGGTCTCAGCATCTTCAACGCCTGGGCTACTCCCTCCGCCGAACCCGTGCACTCGACAACGACGTCCGCTCGATCGGCGTTCTCGCCGCTCTTCTCCGTGCGAACACCCCACCTTCGTGCGATGTCGAGCTTCTCGTCATGGCGACCGACCAGCAGCACATTGTCCGTACGCGTCTTCAACACTTGCGACACCAACAGGCCCAGCTTCCCGTCGCCCAGCACGACGGTGTTCTGGTCCGGCGACACGTCCACCTGCTCGGTGACACGGCAAGCAGCCGCCAGCGGTTCGACAAAGACCGCCTCGTCGTCCGGAACGGCCTCCGGCACGACGTGCAGGTTGCTCTCCGGCAGCACAAGGTACTCGGCGAACGCGCCATCGCGGTTGAGAATACCGAGCACCGTTCTGTTCGGACAGTGGTTGGACTTACCGCCTGCACAATATCGGCACGTGTTGCACGCACAGTTGATCTCGCCCACGACGCGCCTGCCCACGAAGTCGGCGTTTTCCGACCGTTCGACCGTGCCGACGAACTCGTGGCCCGGCACACCCAGAAAACCCATGTACCCGCGCGCTATCTCGATGTCCGTGTTGCAGATTCCGGCCAACGAGACCTTGATCAGCGCCTCGCCCGGACCAGGCTCAGGTTTCGTGTACTCGTCGAGAAGTTTTAGCGCACCGTCGAAGTAAAGGGCTTTCATCTCCGTCAATACTCTCCGGAAACGCGCGCTCGCGTCACCGCACGGTGGGCCAGCCGCGTCGGGTCGGGCAACCGGTACTTCGTGCAGCATTGTAGCACGAGGCCAACAGCCGACTCGATATCGGACAAATGACCCGGCGACACAAACACCGGTTTCACACCGTCCCGGGTACGCACGACCGCGCCGACAGGATCGCCGTCAGTAACGAGCCGGGTACGCGACCCTCGTGTGCGGCCCGGTTCACGATGCTCGCCGACCAGCTTCTTTTTCGCACAGCCGATGCTAGGCGTGTCGAGCAGAAGCCCGACGTGCGACGCGAGCCCGAACCTGCGCGGATGCGCCAGGCCGTGGCCGTCGAAGACGATCGCGTCAGGCGGATCGGCGAGCCTTGCGAAGGCCTCGAGCACGACCGGCGCTTCGCGAAACGACAGCAGCCCCGGAACGTAGGGGAAGGTCAGGTCCGCCGTTGCGACTGTCTCGCTAAGAACCTCCATCTCCGGAAAGGACAGGACCACCACCGCGGCAACTGCTCGCTTGTCTCCCCGACGGTAGCTTACATCGACTCCCGCTACCGTCCTGATTCTCTTCTTGAGCGGCCGTAGCCGTATGCGCGAACGCAGCTCCTGCTGAACCGCCACTGCCTCGTGGTACGTGACATCCCACGCGTGCAGCTTGTGGTATTCCATGTGTGTCCCTCACCCCAGCCCTCTCCCAGAGGGAGGGGAAAAAAGCGTGCCCATGGTGCGGCCGGGAACGATCGTGCCGAGGACTGTCTCGTGACGCGCCCCGGTTGCCGCGGGAATGTTGCCCGGGTTGCCGCAGACGGTTTCGTTGGCAAGCACGGCGAACGCGACCGCCTCCTTCGCGTCGCTCGGTATGCCGTAGGTGTCAGACGTGGTTATCGGAATCGGCGACAACAGCTCTTGCAGCATCCCCATCAGGGTACCGTTACGAGTGCCGCCGCCGCTGAAGATGATCTCGTCCACCTCATGTCTTGGCAAGACGAACTCCTTGTACCCCTTGAGGATGGATTCGGCCACAAACCGCGTGATCGTGGCCAGCATATCTTCAACCGAGAGCCCGCTATTACGCTTGATTATGTCCGCGACATAATCGGCGCCGAACTCTTCCGCACCGGTGCTTTTCGGCGGGTCGAGGTTGAGAAACGGGTGTTCGAGCAACAGGGCGAGCAGCCGGTCGTCGACGTTGCCTTTGCGCGCCAGCTTGCCGTCATCGTCCTTCTCCATGCGCCCGTCCGTCATGATCCTCGCCGCACAGTCGATCGGCATGTTGCCCGGCCCCGTATCGAATCCGAAGACGTCTTCCCTGCGCTCGGCAACAACGGTGAGGTTCGAGATTCCCCCCAGGTTGTGCGCAACCCTCACACGACCTTCCTGCGCGAAAAGCACGTAATCCACATACGGGACCAGGGGCGCACCGTCGCCTCCCGCAGCCACGTCGCGGGCACGGAAGTTGGCCACGGTCGTCACGCCGGTGCGTTCGGCAATCACCGCGGGCTCGCCGATCTGAAGCGTCGACCCGTGCCGGCCCACCCGCCGCGGAACGTGGCAGACCGTCTGCCCGTGCGACCCTATCAGGTCAACCCGGTCGAGAGAGGTTTGGCCCTTTGTGAGGATCGATTTCGCGGCGTCGGCAAAGACTTCTCCGACAAGAACGTTCAGCTCGCAGAGGTCGATAACGTCGGCACGCGAGACGTTCCCGAGCCGACCTCTGATCTCAGGCGGATAGCCGAACGTGTCGAACGCCAGCGTTTCAACTGACGTCTCCGTCCCGTAACCCGATATGCTTACGAGCGCGGCGTCCACACCGTCCATGGACGTGCCAGACATCAGCCCGATAACGAGTCTGCTCGGCAATGTATGTTTCGGTTCCATTGGTTAGTAAAGCTTGACGATCTTCGTGCCGCTGTAGTAGTGCGACAGTATGCTATCATAACGCCAACCCGCCAAGGCGAGCCCGCGCGCACCGTCCTGGCAAAGCCCGACACCGTGCCCCCGGCCGCCTCCTACAAACTCGAAGCTCGCCGGCACCCCATCATCATTCCGGTGCGTCGCGACGATGAACATCGCGCTGAACAACCCGCCGAACAGCGTGCGTATGGGGAGCTCTTTACGCACGGTTACCTCGTCCTTCGAACCGACTATCCGGATGCTTTTCAGCTTGCCGGAAACGCCGCGTTCGAGCGGTCGAATCTCCTTGATCGTTCCGAGATCGTATTTCGCGTTGACCATCTTATCGATCTCCCGAGCGGAATACGTCACGCGCCACCGGTAATCGTCTTCATGGCCGGGGTCGACGTTCGAGCAGTAGGTGCGCGGCCGGGTCGTGAGCCACTCGACGAGTTGGGCGCCGGATATCGGGGAGGAAAACCGTGATGAGCCCGTGTCGAAATCCGCCACACCGCGCAGCGCGGGCGATGGCGGCGACGACCAGACGTTGTCGTTGTTCTCCGTGTGCCCGCCGCAGTTCATACAATAGACCGCGTCGACTATCCGGTCTCCGTTAAGCAGCGCTCTGCCTTTCGTCAACTTCACGGCACGTGCGGTTGCTTGCGTATCCCACCCGGCACCTGCGTACGCCTGGCAGTGTTCCGTGGCGCACAGGTCGAAATCCTCCGCCGAGTGCCTCGCGTTGAGCTTTGCAAGCGTCTCGCCACGGGCGATAATTGCCTGGGCGCGCAGCACTTCAAGCGGCCATTTTGAAGGCACCTCGGCGGGCACCACGCCCCGCAGGTATTCTTCCACCGTGATGGTCTCGACTACCTGGAGCAGTCCCCGGCTGTCCATGCCGATCTCGAGAGGGCCGCGGTACGTCCTGTCCTCACGTCGCTCGTTCCAGAACCCGAAATTGACGTTCTTGACGACGACCGGTTGGGAGTTGCGGGTTGTTATCGGCGCATCGACGACCGTGCCCGACCCGTCCGCAAGCGATACCTCGATGGTGCCGTGCGGCGGCAGCGAGCGTTCGGGCTCTACCGTCGAGGGCACTCCGTCTTCCGAAAGATGTTCCTGAAGCTGTCGGGCTTCGTCCTCGTTCTCGAACGACGCAACACTTATCAACCACATTCGCGTGTCGAGCGCTCGACCCGAAGACGTGACATACACGTGGCCTCGCAACAGGAGTTCCGGCCGGTATCCCAGATCTTCCCACCGCCTGATCTGCTGTTCGGTGTTCCCGCTGGCTGAGGTCAGCGTGCCGACACGTACATGGTATCTGAGCTGCGCCGGCACCGATTCCCGGATACGGAATCGGACGGTTTCCCCGCCTTCAACGTGCAACCGCCCACGCGAGTGGCGAAGAGTGAAAGCGACCGGCGACACCACCGTGACCTCCTTCTCGCCCGTCACGATCCCGATGCGCAGCCTGAGGTACTCGTTCAAAGCGACTCGCTCGCGATGCGATAGGGGTACAGGTTCTTGTTGCGGCGCGTAGACAGACTTGGTGGCAATGCTCAAGCACGACGCCACGGCAATCACCACCAGGATAATGCCAAGGCACTTAACAACCAGGGTCCGAATTTCTTTGTTCATCGATCCGGTTCCAAACATTGTCCGATAAGCTCGCCTCTCCTGATCGGTGCCATTACGCCCTCACCCCAACCGTCGCATGGGTTTCACGTATCTCGTTCTATCGACATGCGCAATGATCCGCCGCTGGCGGCAAGAATACGCGCTGCCTCGTCTCGGTCGATATTCAGTCTGTGCATTGCAACAGCCACCTTGAGGTCGTTGCCCGCCGACTCGAGCAGCGTCTGAGCTTCCGCGGCCGAGAGCCCGGTGAGTTTCCGGACTATCGACCGTGCCCGCCGCTTCAGCTTGTCGGATGCCGGACGGAGGTCAACCATCATGTTGCGGTACACCTTGCCGCACCGGATCATCGCGCCCGTCGATATCATGTTAAGCACGAGTTTCGTTGCCGTGCCGGATTTGAGCCGTGTCGAGCCGGCGATCACCTCAGGACCGACCACAGGCGATATGACAAGATCGGCACGGACGGTCGCTGATCCCGGCCGGTTGCACATCAAAAGAACAGTTTTCGCGCCCAATTCCTGCGCCTTTTCGAGCGCGCCCCTGACAAACGGCGCCGTCCCGCTTGCCGATATGCCCACGACCGTGTCCCGATTACATACACCTTTCTCGCGCACCGCATTCGCGCCCGCACCCTCGTCGTCTTCCGCACCTTCGACAGCCTGCACGATAGCTTTAGGCCCGCCGGCGATGATGGCCTGGACAGTCTCCGGTTCCGTGCTGAACGTCGGCGGACACTCGGCAGCGTCGAGCACCCCGAGCCGGCCGCTTGTGCCCGCTCCGACATAAATCAGCCTGCCGCCTGACTGCACCGATTCGGCGGTCCACTCTATCGCCTCTCCAACCTCGTCAAGAACCTTCCCGACGGCACGCGCCACACGCTGGTCTTCTGCGTTCATTACCCGCGCAATCTCGGTTGGGGACGCAACGTCTATCCTCGCGGCGGCAGGGTTGAGACTTTCGGTGGTGAGGACCGGCTCGACATCTTTTGATGCCGAATCCGCCTGGGGCGTGCGCGCCTGCGAGCTCGCGATTGCAAGCCGAAGCCCTCCGACGGCTCCCTCAACCTCCTGCAACTTCACACACGCTCCCGGCAGGCCTTCGGGCAGACGTCCAGTAACACGGTCGCGATAGATCGGCTGATGCAGCAACACACCGCCTGCCAGCACGATGCTGAGGTCGGCCCCCTGCGTATCGAGTTTCCCCGCGACATGTAATGCGATCGCTGCAAGAGCATCCGCTTGTGTTCGAAGTATATCGTTTGCAGCGTTGTCGCCGCTTTCCGCCGCCTTACACACGATTCCGGCAAGGTCGGCGATATCCGGTTTCCCGGCCGCGTCCACGAATCGTATGATCGACACGCGGTCAGCCAATCCGTTCTTCTCTGCCAAAAGAGCGGTCATTGCCGTCGCCGGACCGCGCTCCTCGTACGCACGGCACACCGCTCTCAACCCGGCCAGTCCGATCGCGTACCCGCTGCCTTCGTCGCCCAGCAGGTGGCCTCCGCCGCCCGCACGCAACATCCGGCCGTCCGCGGTTCGGCCGAGCACGCAGGAGCCCGTCCCGCTCAACACGACCATCGCAGGGGTGCCGGCTGGCGCGTTGGCTTCGAGAATCGAGCGCAGATCGTCCGAGACAGTCACGCTGCCGCCTATACCCAACTGCCTGCAGGCCGCGGTCAGCAGTTCCCGGTCTCCGGCATCCTGGGCGCCCGCTGCGGCAAACCACACAGACACCACCTCCGCGCGAGGAACATCTCCGAGCAGTGCATCAAACAACTCGCCCAGAGCAGAGACGATCTCGTACCTGTTCTGCGAGTAGAAGTTCGTCGGGCCGCCGCACACGCGTTTTGTGACTTCACCGTCGCTCTCGGAGACAACTCCGACACTGCGTGTTGCACCGCCTTGTATGGCCACGAAATACTGCATTGAATGTCAGCCTTTCAAAGCCCCAACAGTGATTCCCTTGACTGCGAACTTCTGAAAGATGAGGAAAACCGCAATAAGCGGGGTCGCTGCCACCGACGCGCCCGCCATGAGAAGCCCGTAGTCCAGCAGATGTTTGTCCTGCAACGTCGCCAGGCCCACCGTGAGCGTGTACCGTTGCGAGCTGTTCAGTACTATCAGCGGCCATAGAAACGCGTTCCAGTTGCTGATAAACACGAATATCGCGAGCACGCCGAGCACCGGTTTCGACAGCGGCAGGATAACCTGGCGGTACACGCCCCATTCCGAGCACCCGTCAATCCGGGCCGCGTCCTCGAGGTCGCGCGGCAGCCCTTCGAGATACTGTTTCATAAGGAAAATTCCGTACGGACCGGCAACAGCCGGCAGTATCAGCGCAAAAAGCGAATCTATCATATGAAACCGGGCCATCATCAGGTATAACGGTACCACAATCACCTGTGCAGGCACCATCATCGTCGCAACGATGACCCAGAAGATCGCGGTGCGTCCGACGAACTGCTTCCGCCCGAGCGCGAACCCCGCCATGCTGTTGAACAGAAGCTGCGCCATTGTTATTACGGTGGCGACGGCAAGCGAGTTGACAAGCCACAACGGCATCGCCGAGTGAGAGAGAAGCGCCGCGTAGTTCTCGAACGTAAAGTCGCGCGGGAAGAGCACCGGCGGGATGCGCTGTATGCTTTCCGACGCCGAGAACGACGTGTAATACATCCAACACATCGGGAACAGCGTGACCGCAGCGCAGATCGCCAGAAACGCGACCGCAGCAGGTTTCGACAGTTTCCTGGACATCTACTCGACCGTCCTGGTTCGCAACAGCCGGAATTGGAAGACCGATATCGCCATCACAACAACAAACAGCACGACAGCCATTGCCGATGCGCTGCCAAAATCGAAATCGCGGAACGCCGTCACGTATATACGGTGGACCAGCACCGTGCTCGAGTAGCCCGGCCCGCCGTCGGTCAGTATCAAGACGGGCGCGAATATCTGCAGCGAAGCTATGGTCGTCGTGACGAAGATGAAGAGTGTTGCGGGACGCAGGAGCGGTACCGTCACGTGCCACCAGCTCCGCACAACGCCCGCGCCGTCAACGCGGCTCGCCTCGACAAGCTGGCGCGGGATGCTGGCCATCGACGCGACGTATATGAGTATTGCAGCGCCCGGAGCGCCGAGCATGCCGGTCAGAACCACGCTCTTCATCGCGTACGACGGGCTCGACAGCCACGGAACGCCCGCGCCGCCGAACCATTGCACTGCCTGGTTGAGAATCCCCACGTTCTCGTTGAACAGCCAGCGCCAGATCATCGCCACAACAACGACCGAGGCTACTCCCGGCAAGTAAAACGCGCCGCGAAACAGTGCGGCAGTTCTCCGTGACAACGGGTAGATCAAGCTCGCGAGTATGAGCGCAACAACAACTTTCGTCGGGACGACGATTGCCGCATAGAACACCGTGTTTGCGAGCCCTCTCAGAAACGCGCCGTCAGCAAGTATCGACCGGAAGTTGTCCAGCCCGACGAACGTGACCCGCGCCTCCAGGCCCGGCTGGTAGTGCTGAAACGCGAGCAGGATGCCACGCGCAACCGGATACGCGATGAAGACCGCGAAGGCTGCGAGCCCCGGCAGGAGGAAGAGGTACGCCGAGCGCGCTTGCGCGTCCTGCCGGGCAACCCCTCGGCCGCGTCCCGCGAACAGCACCGCGGCCAGACACACTGTTCCTGCGACAAGTATCACAAGGTATACAACCAGCACGCTCATCGCCCTCTTAGATTCGAGCTGCTTTCTGTCCTTCAAGGAACGTATCTCGTCGCGAGCGTCGAGCAGCGCAGCAGCCGCATCCTTGTGGCCGAGAAGTGCCAGTTGAACCTGTCTCTGGATGCGTTCGTCGATCCGCGGCCAGTTCGCGTCTCGTGGTGTCGGCGCTCCTTCTATCAGTATCTCGCCCGCAGCACGCATCACCGGATCGTCAGGATAGATGTCGCCCGCGGATCGCCTCGCAGGAAACACGCCGTAGCCGCTCAGGGCGCGCTGGTTCTCGGCCGACGTGAGAAACCGTGCAAACTCCATGCAGGCTTCTCGCCTGGCGGCGTCCGGTTGCCTGAAAACCATAAACCCGCTGGCGGCGATGATGCTGTGCGACGGTCCGTCAATGTCCGGGTACGGCGCAACGCTGAACCTGAACGGTTCACCGACCGATTCAGCCAGCTTGCGCAGCGCGGGAACGGCCCAAATACCCCACGGCGCCATGGCGATTCGCCGTTCCTGGGCGAACATCGTCCACAGGTCCTCGGAAGTCATGCCGCCCGAACTCGGCGGAGCCAGCCCGTCCACGGTCGCAAGACGCATGAGGTCTTCGAGCCGTTCGACGGTCGCCGGTGCAGACATCTGTTCTTGGAAATCGGCGGGCTGCCTCAACCAGAACGGGTACAAGGTCGTGTCGCCCGGTTGCGCGCACATTCCCAAGCCATAGACATCCGTGCCGCCGCCACCGTCACGGTCGAAGGTGAGTCTCCGTGCGATCTCGACCATTTCGGCGTAGGTCCACTCGGGTCCGGGCGGGGTAACTCCCCGTTCCGCGAAGATGTCCAGATTGAGAAATATGATGCTGCCGGTCACGAACCACGGCCATCCCCAAACGCGACCGTTGTACCGCCACGACTCGAGCGCTGCCGGAACGTAATCCGCAAGGTCTCCCTGCGTCATGAAATCGTCCGCGGGCTCGAGGTAGCCCGCCTCGATCTCGTCTATTGGGATGGGACCCGAGGAGACGTCCGGGCCGGCACCGGCCATCAGCGCTATTCGCCTCTTGTCGTAACCGCCCTCCCAGGTCAGCTCGGTAAGCTCAACCTCGGTATCGGGATGGAGTCGCTCGAAACGGGCTATTTGCCGCTTGATCCACGCGAAACGGTCGCGCTGATCCTCGTTATCGCGCCATCTCGGAAACTCCCAGAGGTCTATTCGCGTTTCTGGAGCGGCAAAACGAGGGAAGAGCAGGAAGAACGGCAGGCAGAACAGTACTCTCCGGATATGAAGTCTAGACCGAATCACGTTTTCCTGTATCTCTTGAGGGTCGTCCGCGTCGCGACACGATCTTACCATACAATCAGCCACAAAAGCTACGGACGCACTCCCGTTAGGTCTGCGTCAGAAACGTGGGTTTGTCTACGCAGTCATGTTCTGCCACTCCTATTCGAGCCTTCCCGAGAGGATGGTAGGTCCCACGGCCGATAAAAAGGGGGGCAGCATCCTGAAGTCTTTCACGCCGCGCCCCAGCCTCCGAAGGAGTCCCAATGCACAGTCTCCCGTCCCGTCGAACCCAATGAGTCGGCAGCAGATCCTTCGCCAAGTTAGTGGCGCTGCCCGTGCCTCGCAAGAAACCTCTCATGCAAGAACGCCAGTCTAAGATAATACGCTTCGGGTAAGTGCCAACGGCCAGGAAGAGTGTACACCTAACAGACTAATGAGTCATGACTTAGGCGGCCCGCACACGTGATGCATTAAGGTTCCTATCCTGCTTGACAAGAAGATTGAGGGGTCGGCAAACCTCACGTCGTCGGACATGAGGGCGCCAAGTACATGTTGTACAACGGTAATGGGTTCGGACGCGCCGGGTTTGGGTATGCCGTTTGGGAAGCGTGACAAGATGCGTCCTCGCTCCGCTGCGGCATCCTGGATTCGAGCACGGCTCTATCGGAGAAAGGAGCAGCAACATGCGGGAGGCACGGGTCAGGAAGAACGCCGTTCTGAGAGGGCATCGAGCACGCTTCGCCGAACGTCGGACGCGACAGGCGGGCAGCCCTGGACATGGGTCCCCTGCTCGCGAAATCGTTCCGTGCAGTTGCCGACGAAGACCGTAACGCCGTCGTTCGTGGGTTCGTGCGTGCCTTTCCCTATGGCTATGCACAGCCTGCCGTCCGGGCCGATCATCTCGGCCAGCTCGCCGTAGTACCGTTTGAGAAAGAGCGAGACGGTCGAAAGACACGCACTGCACGACTCACAGTCCGATACCTCGACGTTGGGAAACTCGATGGCGATGTCTTCCGGGGGCGGCTCGAACGTCACAGCGAACTTCAGGTAGTCCGCGGGATCGACTTCCATCGTTTCGAAGTCGAGCGTGCCTGGAACGCGGTCGGCGGCAAGCCGGAGGTGCGCAACTTGTCGCGGGTCGAACCCCATCAGTCTCGCGGCAACCGCATCGGCTGCCAGGAAACTTGTGCCGGCGACAACGATGCCGACAGGTTTCGGGGTGCCCGCGCTCGGTCCCATCCCCTCCTGGCCTATCATCCCGTCGATCACCGCCAGGTCGGGTGCGGCGACCGTTGCCAGGTCGGCAATGGCGAAATCGAGCGCCTTCGCATCGGTAGAGTCGTTTTCACGCGTTCGCAACTGGTGGAACCGCACCTTCTCTCGGCGCCAGACAACTCCTTTCATGTTCTTGAGGCTGAGCGAGACGCGCGTGTGCATGTGCGTCTTCATGACGGGCACCGAGACGACGAAGTCAAACTCCTTCCACTTGGACGTAAGCTTCACGAATTCGAGTATCCTGCCGTTCGGGACTGCCACCTCAAGCGGCGGCCCGTCGTCCAGATCGAGCAACTCGACTCCTCTCTCGCGTCCGACCGCTGCAATGCCGGCAACCTCCATGGCCTCGATGGCCTTGACACCGATGATCGGGCTTTCGCCGAGCGCGAGTCGTGCGGGCTGCTGTTTTGCGACAAACTCGATGACCGCGGCAACCACTTCCGGATGGGTGGTTATGCCGAGACCGGGCGGCGTTGCCCGGCCAACGTTGGGTTTCACGAGCACACGTCGTCCCCCGAGCGGAGGGAGCGAAATTGCCTCCAGCGCCTCGATAGTCGTACAGAACGGATCTTGGCCTTTCCGGACTGCTACCATCTCAGCCTCCAACCCATTCCGCGACTGCGTCTTCGCCGGCCTTGCCCTCTTGAATGCTCAGAGATTTGTCTGCACCGGCGGACCGGTATGCCTCGGCTATCCGACCGGCGTTGAACTCGGGCCCGGTGTTGTGTATCAAGAGTGCCCCGGGCGCTGTCAGAGTCGCGGCGGTATCGATTCCGCCGGCGCGCAGGATGCCGGGCACGTCTAGCCTCTTTCCCCACTGTGTGATGCTCTCCGGATCGAACCGGTCGAGATCGATGACAGTGCGCTCGACGTTTCTCGCCAGGCCGCGCGCCAATAGAGACCACAGTCCGGCATCACCCAATCCCACAAGATTAACCTTGCTCACGTCATGACGCCCCTCCAGATACGCCAGCGCGGTCAGAATATCCTGGACTCGCAACGCGTCGTCCGTCGGGTTGAACGTCGTGAAGTAGATCCCGAGCCGTTTGCGTTGTGCCTTCTTGAACGGCGAGTGATAGTCGCCGGTCAGGAAGGTGTCTATCGCCAGAACGGCGTGCCCGCGCGCCAGCAGTCTGGAAACAAGGTGTCCCGGTTCGCCATGCTCGATATCAACAAACGCCGATTTCCCGTCAGGATGGGCCACAAGCGTTGCAGGGAACTGCGGGCCGGCATTTGTCGGGACGTAGAGTATGGCAGGCACTTCGTCACCATGGCTTGCCCGCCCGATGATGAGACGCTCGACCCAGAAGTCCTCGCGTTTTGTGCGACCCGTCCGCTCGACGACGACATCGTTCGCGTCCGGCCATTCGGAGCCGAGAAGGTCTGCCAGCGCCGGGCCCATCTCGTTGCGAAACCGGGCCAGGCTCTCTGCGTCTTTCGGCCTCCGCTCCTCAAGCAACGCGCGCCCGTGGGCAATTATCCCGTCGATAACCTCGTCGCCGTCTGCGGTTCCATTCGGAAGCTTGCCATCCTCGAAGACAAGCAGGTCGGCGTCCTTCTCGACCGTGAAAGGCTGTTCCTTGAGCTTCTCGGCGTCCGTCTCGCCGAGCAACCATCGGCCAAACCAGGCATATACCGCTTCCCGGCTATCTTTGTTGTAGTTGTGGCCTGAGTCTATCTGCACGCAGTGTACTTTCTGTTCGGCATCGAACAGTTTGTAAACGCTGCGCACCGCGGGATACTCGACGCGCGGCGATTCGTCGGTCCAATCGCCTGTTGCGGCAACCATCAGGAGCGGCCGCGGGGCCATTGTCGCCGCTGTCTCGACGTTGAACGTACCGAGCCGCAGTGCCGGCGCGTTCTCGCACAGACATCCGCCCTGGAAATGCGAGGATATCATGTTTACGGGAGCCGCCACCTTTACCCGGTCGTCTACTGCCATCAGAAGAAATGTCTGGGTGCCGCCGCCCGACGCGCCGGTGCAGCCGAGCCGGTTCGCGTCGACGTCCGGCAACGATTCGAGAAAATCGAGCACCCGAATGCTGCTCCAGAGCTGGAGTCCAAGCGGATGCACCGCCCAGTACAGTTCTTTCTTTCCGCCGAATCGGTGGTCGACCTGTTTGCTGTCGTTATAACCTACCATGTCGTAGGAGAACGCGACGTATCCCTGGCGGGCAAAGTTGATGCAACGGCCGGGCACCGAGCCTGTCTCAGTGTTCTCGAGCCTGCCTTTGCCCCAGTGGCCGTGGGGGCACGCTATTCCGGGAAACTGGCCCTCCCTGCCTGCAGGACGGTACAGATTTCCCGTAACGTAAAACCCGGGCCAGCTTTCGAAGTAGACCTTCTCGACCGTGTACCCGTCACGCTCGATCCGGCCGAATATCTTCGCATTCAGCGGACACTTGTTGGGCATCGGCCACAAACCGGAGCTGACAAGTATGCGGCGGCGCAACGACTCGGCCCGTAAACCCCAATCGGTCTTGCTCGCGTACGTCGGCATCTTGAAGAACGAGTCCGTATGCCAAACCTCATGCAACCGTCTGTCACGCACCTCGCGCGGATTGTCCGCAAAGGCGCTTGCCAACTCAAAACTCCTCTCCGGGTCGAACTTTGGGTCGAGCGCAAAAGCAACGCGGCCGACAGTTCTCGGTGGATCGCTCGTCGGATCGTCGCCGACGATCTTGACACGCGGCTTTTCGCCCTTCTCGAGCTTCACCGACCCGATCTTCTGCCAATAGAAGCCCTGTCTCGGCTTCTTGCGTTTGGCGGGTTTCAGCATCTCGCCGCTTATCTCGATTCCGGTGAACCCCTTCTCGGGCGCCCACACCCAGACCGAGTAAGCTCCGGCTACAGCGACAGCGTCCCGCTCATCCGGGGGCTGTTGCAGAGCCTTGTAGTCATATAGCATCACGGTTCCCGCCGCTCGTTGTTCGGTGTTGGCGTAAAGACCGCAGCACGCCATCGCCAGGACCGCACCACCCACGAACACAGTTCCGGACCACAGCAGCCTTTTCATCCACGCTACCCCCTTTTGTGATCTCATCCAGCGTTTCGCTCCTCACGAAGCCGTGCGACCATTCGAGACGCCTCCTATCACGCCCATAGCAACTCTAGCCTTTTCTCGTCACAATGTCAATGCGGTTTGTATGACACGGTACGCCACCACGTGGATTTGTGACACATTTCCCTCCCTGCCACCCCGCCTAATCTGTTGACAAACCACCTGGTTTGTGATATATTTATCATTGTCGGGGCTGTAGTCTGCCTGATTTGCGGCGGCGGGCCCTTTTGGCACATGCGGACGAGAAGAGCACGCTAGTGGTATGACCGAACAATTTGTCATCGATCTGGGCCGCGAGGCCGTCACCGTAGTCCTTTTCACGGCAGGACCAGTGCTGCTTGCAGGCCTCATCACGGGTCTGATGATAAGTCTGTTCCAGGCGGTAACGCAAATTCAGGAGCAAACACTGGTGTTTGTGCCGAAAATCCTGGTGGTACTCATTGGCACGATTATACTTCTGCCGTGGATGATGACCCAGGTGCTGAACTTCGTGTCGCGGCTCTTCGACGCAGTGCCCATGATAGCGCTTGTGCGGTAGAGTTGGAGGCAGTTACCGGCTTTGAGCCCGTTCGACTTCGAGATAACCCATCTCAAGGTTTTCGGCCTTGTGTTCGTGAGGATGACGGCACTGTTCGTTGTAGCGCCGTTCTTCGGGAGTCGGACGATACCTGCAGCCATAAAGGTGAGCCTGGCGCTGGTGCTTTCGCTGATCTTGACGCCGCTCATCCCGGTGCCGGAAGCGCCGTTCCCGGAGGATGCTGTCGGCTATGCGCTTTTGGGTGTTGGTGAGGTAGCGGTAGGATTGATCATGGGTTTCATGATGTTCCTGGTGTTCATGGCCACGCAAGTTGGAGGGCAAGTCATCGACCTGCAGATGGGGTTCGGTCTCCAGAACATACTGAATCCTGCGTTTGAGACGCAGTTCCCCCTTGTCGGCTTCCTCTACTATCTCATGGCGATACTGATTTTTCTGGGGCTCGAAGGCCACCACAAGATACTCATGTTTCTTGTTACGAGTTTTCGCCGTGTACCGATCACGACGTTCAACCTTGACTCGATGGTTCTCACGCGAGTGGTAGAGGCGTTCGCGGCACTATTCTCGACCGGGGTCCGTATTGCGGCACCGGCTCTCGCCGCACTGATTCTTACGAGCGTGGCGATGGGGATTCTGGCACGCCTTGTGCCGCAGATAAACTTCCTGAACGTTGGATTCTCGGTCAGGATAGCGGCGGGACTCGTCATGATCTACTTCTCTTTGGGTATGTTTGGGTTGTTGGTCCGGGGAGCGCTAGACGGTATGTGGCGCGACGTGGCCTTTATGCTGCGTCATATGTAGGCACGAAACCGGATGCAGAAGAAAGATTTACCGATTTAATGGTTCAATGATTCAATTACTCAATCACTCAATCAACAGAGGGCTGTAAGCTATGCCGGAGAAACCAGCAGGCGAACGCGTCATTCCGGCCTCACAACGCAAGCGCGACAAGGCGCGTCGCCGCGGACAAGTGGCTCGCAGCACGGAGATGAACGTTGCGGCCACGTTTCTGGCAGCGTTACTGGCTCTTCGCTATCTTGGGGGCGGGATCTCGAACCGGCTTGTTGGCACCGTGGAAAACTACATAGAGGCGTCCTCGAGCGTCCCGCTGTCAACATCGACGTTCCACGCGCTCGTCCTTGAAGGGGCGGTTCTGATCGGCGCGATACTGTTGCCTCTGGTGCTCGTGATCATGGTTGCCGGCGTGACGGCAAACATTCTGCAGGTGGGGTTCATTTTCAGCGGCAAGGCGCTTGAGCCGAACCTTGAGAAACTCAACCCCATTGAAGGTCTGGGCCGGTTCTTCAAACCACGTTCCCTGGTGGATCTGATAAAAGCGTTCCTGAAGATGGCCATAGTCAGCGCGGTTTTCTATTACACGCTGAGGGACGCGGTAGGACCGTTGGCGTCGCTCATGGCGTCGGAGCCCGTGGTGGCCTGGACGAGCGTTGCTGCGATAAGCTTTCGGATGGGCGTGCGTGTAGGCCTGGCAATGGTGGCGCTGGCCGTTCTGGACTACGGATACCAGCGTTGGCAACACGAACGCGACCTGATGATGACACGCGAAGAGGCGAGACAGGAACTGAAAGACCTGGAAGGCGACCCGCAGATCCGTGCCAGGGTGCGGAATCTGCGGCGTCAGATGGCGATGCAGAGGATGATGGCAGCGATCCCGGAGGCGGAGGTTGTGGTGACCAACCCGACCCTGATCGCCGTGGCTTTGAAGTACGACCCCGACAAGATGAACGCGCCGCGCGTCGTGGCAAAAGGCATGCGACTTATCGCCGAGAAGATCCGTACCATAGCCATCGAGCATCGCGTCCCGATAGTCGAGAACAAGCCTCTTGCACAAGCGTTGCACAAATCCGTCGAGATCGAACAGGAGATACCGCCAAACCTGTACAAAGCGGTTGCGGAAGTCTTGGCGTATGTGTACCAGATAGAAACCAGGGCGGAGAAACTCGCCCACAGACCGGCGGCATAAACGATGGCAGTAGATCAGAAACGGTTACCCCAGCAGCGCGGACTGAATCTAGCGTCCAACCTGGACCTGGGAATAGCGGTAGTTGTCATCGGCATCCTGATCGTCCTGGTGATCCCCATACAGGCCTGGATGCTCGATATCCTCATCACGTTGAATATCGCTGCCTCGATAGTCATCATTCTCGGCACCGTCTACCTGCGCGAGCCCCTGGAGTTCAGTGTGTTTCCTTCCTTGCTGCTCATGACGACTCTGTACCGACTGTGTCTAAACGTTGCTTCGACCCGCTTGATATTGCGTGACGCCTATGCGGGCCGAGTTATAAGCGCCTTCGGGCGGTTCGTGGTCTCGGGCAACTACGTTGTGGGGGCGGTAGTATTTGCAATCCTTGTGGTGATACAGTTCGTGGTGATCACGCGTGGTGCCGGGCGCATATCCGAGGTGGCTGCACGATTCACGTTGGACGCCATGCCGGGCAAGCAGATGGCGATTGATGCCGACCTCAACGCAGGCCTCATAACGGAGGATGAGGCCCGGGGACGGCGCCAGAAGATACAGCGAGAGGCGGATTTCTACGGTGCGATGGACGGCGCGACGAAATTCGTGCGCGGTGACGCCATCGCCGGGATAATCATTACGCTCGTAAACATTATCGGCGGGTTCATCATCGGTGCACTGATACGCGATATGACACTGATGGACTCGCTGACAACATACACGCTCCTGACGATCGGCGACGGGATCGTCACCCAAATACCGGCGCTGATCGTGGCTACCTCGGCGGGTCTCATCGTCACCAGAACGGTCTCGGACACCGACCTGGGTCAGGATCTGGCTCGGCAGGTAGTGGCGTATCCGCGCGCAGTGGCAGTAGCCGGCGTGGCCATCGTGTTGCTCGGTCTGACCGGCCTATTTGCACGAGAGGCCTTCCCACCTCACATATTCGGTATAGTGGGTTTGATCACCATCATCCTGGCGATGAGGCTCACGCGCGCGAAGGTCAAGCGTGAAGAGGTTGAACAAACACGTATCGAGCGGGAGAAAGCCAAGGCAGCGGAGCCTGCGGTCGAAGAACGACCTGAAGCCCTGCTTGCCGTTGACCCGATGGAGATAGAGATCGGTTACGGCCTGATACCTTTGGCCGACCCCAAACAGGGAGGCGACTTGCTCACGCGCATTACGCACATACGGCGCCAGCTGGCTCAGCGGCGCGGTCTTATAGTGCCGCCCATCAGGATCCGGGACAACATGCAGCTCGGACCAAATGAGTACATCATCAAGATCAAGGAGATAGCTGTCGCACGAGGCGAACTGCTCCTTGGCCACCATCTTGCCATGAACCCGGGTATCGCCACAGAGGAAGTCGAGGGAATCGAGACGAGAGAACCGGCGTTTGGTCTGAGAGCGATTTGGATAACGGAACCGCAGCGTGAGAAAGCACAACGGCTCGGCTACAGCGTCGTCGACCCGTCGTCGGTGTTGGCCACGCATCTGACGGAAGTCATCAAGTCCCACGGGCACGAGCTTCTCACGCGCCAAGCCGTCCGTGACCTTATTGACAATCTCAAGAAGACGGTACCGGCGCTTGTCGAAGAACTTATCCCGAACGTAATGAGCGCAGGTGACGTTCAGAAAGTCCTGCAGAACCTGCTGCGGGAGAAGGTATCGATACGGAATCTTGAACTCATCATGGAGACGCTGGCAGACTACGTTCCAATCTGCAAGGACCACGATCTGCTTACGGAGTACGTGCGCCAGGCGCTGTCCCGTACAATCTGTGCTGACTATCTCGACGAGGACGGCAAGATGCAGGTCATGACGCTCGACCCCAACATCGAGAAGGGAATCATAGACTCGGTGACCGAGGAACAGGGCATAACGTACTCCGCCCTGCCCCCGCAGCGTGTCCAGGAGATAATTGACCTGAGCGCGCAGGCGTCCGAAAAGATGGCACGGGCCGGCCGTCAGCCCATATTCTTGTGCGCTGCGCAGGCCCGGTTGCACTACCACAGGATTCTCATGCGCGCGTTGCCCAACGTGGTTGTGCTCTCGTATAACGAGATTGATTCTTCGGTGACCCTTGAGAGCGAAGGGATGGTGAGCTAGACCGCATGGAGGTGAAAACGTTCAAAGCACCGTCAATGCGTCAGGCGCTCGATCTCGTCAAGAGAGAGCTTGGCCGCGAGGCCGTCATTCTGCACACGAAGACCTTGACAGAAGGCGGGCTCCTGGGTTTCGGCGGGCACGACGTCGTCGAGATAACGGCATCCAGGGACGTTAATATCGTTGATGACGTGCCGACAACTCCCTACGTTCGGCGCCAGTACGATAACGCTCTGCGCGCCGCTCGCGATGTCACGACACGGCGGAACGAGCTCGTCGCCAAAGAGCAGACGGCTACCATCGTCGAAGACATTCGAGAGGTGAAGACGCTTATCGAGCTGTTATCGTCCGACATTGCGGAAGCAGGGTTTCCTCCTCGGTTGTCGAAGTACTATCTGAGGTTGGTCGAACGAGGCGTCGAGCGCACGCTGGCACAAAAGCTTCTCAGAGCGGTTTATGACCGCGCCGATAAACCTGTTCTGGAAGACGAAACGCGAGTAACCGAACTGCTTTGTGCGGAGATAGAGCAACGGGTAGAGACAACCGGCGCGATTCGCAAATCGCCTCGCCGTAAGAAAGCGCATGTCGTGGGGCTCGTGGGGCCAACGGGTGTCGGCAAGACAACTTCTATAGCCAAGCTGGCCTCGAACTACTCGATGACCGAGAGGAAACGTGTGGCGCTCATCACTGCCGATACGTACCGGATAGCGGCGACCGAGCAGCTCAAGGTCTACGCGGACATAATGCGCTTGCCGCTCGACGTGGTGTTCTCGCCCGCAGATATGAAGAAGGCCATTCGCAAACGAGCGACCGCCGACTATATCTTCATAGATACGGCGGGAGGCTCGCAGTTCAACGAGGAGTACCTGCGCGAGCTGAAAAACTACATGGACGCAGCCCGGCCTGACGAGACCCATCTTGTCCTGAGCGCTACGACACAGTTGGACGACCTCCTGACAGTGATCGAGCGATTTGAAATACTGCAGCCGACATGCTATCTTTTCTCCAAGCTCGACGAGACACTACGTCACGGAGCCATCCTGACGGCTCCCGACCGTGTAAAGCAACCGTTGAGTTACTTCAGCACCGGTCAGAGCGTGCCGGACGATATCGAACTTGCCACGGCACAGAAGATATCAGGTCTGCTCACGGAAGAAAGAGACTAGAAGGTGGATCAGGCTACACGATTGAGGCAACGAGCCGAAAGAGAGGTTGCCCCGGCCAGGATCATCACCGTCACCAGCGGCAAGGGCGGAGTGGGCAAGACAAACATGGTGATCAACCTGGGTATAACTCTCGCCCGCAAGAACAACCGGGTGCTGCTTCTTGATGTTGACCTGGGTCTCGCCAACGTGGAAGTTCTTCTGGGCATATCGTCGGAGTACAATCTCGAAGATGTCGTCGTAGGCACAAAGACGATGAACGAGATTATGGTCTCGGGGCCCGGGGGCGTTTCTGTGATACCGGGGAGTTCGGGCGTCAGTGGGATGGCCAACCTCGACGATGAACACCGCAAGGCGTTGATCGATTCGTTTGACACGCTGCAGTCCGAGGCGGATATAATAATCGTTGACACAATGGCTGGTATGTCGCGTAACGTCATAGGATTCACGCTCGCAGCGGACGAAGTGGTGTTGGTAACCACACCGGAGCCGTCTGCAGTGCTCGACGCGTACGCGATGATAAAGACCATCGTCGCTGAGGACGACCTGGCAATAATCAAGCTACTCGTGAACATGTGCGACAACATGAATCATGCGCGCAAGGTTGCGGATCGGATCGTCTCGGTGGCGAAACAGTTTTTGGGGTGTCGGGTCAAGGTTCTGGGTTTCGTGCCTCGAGATCCCAATGTCGGCCGGGCGGTAATAGGCAAAATACCGGTGATCGAGGCGTTCCCAAACACCGCCGCATCCAAAGCGATCTCCAGAATAGCCGGGACAATTGTTGACAGTACCATGCGCAGCGTGCCGGTCAAGAGATTCAGCTTCATGAGACGGCTGGCAGACGCGTTTGGTGTCACAGGATAACGTTGCTGATACTCGCGGTTAAATGTTGCGAGTGATAACTCATAGGAGAAGGAGCGTTGACGAACAGTTTCTTGACAGTTCCGAATGAGAAGCTTGCCGCCTACGGGCCGCACAGCTCGGCAAATCGCGAGGTGCTTCTGTTCACCGTCGCTAACGATTTCGAAGCCCACGGGCAGGCGATGCCGCCGGATATTGACAGCCGGAATATCAAGGCCTTGGTACATATGGCTTGCCAGCGCACCGGCGCGACATTTGCAGCCCATCTGCCGTTCTCGACCGACTCGGTAGGCGAGATCGCCAGGAACTGGTCTCCGCAGTACATGCCATTCAATGCGTTTGTGGAGGGATTGATCGCGACAGCGAAACCTTGGATTGAGAGCTTCAGTTTCAGGCCGCGGAAGGTATTAATGGTTATCGGCCACGGCGGTAACCGTCTCCTGCCGACGCGGGACGACGAAATATCCAAGCAGCTTGGCGTGCAGACAGAATCGTTCATGCCCGGAGTGCTCAGGCCGATCCCCGGCCTCGAATCGTTCGAAGCAGCCGAGTTTGTCATAGAGAACTTTGCGGCTGGCGGTGAACACGCGTACCATGTGGAACACTCGATGGCCGCGCACTTCGGCGATGTGGACTTCGACAAGCTGGCGGAGATGAACCGCGTGGCAGCGGACGACCCTCTCGATGCGCTCAGGCGTTGGCCTGCCATTGCAGGCCTTGGCGGGTACATCGAGTTTGGCGGCAAGGAGTTCGACCCGCTTCGCGAGATAGCAGGGTTGGTGATGTGCCTTGACGACTTCAAGCGGAGGCGAAAGATCATCGCGGACGCCAAGTTCGGCGGGGATATCGTTGAGGTTGCTGTGGAATTTATTGTTGACAAGATTGTGAGTTCACCATAAGGGGGGCGGCGCGTTGATCGACGGTGTCCGAACCAAACAGTTGAAGCCGATACCTGATGAACGGGGCAGAGTGATGGAACTACTCCGGGCCGACGATGAGCTATTCGATCGTTTCGGACAGGTGTACATGACCACGGCGTACCCCGGAGCCGTTAAGGCATGGCACTACCACAAGAAGCAGACGGACAATATGGCCGTCGTCAAAGGGATGATGAAACTCGTTCTGTACGATCCGCGCGAAGACTCGCCCACTCGCGGTGAGATCAACGAGTTCTTTCTGGGCGAGCATAACCCCCTGCTCGTACAGATTCCGCCCAAGGTGTACCACGGGTTCAAGTGTATTGGCGAGGAGGAGTCTGTCGTCGTCAATTGTCCCACCGAACCGTACAACCACGACGAACCCGACGAATACCGCGTCGAGCCGCATGGGGATACCATTCCCTATGACTGGGCGCGGCGTGACCGATAGCGGTGAATATCCTCGTTACCGGTGCCAAAGGGATGCTTGGAAGAGAGCTGTGTGCGGTGCTCGAAGAGAAGCATAACGTCACCGCAGCCGATATCGACGAGTTCGACATTACAGATCTATCCGCAACGATGGCGTTCATGAAACGGGCCAAACCCAAGATTGTCATCCATGCAGCAGCAATGACGCAGGTGGACGACTGCGAGAACCAGCCTGACAAGGCGATGGACATCAACGCTATCGGCACGGGCACCGTCGCCTCGTGCGCTACCGAGCGGAAAGCCGCCATGGTGTATTTCAGCACCGATTACGTATTCGACGGGACCAAGACAATCCCATACACGGAGGACGATCAGCCGAACCCGCTGAACGTTTACGGCAAATCCAAGCTGGCGGGCGAGCAAAGCGTCCGGACGGTCTGTCCGCGATCTTGGATCCTCAGAACAGCATGGCTCTATGGCGAGAGCGGCCACAACTTTGTCAAGACCATACTGCGGCTGGCACAGGAACGACGAGAACTGCGGGTCGTAAACGACCAAACGGGATCGCCGACATGGGCTCGCGATCTTGCCGCGACCGTTGCTGCGATGGTTGGAGAACCCAAGTACGGGACGTATCATGTTACTAATAGCGGCGAGTGTTCATGGTACGAGTTTGCGACCGAGATCGTCCGGGTCGCAGGGCTTGATTGCGAGGTGGTTCCCATTCCGACGTCCGAGTACCCGCTCCCTGCGAAGCGTCCCGCGTACTCGGTGCTCAGCAGCGCGGCCGTCGAGTCCGCTTATGGTATAAAGATGCGTCACTGGAGGGATGCACTGGCCGCGTTCATGGAGTCGCAAAACAATGGAGGACACAATCGTGAGAACTAGAAAGGAACGGCTGGCATGAACCGCCACTACAAGAACCCCCGGGTGTTGAGGGCTCGACTATGGATAGACGCGGGCGGGGCAAGGTGATCGTCATGGCCAAAAGCTCTAAAGGCGCGCGCACCCCTGCGGAAGACCTGATTACAGTTGTTGAAGAAGCAGCCAAGCGAGGCAAGACAGAACTCGTTATGATAGACAACGCGGCTTCGTTCGAGATAGCGCTCTCGGAACTGTTGCATGCCGCAGTTCCCCGTATTGTCGAGGCGGTCATCATCGCCGACAGCACAACGGCGCACGAGACAATAGGCGACAGAACATTAGTCGCAGCAAAAGGCGCATACATATTCGGGCGGATGAGGTCGTTGGAAAAGGAGAAACACAAACATCTCAAGCTGTTGCCTGCCATAAAACGAGGGCGAAAGACAGGCGAGCGTTTCTGTATCATACTGTCCCCGAACCTGTCAGTCGGAATTGTGGGTTTGCAGTCGAGGCCGCCGGGCCGCCCCAGTGGTATCCACACGTTCAGGGGAGTGTTAACTGTGGACCATAAGATCGCCCGTGCGACCGCACGCACCGCTCTAAGCGCTGCAGGCTGCAAACCGCGGTTGCCAGGAAGCGCGGCGACTGCGACCCCGCAGAAGGTCGAATCCAGCCTGATTCTTATGAACCGCATAGCCGAGCGAGTGATGGCAGACCGGACGAGTGCCGAGGCAAGACAAGACGACCTTTTCCTGGTTCTTGACATAGTCAAGAGCATCTCAACCCTTCGCCGCACACACGACGTGCTCTACGTATTCGCCGAGAAGATCGCACAGGTGATCAGCGTGGCGCGGTGCTCCGTGCTTCGCGCCTGGCAGGACGAGGAAACCGGGCACGTGATAGTCTCGCACGAGGACCCGGCTGTTCATAACATCATGATTTCGCTTGACAAGTATCCTGAGGTGACCAAAGCAATCGCCACCAACAGCTGTATTGTGGTCAACGACATCTTCCGCGACCCGATGATGGCAGACGTTCGCGACAACCTCGTTGACGCAGGGCTGCGGTCGCTGATTGTGGTGCCGATAACGCTGCGTCACGAGGCAGCGGGCACGCTCCTGCTGCGGGCCGCACGTCACGAGGCGGGCTTCTCGAGACGCGAGGTGCAGTTTTGCGAGATAGTAGCTAACGCAGCCGGCAGCGCTATAGAGCGAGCGCATCTTTTTGAGTCGATTCAAGCCGCCAACGATAAGCTCGAGCGGCTCGCCATCACGGATGAGCTCACGGGACTGTATAACAACCGCTACTTCAAGAACAGGCTGCGCGCCGAGTTCCAGCGTGCCGAACGGTACGGATCCGGCCTGTCGTGCTTGATAATCGATACCGATAACTTCAAGTTCGTCAACGACACCTACGGTCACCTTACCGGCGACTTGGTCCTGCGCGAGCTTGCTCACGGCATGCAGGCACGTGTTCGAAAGACCGACACGCTGGCACGGTACGGCGGTGAAGAGTTTGTTCTCATCATGCCCCAAACCGGCGAACCCGGCGCAATCGCACAGGCTGAACGGCTCCGGGATACCGTGTCCAAGATACGATATGCGGGGTTACCGCGCAGTTTTCGCATAACCGTGAGCGTCGGCGTTGCCACGTATTCCCGTGACCGGATGGAGGCTCACGATGACCTGCTGAGGTGTGCCGATGTGGCACTGGCAGAAGCCAAGAATTGTGGCAAGAATAAGGTTGTCGTTTACCGAAAGAGTATGAGCCATGGATAGACACCATCTTGTACCCAAGCGTCTTCTCGGCGCCGTACCGGCGGTGATGCTGCTGTTGGTCGTGTCTGCGTGCACCACACCGGTTACGCAACGTTCCCGGCAAGTGCCGCAAGATACCATAAGGGAGGCTGCGTTACAGATTGAGGCCGCCGTAGCACAACCGTCCGAAAGTCCGTTGACGCTGTCAGACTTCGCGGATCTGACCGTGGACATACCTGCGATACGCGATGCCATAAGTGCGCGGCGCACACGGTACGTGCTGGTCGAAGAATTCAAAGACGAGGGCTACATCGGCGAGAACAACCGCGCCCTCATCCATGACAGGATACAACAGGTACCAATGCTCGGCGGCTCTTGCATGCTGCCCGGCGTTGCCAGGCGGTCATCCCCCCATTCCGACGTTGACGGCAAGCTCCACAACCGAATCACACTAACCATTCTAGCGGAAAACGGGGACCGGTGGGATATCTACGAAACACTCGTCCGCGAGAACAAACTGCCGCGATCAGCGCTGGACGTTATCCAGGAAGCTTTCCGGTCAGTACATGAGGAAACCGCTCGACCAGGCCATCTCGTCCAATCGGCGGAAGGCGAATGGTTTAAGAAGCAGTAGCAACCGGGTGTCGGACCGGTTCCACGCAGCACGACCTCAGAAGAGGTCTGCTCGCGTCTCGAAAACCGCAGCGCCGGAGGCACTGAGTGCCGGAACTCAGAACAGCTCGAACGTGTGGAGCAGTTTCCCCAGCACGACGACCGCCGTCAGATACGTTACCAGGGAAAACGTCCACCGGATGTTGGCGCCTCTGAGCTTCTTGGTAGCAATGGCACCGAATTGCGCCGCGACAACGCTGCCCGCAAGTATCGCTGCTGCGAGCGTCAGGTCCACGTTACCCTTCTGGTAATGGCTGATGGTTCCGAACAACGACGCAAACATGGTTTGAAACAAGCCGGTTCCCACTGCCACAGTCGTCGGCACACCGATGAGATAGATGAGCGCGGGCACCATGACGAAGCCGCCTCCGACGCCCAGAAGCCCTGAGAGCGTCCCAACACAAAAAGCGATTCCGACTATCACCCACACGGAGACATCGTGCACGCCGCTCTTTGGAAACGAGACCAGTGGCGGGATCTTGATCTTCTTAATATGTCGTGCGAACGCAGAGTCCACCTTCCCGGCCCGGGCGGGTCGTTTGAGCGCTTTCCTGCTTTCAACGAACATGCTCGTGCCCACGGCCGCGAGCAGCACAATGTAGGCGAGCGATACGTAAAAATCTATGGCCTCGATCTGCCGTGAGAAAACGTGTATCGTGCCGACTCGCTCCAATAGCTCCACTATCCTCGCGCCTGTTTCCACCCCGAAAGCGACAACACAGACGAGGACAAGCCCCAACTTGTAGTCGATGTTGCCGAGCTTGCGGTGTCGGAAAACCCCCGAGGCCGATGTCCCGATCATCTGCGCGAGGCTGCTGCCTATGGCAACCTCGTACGGGATATGAAAGAAGATGTACATCGCCGGCGTCAGCAGAAAACCTCCGCCCACGCCAAACATGCCTGACATGAAGCCTATCACTGCACCCAACAATACGAGCAGGAGGACGTTTACCTCCACACCCGCTACCGGTAGGAGCACTTCCATTCTCGTTCAAAGCCTCGTTTGACGTTCCGCATACTACTGCCCTGTTCTCCAATACCCCCGGAAACACTGCAGGGAGACAACACAGAATACGTGTGAGCAACGCCGCAGTTCCACCCCTTTAGGACAAAACGCCCGGCCCGGCTGGTCACCACCTGGTGTCGAGCGTCTTTCTTGCGGGCGTTGCAGGAGACACACACAAGATCAGGACGTTACATGGACCCTGTTGCCGCCGGCAACCTTCGCCTCGTACATTGCTTTGTCAGCGCTACTCACAAACTGTTCAGGCGACGATTCACCGTTATACTGCACGACACCTATGCTCAAAGAGGTGCCCTTGTTGTCGCCGACCTCAAATGCCTGGCGGATGCGTTCGGCCACTCTGCCGGAAGTATCCTTCCCGGCCTCACACATGATGACCGCAAACTCGTCGCCACCGTATCTGAACCCTTCATCAACATGTTGCCTTGTTTGATGGCGGACTATCTCACCGACTCGCGAGAGTATCTCATCGCCGGCTACGTGTCCATACGTGTCATTACACGCCTTGAACCTGTCAACATCGAACATAACAAGCGAGATTGGATGGTTTTGCCGCGTACAGCGCGCGAGCGCAACCGAGAGCCGTTTGTAGAAATACCTGTAGTTGTACAAACCTGTCAGTGCGTCGGTGATCGCCGCCGATGCGAGTTCCTCAAGGATCTCGCGCTTCGATGTGACGTCGCGTGTCGAGAGGTGAACCAGCTTTTCGCCATCGATCTCCATTACGGTGGCGCTAATGTCCACGAAGCACGCCTCACCGCTGCGCTTGACCATCATGACGTCGGCCATTCGTCCGACGCCGTGTTTTAGAATCGACTCGGTCGCCCGCCGGACACGGTGTTGTTCGTCTTCGAAACAAAATTCCAGGAACGACCGCTGCCTTGCCTCCTCGAGCGGACATTCCGCAAGCCTCAAAAATTCTCTATTCGCATCGATGATTTGCAGCCCGTCCATTTTGGCAAGCACTATACCATCCATCGATAGCTCGAATAGCATCCTGTATCTTTGTTCCGACGCCCGCAGCCTGCCGTCTTTCTGCTTCAGCTCCCTTATGAGCTGCCGCTCTTTGTTGACCCTGAGCAGCGTCGCCTCGAGCGCTTTTGCCGAAAACGGTTTCGCAAGAAAACCGCTTGCGCCTGACTCAATCAGTTTGGTCAGCGTGTATTCCTCGGTATGTCCCGTCATCGCCACCACATCAACGTCGGGTAACTCTGACTTGATACGGATGAGCAACTCTGGTCCGTCAATACCAGGCATCTTCATGTCCGTCACCACGATGCCGACCGGTTGCGATCCCAGGATTTCGAGCGCTTCCTCGCCGTTGCACGCTTCCAAACACTGCCATCCGAGAAGCTCTCGAATCGT
This sequence comes from uncultured bacterium, assembly GCA_964524145.1. Lineage (GTDB taxonomy): Bacteria > Hydrogenedentota. The sequence continues at coordinate 63,299 of CAZGCA010000002.1, read as the reverse complement.
TCGGACGACAAGACCTCTCACCTCATCTTCGTCATCCACAACCAGAAGAGGCTGATCGCAGGCCGCGGATGCAACTGATGTCGCCCCTTCCGCTTGCTCCGAGCGAGGCCGGGGTTCTGCGACACCTGTTTCCCGTTTGTCCTTCACCTCACTGCTCTCCGGATTAGCTGTTTCCATCAGCCAGCACCTGGCACTGTATGCCTCAAGCGTCTCCCCCCGCCGGACGTCTCTTTGCGCGCAACGTTCCGCTCGAACCCGTCTCCGGGAATCTCAACACAACGGCACAGCCGCGGATTGAGCAAGTGCAGCATAACGGTGGTGGTTCGACACTCCGAGCATTAGCAGGCAAGAAAGCTCTCCAACGCCTCATCCGGGGCACGTGCTCCCTAACGCCAGGCTTCCACCCATCACAGCGCTGTTCTCGGTCAATATAGTATATCAAACGCCAAGGAGACTTATCAAGTGCGTCTGCGAGTTTGCTTCTTGCGTTCCCAGGCAGGGATGCAATCCATACCAAAGCGTATATTGTTGACAGTGTAACGGGGCTATGTGTATAATCTCGAATGGAACAAGCTTTGCACAATAGAGCAGGGAAGCCCCCCAACTTGGAGGATATGTTATGCCTATTCCATCCAGGCTTACAGCGGTTGCGGTCGCCGTGTTAGCTTTATCTCTGGCCACTGCGGTGTTCTTGCCAGGCGAGGTGGCGGAAAGCGCCAAAGCTGCGCCCACGTTCGTCTCGGGGAACCAGGTAAGGGCGAAGGTTGAATCGGTCGCCGCCAAGAGAGCGGACGAGAGCCTGCTTCTGCTCAAGGGGTCGACGTTCGATCCGTTGCGCGAAACCTTCGTTCCGAAGTTCGCCGGCGCGAACCTCTCGGCAAAAGCCTATCCCGAAGGAACGAACAGCTACTTCATCGTGCAGTTCGTCGGCAGGATCAAGCCCGACTGGCGCGAAGGCGTCTTGACCGCGGGCGGCGGAATAGTCGGCTACGTGCCGAACAACGCCTACATCGTCAAGCTGCCCGCCGACCAGGTTGAGCTTCTCGCCGACGCGCCGCACGTACGGTGGGTCGGCCCGTATGCGCCCGCGTTCAAGTTCGTGCCGGAACTGTCCAAGTTCACGCCGGAACCCGAGTACGGCGAGGACATTGTCCGGCTGCGGGTGACGACGTTCCGGGACGAAGACATTGACGATGTGCTGCCGAAGATCCAGGCCGTAGACGATTCCGTCTCGGTTGTACACGTTGTCCACGCTCTCGAGGTCGCAAAGTTCGACGGCGTGGTGCTCGACGTGAGCGCTGCCAATGTCGGCGCGATCGTAGCCTCGATTGCCGCAATACCCGAAGTCGAGTGGGTCGAGAAGTTCCCGGTATATAAGCCGGCAAACGACAATTCGACGGGCATCATCCAGGGCGGTCAGGTTGGTGTAACCCCGTTGTTCAACCGTGGCCTCACGGGGTTCGGCCAGATAGTGGGAGTAGCTGATACTGGTCTTGACACCGACGCGTGCCAGTTTCGGTTCAGCGACGAACCGAATGCACAGACGTTCGCCAACTACACGAGCCCACCTGACACCAATATTACCAACCCTGCCAACAAAGTCATTGCATACTACGTCCTGCCATATGCGGAAGCGTACGATGATGACTTCATGCATGGCACGTTCACCACAGGCAACGCTGTAGGCGACAACTACGCCACCTTGGCGACGCGGTCTCGGCCGGGTCACGACGCCGCCGACGGTATGGCGCCTGCGGCACGGGTGGTCTTTCAGGACATCGGCAGCCCGGACTTCGGATTGACAGGGCTTTACATCGGCCAGCAGCTAATGCAGCAACAAGCATACGACTCTGGTGCGAGCGCACACAACAATAGCTACGGATCATATTACTATTTCAGCGAGTACACATCGGAGTCTCGTGACGTTGACGAGGCTATGTGGAGACTAACCGACTACAGTATCGTTTTTTCTGCAGGCAATAGTGGCCCGTGGGCTTACACGCTGAGTTACGGAGGCCAAGTAGCGAAGAACACGGTGACCGTGGGCTCAACAGTCAACGGGAGTGAAGGAGCAGAGGACTTGTCGAGTTTCAGCAGCCACGGGCCAACGGCCGACGGGCGCATCAAGCCGGACGTCTGTGCGCCCGGCGAGGTAACGAGCGCGACGGAGGCCGATCCCCTTGCCCTAACAGGTGGTATTCTTGTCAGCAGAACCGATCCGCCGAACGGCAACTGCGACACCAAGTTCGGGACGGGAACAAGCTTCTCTGCACCAACAGTAGCAGGTGGAGCTCTGCTGGTACGCCAGTACTTCATGGACGGGTACTACCCGACCGGTGCCGGGGTGTCGCAGGACGGGTTCGTGCCGACCAACGCGCTGGTGAAGGGAATACTGATAAACTCGGGGCACAACATGACCGGGCAATTCACTGCCAACGACGGGTCGGGCGCCGCTTCGGGCGGGATGCCGAACTTCGGTCAGGGGTGGGGTCGAATAACGCTCGACGACTCTCTGTACTTTGACGGCGACGCGAGAGAACTGATCGTGCTTAATGACGTTCCCAACGGTACACCGTCACAGGGGCTCGTGCCGACGCGCACGGTTCGAACTCCCGCGATAGGAGCCGGTGAGACTCACAGCTTTACGCTTGAGAACGTCTCCTCAACAGAGGAACTCCGGCTCACACTCGTGTGGTCGGACCCGGCCGGCTCTGCGGGAGCAGGCGTGGCCCTCGTCAACAATCTCGACCTTATGGTCTACGCTCCAAGCGGCGCAGTCTATCGCGGCAACGTCAACCTTGCGAACGGTGTGTCGCTTCCCGCGGGTGATGAACCGGCAGACAACCTAAACAACGTCGAGTGTGTGTACATACAGATGCCGGAAGATGGCAACTACACGGTGACAGTCCGTGGAACGGACGTTCCCGGCAACGGGCAGTCCGTGCCGTTCCTGTCGTGGCACCAGGGCTACGCGCTGATAGCTACGGGAGGTTTCAATCGCGGCGTAGGTCCGTTTGTTTCGTTTCTACGGTCAAAGGTTTCCGGCGGTTACGACGGGGACAACTTTCTTGACCCGGGCGAGACGGTCAACCTGCTGGTCACGGTTCAGAACACCGGACTGGCGGACTCGACACGCACGATCGTGACGGTGAGACCGTCGCGACTCAGCACCGTACCATCGTCGCTGTTGAAGATGGCCGTCGAGTCGACCGATCTCGGGCCGGTGGTGGCGGGAGGCACCGCGACGGGCATATTGTCGGTCGAGCTGGAATCGGTGGACATTGATTATGGCGGCAAGGTGGGCTTCTTTGATGTCGAGGTGGATTTCGGTGCCGGCATGACAACGAAATCCATCTTCAGCGTGCAACTGGCCCGGGACGAGACCACGCGGCTGTATTTCGATTTCGAGGGTGATGATGCTCTCGACGGATGGATGTTGTACCAGTATGGCGAAGGGGCTGATCCGGTCCCTGGTGTCGTGAGGTGCGACGAATCCGGGCCGCCGGAACGTACAAAGCCGAATCTGCTCAAGTTCGGCGCACAAGACTGCGTCAGCATGTACAGCAACAATAACGACCAGGTTGCGATATCGCCGGCGTTTGCCGTACCGGCCAACGAGAATCTTGTGAGCCTCAATTTGTTCGTCCGGTATAACACCGAGTACGGGTGGAAGGAAGAGTACGTCTATTACCCTGATGCAGGCCGCATATACGTCGATAACAACGGGGACGGGTACTTTGTGGCTGCGGTCGCATTGGTGGATACCGCAAGCGGTCCCGGCGGAGAGGAGATGTTTCCGGTATCTCTCGGTCTGGAACGGTTCGAAGAGGGTCGCGGCGAGCTCATGCGGGTGGGGCTGGCGTTTGAGAGCGACGATACGCTCACAGAGACGTATGGCGCGAGTGTTGACGACATATCGGTTACAACATGGTCGATCGACCAGGGACCGGGAGAAGAGCCGGTACCGGTAGTCTCTTCGATCTTCCCGTCCGAGGGACCCCAGACCGGAGCTACCGAGGTGACCGTGCGCGGACTCAACTTTGCCCCGAACGCGGAGCTTCTTATCGCGGATGCTCCGGCGACGGAGGTGACCGTTCGTTCGGACCTCGAGATAACCGAGATATCCGCGGTGACCCCCCCAGGCATTCCCGGCCGCGCGGACGTAGTGGTGAAGAACCCTGATTCCGGTTTCTCCGGCACGTTGACGGAGGGTTTCGAGTATATTGCTGTGCGGGAAGACCTGATCTTCCTGACCGTAGCCCAGGTGACGGGAAGCCCCGGCAGCCTGAACGTCCGTGTTCCCATCTCCGTTCATTCGCCGCTGAGCGGAGGCAGACCACGCGCGCTGGCATTTGAGGTCGGCTTCAACGATACAATACTCACTGCCAAACGGGTCGAGCTAGGCGATGCCGCTCGTGCAGCCGGCAAGACCGTGGTTGTGAACGTCGATCAGCCAGGCGTAGCAGGTGTCGAGGTGAGAACGGACGAAAGTAACACGACACCGATTGAAGACGGTGTTGTGGCAGTGTTGGTCTTCGGCATCTCGGAAGAGGCAGAGCCTAATCCCGACGAGCCCGAAGTGCTGTCCTGTACCGGGGCGACCGGTTCGAACGAAGCGGGCTTGCCGTTGCAGATCGAGTGCGAGAATGGACAGATAGAGATCGTCCTGGCAACCTGCGACATGGACGGCGACGGCGATGTGGACGCAATAGATGTCCAGCGGGTCATCAACGTGGCGCTCGGGATTGATCCGTACTCGCCGGTTGCCGATACGAACGGCGACGGCGATGTTGATGCAGTGGACCTGCAGAAGTGCATCAATCTGGCACTGAACATAAGTTCGTAGCGGAGCGCTGTACAGATGGGAGCCAGGGAATGATCTTCGAGCAGATTCGCGTGGGCGGCGACAGGAACTTCGCTTATCTTGTAGGCGACGAAACGAGCAAGGAAGCGGCAGTCATCGACCCGTCGTTTGATCCTGACCGCGTAGTAGGCCGCGCCGAGGAACACGGGCTGAGCGTGAAATACATTATCGGCACGCACGATCACTTCGATCACACGAACGGCAACCGAAGCGCGAAGAAAAGGACGGGCGCCCAGATAGTCATGCACCGGTCTGCGGGGTCGTCCTGCGACGTGCCGGTTGATGACGGGGCCGAGCTAGCGCTTGGCTCGCTCAAGCTCAAGATAATCCACACGCCGGGCCACACGAACGACGGGATCTGCGTACTCGTCGGCAACAAGCTCGCGACCGGCGACACCCTTTTCGTCGGCAAGGTGGGGGGCACAAGCTTCGGCCAAGATGCACGGAACGAGTACGATTCGTTACACAACAAGCTTATGGTGCTTGACGACGACGTTGAGGTGTATCCCGGCCACGACTACGGCGTGCAGCCCACGTCAACCATCGGACATGAAAAGAAGACGAACCCGTTCATACTGCGCGAGTCGTTCGAGGAGTTCGTCGACCTCAAGAAAAACTGGCTCGAGTACAAGCGCATACACGGGATCGCGTAAGACGGATTCTATTGAATTGTTACCTGCCTGCTCTCCGCACTTGCCCCGAGGCTGACAATAGCTGCTGACCTTTTGGCATCGAAATACCAGACCTCGGCGCCGGTGCCCGCTTTCTTGACATCCTTACCGTTCGGAATGACTTTGTTGTTCACCCGGACTTCGAACGGTTCTCCCGGCAGATGAACGCGGAGCGTGTAGGATTTGTCCCGGTGCAACCCTTCGAAGGTCCCTTGGGGGCTGCCAATAGTTATGGTGACCCTGCTTCCCTCGACATCGGCGCTGTAACGGGTTATGGCAAACTCGCCGCGCGAATACGCCCGGCTGGAACCGTCGTCCTCGTACATCTCGAACGAAGCGTGTTGGTGGGGGTAAACGTCCAGCGCCACCGTGGTGAGAGGTACACCCTGACCCGGCAGCGCGGCTGGTGATCTTGGTATTATCGAATCCTCACGGACAAGCACCGGCATGAGCTCGACCGAGGCGTTTACCTCTACGGCGCCAGGCCCTTCAAAAGTGAGCCCCGTCCACAGGTCGTACCATTTTCCACGTGGCAGGTACACTTCCTTGTACTTCGCTCCCGCCCGGCGTATTGGAGCCACCATCAGAGAAGGGCCGAACATGTACTGAGTGCCGAGGTTCACAACAACCGGGTCGCCGGGAAAGTGCCAGACAAGAGGACGAACGAGCGGGGCCCCGGTCCTGCTGGCTTCGTAAGCAAGGGAATAGATGTAGGGCATGAGCTTGTAGCGGAGCTTCATGAAGTCGCGGCAGATAGATTCCGTCCTTCTGCCGAATCGCCACGGTTCGCTCCGGTAGCCTTCCGCCCATGTCGCCATGATAGGAGAGAACGTCGCAAGCTGAACCCATCGGGTGAAAAGCTCCGGGGTTGGCTTGCCTTGGCCGCCGCCAACCTCCGCGACCCAGTATGGGATTCCCGATAACCCGACGTTTTGCGCGAGCGGTATGCCAAGCGTAAGGGCCGAGAACGTGGGAGACAACGCGCCAAGCCTGCAAACCGCCCCGTATCGCTGCATACCGGCGTAGCCCGAACTCGCCACGACAAACGGGCGCCGTTCCGCAGCGAGCGACTTGTAAGCATCCGAGATCGTCTGCGCCCACACCAGGCTGAGTACGTTATGAGCCTTCTCCCGCGAACCCAGGTGATGCTGCATCCCTTCAGGATGGAGCACAGACTCGCCCTGCTCGAGCCACCAGCCGTCAACGCCCGCCTCGAACAACGGTTTGCGTTTGTCCGTCCACCAACGGCGCGCGTCGGGGCTGGTTATATCGATCAAGCTTTTTCGGACGCCCTCTTCAAGTTCCAGAACCATCGGCTCTCCCTCAGGATCTTTGCCAAGAATGCCAAGGGACGACAGCTCCGGAAACTCGGTCGAGTCCTCATCTACCAACGGGCTCTCTCTCAGAATCATCCGCACACCCTGACGTCTCAAGCTGGCCGTCAGCTCCCCGGTGTTCGGGAGAATATCCGTTTGATCGGGCGGATTCCCCTCTGTCCCTGCATCGTAACGGCTGGGGGTTAGCAGCATGCACTCCACAGGTATATCTCTCTCCCGGAACGCACGAACCGTCTCGACGGCTTCTTCCCTCTCGACCAGGTGGAGATTCCCCAGTGCCCACCTCGGCGGGATAGGAGCCGTTCCGGTGAGTCCGGTGTACCTGCCCATGATGTCCCCAAAGGAAGGTCCGTAGATGAAGTAGTACGAGAACTGTCCCTCGGTAGGGTTGAATGAATAGGCTTCTGCTTGACCCTGCACGTCGAACACCGATGCATAAGTCGTATCAAGGAGGACGCCGTATCCACGCGTGCTCACGAGGAACGGGACCGATATACGTGAAACATATCCGACCGATCCGCCCATGTTGACCGAGGTGTTCCACAGCCCGTACACGCCGCCCAGCCTGTCAAGCTGATAGCCACGCAGACCCAGACCATAAAAATGCTCGTCCGCGAAGAGTTGCAGGAGTGCCGTCGGGGACTCGCCCAGAAGCGGATTCCCCTTCCGTTCCGGTTCGCGCGTGATGAGCCGGCCGGAATCGTCGTAGAAGCTTATTGTCATGTGTTTGCGGTCTATCTCGACCCTCAACGTGCCGGTGTCGAGAATGATGGGGCTGCCATCTTCAACCACCACTTTTGGGGCGGGGTCTGCTTGATCAACCACGCATGCAGACGGCTCGTCGCGGAACTCCCCGTCGGCGCTTGCCGATATCCTGAGAATGGTCGGCGCCACCGCCCGGATGTTGATCGCGCCCTCAGCGCTGAACAGTGTTATCTCGTTCTCGCCGATCTCGACCCGTTTAGTAGCGAACGGCAGCCGCAACGCCGCGCAGCCAACGACGCCGCACAACATAAGCAGGATGCCGGTGCCGGCTAGTAGCGTACGAGAAAAAGTTGCTCGTCTCACTCCTTCTCTCCCAGGGCTTCTGCAATCTCGATATAGGCACATAGAACCGCGACATTGCTGTTGAACGTGCTACAGCGGATTTGGCCCGATTCCACCCAACGGCCGCTATCGTCGAGCGAGTTGATGATCTCGACAACCCGCGCGCGCATGGCTGCCATCTTGCGCGAATTCGCCTCGGCAGAAGGTGTGCGCCGGTTCGCCGCCCGATACCTCTCTCTTCCCATCTCCTTCAGCTTGCGGTATTCCGCAATAACTGATGGAATGCCAAAGTTGCCCTTCCAACCGTACCCCGGCCGAATGTTGACAAACTCGTAGACCACCTCGCGGTCCATATTGACGTAGACCGGACGGTTGGTTTCGAGCTCATAGAACCGCGCCCACGTACCGTCCCCCATCTTCGACCGGTCGAGCCAGTCTATCGCGGCCGGTATTGGTTCGAGATATTTTCCCTCCCCGGTACGCTCATACAACGATATGAGTGTCGCGATGTTGCGTGAGGTCACGAGCCCGTTGCACGCCGCCGGCTCGAACCACCTTGCCGGAGCAGGCTGCATATCCCACGAGTACTGTTGCGCCCATCCCGACTGGGGTGCCGGCAGTTGCGAGGCTATTATGAAATCGCCGCCTCGTTTCGCGCTTTCCAGATAACGTTCGTCACCGTAAGCGTGGTACGCGTCAAACATCACCTCGATACAGTCGTTGATAGCGTTGTCGTTAAACGTGTAATAGCGCGAGTAGTTGCTCTTATTCAGCGGGTACCTCTGGGGCCACGCGCCGTTCTCGAACTGGCTGCGCAGCAGTAGGTTGAGACCGGAGTTCACTGTATCCACGTATCTCGTATCGCGGCACGCCTTATCAACAGCTATAAGAAACCGGAGAGCGCTCTGGGTGGTGTTGTCGTCGAATGTGGAGATGTTGTGTCTGTGGGCACTCTCCTTATCGGTCAGATTGCCTTGATCGCGACGGTAATACCATCTCCCGCTTTGCACCGCGCCAAAATCAATCTTGTAATCCCACCCGCCGGACTCGAGTTGACCCCAGACAAGCGCGTCGGACGCCGCTTTGGCACAATCGAGATAGAAAGCGTCCCCGGTTGCCCCGTAAGCTTTCAGATAGGTGAACCCAACCGAGGGCGTGCCGGGCGGCTGCACCCATATTTGGGTGGCCGTTGCCTCAACCTCGCCTTCGCGATGGGAGAGGTCCTCCGAGTACACCCACAGATAGCCGCCGCGTGTCGATACCGTCGCCCTGAAATACTCGGCGGCTCTCCGAAGCGCCGACTCGACCTGGTCAGTGGTAGGATCGAGTTGCTGCCCGACAGCAGGCACGATCTGCAAGAGCGTAACGAACGCAACGACGAACGCATTTCTCCACATCTGCACGGTTGATCTCCGGTCTGTCCAGCCACCCAAGAGGAATATACCACCCAGTTCGACACGATGCAATAGCACCCCATTCCGAAGGAGAAACGTTCCGTTTCTGAAAATGGCCGATGCTGTTACGCCGGCCGACCCTTATGGATATGGCTGCCGGCGTCAAAGAGGCGGGGTCACTACGGCAAGATGCCCAGCACAAGGCCGATCACGATCTGAACATCAATAGCGTTTATGCGCCCATCAAGGTTGATGTCAGCAACCTTGTCATCGGGAAGTCTGGGTATCCCGAGCGCCTGGTTGATCGTCTTCTGGACATCGAGCGCAGTATGTTGCCCGTCGTCATCTATGTCCCCTGCGACCTCAGGCGGTGGGCGGTACGCGAAGTGCGCATACGTGCCCGTGGACTCCATGACGAATGTTACCGTCGACTCCTCGAGGTCGATCTCGGGCGGTACGGCGAGCTCCGCCAGCAGGCAGTCTGCGGCGCAGACCGGCGATAGCGTCTCGTCGAGCGACCCCTCGAGATAGAATGTCTGGATGTCGTCCCACGGCCGGACGTCGTCGCGTGTGACAGGAGCCACAACGTCGACCGGAGAAGAGAAATACTGTAGACTCTCGCCGGTTGACAGGAACACCTGGACGTCTATCTGTGGGGCAACGGGCACGCCATAGTCCGGTCGTCCCATGTCGTCGGCAGGGAATAGGTCCGCTACGGACGGCGACGATCTGATAATGGCTCGAACCCGCGTTCCAGGCTCGAGTTCCATAGTCGCAAAAACCAGGCGGACGCCGTCGCGTGTTTCGACAGAGGTAGGGTCGCTCGGCAACAGTTCGACAAAGGTCACGTTTACATCGCGGTCAGGGTCGCTGTCGACGAAGATGGTCCCCGTTCGAATCTCGCCCTCTGCCAGGTCCAATCGCGAATCGAACGGGTCTGCCGTGTAGGTAAACGCCTCGTGCCTTTGTCCGCTGTACCCTGTCTCGATGTTGTCCATCCTCACAAGAGCAACCCCAGCCACTCCCGGCGGCGCGGACGCCGTCACGAGCTCGTCGCCGGTGACAATAGAGGTATCCGCAGCCAGAGCGCCGCCAATGTACAGGGCGAGGGTGCTTCTGAAGTTCGAGCCGTGCACGGCTATCGGCGTGCCGCCTACCGTCAGGCCAACGGGGGGCGCAATGTAGTCTATCACGGGACGCCATGCGTCCTCGGACGGATAATCGTCCGCGTCGAGCGGGTCAGTACCTATCGTTATCTCGATATCGTCCGAGAACCCGTCGCCGTCCGTGTCGGAGTTCGAGGGATCGGTCCCGAGCGACAGCTCCTCTTCATCGGTGATACCGTCATTGTCGTCGTCAATATCTTCCAGGAGGGAGGTCGGGATACCCGGGATCAGCCAGTCAGGATACCCGTCACCATCAGTATCTCTCTGGGCGGCAGGGTCGAGCGGGAAAGCGTCGAGCACGTCCGGAGTTCGGTCATCATCCGTATCCATGATCAGCGGCGGAACGAACGGCGAGAAAAGGCCCGAAGCGACTATGAAACTGAATGCGGATGACAGCTCGACGTGCGGCAGCCCGACCGAACTGGTGAGCAGGAAGTTCTCCGACCAGCAGAACCGTCCGCCGGGTGTAACGCTGCCCGTCACTATCGAGAAGTGGTCGCTGCTCTGGGCGGTGGCCGAAGACTGCGGCCACACCGTCACAATGAGACACACCAGCAGTAAGAGAAACTGTCTACCCAGCGTCTTGGATTGTGTGTTCATTTGGCGGTTCGCACCTCGGGATGCTCCTCCATGAATACTCTGACAGCTTCGTCCGGTCCAACCTGAGCAACCAGCACTCTGTTGTCCAGCAGGTAAGACGGCACCCAGTTGACATTCAATTCGCTCACCATCTCGGCGTCCTTGGCGAGCCGATTGCCTGCTTCATCCGACGACGCGCATTGCTCGACGGCATCCACGTCCATGCCGGCATCGCGGGCATACTCCCGCCAACGGGCGACATCGGGCGCAGCGTGGAACATGCGAAGGTACGCGGGGTATTGGTCGCTGTGCTGTGTCGCCATGCACGACTGTCGCAGGTTCTCCTGCACTTCTGTGTCGCCATGAACGCTCGTGAAGCGCCGTTTCGTAGGCAGCGGGCCGATGTGTAGAGTCGAATCGTCGTCCCGTGAAGGGTGCAGGCTGACCATGACCGGCAGTTCGCGCACAACGAAATGGACGTCGAACGGTGTACCAATGTCCGTCAACCGCAGTTGAGCCTCCCGGCCTGTCGCCGATAGGGCTCCTGTGAAGAGGCCCAACCGTCCCGGTACCTCCTCACGAGAAAGGAAATACGGTGACCGCGCCACGGCCGGATCGAGCACGAATTTGTCATGTGACCTCCGGAGCGTGCGTTCTACCTTCTCGTCAAACCTGCGCGACCTTGTGACGCCCTCGTCGTAGATGTACGCCGGCAGCCGCTCGATTGCGTGCTTGTTGACCAACGCGGCGCCGGCATCGCTCTCGGCGCTGACCGTGCGAAGCTGCGCGCCCGGAAACCGTTCGAGCGTCGCTCTCGTCACCCTGTCCGTTTCGCAGTGCGGACATGCGTCAGTGCCTATCACAGTGAATTGGAACGGTTGCGGCTCGAAGAACTCGCAGTGTGCGTCGGCAGTGCCCGCCGACACGCACGTGCCTTCTTTGCCCGGCGCAAAGCAGTCGCGGTCACTCGTGCATCTCGGTATACCTGCACAGGCCTCGCAATGGGCCAACTTCGCGCAGACGGTTTGTCTCACCGTCTCCGCCCCGGCCCAACCGACGTATCTTCGGCCGTCAACAACGATCGTGGGCGATGCGCTGATGCCGAGCCCCTCTGCCCGCCGGACGTCTCTGGCCAACAGTTCCGTCCCTTCGTCGCTACTCGTTCGCGCCCCTATCCACTCGACGTCCATGCCCAGCTCGAGCGCGATATCCCTCCAGTCCGACTCGAGATCGGTTCGCGCCAGCACGTAATCGAGGTATTGCTGCGGATGATACTTGCCGATGATAAGCTGCCTGATGTCCTCTTCGACTTCTTCAGCGCCGTGAAGGCTTTGAAATCCGGCGATACCGGCTGGCGCATCGCTATCGCACAGTCGAGCGGATTCGGTTGTCCCGTCAACCCACATGTGTTCCGCATCCGTACCGCTTTGTAGTGAGGCTCCGGCCTTCTCTCGCGCAATGTACGAGATCTTCAGATCAACTTTGCCTGCAAGCTCCTTTGCCAGACTGATAACAGCTTGCTCCGCCTCAAGGCTGTAAGGGCACATGCTCATCACAAACAGCTCAACCTGAACCGGCCTCTCCGCCTCAAGCTTTGTCTTTGTATGCGTTCCAGTCATTTCAATCGTCGTGTTTGAATCGCCTCCACAGCCGCATGCCATGCAGACTGTCAGGACAGCCACGAACAGACGCCTCACCTGGACAAGATCCTCACTGACAGCATCTGTAGGCAACCGAAGTGACAAATTCGATCCGATTAATGTCAGTGCATCCGGCAGACCCCATCTCGATCGCCCTAGTTGCATCGCTAATGTCATCTACCCACTCGTAGTTGCCTGTCATGTTGTTTAAGCCGCCAAGCCCGGCAGCACAGGCACCGTACCATTCCGCGCCGGAACACAGCCGTTTACCCTCGCTCTGACACTGCGCCGCTGCCGCCGTCCAGGTGGCCGCGGTGTTCTCGTCCGCGTCGATGCAGTAGCCGCCGGCGTCAACCATGCCCGCAGCGCACGCGTGCTCGTCCTGCCGGCCCAGGGTCAGCGTCGCATCTCCGCTTGCGGCCCCGCCCGTAAGTCCTGTGCCCGCGATCACATTGGTTATGTCTCCCGAGACAGACCCCGTCTGAATATCCTCGAACGTCGTGCCGTCGTTCGCGATCTGCCACGTGTCGCTCGCAGCGTTATACCTGACTGCAGGCTCGTTCGCGTCGCCATTAGCAGCGAGGACGATCTTGGTGGTATCCGTGCCGTCGCCTATCGAGAACGTGTCGTTCAAGGTTGCGGCAATAGTCTTGTTGGTCAACGTCTGCGTGTCGGTCGTGCCCACCACGGCACCCGTAACACCGTGTACGCTGCTCGTGACCGCCGCGTGCGTCGCGATGTCGCCGTCTATCTCCGCGCTCTCCTCGAGCGCGGCACCTTCGTACCCATCAACAGTGGCCGCATCGCCCGTTGCGTTGCCCGTGCCGCCGTTGGCCACAGGTAACACCCCGGCCACCTCGCTTGTCAGGTCCACGCTCGTGCCCAGCGCCGTCTCAATATCGTTCGCATTGACGGTTATGCCCGTGCCTGCACCGACCGCGAGCACACCGCTGCTCAGTGTCAAACCGTTGCCCGCAACCGCCGCAGCAAGGTCTATCGAGTCTGCGGCAACGTTCAACGCACCGTCAGTGTTCGCGATGTTGAGCGTCACGTCGCCACTCGTGCCGCCACCTGTTAAACCCGCTCCTGCTGTAACACCAGTGATGTCGCCGAAGACCGAACCTGTCTGGACATCTTCGAACGTCGTACCGTCGTTCGCGAGCTGCCACGTGTTGGTCGTGGCGTTGTATCTGACTGCGGGCTCGTTTGCGTCACCGTTGGCAGCGACGACAATCTTGGTGGTATCCGTGCCGTCGCCTATCGAGAAGGTATCGCTCAATGTTGCCGCAATGGTCTTGTTGGTCAACGTCTGTGTGTCAGTCGTGCCCACGACGGCACCCGTCACACCGTGAACGCTGCTCGTCACCGCCGCGTGCGTCGCGATGTCGCCATCTATCTCCGCGCTCTCCTCGAGCGCGGCACCTTCGTACCCGTCAACCGTGGCCGCATCGCCCGTTGCGTTGCCCGTGCCGCCGTCGGCCACCGGCAACACCCCGGTCACCTCGCTTGTCAGGTCCACGCTCGTACCCAGCGTCGCCTCGATATCGTTCGCATTGACGGTTATCCCGGTCCCCGCGCCCACCGCGAGCACACCGCTGCTGTATGTCAGGCCCGCTCCTGCGGTGCTGCCTGCGAGTTCGATATCGTTGGCGTTGACCGTGACACCATCACCAGCCCCAACCGCGAGCACGCCCGCACTGTAGGTGAGCCCCGCGCCCGCAGTGCCCGATGCCAGGGCCACATCGTCTGCGTTGACGGTGATTCCGTCACCAGACCCAACCGCGAGCACGCCCGCGCTGTACGTGAGCCCCGCACCACCGCTGCTCGACGCCAGGGCCACATCGTCGGCGTTGACCGTGATTCCGTTGCCCGCACCGACAGCAACGACGCCGCTGCTTAACGTCAAACCGCTTCCTGCCACCGCAGACGCAAGGTCTATCGAGTCCGCCGTTATGCTTAACGCACCGTCCGTGTTTACCATGTCGAGGGTGACGCCGCCGCTGGCACCGCCGCCAACAAGACCATCACCTGCGTCAACAGAAGTTATATCACCGAAGGTGGTGCTCGTCTGAATGTCCTCGAACGTCGTGCCGTCGTTCGCTATCTGCCATTTGTCGGTCGAGGCGTTGTACCTGAGTGCGGGCTCGTCCGCGTCACCGTTGGCCGCCGTGAAGCTCTTTGTGGTGTCCGTGCCGTCGCCTACCGAGAAGATGTTGCTCAACGTCTCGGCTATCGTCTTGTTGGTCACCGTCTGCGTGTCCGTCGTCCCCACCACAGCACCCGTGACACCATGTACACCGCTCGTCACCGCCGCGTGCGTGGCGATGTCAGCGTCTATCTCCGCGCTCTCCTCCAGCACAGCACCTTCGTACCCGTCAACCGTGGCTGCATCGCCCGTCGCGTTGCCGGTTCCACCGTTGGCCACCGGCAGGATTCCCGCCACCTCGGCCGCCAGATTTATGTCCGTGCCGAGTGTTGTCTCGATGCTGTCCGCGTTGACGGTTATCCCCGTGCCTGCGCCTACGGATATCGCGCCACCGGCCAGCGTGAGGCCTGCGCCGGCTATCTGGCCTGCAAGGTCTATCGAGTCGGCCGTGACGTTCAGAGCGCCGTCGGTATTGGCAAGGTCCAGGGTAACACTGCCATCCGTCCCGCCACCGGTGAGACCGTCACCGGCGGTGACAGCTGTTATGTCGCCCGACGTCGCGCCCGTCTGGATATCATCGAAGGTCGTGCCATCATTGGCAACCTGCCACATGTTGGTCGTGGCGTTGTATCTGATAGCGGGCTCGTCTGCGTCACCGTTCGCGGCAGTTATAGTCTTGGTGGTGTCCGTCCCATCTCCTACCGAGAACATATTGCTCAGCGTCTCGGCTATCGTCTTGTTGGAGAGCGTTTGGGTGTCCGTCGTGCCTACGACATCGCCCGTCACACCGTGCACAGCGCTCGTCACCGCCGCATGCGTCGCGATATCGGCGTCTATCTCCGCGCTCTCCTCCAGCACAGCACCTTCGAATCCGTCAACAGTCGCCGCATCGCCCGTCGCGTTGCCTGTCCCGCCGTTGGCCGCCGGTAACACCCCTGCAACCTCGCTTGTTAGGTCAACGCTCGTGCCCAGCGTGGTCTCGATGTCGTTTGCATTGACCGTTATGCCGGTCCCCGCACCAACGGCGAGCACCCCGCTGCCATACGTCAGACCTGCTCCAGCGGTGCCGCTGGCCAGGGCAACGTCGTCCGCGTTGACCGTGATACCGTCGCCGGCACCAACCGCAAGCGTGCCCGCGCTGTAGGTTAAGCCTGCACCAGCGCTGCTTGATGCCAGCGCGACGTCGTCGGCGTTCACCGCGATCCCGTTGCCCGCACCAACAGCAACGACGCCGCTGCTCAACGTCAAACCGCTGCCCGCAACCGCCGACGCGAGATCGATCGAGTTCGCAGTGACGGAGAGAGCACCGTCCGTGTTGGCAACGTCCACCGTGACATCGCCGCTCGTGCCGCCTCCGGTCAGACCGTCGCCCGCAGTGACAGTCGTTATGTCACCCGACGTCGAACCCGTCTGGATATCATCGAAGGTCGTGCCATCATTGGCGATCTGCCACCGATTCGTCGAGGCGCTGTACCTGATGGCCGGCTCGTCCAGGTCGCCGTTCGCAGCCGTGATGCTCTTGGTGGTGTCTGTGCCATCGCCCACCGACAAGATATTGCTCAGTGTCTCGGCTATCGTCTTGTTGGTCAACGTCTGCGTGTCGGTCGTCCCGACAACGGCGCCCGTCACCCCGTGCACACTGCTCGTTACCGCCGCGTGGGTCGCGATGTCGCCGTCTATCTCTGCGCTCTCCTCGAGCGCAGCACCTTCGTACCCGTCAACCGTCGCCGCATCTCCCGTTGCATTCCCTGTGCCGCCGTTGGCCGCCGGCAGGATTCCCGTCACCTCGCTCGTCAGGTCCACGCTCGTGCCCAGCGTCGTCTCGATGCTGTCCGCGTTTAGGGTTACGCCGGTACCGGCCCCTACGGATATCGCCCCGCCGGCCAGCGTGAGACCCGCGCCGGCTATCTGGCCTGCAAGGTCTATCGAATCGGCCGTGACGTTTAAAGCGCCGTCCGTGTTGGCAATGTCCAGGGTAACACTGCCATCCGTCCCGCCACCGGTGAGCCCGTCGCCGGCGGTGACAGCTGTTATGTCGCCCGACGTCGCGCCCGTCTGGATATCATCGAAGGTCGTGCCATCATTGGCAACCTGCCACATGTTGGTCGTGGCGTTGTATCTGATAGCGGGCTCGTCTGCGTCACCGTTCGCGGCAGTTATAGTCTTGGTGGTGTCCGTCCCATCTCCTACCGAGAACATATTGCTCAGCGTCTCGGCTATCGTCTTGTTGGAGAGCGTTTGGGTGTCCGTCGTGCCTACGACATCGCCTGTCACACCGTGAATGCCGCTGGATACCGCCGCGTGAGTGGCTATGTCAGCGTCTATCTCCGCGCTCTCCTCAAGTACGGCACCTTCGAATCCGTCAACAGTCGCCGCATCGCCCGTCGCGTTACCTGTGCCGCCGTTGGCCAAAGGTAACACCCCTGCGACCTCGCTCGTGAGGTCTATGTCTGTGCCGAGCGTCGTCTCGATGTCGTTTGCATTGACCGTTATGCCGGTCCCCGCGCCAACCGCAAGCACCCCGCTGCCATACGTCAGACCCGCTCCAGCAGTGCTTGCTGCCAGGGCAAGGTCGTCCGCGTTGACCGTGATCCCGTCGCCCGCACCCACCGCGAGCACACCGCTGCCCAGCGTCAATCCTCCGCCCGCAACCGCCGCGGCGAGGTCTATCGAGTCCGCGGCGACACTCAATGCGCCATCAGTGTTGGCTATGTTGAGCGTGACATCGCCGCTCGTGCCGCCGTCGGTCAGACCATCACCAGCCGTAACGGTCGTTATATCTCCGGAGATCGAACCCGTCTGCACGTCCTCAAAGGTGATGCCGTCGTTCGCGAGCTGCCACCGGTCCGTGCCGGCGTCGTACTTGATGGCCGGCTCGAACGGGTCACCGTTTGCGGCGGCGATGGCCTTGGTGGTGTTCGTGCCGTCGCCTATAGAGAACGTGTCGCTCAACGTCGCCGCCATTGTTTTGTTGGTCAGCGTTTGCGTGTCGGTCGTCCCGACGAGATCGCCCGTCACACCGTGCACACCGCTCGATATCGCAGCGTGCGTCGCTATATCGGCATCTATTTCGGCACTCTCCTCCAGCACAGCCCCCTCGAACCCGTCAACCGTTGCTGCGTCGCTTATGGTGTTGCCCGTGCCGCCGTTGGCTATCGGCAGGACGCCCGAAACCTCGCTGCCGAGGTCCACATCCGTACCGAGCGTTGTGTTGACCGTGTTGCTATCCACTGCAATACCCACACCGGATCCCACGTGAAGAACGCCGCTGGTAAAGGTCAGACCGTCGCCGGCCACGGTCGACGAGAGGTCCACGGAGTCGGAGCTCACGACCAGCGAACCGTCCGTATTCACCAGATCGAGCGTCACGTCGCTGGATATTCCGCCGCCTGTCAAGCCGCTGCCGGCAGTTACGCTCGTTATGTCGCCGGACGTTGATCCCGTCTGGATGTCACTGTAACTCACGCCGTCGTTGGTCACCTGCCACGTGCTGGTTGTTGCGTTGTACCGCAGGGCAGGCTTATCGATATCGGAGTTGAAGGCGTAGAGTGTCTTCGTGGTATCTGTCCCGTCGCCTATCGAGAACTCGTCACTCAGCGTCACGGCGATCGTCTTATTGGTGAGCGTCTGCGAATCGGTTGTTCCAACAACATTGCCGGTCACGCCATGGACACCGCTGGACGTAGCGTTGTGCACTGCAATGTCGGCGTCTATCTCTGCGCTCTCCTCGAGGTCGGGCCCCTCAAGTCCGTCGACCGTAGCAGCGTCACCTGCAGTGTTTCCTGTACCTCCCATATCCACGGGCAGCACACCGACGACCTCGGCTGAAAGATCGACGTCCGTGCCGAGCGTAACGGATATGCTGTCAGGCCCTGCCAGGATTCCCGTCCCGGCCCCCACAGATAGCACGCCGCCCGTCAACTGCAGCCCCTCGCCTGCCACCGTGGGGGCAAAATCCACCGAATCGTCACTGACCGACAGCGCGCCGTCCGTGTTAACTACGTTCAGGGTCAGGTCGCCATCTTCACCGCCGCCTGCAAGTCCGTCCCCCGCGGCCACGGCCGTCACGTCCCCCGATATGGGGCCCGTCTGCACGTTGGCAAAGTCCACGCCGTCGTGCGCTAACTGCCACGTCTGCGTATCGGCGCTGTAGCGAATTGCAGGGGCATCCTCCGCGCCAACGTCCGCCGATATTGTCTTCGTGCTCTCAGTCCCGTCGCCGATCTTGAAGTTGTTGTCCAGCGTCTCCGGGATCGTTTTGTTGGTCAGCGTCTGCAGATCATCCGTCCCTACGACCTCGCCAACAACCCCGTGAACGCCCGCCGTGTTCGCCGAATGCACTGCGATGTCAAAATCTATCTCCGCACTCTCCTCGAGCGACGCGTGATCGGCGTCGAAAGCGTGGCTCGAGTCCGCATTGACGGCCGCAACCGCCTCGGCATCCGCGTAGCGCACGTGATGTGCAGACGGGATTGCCCTGTGCGCGGCGATATCTGCGTCTATCTCGTCAGACTCTTCCACCTCCGCCGCGCCAAGACCGCCAACGGTCTGCGCGTTTAGCGATTCGTAGCTGTACGGCACGCTCGAGATCAGTATCCGCGGCGATAACGCTTCGGCAGGAAGGGAATCGTTCGTGTCGTCGACCGCAATCTCAAGAAACACAAAGTCCAGATCGCGGAAAAGGGCCGAAGGCGCACCGCCAAGAGTCTCTTCGCCGATAATGATGCTGAAAACACCACCCACTACAGGCACGCCAGGGTGTTCCTCAGGCCCGAAGACCACAGTCCCATGCTGCGCTGCATCGTAGAGTGTCACGGTGATCACATAATTGGTGCCGTCCGCAACGATGCTCCCGCTGCTGTCGTGCAATATACCCTGGTAATTCACCAACAACGGCACGCCGTGAGCTTCCGGCACCAGGACTGCCAGCGCCGCTAGCATCGCTATACCACAAGAAACCTTTCTCATCGCTTTCCCTCCTGATCAGAGGCCGGTCCGAGACGCAAACACACTTCACACATCAAACCGTTCCACCTTCTTGTAAACTCGCTCCCCAAATAGAGACAAGTGCCCTTCCTGTACACTTGTTGTGTACCTGCAAGGCTACGAACTCATTGTCAGGGATGTGTCCTCCACATGTACAACCTTCAGCGCTCTATATTTTACCATATTTTTCACTATTAGACAAGAAAATACTTCGGCGTCCGGAGACGCACACTCCGCCGGACGCCCCTCGACTCGCGTGGTCCCTTTCATCGTTCAGGTACGTGTTCGAAGATCTTGCTGATCCGTTATGTATGGCAGAGTTAGGGTGTCACCGAGAGAGTGAGAGCATAAGGAGGAAGCAGACTGGACGAACAGGATGGTCTGGGAAGGGGTCGTCAGGGGTCATTGGGGTTCGGGAATGATCTGCCCCGCTACCCCCGACCATACGCCATCAACGCCTCTCCTGTCCGTCTCCAACACCCAGCACGCCAAACGCTGAACGATCAAGGGGAAGATGACACCAACAACCGTCCCACGGGTTCGCTGTCCGGACGTTGACATCCGCGGAGTATCATGGTATCATCTCGCCACGTTTGTAGTCTAGCATCCAGTTGGTACTCCGAGCCTATCGGTCTACGGCAGCGTTGCTATGATCGATAGGCCGCTAGGTGGGAGAGGAAACGACCCCGCCTCCCGTGTTTGGAAAGGAGGATTCACACCATGTCTACCCACACGTCCGGCATCCCATAGCCCCGTTCAGCAGCGCCGCATCTCAGATTCGGGACCATTTCTTTTGGACATTCCGTTCCACGGAACGTAATAAGAGGAGTGTGGTATGTCAAAGGCTACACGAACAGGTACGGAAAGACTCTGCGGAGGGTTCACGTTGATCGAGCTATTGGTGGTAATCGCGATCATCGGGATCCTGGCAGCGATTCTGTTGCCTGCACTTGCCAGAGCCAGGGAGGCGGCTCGGCGAGCGTCGTGCCAGAACAACCTGAAACAGCTCGGGCTGTGTTTCAAGATGTACGCCAACGAGTGGTCCGGCGTATTTCCTCAGATTCATCGGGGGTACACTGCTGCAGACGGCACGGAGCAACGAGCGACGACGTTCTTCTGGGGTCCCGCAGTGTATCCGGAATACCTTTCGGACTACGAGATCATCTTCTGTCCCTCGGACCCCGACACGGACACTCCCCGCGAGACCGTTCGCGGCCTGATCGAGTCGTCCTCATGGGAAGTGCCCTACCACCTGCAGGACTACTCGTACATATACCTCGGGTGGGTGACCATGCGAGACGATGAGTACGGTGCATACAAGCGCGCGTATAAAGACGCAAGAAACGAGTTCAAGCAGATGCCCGAATGGTTCGTGTTGAGCGACATCGATCTGTCGGAGGTAGATCCGGGGTCGGGCAACGCGGGCGGCAACACACTCTACCGGTTGCGTGAAGGTATTGAACGGTTCCTTATCACCGACATCAACAACCCCGCCGCTTCCGCTGTGTCCCAGAGCAACGTTGCCGTCATGTGGGATATGATCGCCACGAACCCCTCGAGCCAGAACCAGTTTAACCACTCGCCCGGCGGCGTGAACTGCCTGTACATGGACGGGCACGTCGAGTTTCTCAAATACCCGGCCGAATACCCGTGCACATCGTCGTTTGCAGGCAAGTTGACGGATAGATGATCGCCTGTTATGTGAGTGCGAATTCCATCACTGCGGATTATGGAACGTCAAAGGAGGCAGGAAAGATGTTGAGATTCGCTGCAAGATCGTTACGTTGGGGAACAGCGCTGGCGGTCGTTTTGGTGCTGTTCATGTGGGTTGCGTCGGAAGCTCCGGGGAAAGACCCGGAACGGCCGTCCGACTCGATTACCATTGTGGACGTCGACGGTTCCACCGTGAAACTGTCAATGGACGACATGAGCAGAATGCTGCGGGCCGAGGAGAAGGAATGCATCTGTGTCGGCGAGAACGTCGGGTTCATCGGCATCTTCGACTACGAGGGCGTCCGACTGAAGAACATTCTGCAGAAAGCGAAAGCCGCCCTTGCTCTGAGCGATTACAAGCAAGAGAACCTTTATGTCGTTTTCAGAGGTACGGACGGCTACCAGGTCATCGAGTCCTGGCCGGGGCTCAGAATGACTGCGGGCGGAGACCGCGCAATGGTGGCGGTCAAGAAGGACGGCAAACCGCTGCCCCCAGACGAGGGGCAGTTCCGGCTCTTCTTCCCTGCTGACAAGTACGTCGGCAGAAGCGTCAAGTGTCTCGAGACGATCGAGATACGTCTTGCGCCGGGAGCAGAAGACTGAGTGCTCCGGTTCATGAACGCGGCCACGTATTGTGGTGACGCCCGGGTGCGCGCATTCCTGCACGTGCTTGTAGTCGACCGGATGGTCTGGAGGAGCACAGGCAGGTAGCCTGGGGTGGCGCGGGTGTGCAACACCGTTCGAGCACGCGCAACCCCAGGCTACGTGCCTTCGCCCCGAGCGGGGCTCAAGTCTCCAAAGAACAGCCACAATCCCAATGCCATCGATCCACCTTGCGCTGCGAACGTGCTGGTGGTATACTGCGTGCGGCAAACGTGCAGTTGGGAGGTACGTGGTGAAGGAATTAGTTCCTGTCGTCTACCAATTCGGGGTAGGCGGCATCCTGTTTGTTGTGGGATTGGTGCTGGCGATCAGGGCGCGCACACTCGACCTGAAAACGAGCAGCGGTAAACGCTGGCTCGTGTTGCTGATCGGCGGGTTCGTGCTCTACCTGTGTTTGCACGTCTTCTTCCAGTTCATAGCACCGCACATATAGGCGTTTGGCGAGGAGGACAAATTGCCGCAAGGCGCACATGAAGTAGCGAGCATCGATTACATCGTAATCATAGTCTACTTCTTCCTCATCCTCGGGTTTGGCACCGTATTCGGTATCCGCACGAAGACCACGAAGGACTTCTTCCTCGCGGGCCAACGTTTCCCGTGGTGGCTGATATCGATGTCCTGCGTGGCCACGACGGTCGGTTCGTATTCGTTTATCAAGTACTCGAGGGTAGCGTACCTGCACGGGTTCGCTTCGACACAAACCTACCTCAACGACTGGTTTATAATGCCGATCTTCATGTTCGGCTGGCTGCCGATAATATACTTCTCCGGCGTCACGTCCGTTCCGGAATACTTCTCGCGGCGATTCGACAGGAAGACGCGTGTTGTGGCGACGCTGGTGCTTCTTGTCTATCTCGTTGGGTATATCGGGATAAACTTCTATACGCTCGGCATAGCGATGAACTCGCTGGTGCCCAAGCTCGGCGTGTTCTCGTGGGCGGCGCTGATAGGCGTGATCTGCGCGGTATACGTCACTGCGGGCGGCCAGATATCGGTGATAATGACGGACCTCGTGCAGGGGTTTCTGCTTCTCCTGGCGGGGTTGGTGTTGTTCGTGCTGGGGCTGCATTTCCTTGGCGGGTTCTCTGCGTTCTGGCACGCGATAGAGCCGCCGATGCGGCGAACGTTCTCGGACTTCAACCAGCCGGCGAAGTTCAGCTTCGTGGGGATATTCTGGCAGGACGGTATGGCCAACACCACGATGTTCTACCTGATCAACCAGGGTATGATCTTGAGGTTCCTTTCGGCGAGAAGCGCGGGCGACGCGCGCAAGGCTATGACGGTCGTCGTGCTCGTACTTATGCCCTTGGCGGCGATCGTTGTGTCGAACGCGGGCTGGCTCGGCCGCGCGATGGTCAACCGCGAGCTGCTTCCCGGAGACCACGACCCGAACGCGATATTCGTGACCGTGGCGTCGGCGTTGTGCGGCCCGGGCCTGTTCGGGTTTGTCATAGCCGCTCTAACGGCGGCGCTCATGTCTACCGCCGACACGCTGATAAACGCTGTCTCGGCAATCGCTGTGACAGACGTCTGGAAGCCTTATGTCGTGCGGGACGCTTCGGAC
This sequence comes from uncultured bacterium, assembly GCA_964524145.1. Lineage (GTDB taxonomy): Bacteria > Hydrogenedentota. The sequence goes on along the minus strand of CAZGCA010000002.1, from coordinate 39,529 downwards.
AAACACTATCTTGCGGTCGGCCGGTGGTCGGCTATTGCGGCGAGCCTGGCGGCGATACTGCTGGTGCCGGTTTACATGCGGTTTGGCTCCGTCTACCAGGCGCACGCTACGTTTACCGGCGCGATCACTCCACCGCTCGTGGTTGCCGCGGTGTTGGGCGCGTTCTGGCGCAGGTATACGCCGACGGCTGCCTTCTGGACGATACTCGGCGGCATGATCGCGATTGGCATCTCGATACGGATGCCGTTCCTCATTACGCCGTTCAGTCAGGGTGTGGGGCCGGAAGGGTATGGATTCATGCGGGCGCTGTACGGTCTGGTGGTAGCCGGCGCGATAGGAGTGGTCGTCACGTTCCTGACGAGACCGAAACCAATGGACGAGATCGATGGACTAATCTGCGCGCCGTCTTCGAGATCGGATTGATTGTCACCATGGTCAACGCGTTGAAGCTCAATGAGAGGGATAATGTCGCCGTTCTGCTGAAGGACGCCGGTGCGGGAGAAGAAGTCGTCGTGCAGGGCGGCAAAGGTGTCCGGGCGCTCGAGCCGGTAAAGGCCGGCCACAAGGTTGCGGTCAAGCAGATAGACGCCGGCACACCGGTATTTCGTTACGGCGAGGAAATCGGGGCGGCTACCGAGACGATCGCGCCGGGCACCTGGGTTCACACGCATAATGTGCGGTCCCAGCGGATGGGGGACCTGGAATGACAGAGCGCGGCCAGACTGCGTTTGACGGATACCCGCGTAGCAACGGTTCTGTCGGTGTTCGCAACCACGTCCTCGTCCTGTCCACAGTAGGGTGCGCAAACGGTGCGGTAACGCGGATCGCGCGCGAGGTGCCCGGCGTTGTCCCCATAACCCATTCCGGCGGGTGCGGGACCGGCATGTTGGATGCGCGCCTTGCCGTACGGACGCTGGCGGGGATGGGGACAAACCCGAACGTTCATTCGGTGTTGGTTATCGGGCTCGGGTGCGAGGCAGCGATGCCCGCTCTGGTCGCAATGATGATAGCCGAATCAGGCAAACCGGTGGAACACCTGATCGTTCAAGAACGCGGCGTGGCGGCTACCGCTGCGATGGGTGTTGAGATAGCGCGGGGCATGTTGGAGGAATCGGCCAGGGCGGAGAAAGCCGAGGCGGGGCTGTCGTCGCTCGTCGTCGGACTGGAATGCGGCGGAAGCGACGCGTTCTCCGGTGTCAGCGCGAACCCTGCGGTAGGTGTCGCTGCGGACATGCTCGTCGAGCACGGCGCGACGGTCATTCTCAGCGAGACCACCGAGATGATCGGGGCCGACCATATTCTTGCGGGACGCGCCAAAACGCCCCAAGTTGCCGACGATGTTCTTCGAATCGTCAAACAGACGGAAGTTGTTGCGCGGCAGCTGTTTGGTGACGAGCGGATACTTGCGCCGGGCAATATAGAAGGCGGGCTGACGACTATTGAGGAGAAATCGCTCGGATGCATCTGCAAGGGTGGCTCGTCGCCGATCAACGAGGTGATAGACTACGCGGAACAACCCACCCAGAAAGGGCTCGTTGTGATGGATACGCCGGGATACGACATCGAGTCCGATACCGGTATGGCCGCGGGAGGTGCGCAGATAATCGTCTTCACGACCGGGCGCGGCACGCCGGCGGGGTGCCCCGGGGTACCGGTCATCAAAGTGGTGAGTAACAGCGCGACGTTCGGGAGGATGGGGGACGATATTGACATAAACGCGGGAAGAATTCTCGACGGCGATGCTTCGGTTGAAGAGGTTGGTCGCGAGATATTCCAGTGTGTAGTCGAGACGGCCAATGGTGCGGAAACGAAGGCCGAACGCAACGGCGAATGCCAGTTTGGCATCTTGAAGAGGTTCCAGTCGTTTTAGTTCGCGGATCCTTGACGATCCCTTAGCATTTCAATAAGACGGAGGCGACAAGAGTTGAGCGAGACGCTGACACAGAAACTTGGCTACGGTCCAGAGGACAAGCTGCTCATCATCCACGCTGACGATGCAGGCATGTGCCACTCGGTCAACATGTCCACTGTTGCCGCGATGGAGTCGGGTGTCGTAACCTCCGCGAGCATCCTCGTGCCGTGCCCGTGGTTTCCTGAGATTGCCGAGTACGCGAGCACGCATCCCGATGCGGATTTCGGCATCCATCTCACGCTGACATCCGAATGGGAGCATTACAGGTGGGGTCCCGTGTTGCCCCGGTCCGAGGTGCCGGGCCTCGTTGACGCACAGGGGTATCTCTGGAAGGACACGCCGGATGTGGCCGACCATATCACGGCCGAAGACGCCGAGAAGGAGTTGCGCGCACAGATACAGCGTGCGTTGGAGTTCGGTGTCAAACCGACACATATCGACACCCACATGGGCAGCGTCTATTCGAGGACGGATCTCTTCGAGGTATATGTCAGGCTGGCACGAGAGTTCTCGCTCCCCTTGATGGTAGTGAGGCCGTCGCCCGAACTGCTCGAGCGGTTCGGGGTTGCCCCGGAGGCGTTTCCGGATTCGTTTGCCGAGATGATGGAATCGTTGGGATTTCCCCTCCTCGATTCTCTTCTCGCTCTCGACTATTCACAAGTCGACGATCCAGAGGGCGCGTACACCGAGATGATCGAGTCGCTCGGGCCGGGAGTGACGCAGTTGATCATCCATTGCGGGGTCGAGGACGCGGAACTGAAAGCCGTCGGCGACATGGCCCGGGAACGAGACACCGACTACAAGTTGTTCACGAGCGACCAAATCAGGAAACTCATCGACGTGCTTGGGATATCGTTGATCGGGTGGCGCGAATTGGAGAGCGTGGCACAGATTGCGCCGCTGGCGTAGGGATGGTATGACCTGTTGTCGACGAGTCGGGACAGGCTCGGGGGCAACGTCATCCTTGACAATAGCCCGCTGGCGTGGTAAAGTACGCATCGGGACTTGACAGAGAAAGCAAGAGTTTCTCTAGGTTTTTGTCTGCTTTTTGGGTGGCTGAAAGGAGGGATCAATGAACAAGGCTCAACTGTTGGATGCGATGGTTGCGAAGACCGGGAGCTCTCGGGCTGACGCGGAACGCGCCCTTGCCGCCGTTCTGGACTCGATGCGCGACGGCCTGAAGGCGGACGGCAGCGTCGGCATCGTGGGGTTCGGGACGCTCGAAGTCAAACACAGAAAGAGTCGTATGGGCGTCAACCCGCGCACCGGCGAACGGATCCAGCTGAAACCGTCGGCAACCGTCAAGTTCAAACCTGCCAAAGCGCTCAAGGAGATGTTTCAACCCGTCGAATAGGGGTGTCTTGGCGCTTTCAGGACAATAACAGTCCGGCTGCACGTCGTTCTGAGCGCAGTAGTTTTTCTCGGTACTGTGCGGGTGGGAGAGACCCCTCTCCGCTTCGCTCAGAATGAGAGGTGTGTTGTCTTGTAAGCGGTCGGCTTGTCCCTCGAAAGAGTATGTGTTGCTGTCCCCTCATGTTCGCATACCCTCCGAGTTTTCGGTTATTTCAACACTGCAAAGACACGAATCGCGCGGACGGTGACGGGGGTGCAACCTGTATTGATCTCATCTGTTCAGAACGGTTTTACGGTCTGCTCGGTGTGCATTCGGTCAGTCGCGCAACTTTGCGTGCATAGCCCTGGTGCCTGAGGGCGTTTCGTTTCCTCCCGAATTTCACGTGGAACCCTATTTATGACGATTGGGGAGATAGAGTATAATAGTGTGCGAAAACGGCGGAGAAGACGGCTGATGCCTCGATGGCGAAGATGAAGATACTGCACAAATACATACTGCGTGAGCTGTTGTGGCCGATTGCAGTCGGATTTGGCCTGCTTGCATTTGTGTTTGTGCTGCGTCAAGTCTACGACAGGGCGGACGACCTTCTGGCAAGCGGAGTCAAGGTTACGGACTTCGCCAGGTTCTTCTTCTTGAGCATCCCGCCTGTTGCACCGTATTTGTTTCCTGCGGCGTACCTCTTCGCGCTGCTGTTGTCTTTTGGCAGGTTGTCGCGCGATGGCGAAATCCTTGCGATGAGAGCGGCAGGGATAGCGTTGCGGCAGCTTGTGGCACCGCTTATAGTAGTCAGCGTTTTGTTAAGCGGCGTGACGTTCTTTCTCGCGGATATGGGCACGCCGTGGGCGGTACGCGAGGCGAAGCTTCTCCTGCTCGAGATGGCGTTGCGCCGTCCGGAGACGCTGCTGCCGGTCGGCAGGTGGGTTGATCACTTCAAAGATATGCGCGTTCGTATAGGGTCAAAGGATGATGACGGAACGCTGCACGACATAGAGGTGGTGCAGTTGGAGGACGGGGAGGATTCTATCTGGCTGAGCGCAAAGCGTGGTGAGTTCGTTGATGACGAGCAGGGAATGGGTATGATGTTGAGGCTGCACGACTGCGAGATGCACCGGTACCGCGAGCGCACCAAGACCCGGTTCGAGGTCGCGGAAGCGCCGCTGGAACAAGCCATCTTGGGAAACCTGCTCGACGCAAAGGAGCGGCTTGAAGAGAAGAACAGGAGGCCGAAAGAGATGGGGTTGCGCGAGTTGCTCGCGCGAGCCAGGGACCCGAGCTTGAGCGCACGGCGTCTCAGCAACCTGCGGAACGAGTTTGGCGAAAGACTATCGCTGCCGTTCGCGTGTATAGCGCTTACACTGATCGCTGCGCCCTTGGGAGCCAAGGCCCTTCGATCGGGCCGCTCGTACGGCGTATCGGTGGCGTGCCTGATAATCCTCTGCTACTATGCGTTGATTCTTGTGGGTCAGACCTGGGTCGAGCTGACCTCTGTGACACCGGTTCTGGCCAACTGGTTGCCCAACCTGGCAACGGGCGGTGTGGGGTTGTGGCTGTTGAAACGTGCGGATGATAAGTAGATCGACGTGATCAAGCTCGTTGACAGGTATCTTGCGACCCGGATTCTGACATTCATGGTTTTGAGTATGGTGACGTTCATGCTCCTGTACGGTCTGATTGACATGATAAGCGACAAACGCCACGAGATCGTGGAACTCGAGTTTCCCGTGCGCGTGTTGATCCAGTACTACGCGAACTTCCTGCCGACGATTCTGCTGCAAGTGATTCCGGTGGCGGTGTTGTTGTCCCTGTTGTTCGTCCTGGGCGGTTTTGCAAGATCCAACGAGTACACGGCACTGCTGTCCGGCGGCGTCAGTTTCTATCGCGTCATTCGCGCGCCCGTGTCTGTGGCTGCGCTTGTGGCGGTGTGCGTCTTCCTGGTAAACGAGTTTGTGATACCGCCCACGGCGGCACGAGCGCACGAGATCGAGCGCACGAAGCTGTTGAGCGACAGACCGATGGATACCGAGTCCTTGACGTGGGTCAATCGCAAGCAGGGGTCAACGTGCATCGTGAGAACGTATGATCCGAACGTGCAAGCAGGGTCCGACGTACTGATCGCGTTCAAACGTGACGGCAGCGTTGTGGAGAAGCTCGAGGCCAGCCGCATGCGATGGGACTCGGGCACGCGTCACTGGTACCTCGAGGACGGCTACCGCATACAGATAAAGAACGGTACGGAACCTCGCGAGCATTTCGAGGTTATGGAAGCCCCGGTTTTCGTAACGCCCGAGATCCTGGCGGCGAAGCAGGTGCCGCCCGAGGAGCGGGGCATGCTGGACCTGCATCGGGAGATAACGTCGATGCGCGACGCAGGTCTGGGCGACCCATCACGCTGGGTCGATTTCCATGCCAAGGCGGCAATGCCGGCCACGAATTTTGTGATAGCATTTCTTGCGATACCCTTCGCGCTCAGGCTTAAACGGCACGGTCTGGCGCTCAGTTTCGGGATAAGCGTGTGCGTGTCCATGACGTATCTTTTTCTCTTCGGGCTCGGTGTCGGGTTGGGCAAGGCGCAGCACCTGCCGGCGTGGTTGTCGGCATGGTCGGCCAACATGGTCTTCCTGGCAGCGGGGCTGACGCTGATGTTCAAAACCGAGAAGTGATCGGACGTGGCCGGCGTACCGATTCTCGGTGTCTGGATTGCAAACGCCCGGGCGGAGGTGCTATGATTCAGGGGGTTGGATGTCGAGCTGACGAGTAGTCTCAAGCGAGGTTCCGGGACCGAGATGAAGCTTGTTATTCAGATACCGTGTTACAACGAAGAGACGACGTTACCTGTCACGTTGGCTGATATTCCGCGGACGATCCCAGGCGTTGATGAAGTAGAGATCCTGGTGATCGACGACGGCAGCGCCGACAGGACCGCCGAGGTTGCCCGCGAGCATGATGTTGATCATATCATCAGACTGACCAACAGGAAGGGATTGGCCCAGGCATTCAAGACCGGGCTCGATGCGTCGCTCAAGCTGGGCGCGGATATCATTGTGAACACTGACGCGGACAACCAGTACAAAGCTTCGGAAATACCCAGACTCATACAGCCCATCCTCAGTGGTATGGCTGACATAGTAGTCGGATGCCGCCCTATCGACGATATCAAGCATTTCTCGATAGCCAAGAAAGCGCTGCAGAAGTTTGGCAGTTGGGTTGTCCGCGGGCTGTCAGGAACGACGATACCGGATGTCACGAGCGGGTTCAGAGCATACAGCCGCCACGCAGCGCTCAGTCTTAACGTTATCTCGGAGTTCACATACACCCTCGAGACCGTCATTCAAGCCGGCAAGAAGAGCATTGCGATTGCACACCTTCCCGTGGGAACCAACGAGAACCTGCGCGAGTCGCGGCTGGCACCGACTGCCGCGAGTTATGTCAAGAGGTCTGTGGGCACCATAGTGCGAATCTACGCGATGTACGAGCCGCTGAAGATCTTTACGTACATAGGTGTTGCGATCGGTTTGGGCGGGGTCGCACTCATAACGCGTTTCCTGTACTTCTACTTCACGGGAGGAGGACGCGGTCACATCCAATCACTGTTGGTGGCGAGCATCCTCGTGCTTGTCGGTTTTCAGGTGGTGATGTTCGGTCTGATGGCCGACCTGATCGGTGCCAACCGGCGACTGCTCGAGGATGCGTTGCGAAGAGTTCGATGCCTGGAACTCGATCTGGGACAGCAGGATGAGTGACGTGGTGGAGGCGGGCTGACCGCAATGGTGACTGTGGGTATCGCCGGCGGCACGGGCGCCGGCAAGACGACTCTTGCACGTGCGCTCGCCGAGAGTCTCGCAGACGAAGGGGTTACGATTGTATACCAGGACTCGTACTACAAGGATAGAGACCATCTCGCGTTTCGCGAGCGCGAGAATCTTAATTACGACTGTCCCGACGCGTTCGAGATCGATCTGCTCGTCTCGCAGCTTCGCATGCTGAAGAGCGGGGTGGCAATCGAGCGTCCCGTGTACAGCTTTGAACAGCATGCGCGCGCAGACTGCACGGTGCGTGTCGAGCCGCAAGACGTCATTGTCCTTGAAGGCATACTCGCGTTGTACTGGCAGGAGTTGCGGGAATTGCTCGATCTGAAGGTCTACGTTGATACGCCGGCGGACATCCGGTTCATCAGGCGGTTGCAACGCGATATCGAGGAGCGCGGTCGAGTGGTGGAGGATACTGTGACACAGTACCTGGAAACCGTCAGGGCAATGCACGCGACCTTCGTTGAGCCGACCAGGGAGTTTGCGGATTTCGTTGTGCCGGGAGACTCCGAGTACGGTGAACCCGTTGGGATGCTCGTGTCGACGGTGCAGGAGGTGCTGTGCCGGGACCGCAAGGGTACCCGTTGCGGGTTGTAGCTGAAGGTGAAAGGGAATGGCGATGTCGGAACGGACTGAGAGCGATCTTGCAAGCTATCTGAAGGTTATACTCAAACATAGGCAAATGATACTGGTTGTCTTCGTGCTGTCGGTCGTCGGTAGCGGGGTGGTGAGCCTGATGCTGCCGAAAGTGTATCGCGGCGTGGTGAAGCTCAAGAGTGTGGCGACGAGCGCTGCGGATTCGTCGCTGCCGTACACCACGAAGGCGTACAAGTCGCTGGCAACCTCCGACAACACAGTGCAGGATGTGCTTGAGGAATTACGCGAAACAGGGCTTGCCGCAGGGGTCTCAACGGCACAGTTGCGTCGTATGGTATCGATCGAAAGGATCGAGGGATTGACGCTGTTCGAGCTGCACGTTGACTCGCGCGATCCGAAGCTCGCTGCGGCTGCTGCGAACCTCTTGGCGAAGGGATTTGTCGAGGCTACGCAGCGTTACGTCAGCCAGTCGCAGGAGGGCAGACAGGAAGCTGTGGAGAAGGCGTTCGCCTCTGCGGAGCAGCGGTGGCGCGAGGCGCACCAGGCACTCGGAGAATTCGAGAAGAAGCACCTTGTCAAAAGCGCACCATACTTTGGGGCGGGGCAGACAAGGACGTTGTCGGTGTTCGAGGAGCGTATTGCAGCCCAGAGCCAGGAGATCGAAGAGTACCGCACCGCGGAAGCCAGGATAGATGTGCTGATCACGGAGCTAGACGCGTTCCTCGAACGGACGGGTGAAGGCGGTGGGGTTGATGTGGGTTCCGCGACGCTGTTCCTGGGCAGCGTGTACGTTCGGAGTCTCGGGATACTGGGGGAGTCGGCACTGGCGCCGAGCGGGTTGCTCGATCCCGGATACTGGATGAAGGATAAGACTCGTGTGTTAGGGGCACTGCGGGATTTGAGAATCCGGCTTCAGGCCAGGAAAGCCGTTCTGGAGCAAAGGAGGAAGGCAGTTGACGAGACGTTTGCGGCGCTGACGTTGGAGGGGGCAAAGCTGGCTCGCGAGCTGGACGAACTAAGCCGCAACGCCAATGAGGCCGAGGCGGAGTTAAGCACTCTACGGAAACAGGTGTCGAATACTGCCTTATCCGTTTTGATGTTGTCAGCCAGTCCGCCGGTGACGATAATGGCGGAGGCATCCGAGCCGACACGAGCAGTCTTCCCGCGCAGAACATTGAACGTCGTGGTAGCGGGCTGCTTTGGCCTGGCGGTCGGTATCGGGCTGGCGTTTATCAAGGAAGCCCTGGCACAAGCGCTGGCCAGCGCGCGACGATAACGTGCCGGACTGTTACGTTTGCGACCTGAACCGTCCTTGAGGGCATGACCAAGAAATCGGACTGGGTTGTTGCGGCAGCCGTCTCGGTGCTGCTGTTGGCGTGCGTTTATGCCGTCGTGGTGGTGCTGCCGCGAGTGATGAGGGGGGCCCTCGAATTCCAGCGAACAGGGCTGGAGGCGGAAGTCGTACAGCAGGCGCTCGCCGGTAACCCGGCCGACGCGAAGGCACGTTGCGCACTCGCTGTCAAGGTCGACCGGCGCGACGTCGCCGCAATGTGTCTGCACGGCTATCTCTCGTCCCGAGAGGCGGCATGGGAAGACGCTCGCACGTCTTTCGAGCAATCACTGGCTGTACCGAGGGCTCTCTGGCCGCAGCCGCTCCTGGAAACGTTGCGTCCCGTCGCGCAAGCCTACCTGCTGTTGGCGCAGAACAACTGGTACGAGGCGCTCGAAGCGTTCCGGGATACTGCACCGGGCAAGTTCGGGTGGCTCGATGAAGTGATTGCGTACGGTCATGCACGCGCCGGTGCGCAGGTTGGATGGTGGGACCCGGTGGCTGCGTATCTGTCTCAGCACGGACGTGTTTCGTCCTTTGGCGATGTGAGCCGTGAGGGGCAAGTGGTATGCGGTCGTCTTCTGTTTCTCGACGGAGAAGCGGACTTGGCGTATGAACTTCTGTTGTCAGGAGCAGATACCGAGAACGAGTTGCTGCGCCAACAGGCGGCACGATATCTCGCGTGGATCGAGTACTTTCGAGGAGACTTCGAGAACGCGCTGCGTTGGTTTGAGGAAGCGGGCTGGCCCAAGGGAATCCCGAGGGCAGTTGACGCTCTACATCGGCTTGGCAGGGATGACGAGGCCAGGAAACACTATTGGAAGATGGCCCGGAATGCCTTTAGTGCGGCAGGCGAGAAGCGTCTTGTGTGGCTCGTGCCGGAGTCTGATATACGGACATCTTTCGTGCACCTGCAGGTACTCTCGTATTTCCCTGGCGAACTCAAAGGCAGCAGCCGGTTCAGAGGCAGATTTGTCTGGAAGGCGGCGAAAGGACCACTTCCGGTCACATGGCCCAAGCAGGCCTTTGGCCCTGGAGTGTCCGGTGCCGTTGCGGTTGAGCGAGCCGGCCGTGTCATCTGTTCAGTTCCCTTGGCCAATCGAATGCACGACTCAGCTTTCGAGATTGGCCTGCCCGGGAACCGCGTGCCGCTCGGGTTTCGTGCTCATGGTCGCAGCGGAGCGTGCTCGTGGATAGAGGAAGACGCGCAACCGGACTACGCCGGGGATCGGTGTCTTGTGTTGCGGAATCCCGACGGCAGAGCAGAATCCTGGCTGACGTCGGACCGGTTTGCCATAGAGGGCGGGGTGTATTTTCTGCAATGGGGAAGCGTGCGCGGCATGAGCGGCAAAGCTCGCTGGAGTGTGACGTGGTACGACGACGATGGCGAGATTGTCGGGAGCTTCAGGGCGTTCTCGGAAACTGTGACGACCGCGTGGACCACGGTGTGTAGAGGCGGTCGGGTTCCGTTCGACGCGACTTACGGCAAACTGCACCTTGCAAACCTTGCACCATCTTCGGAAGCCTGTTTTGACGATCTCGTGTTCTGCGAGATACCGTTGGTGAGGAAGTTGATGCGCGAATACACCCCGGTGACTGACCTCGCTGAACAAACACCATCATAGTGAGCTGCTATGGCATCGTTATTTGACGAGTTTAAGACCGCCTCAAGACACACGGTGATATACGGTGTTGGGAACGTGTTGAGCAAGGCGCTGGGCTTGGTTCTCATACCGGTCTACGGCAGGTATCTTCCGACCGAACAATTGGGGACGCTGGCAGTGCTCGAGGCGACGGTTTTCTTTGTGGGCGCGGTCCTTCCACTGGGCCTGGGCTCCGCGTACATATTGACCGTAATGCACGAAGACGTTCCGGACAAAAGGGTAACCCTCTCGACGGCGTTCTTCTTCATGCTTGCGATTGCTGCCGTAAGCATCGGCATGCTACTGTGTTTTTCCGGTCGGCTCTCGACGGCGGTCTACGAACCCGATCTCGAGCCGCTGCTCGTCAGACTGGTCCTGCTGAGATGCTTTTTCGACCTCTTTCGTGTGTTGCCGAGAGCGAAACTGCGGGCCGAGCAGCGGTCCGTTTTGTACGGCATACTCGCGTTTTCGACATTCACCGTACGCGTACTCCTGGTCGTTGCCGCCGTCATCTTCGCCGGCCAGAAGGTGCTAGCCGTGCTGGTTGCCATGCTGATCTCGTCTGCTCTGGCGGCAGTGGCCTACACGGTACCGGTAATAGCTGATATCGTACCTCGGTTCTCGTCAAAGCAGTTGATAAGCATGCTCAAGTTCGGTGTACCATTGGTTCCGGCAACGGTATCGGGTATGATAATGACGGTGGCGGACAGGTATTTCCTCGAGTTCATGGGAACACGCCACGAGCTCGGGATATACGAGATGGGATACAACTTTGGCAAGGTGCTGATGTTGCTGGTGGGCGCAGTGCAGATCGCGTGGTTGCCCGTGATGTTCTCGGTGGCCAAGAAAGACTTGGCCAAACAGTTCTACGCAAAGGCTCTGACCTACGTGATGGTTGTGCTCACGTTTGCCGGTGCGACGGTGGTCCTGTTTGCGGGAGACGTGCTTCTTCTATTTCCCGAGTATGCTGAGGCGCGAGCCGTGGTGCCGTGGATAGTCGGAGCGTACCTTGTCTTTGGCCTGTATGCACTCACAAGCGTGGGGGTCAACCTGAAGAAGCGCACACACTACCAGGCGATCTGCGTTGCGGTCGGTGCGGGAGCGAACCTGGTGCTTAACTGGCTGCTGATTCCGGTATTCGGTGTGGTCGGGGCAGCGGCGGCGACGCTCGTATCGTACGGCATTCTTGCGCTGCTTTCGACCGGCGTTTCGCTGTCCTTGTACTTCATCAAGTACGAATACGTGCGTCTTGCCAAGATAGTTGTCGCAGGCGCGATAGTCACTGCGGTCCCCTTCTTGGTTGGTGTGAGTGCGACCCATTACAGCATCGGACTGAAGGTTCTTAGCCTTGCGCTATTCCCGCTGGTTCTGTACGTTCTAGGTTTCTTTGAAAGGGCCGAATTGGAGAAGGTTTTCGAGGTGGTAGGCGATGTGCGTCGCAGAAGACACGTCGGACGGTAGCGACACTGTGCCGGAGTATCGAACAGTTTCATTGAGAGCCGGTAAGGGCCTCGTGCGAATGCTCTTTGTCCTTCTCCCGCTTGTGTTGCAAGCCGTGCCGGCTGCGCAATCGCAGCAGGAGAGCGACGCTCTCGCGGAAGCGCGGCGCTTAGCCGACAGCTCCTACTGGCGCGACAGGGGCAAAAGCGTTGGGATTCTCAGGGGTATTTCAGGCGCGGAGGCCGTCCCGCTGCTGGCAAGGCTGGCGGCTGATAGCGCCGTGCGGGTTCGTCGCGGAGCGGTGTTCGACCTTGTCGTCCGTGGAAAACGGTCGGTCCCGGTGCTCGTTGAGTTGGCTGAGAACGATGACTGGCGTGTCAGAGCTAATGCGCTTGGTGGGCTGGCTGCGCTGGGCGACGTGGCCGGTGCAAGTGCGGCTCGCAAAGGTCTCAAGGACCCGAACGCCAACGTCAGGCGTGCTGCTGTCGTGGCACTAGGTGCATGCGTGGGCGACGAGGCGATAGCCGAGATAGTGGCCGCAGCACGAGTAGATGGTACGCTGGTTAAATCGGCGGCAGCGGAAACAATCAGCAAGATAGGAACAAGCAACGCGCTGGCTGCTCTGGGGGAAATGCTCGAGAGCAACAACTTCTTCGTCCGAGACCAGGTCTCGATGGCTCTGAGCCGTGCGGGAGAAGAGGCGGTTCCGCACATTGTCAAGGCGTTGTCGAGCCCGATGCGCGATGCGCGGTGTCTCGCGGCCCGATCCCTGGGCTTGATCGGCGGACACGAGGCGGCTGTGGCGTTACAGGGAGCGCTGCGCGATGAGAGCCCCAGCGTGCGCCGGATGGTGCTGTGGGCGTTGGGACGGGATCTGGACGAGAGAAGCTCCATGCACGTTCTCAGGAAATTTGAGGTCACGGCGCCCCGTTCAGAGGCGCGACTGGCGCATGAGGCGGCGCAAAGAATTTTCGAGCACGTAGTCGAATCCGGAGAAGCAACCCTTGGAGACACATACTGAGTCCGGGCCATTGAGGAAATGAAAGAGAAGAGTGTGCCTTGTAAGTCATGGGTGAAGCGCCCGGAAACGCGCGCGTGCGCGTTCCTCTTCGTACTCGTGTTAAGCGTCTGCCTGCTCACATCGAGCGGACGCGTTCGCAGCGACGGGTACTTCAGCTTCGTTGCGGCCACGGAGCTCCTGGCGGGCAGACCTCCCGTCGTGCGGTCGTTGCCGTACGCCGAAACACGTGCACCCATCGGCGCGACTGGTGAACAGTACGCGCAATATGGACCCGGCTGGACGGCGACGATGATACCGGCGATGTTGGTTGCCAACATCGTCCGCGCCAAGTTGTATGTTCCGCCCGAAAGCCGGTTTCTCCAGATGGCCGTCTCGTCAACAAACTCGATCATATCCGCATTGGCCTGTGTTGCACTTTACCTGCTCGCCAGGGAGTTGGGGTACCGCAGGCGAACAGGCGTCGTGTTGTCGTTGTCCCTGGCGTTCGGGACAATGATGTGGTCGTACTCGCGCGAGATGTTTAGCGAGCCGGCGTGCACGCTCGCCATCATTGCAGCAGCGTTTTTCGGCCAGAGGTACAGGAGCACCGGTGCCGCGCGGTTACTGCTGCTTTGTGGAGTCTCGGTTGCGTACGCGATCAGTCTCAAGGTGTATTGGCTCCTGCTCGTGCCGTTTGTTGCGGGCTGGCTTGTTCACGCATGCCTCAGAGACCGCAAGGGGAAAGCGAAAGTCGCCGCGGAACTCGCGGTGTTCTTACTACCGGTGGCCATCGGCTTGGTCGGTTTGGCGGTTTTCAGCAAACTCAGTTTCGGTTCGTTTGTGGCGTTGGGCTATCTTCGGGGCCGATTCTCGATGGGCAAGTTGCTGTCATCTTTTTACTCGCTGCCGCCTTACGTTGGGGTTCTTGGGCTGCTTGTGAGTCCCGGCAAGAGCGTGTTTCTCTACTGCCCGCCTCTGATAGTGGCGGTCTTCGGTATTCGCAGGTTTTGGAAGCGCGAGCCGGTGCTTGCCGGCTGGATGTTCGGTCTGGTTGTGTTCTACGTTCTCTTCTTCGGCGCACGCGAGCACTGGGACGGCGGCCACAGTTGGGGGCCGCGTTACCTGTTGCCGCTGGTGCCGTTGATGTTGCTTCCCCTCGCTGAACTGATAGACGGCGAACGCGTAGCTGCCTTCACGAAATTGAGTACCGGAACATCGCTGATGGCCGGCGTACTGGTGCAAGTGCCAAACCTGTTCATATACTTCGGGACCTACATGAAGGCCTTGATACGGTACGACGAGCTGGCACTCGGCGAGTTGTACTTCGTCCCGAACCTTTCCCCGATAATCGGTGGCTGGCGGCTGCTTCTCGGCGCGTTCCACAACGCGTTCACCGGCGAACCACAATTCCTCTACCCCGTCAAGCTCGTACGCGACGCGCCCGATAGCCTGACCCCGGTCTACATACGGAACTTCGGTGCCCTGTGGGATTCGTGGATCAACATCCTGCGCACGAGCGGGATCACGGCGGGCTTGCCCGGCAAGATGCTCGTGATCTGTTGCGTGACGGGTTCGGTCATTCTCGCGCTCTGGGCCGCACGCGGGCTGATACGTCTTCTCCGGGACGAACGCGCGGCCTCGGTCGGCTCGTGTGAAGGCCAATGACAATGAGCGAGTCTGCACCGGATGTCCTGTACGTTACAGGCCAGACAATGGCCGAAGGTCAGGCCGGCCACACGCACGTCGTAGAGGTTGTCAACGGGTTGAGAAGCTTCGGAATGAGCGTGAGGCTTCTGCACAACACATATCGGAAGCAGCGCCCGTCGATTGCCGCACGATTGATCGCTTTCGCATGGTTGAACCTGAGGTGTGCCTGCACCATCGCAGCCGACCGGCTGCGGCGCAGGAGGCTCGTGGTCTACATACGGCACCATTTTCTGCTCTTCCCCGTGTCATTCGTGTGCACCGTGTTGCGGGTTCCGTCGGTCGCCGAGGTGTGCGGTCCGCTGTCGGATGCCCTCGATGCCTGGCCGTGGATCCGCCCGTTCGGGAAAATGCTGCAGCTGATCTCGATCATGCAGTGCAATCTTGCGGCCCGCGTCGTTGCGGTCTCGGACCGTATGAAGGAGTTTGTTGTCGAGCAGTACCGCGTTCGGCCGCAACGGGTTGCTGTAATCCCAAACGGGGCCAATGTGGAGAAGTTTCACCCTCTTGACAAGGCGCGGTGCAGAACCGAGCTCGACCTGAATCCCGACGACTATTATGTCTGCTTTGTCGGCGCGCTGGCATCGTGGCAGGGCGTTGATGTGTTGGTCGAATCAGCAAAGATACTCGTCTCTCAGCTTAGAACTGTGACGGTGCTCGTCGTTGGCGACGGCGCCATGAAACCCGAGCTGGTCGGTCGCGCCAACGAACTCGGCGTCGCGGACCGGGTCAGGTTTGTTGGCACGGTATCCTACGACAAGGTGCCAACGTACATTGGTGCGAGCGACCTCTGCGTGGCGCCGTTCGGGACAAGCAAACCGGCCAGCCCGCTCAAGGTGTACGAGTACCTTGCCTGCGAGCGAGCGGTGGTGACGTCGGGCATCGCGGAAGCGACCGACCTTGTAGCCGAGAACGAGTGCGGTCTTGTCTTCCCAGCCGGCGATGCGGAAGAGCTCGCCAAGGCCATCACGAGACTTCTCGGGGATCCCGACCTCTGCAGGCGTATGGGTGAACGAGGCAGGAAGCTGGTCTGCGAACACTACTCGTGGCGGGCAACGGCACGCAAGGTGATGGACGTGATACTGCAGGTAGCGTCCCGCCGAATCGCCGGCGCGGACTAAGCGGGGGACGGGACAATGACAGGACGGCGCGGCCGATAGAGATGCACGAGGCGCTCAACATTCGACGATGGCACAACTATTTTGTTGCGGCGCGCGATCTGTCCCACATTCTCCTGGCGAACATCGGGTTGCTCAAACAGCCGGACCATGCCGCCATGTACGACCGGCTTCGAGCCTATATCGAACTACTATGGGACGTGCCGAGAAAGATACGGATAGTCGGCAGTGAGCACGTGTCTCGTGATGTACCGACGGTGTTTGCGTCGAATCACATAAAGCTTGACGACCCGATTCTGCTCGGGTACGCAATCCACGTAGCGACGGACGGTCGTCACAGCAGCTATATGATGCGAAGCGATTTCTTCGGCCGCAAATGGTATATGAAGACGAGGCTGCTTGATCTCGACGTGCTGGCCGCGCGGCTTGGTGCCATACTCGTTGACAGAGACAACCCTCGTCCCGGTCAGTTGAGACCGTTCATCCGGCTGCTCTGCGGTTGCGGTGCGTTTGTGATGTTCCCGACGGGCACCAGAACACGGACGGGCAAGCTTCGTGACTATTACGGCGAGGAGACATTGGGTCAAGTGGCGTTCTTTCTCGCCGCGGCAGGCGACAAGACGGGCTCGAGAGTCGAGGCAGTTCCTTGCGCGCGCACATTCAATCCGGTGACACGCGTCTCTGCGATAGTGTTTGGCGAACCGTTGACCCTGAAAGAGTTCGCGGCGCGGTCGGACGGTGCATTGGACCGGAAAGAACTGCACCGGGCGTTTAACACACATCTCATCGAATGTATCGGGCGGCTCGTCGAGGTGAACGTACCGCACCTGTTATGCAGTCTGCTCTTGCGGCACGCAGAAACAGAACCGACACTCTCGCCGAGCGCCGCAACGGACGCCATCTCGGAGCTGGCCCGAGATCTCAGGGCGGGGCACGGGTTGCGTCTGGACCCCGATCTCGATAAAGATGTTGCCGGCGCCGTGCGAAGGTGCCTGAGTTATCTCGCGCGACTCGAGGCCGTTCGGGTTCGCGGCGACCGGATAGAGATCGACCGCGAACGATTGGGTGTCGGCGGGAAAGACGGAGAAAGCCTGAAGAAGATCAACCCGATACTGTTTCTTGCGAATCAGATCAGCGACCTGGACGACGTTGTCGCGAAGGTCGAAGCGAAGGCGCGAGACCTCGAGTAGACCGCTGCCCGGGCCGTAGGCCAAGAGGAACAGGGAGCAACTGATGCCCGCTCACGGTGCAGGCGTGCCTTCCACGCCCGGCTAACGACCCGTCTACAGTTCGAACGCGTTCGGGAGAATCTCGATGTGAGGTTTGCGTGATCCCGGACGCCAGAGCACAGAGACGATGTCGAACCGGCAGTTGACGTCGTCGAGCCCGTTACGTTGCAGGTAGAACCGTGCCGCCCGGATGATGCGCCTGCGCTTGCGCAGGTTGACCGAAAGCTCCGGGGGCGCGAATTCGTCGGAGCTGCGCGTTTTCACCTCAACGAACACGAGCGTGTTCTTGTGCTTCGCGATAAGGTCTATCTCGCCGCCTTTGCAGGCGAAGTTGCGTTCGACGATCTTGTAGCCGGCGCGTTTGAGGGCCTTGGCGGCGGCTTTCTCGCCTGCTCTGCCGAGTTCACGTTTCGACATGATCAGTTGCCGGTCGCTGGTTTCCGCGGGCTCGTTTTGCGGTCGTTTATCCGGATGCCGGTCAGCAGACGAAAAAGGGGCGGACTCACTCAGCCCAGTAGAGATGCATCGTGCCGAAGAGTCTGGACTGACGAGCAAACACCTTGCGCAACCTGACGAGTTCGAGCAAAGCGAGGAAGATGCAAATGATCTCAATCCGGCACATTGTTGGCGAGACGAACTCGTCGAGTGTAAGTGTACTTTCCTGGCGCAGCCTTGCTTCGATCTCGTCCATCTTCTGGTCGATGGTTATCTGATCGGCAAATATCTCCTGGAACGGCTCCTCGGTTGCGTATTCGACCACGTCCTTGAACGCTGCAAGCAGATCGTAGAGGTTCAGCTCGACAAACGCTTCCTGCTGCGTCTCGAGAGCGCCTTTGCCGTGGCCGTTCCCGTTGGTGCTAAACGGGCGAGTGAAGACCAGTTTCTCGCGTTCTTCGAAAGAGCCGAGATTTCCGGCTGCCTCTCTAAACTTCTTGTACTCGATCAGCTTCTCGACTAGCTCGAGCCGCGGGTCGTCGTCCTCGAAACATTCGTCGCCGTCCGCCTCGAGAGGCAGGAGCATCTTTGCCTTGATCTGTATCAGCGTCGCGGCCATAACGAGAAACTCGCCGGCCAGGTCGAGATCGTGCTCGCGGATCACATCGAGAAACTGGGTGTACTGGTCGGTGACGTGAGCGATAGGAATGTTGTAGATGTCGATCTCGTCGCGTCTGATCAGAAAGAGAAGGACGTCAAGCGGTCCTTCGAAGACGTCAAGCTTCAGTGTATAGCTCATAGTTGGTTACGGCATCGAGTCGGCTCGAAGCTCTACTACCGCACGAAACCTAGCGCACTTCTCCCTTCAACAACAGCTACACCTCACAACCCCTTTCTGATCCGTACGCCTTATTTTACCATATTCAGGGCCGATTTGCAACGGTTTTGACGCGGCAAACCCTTTGCACCAATCGGTTTGCTTGAGGTTGGAAGGATCGCAACCCTGGCGTCGAACGGGGTACGAAAAGCCGAACTTTCGCCCTGCTCGGGCGAAGAGACCGGTCCGTTCGAGCCTCCTCTGAAGGGATGCGACAAGCTCGTATGCGATCCCGCAGGTTGTCCTATTCACTGTCCTTTTTCATGGTCAAGGCTCTTGTCAGCGTGAGGTACTCGTCGAGTGAGAGCGTTTCGGCACGGCGGGAGGAGTCTATGCCTGCGGCGTCGAGCAGCGTTTCGACCATGTCGCGGGAGATATCGAGATCGGTCGACTTGGCGAGCGCGTTTCTGAGCATCTTTCTGCGTTTGCCGAACGCGGCCCTGACGAGCCGGAAGAAGTTCTGTCTTGCACGACCGTCGAGCGGAAGTTGGCGTTTGCACCTGAACCTGACAATGGCAGCGTCGACTTTTGGCCGCGGCGTGAAACAGGTGCGGGACACGGCCCCGGTGATGTCGATCTCGGAGAAAAACTGTGCCGCGACGGTCAGTATGCCGTAGTTTTTCGTGCCGGTGGTTGCCGTCAGCCGTTCGGCAACCTCTTGCTGCATCATCACAACGATGGTGTCGAAGAACGCGGGACTTTCGAGAAACTGCATCAGTATCGCCGAACCGGCGTAGAACGGCAGGTTCGAGACCATCTTGAGCGGGTCGGGAATCTCGCCGAGATGGGTCTCGATAAGCTCCGCGAGATCGTGGTTGAGCACGTCGCCCATGAAGATGGCGACACGGGGATTGCCGGCGAACCGCTCGTTAAGGACCGGTTCGAAGCTGCGGTCGATCTCGACAGCAAACACGCGTCCGGCGCGGCATGCGAGCACTTCGGTGAGCGAGCCGAGGCCCGCGCCCACCTCGACGACGGCGTCTTTCTCAGTCAACCGTGCCGCGTCGGCAAGCTTTTCGTTGAGGTTCAGGTCGAGCAGGAGGTTCTGTCCGAGCGATTTTTTCAGGCGGATGCCGTACTTCTCGACATAGTCGCGGAGCGACATCTTCCCGGCAGGCGGGCCGTCAGAACTCG
This sequence comes from uncultured bacterium, assembly GCA_964524145.1. Classification (GTDB taxonomy): domain Bacteria; phylum Hydrogenedentota. Next base: position 19,950 of record CAZGCA010000002.1, on the reverse strand, counting down.
ATGCTTTCAAGGTAGTGCACTCCGCGGATAACCTCGTCCCGGGTTACTTCTTTTCGCAACTCGATCACGCGCAGGACGTCGTCCGGCAAGACGGATTTCGCGTGGGGAAAATCCACCAGCCCGCCGGGAGGCGCCCGGTGGTCGGTCTTGCCGGGATCGATGCTCCAGTCGGCCATCACGTCGTGGATGTGAGTTCCCAGCAGCCGGTCCTTCATCGCGTCGAAGATGACGGCGTGGCGTTCGACCCCGAGAATATCGTTGACATAGGCGTGACCGATATCGTACCAGCTCCCTACCGCCAGCGAATCGCCGAACTCCTGCATGATGATCTTCAGCTCGGCGACGTTCGGGATCTCGTAGTACATGTATCGATTCTCGGCGCCCAGCCGGACACCTGTATCGAGAGCGTATGAAGCAAGCACGTCGAAACTCTCGAGCGCCCGGTCAAAGTGGGGCGGTTGGGCGCGCGCGCGTTCTTCCAGGAGGCCGGTGAGTCGCGACCGGTACTCTTCAGAATCGAACCCGAACTCCCGGGACCAGCCGTAGATGGTGCGCGACACGTACTCGACGTCCACCCGGCCGAGATGGATTACGACGACTTCCGCACCGACCTCGGCGGCAAACTCCATCGTTCGCTTGGCGTAGTGGACGCCTTCAAGCCGTTCGCTCTCGTCCAGGGACGCGAGGTTGTATACATCGCCGTAACTTCCCGGGCGCCTGCCGGGCGGTCGGGGGCAGAAGGTGTGCACGCTGACCACCTTCAGGTCCGGCCGCTCTGCAAGGTATCGCTTCAAGCTGTCAGCGCACTCCTCGGCGACGCCGGTCAGTTCGAACTTGCGGAACCCCATATCCGCAACCTCCTCGACTGCCGCCACGGCGTTTTTGGCCAGCTTGACGTTCCAACCGATCGAGAATGCGTAACGCTCGAACCCGTTCATTAAGCGAAATCTCCGCTCGACAATGCAGACTTCCCATCCTGGTCTCAGAAAAACATGCCGTCCCTTCGGACGGTTCTCACATGATAGCACCACGCGCGGCGAAAGGTCAAAGATGATCTTGTCATCGTTCTGCGGACAGGGCTGACGGTTCCGTCCGGTGCCTGCTTCAGAGGCGGGTTGGTACGGGATGTAGCGCGAGCTATCCTTGCCGGAGCAACCGCTGCATTTCCGGCCAGGCGGCGGCGTACTCGGCAACGTTCCCGCTGCGCGGCCGGGTGGTTGTCACGGCGGACCTGACCGCGCGCACAGCGTGAGCGATGTTCCTGAACGCTCCCGCGCCGACAGCCCCCACGAGCGCCGCGCCGAGAGCTGCCTGTTCCTGGCAGTCAGGGATGCGTAGAGGCAAGTTGAAGATGTCGGCGGTTATCTGCCGCCACACAGGAGACGAGAGGCCGCCGCCGGCCCCTACAAGCCGTTTGTCCTTCTCAGTTCTGAACCGCAGGAAGTAGTCGTAGAGCTCGTAACAGACGCCTTCCATGATGGCGCGCGATATGTCGGCCGTCGAGTGGTCGGCGCGCAACCCGGCGAGCGACGCCGTTGCCGAAGGTTCCGTGCGTGTGCCGCTGAGGTACGGCACGAAGTAGAGGCCGCGGCTGCCCGGCGGCGATTGTGCAGCCGCTGCCGACATGTTGGCGTACGCGTTTTCGTGCGCATTGCCCGATACTGACGCGCCGAAGATGGATGATGCCGCCTCTTGCACGCGGTCACGCCACCACCGGAGCGACGCGCCACCCGCCAAACCTGCGCCGAGCACCGAGTACCCGCCGCACGGAAAGCAGAAGGTTATGAGGCCGCGTTTCTTCCGGTACTGTGCGGAGACCGTGGCGATCTGGCTGCCGGTACCGATATTGATCAGAACGCCGTCTTTTGGGCCGGCTATCCCGCTGCCGATCATGCTCAACGGCTGGTCGCCGCCGCCGACAGCCACAGGCGTGCCGGGCGCGAGCCCGGTCCTCCGGGCAGCGCTCGACTTGACGGTGCCGGAGACGGTAGTGGTCTCGACCGGGTCGGGCATGATCCCGGGTGGGATGCCGAGCCGGTCGAGCAACTTTCCGTTCCAGCGCCGGTTAGCGGTGTCGAAGAATCCCGAGCTCGACCCGTTCGAGGTGTCGGTGACGAACCCGTCCTCGTCGGCGATCTCGCGCCTGATCCAGTCCGTTGGGAGAAGCAGTGTGCGGGCTCTTCTGAACAGCTTGGGATCGGTCTTCTTGATTGCATACAGGGTCGGGCCGGCGAATCCTGTCGCGATACCGCAGCCGCTCTTCTCGACGAGCCGGCCGCCTGTCCGACGAATCTCGTCGAGGACGGTCTCGTCGCATCTCCGGTCCTCCCAGGTCACTACGTTGGTGAGCAATGAGCCGCGCTGGCCGAGGAGCACCATGCCGTGCATCTGCCCGGAGAACCCTATCGCGGCGACATCCCGACCTTTCACGCCGGCAGTTTGCAGCGCGGCCCGGATCGCGGCATAGGAGCCTCGTTTCAGCACGTTGGGGTTCTGTTCGGCGCGTTGGCCGTCGTTGATCTCGTAGCCGTAGGAGGCTTGGCCGACACCGCGCACCGTGCCCGTTTCCAGTTCAACGAGCAATGCTTTTACGCTGCCGGTACCAAGATCAATCCCGAGAGAACACTTCATTCTCCGAGCCTCCCACAGATCGACCGCTCGTCACCTATACTCTCGATCGCTACAGCGCGTCAGGTTTCACTTGACGACGTGTCGCGCCGCAAACCTACAGCCGAACCCCGCGACGCCGCAGCCGTATCGTAGAGCGGAACCACTTCATAGCCAGATACAGTGCAACGGGCAGCCCCGTCATCTTCACCATGCGGGCGAACCGGGCAGGAGACGCCACGTTGAGCCGGTAATGGATCGCGTTCACGATCAGGGGAATCGGCACACCCTCGAGACCGGGCGCGAGGTAGGGAGGGTCCCAGCTCGTCCTTGACGAGCGCATTTCCGTCCAGTTGATATACTTGATGCCCCCCTGCTCGAGAGCAACGTCGGTAAGTTCGATCGCCGGATACGGCATGAACTCGAAGCAGGTGACCACATCGGGGGTACACTCCTTAAGGAACTCCAACGACCTCCGTATGGATTCCGGCGTTTCGCCGGGAACGCCCACGAGAAGGCTCAGGCTCACGAACACCCCGTGCTTCTTGCAGGCGCGGACCGTCTCCCGAACCTTGTCGAGGTCGAGTTGCTTGCGCATGATACGCAGTATTTCGGGGTCCGCGCTCTCGAGACCGAATCCTATCCGTGTGCACCCGGAGCGTTTCAGCCGCGCAACAGTCTCTTCCTTGATGCAGTCCGCCCGGGTTTGGCAGTTCCACTTCACGTCGAGTCCGCGCTTATCAAGCTCGTCGCAGAACCTCTCGACTCGGTCGGCATCAATAGTGAACACTTCGTCCTGGAAGAAGAACCTGTCCACACCATACTCGCGCACGGCCCGTTCCATCTCGTCGACAACGGCGTCGACGGCGCGGAACCGGACACGCCGACCGGTGAGTCTCTCGTTCGCGCAAAACGCGCAGTTGAACGGGCAGCCTCTGCTCGAATTGATTGGCATGGTGAATTTGTTGTCCAGCGGGAGAGAGACCACCTCGGCCCATTTTTTGAACGGGATCAGCGACCAGTCGGGCGGCCCGAGCTCGTCAAGGCTGGCCGCGGGCGTTCTCGGCGAAGTGAAGGCGGGCTTTCCGTGCTCGCCCAGATAGCAAATGCCGGCAACGTCGTGAAAGTCGCGGCCTTCTTTTATTCTGTTGAGAATCTCTTCGGTGGTCAGCTCGCCTTCGCCGACAACCACCGCGTCGCAATGCAGGACGGTGTCTTCGGGAACGAGCGTCGGATGGATGCCGCCGCATATGATAGGCGTGTCCGGGAACGACTTGCGCATCACCTTGAGGAACTCGACGCTTTCGTACACCACAAGGGTCATCGGGATGGACAGGCCGATGACCATTGGGTTGAGGCGTCTGATCTCCTCGATCGTCTCCGTGACGCCCATATCGAGGAATGGCGCGTCGATGACTTCAACCGAGAACCCTTGCCGTTTCAGGTATCCGCCCAGGGACGGAAGCGAGAACAGCCAGGCTATCTTCTCTTTGCTCGGCGCGTAGACCAGAGCGATGTCGGTACCGCATTCTTTTTCCATGCACTATTCAGCCTTGTATTAAAAGCAAACGCACGGTCGAACCAAACGCCCGTGCACTGCCGGGTTCTGCACGTAGCAGTATAGTAGCCCGGCGGACGTCAAGTCAAGGAGAGCCGGACGCGGTCTTGCTACGCGGCTTCAAGACTTGGCGGGTTCTTTCCCGTTGGCCGTCTCCCGGACGGTGATGTATTTGGCGGGATTGGCGACTATGTCACGGAGAGTCTCGGTGAACTTGAATACCGGCCCGCCGTCAATAGCCCGGTGGTCTATAGACATGCCCATACGCATTATCGAGCGGATCTCTATCTTGTCGTCGATGACGACGGGCGTCTTGCGAACTTCGCCTATGCCCACGACGCTCACAAGCGGCGGTATAACAATCATGTTTGTAGGAACGCCCCGTGTTCTCATGCCCGGATTTGTCAGCGTAAACGTGGCCCCGAGCAGATCCTCAGGCCGGATCCGGTCTTCTTCCGGGACTTCCTGGTAGACACGTTTCGATTTCGGCGCCCTGCGCAGTATGACCCCGTAGATGATGTGACGGATCGTCTCCACCCACATGAGGGGTCGCAGTCCGATAAGGCTCCACATGACATACTTCTTCATGACCCCCTGCAGCGCTTTGTTAGTGTTGGAGACCCGTGACACCCTTGCGAGACGGTCTACGTTGCGCGCAATCTCGTAAAGGCTCTTTTTGTCAGCGTTGCGTATCACCGGCGAGAACACGCCCTTGGGCGTGTCGATGGTGAACATGATGTTGACATCCTCACAAAGGTGCAGCATCCCCCGGGTCCGCCACGGGTTGTACTCGAAGAACGCGTTAAGCATAGGATTCCTGGCCAGGGTCTCTGCAAAGACTTTGATGATCACTGCCGTGATCGTTATCCTGACACCATCGTTTTCCGCGTCCGCCTTGACACGCTCGTACCATTCCATCAGGTTCGTAACGTCAAGCTCGCCTATTCCGCTCGCATGAGGGATAGTCCGGTTCGATTTGCTCAGTATGTTGGCGAGCGCCCGCCTGTGCAGGCTGAGGTACCGCGTGTCGCGGATCTTGACCTCGCTCTTGAGAAGCTCCGTTCTGATATCCTTCAGTATGTTCATTTGTCCTTTCCATGGTGTCGCCACGAAGGGTGCGGCGCCGTTTGATCTGCTGCTGAAACTCACATGTCCACGACAACGCCGCGGATCCACACGCCAACCGCTGCCGACATTGTCGATCGGAGTGTTCGGCGGTTCGGTGGACCCAACCGCAATGGGGTCGTTTCTATTCTCAGCGATGATACAACACTACGAACGCGGAAATCCACCCTCAAGACCAGAAAGGGTATAGGAAACCACCGAGGAACAGTCTGACGCAGAATCTTTAGAGGTCGGATCGGTCATCAAGGATCCCGCCGTGCCGAGGTCGCTGCCCTCTTACTTTGCCGTTTACATCTCGGGGCAAAGGGACTATAATGTGACCTCACACGTTGGAGCGTGCGCGGAATGCTTCGCCACGGCGGAGATCAAACCATGGGGCGGACCCGCACCGCGGTATGAACCGGCGGGCTGGTCTCGAAAACGTGAAAGGGTTATTGCTTATGTCTGCCAGCGGATTACAGAAAGCGGCACTCGGCGTGGCTGCCCTCGGAGTGGCGGCTCGGTCGGCCGGTGCCGCGCAAGACAGCGCGGTGCGGGGGTTGATCAAGAAGATCAAGAGCGACAACCCCGATGTCCGTACCGAAGGATGGCTCAGTGCGGGCGAGGTTGGGGCCCCGGCGGTTCCCGTCCTGGCCAGGGTGATGACGGACCCCGACAGGGAGGTGGCGCGGGCAGCGAAGCGGGCCATGTGGAAGATTGTCCGCCACGCAGGACGGCCCGGTGCGGACACCGAGAAGCGCGACGTCGTGCGCCGGTTGCTCGAGTTGCTCGGCGACGACGTTTCCACGCCCGTGCGGACCGAGGTCTTGTGGATGCTCTCCGAGTTGGGCGACGACACTGCGGTCGAGCCCGTCGCAACGTTGTTGAGAAACTCGGACCTGCGCGAGGACGCGCGGATGGCGCTCGAGCGGATTCCCGGCTCGAAGAACGCCCTGAGCGCCGCGTTCGAAGGTGCGCCGGAAGAGTTCAAACCGAATCTCGCCCAGTCGCTTCGCAAACTGGGAGTCGAGGTGCAGGGGTATCCTTGCGCAAAGCTCACACCCGTCAAGCAGACGAAAGTGAAACCGTCGTGGCAGAGGTTCTTCTCGGGATAACACCTGAGGATTCAGGATAAGGGTGAGAACGATGAAAAAGCACACCAAGCTTAGCAGACGCAAGTTCCTGGCCGCGGCGGGAGCGGCGGTAAGTGCGCCGTATTTCGTGCCGGCACACGTGCTGGCGGCCCCGGGACGGGTCGGCGCCAACGACCGTATTGTGATGGGCCACATCGGTGTAGGCGGCATGGGCGGCGGACACCTGCACAACGTGAGACGGCTCCAGGGAAAGGGACAGACCAAGATCGCGGCCGTCTGCGACGTCGACGAGAAACGTCTTGCGCAACGGCTCAAGGAAGCGGGCCGCGGCGTCCAACCCTACCGCGACTACCGCTACATTCTCGACCGCAAAGACATCGACGCGGTCGTTATCGCCACGCCGGACCACTGGCACGCTGTCCAGATGGTGCACGCGGCGCAGAGCGGCAAACACGTGTACGTCGAAAAACCCGCCTGCTGCACTATCGAGGAAGGCAAGGCCATGGTCGCGGCGGCCAGAGATAACAAGGTAGCCGTTCAAGTCGGTTCGCAGGGCCGCTCACAGCCCGAAGCGTACCTGGCTCACCGCTACCTGGTCAACGGCACTATCGGGCACATCAGCAAGGTTGCCTGTTTCCATTACGACAGCCCGGAAGATACGAATCCGGTGCGCGACAGCAATCCGCCGCCCGAGCTTGATTGGGACCTGTGGCTTGGGCCGCTGCGCTGGCGGCCTTACAACCGGCGATACTGTCACGGAACGTTCCGCTGGATCTTGGAATCCGGCGGCGGACAGATACGTGACCGCGGCGCCCACGTTATGAGCTGCGCCATGTGGTGGATGGGCGCGGACGGCACCGGGCCGGTCACCGTCGAGGCGACCGGGACACCGCCGAAACAAGGGCTTTGGGACTCCGCCGTGGGGATGGACGTCACCTATACGTTCAAGAATCCCGACTGGGTGATGACATGGAACCAGCATACCGGTAACGCCGTCCCTGCCGAAGAGCGGTCAAAGGGCGAACGCGAGATATCGCGGCCGGGGTATGGCGCCGTCTACCATGGGGACAAGGGCACGTTCGTGCACTGGGGCGGGGACGGCGGCACGTGGGCCGAAAGAAAGTGCCGCGAATGGAAGCCGCCTCCGGGCGCCAAGGACGTCTACAAAAGCCCTGGACATATGGAAGACTGGTTCAAGGGCATTAGGACCGGCGCGAAGACCATTATGAACATCGAGGCGGCCGCCGGAGTCGCCAACCTCTGCGTTCTCGGCAACCTGTCGTATATTCTCGGCCGCAAGCTCGAGTGGGACCAGGAGAAACAGGAGATTGTCGGCGATGAGGAAGCCCGGCGCATGATGGGCCGGCCTCAACGTCATCCGTACCATCTATAAGACTATCGGACGCCGGAACGTCAGCGCCAAATGCTGAACCTTTGCGTGCTGGGGTGAAGAAAGCTTCCGTCGCCTCGTCCGGAGGTTTGGGAAGTTCTGCGATGACCTCAGCGTGTGAGGAGGTTCGAGCAGATCAGACGCGCAGAAGATTCAACCTCGAATCGCCGGTTCAGGGACGACGAATTCTTGCTTCCTCAGAAGTTGACACGGGGACGCACGACAATTCGCATTCGGATCAGGTTCTCACCTGTCGCTCGTCCCCTCTTCCCTGGATGCCCGATTCCAGAGTTGGCATGGAGCGAATTGCGCTATTACGTTTACTGTCTTGTTATGCCCAAGTCGCCCGTTTGACGAGCGAGCCGAAGAAACCCTGGACGTTCCGAGCATCAGAGGAGGGGTGGTTGTTCACGTAGGCTGGGGATGACGAAAGGCCGACGGCCAGCATGGTCTATGAGTTTACAGTGCCGGGATTTCGACCTGCCTCTGCTCTCGATGAGAGAGATACGCTGCCTCCATTAATTGAGTCAACTGGGTTCCTTCCTCCAATCCGAAAGGTATCGATGTGTCCTCGCGGATGCCACTCACCCACATCTTGATGGGGGTCGGAAGTGCCGACGGTAACTGAGCAGGACTGATCCATCCGTCAAGTGAACTCTCGAGCTTCTTCGAGATAATCCGGACCTGGTTTTCCGGCCCCCCGACAAGAAGGCATCCATCCGTGCCGTAGAGTTCCAAGAATTGCGGGCAGTGGGCGGACACGAAGCTCGTTTCAATGATGCCGATAGCTTTGTTCTCAAACTCGATCAGCGACACGGCGTTGTCCTCTACTGCATGCCCGGTGATGTGACTGAAGGTCGACGACACTCGAACAGGTTCTCCCAGGATCCACCGAGCCAGATACATCGGATGCGCTCCCAAGTCCATCATAGCACCGCCGCCGCAGGCCACCGGATCATAAAAGTGTGGTGGCAGCCATTCGCCCGAAGCGCCATTGTGGGCAACACGCACCCGCAGAACTGTGATGTCACCAATCATGTTCTCTTCTGCGACTCGTTTCGCGAAGAGATGAGGAGCCTGCGTGCGAGCGGGGAAAGAGATGCAGAACTTCACGCCGGCCTCGCGAACCGCATCAGATATCGTGTTGCACTCTTCGACGGTCAGTGCCATCACCTTCTCGGTGAAGATGTGCTTCTTGGCCTGCGCAGCCGCTACCATGACTTCCGCGTGACGATTCGTCGGTGCACAGACAACCACTCCATCCACATCATCTCTGCTCAGGAGCGTGTCCAGGTTTGTCTGAAACGCTACCCCCATGCTGGCCGCCCACTGCGTCCCGCGATCGGGCTCCTCATCCCACACCGTCGTTATATCGACATCCGGCAGAGCGCGCAACTGCTCCGCGTACCCTTTCGCGTGAACGTGCCAACCGCTCAACATTGCTATTCGTAGCATATGGCCATCTCCCATCAGGTTTTGTTACCCATTACGCGGAGCCATGTCTCAGACCGAGATTTCCCATATGGACCAGCCTGCGACCGCCGCAGGCTCCCTGCCAGTCATTCTAGTCGCCCTTGCCGATGTTGTCAATGCCAATTCTGTTTTCATGGCCGCTGTTTGAGGTCGTTTGCGGCCCAATAACGGCCATCAAAGGCGACCCTCAGCGCTGCTCACGCGAGTTCGGACACACCGCCGCATCGGGTTCCGAGTCGTTTCCATTTCAGCGAACGCCGTCATGGTCATGTCGGCACAGGCGCTATTGGGCCGAGTCGTGAGATTCGCCGCAGGATGGTTTCGAACAGTCGCCGTGGAATACCCACTTCGGTCATCTGAAACATGACGTACCGCGAGTGGGACCAGGAGAAACAGGAGATTGTCGGCGATGAGGAAGCCCGGCGCATGATGGGCCGCCCTCAACGTCATCCGTACCATCTATAAGACTATCGAACGCCGGGACATCAGAGCCAAATGGCGAGCCTTTGGATGCTGGGTTGAAGAAAGCCTCCGGCTATATGACTATCGAACGCCGGGACGTCAGCGCCAAGTGCTGAACCTTCGCATGCTTCGTTGAAGCCAGCCTCCAGAGGAGGCGACGGAATAAAGCCCCGGGTGACGACCGAGGAGGAACCCGGGGTAAGGTATCCTGCAACCACCCCAGCCCTCTCCCAGAGGTAGAGGGAGTGGCGCGAACGAGCGGCGTGCGGACCAGCTTGGGTGTCTATCCAAACGCATGGGTGCAACCTCGTTCGTCCCGAAGGGACGATCTGATAATAGCCCAGGAATTCATTCCTGGGATTCATGCGTTCCAAAACGAATCAAGTCCCGGAGGGACGGCTGAACCGGGTGCAGGATGTACAATAGTTCAGCCGTCCCTCCGGGACTGTGTTCTTAATCGGCGTCAAAGATCCCACCGATGAATCGGTGGGATCTTTTTTCAACCGTCCCGATGGGACTTTTTCCCTCGCGACATCGGTGTAGGAGCTGTCCCGGCAGATATGGGAAGCTTTCCCGCCGCCTGACTCAATCTTCGTTCCCTTGACGGCGTGTGACGTTACTGTGACGCGGGGATGCCACACTTAAGTGACTGCGGTGCAATCGGTTACCATGACGTGTGGCAGGTGTGGCACGGGATCGGGCCGACGGTACCGGGCCGGTTTTGGCGAGGAGCCGCCGTTCTATTACTCGATAAACTCTCGAATTGCCGCGTTGATGACGGTCGGTTGCTCGCTGATGACCCAGTGCGTCCCGTCGGGGATACGTTTGACGCGGAGGTCGGGCACGTATTCGTCGAGCCCGTCGATGTTGCCGGGAAGCAGGGCGATGTCTTCCATACCCCAGATGACCAACGTGGGGACTTCGATGACGTGTGAGCGGGATGCAACGAGGTGCTCAAACACCGCGGCGGTGGCGGCGGCTTCCGTTTCGTTCCTGGGCGGTCCCGCGGCCATTGCACGGTAATAGTTGAGCCCGCCGGTCAACGCTCCGGGCCGGGTCCACGCCTCGATGTACGCGTTCCTGTCTTCTTCGGTGTACGCATCGGGCCGGGCGGAATCGGTGAAGACGACATTACGCAGAAACTGGCAGTTGTTGGCGCTGAGCCGTTCCTCGGCTACAGGTTTGCGGAACAGGTGCATATAGGCGCTGGCCCGTTGCTGTCGCGGGTTGTTCGCGAGCTCCCGCAAGAACACCGTGGGATGCGGGGCGTTGATAATGACGAGCTTCTCGATATACTCGGGGTGGGTCCACGCGAACGTCCATGCTACCGCGCCACCCCAGTCGTGGGCGATGAGGATAGACTTCTTGCCGGGGCTCAAATGGTCAAGGATACCCTTGACGTCGGCGACCAGATGTTTGGTCGAATAGTCCTCGACCTTCTCCGGTTTGTCCGACAGGTTGTACCCGCGCATATCGAGCGCGACAGCCTGATGGTCTGTGCCGAACTCCTCGAGCTGGCTCCTCCAGAGGTACCAGAACTCGGGGAACCCGTGGAGAAACAGCATGGTTTGCCCTTCACCGGCAGAGACGTAGTGCAGCCGGATACCGTTTACCTCCGCGTAGTGGTCGTTCATCATCGTTCGCCTCCTTCGACAGAGACAACCGGCAACTGCCGATTGCGGTCGTCCTGCCATTACGCACAAGCCTCGTCGTGACTATCATACCACGAGACGCAGGTGCGGCGCTGCTTGGAAAACGGTAGTTAGTTACTAGTTGCCAGTTGCTAGTTGCTAGTGGTTGGGCAGTCGGCGTGCTCGTGCTCCTGCTCGTGCTTGTAATCGACCCCCCCGATTTTCACTCTTCGTACTTCTCACTTCGTACTTCCGGCCCCCGTTACGAGCAACCAGCAACTGACCACTGTACCTCGTTGTTGACATACGTGCAGTTCTCGTCTAGACTCGATGAAAGGAGCCAAGAGGATAGCGGCCCGTCAGGTGGACGACGGCACGGGAGTGCGTAGTCCGGCAGACGCGCTGTGAGCCGGTGGGCACCTGGGACGTATGCAGAAACATCGTGTTCAGCGGTCCGGTGTCGAAGCCAGGAAAGGGTTGTTGTTCCTGTCCGTCGCATAAGTGTGGCGCGGTATGAGTTATCTTCCATACAAATCAGAGGAGGCCCGACAATGAAGCGGATAGCGTCTGTAGAAGCTGTGGTGCTCTGCATACTCCTGTCAGGATGTGGTTCGCTCCATCAAAGGGTGAGCTTCGACCATCTCACGCGCGAGAACATGGAGTTCGTCGATTCTGCGCCTCCTGGGGATCTGAGCCTCAATCTCAAGGTTGGTTCTGAGGAGCTGTCAACAGATCAGACAGCGTCCTACATGGTCCCAACCCTTCCTCTCCTGTACGTCAAGACACTCGGGACGTCCTACGGCGAATATGGGCTTATGACTCAATTCCATATCATCCCGGTGTTCATCTCAGCGCGAGGTTCCATCTTCGACGACTCCGGGAAGTGTAAACACAAGATGTGGATGGCTGCGGTCCCCATAGTGGTCAGCGCCGCGAGTGCGACAAGTGATTTGGGGACTCCAGACGAGAAGAGCCCGTGGATGGTCGGCTTCGGAAACGTTCCTTACTTGGGACCGTTCTTTGGTTTTGGCCGGCAATACCTTAGGCTCATGTGGATTCCGATCCTCAGTCCAGGAGACTAGGGCCAGAATGGGAGGAGATCCTTGTTCCGGGAGAATGGAAACTGACCGAGCTGCTGCGCCCAGCGGACGCGCCAAACCACACCGCTGACGCAGAACGTTAGATGCTTCAAGAGGCACTGGGATAATGCGCGTCTCGATACCCTACCGACGCGTTTTGGGAGCGGTGGCCGCGCTCGTGGTTGCGGGCTGCATCTGGACGCCTTGTTTGCACCTGCTGTTCAAGAGCGATCTGGACGAGTACCGGAGCTCTAACGGGGTTTCCACTGTCGCGCGGAAGCTTGCGGCGACGCATTTGGCCACGTGGTCGGACCCGGATCTGCGGCGACACGAGCTGGACAAGATGCGGCAACGCAATCCCGAATGGGATTTCATGAGCCGGACGTACTTCGTGCTGGCGCTCGTAAACATGGCGCTGCGTGACGAAGCGTACGTCGAGGAAGCCTGCGAGATCGCCGACGCGATCATTGAGAACACTTTGGAGGTGGAACGGGAGAACGGGTTTGAACATTTCCTGATGGAGTACGGCCATAGCGGGTGGTGGGCTGTCGAGCCGCCCAGAAGCCTGTTTGTGGACGGCGAGATCGCTCTGATGCTTGCAGCAAGGAGGATGCTGAAAGAGCAGGACTCGTACAAGTCGCTGCTGGCGCAACGGGTGGACGCGATGATCTCGCGTATGCAGGAAAGCCCTGTGCTCAGCGCGGAGAGCTACCCGGACGAGTGCTGGCTGTTCTGCAACACGGTGGCGCTGGCAGCTATCCGGATGGCCGATGTGCTTGACGGCAGCGACCACTCGGAGTTCCTCGAATCCTGGATCGAGACGGCGAAAGAGAAGCTCGTCGACTCGCAGACGGGCCTGTTGATCTCGACCTACGCGGTGGCCGGGGCGCCGTCACCGTCGGGGTTCGGCCCGGAAGGCTCGACCATCTGGATGGCGAGCCACATGTTGGAGGTTGTGGACGAAGGGTTCGCGGCGGACCAGTACCGCCGCGCGCACGCCGAGCTTGCCCGTTCGTTTCTGGGGTTCGGGTACTCCCGTGAGTGGCCTGTTGGTCTGGAGGGCGAGATGGATGTGGATTCGGGACCGGTGATTCCTCTCCTGGGAGCCAGCGCGAGCGCAAGCGGGCTCGCAATCATGGCGGCGGCGGCCTTCGACGACGTCGAGTACCTTTCTTCTCTGCTGACCTCGCTCGAGTGTGCCGGTTTTCCTGCCGAACGTGACGGCATGCTGCGTTACCAGGCGAGCAACCCGGTGGGAGATGCCGTGCTTCTTTACGCGATGACGGAGGGACCGTTGTGGAGTCTGGTACGCGAGGGAATGGTTCAGTGAGCGACTCCCGTGACGTTGCATCTCGCGCAGACGGCGCGCAGGCGGCGCGACGGTTGGGTTCGAGATTGAACCCGCTCGTGCGAGCGTTTCTCGTGAGGGCCGTGCTCTGGTGCGTCGCGTTCGGCGCGGTCCACCTGCTGGGGTTCAGGATCTATACATCGCTCTTGTCGGGAACGTCGTCGCATGGGATGGTGCAGCAGGTGTTGGGCGTGACGTACATCGTGTTGTACGCCGGTGTAGTGTTCCTCGTGCCGGTACTGGTCATCGCCGCGGTACTCGTCCAATGCGCCGTTTTGGCGATTGATTCTCGGACCAAGAGAGACCATACTGAAGGTCATCCAAGAAAAGCGTGAAGCCGACTCTCTAAGACCGGGGTTGTGGTGCGAGCCGGCAGCTGCCGTAGCGGTTTCGGCACGGGAGAGTCGGGTTGAGATGCGGTACGAAAGGAGGGTTGTCATGAAACTGTGGCAGGTAGTCGTGGCGCTGGTTCTCGTTTCCTTTGTGGGATGCGCGTCCCTCGAGGGGATCTTCGAGGACGAGGAGACCGTTCCTCTGTCAGAGGTGCCCGCGAAAGTCAAGGCGGCTGCGAGCAACGCTGTGAAGGGGATCGAGCTGACGGAAGCTGAGGTCGAACGTGAAGACGACCGTGTCGTGTACGAGCTGGAAGGCGAAGCGAACGGGAAGGAGTACGAAATCGAAGTGACCGCCGACGGCGAGGTGCTCGAGGTCGAGGAGGAGGAGGACTAGGACGGAAGGGAGTGAATTGAGAATTTAGAATTCAGAATTGGGAATTGGGAAGGGGGGAATCAAGAATTCAGAATTGAGAATGGTGAATTAAGAAGGGGAGCCATTCATGGAGAGGGATTTGTGTGAGCGGACGTTCGCGTTTGCCACACGCATCGTCTGCCTTTGTCGCGAGCTTGACAAGAACCCGGGGGTGAGCCGAACGCTGTGCCGCCAACTGCTCCGCTCAGGTACCTCGATTGGCGCGAACGTCGAGGAAGGGCAAGCCGCCCAGAGCCGGGCGGATTTCGTGTCGAAGATCCAGATCGCCTGCAAAGAGGCGCGCGAGACACACTACTGGCTTCGGCTCATTGTGGCCACGGACATCGTGCCGGCGAAGAAACTGGCCCCGCTGGTCCAGGAAAGTAACGAGCTCGTTGCCATTCTTAAGACCATCATCAAGAGCACAAGGGAGAAGACTCGATAATGGAAAATTAGGAATAGTGAATTGAGAATGGTGAAATTCCGGTGTTTGTCAATTCTTCATTCTCAATTCTGAATTCATAATTCATAATTCCCCACGACCCCAAATTCTCCATCCAAAATTCACTATTCCTAATTCACTACTCACCTATTCTCGCCGGCCCATACACACCCTTTTTCCAGCGTTCGCGGGAATGACGAAACGGGCTCGTGGGTCGCTCAGGTGTTCGGTATTTATAGGGTGGATTTGACACGGGGGCTTGCGGCTGGTACAATAGTGATTGGAGGTAGAGGTGGAAGGATGACGCAGAAACAGCTTCTGACGTTGGTATGTCTCGTATCGTTTGTGTGGGTGACCATGGTTGGCCCATTCACCCGCACGTGCAGCGCGGACGCCACCGGCGATCATCACGTCAACATCCTGGACGTTCAAACCCTTGTGTCCGAGGTGTTTAACGTACGTGGCGCGACCACTCAAACCGACGTTAATTCGGACGGCGAAGTCAACATTCTGGACGTTCAGCACGTGGTGTTTCACACTTCGCAGCCGGTTCTGTTCCACCTGCACCATCGTTGTGATGAGGACGAACTCCCGCCGCAGGTTTCCCCCCGTGAACCCGACCACTTCTTCTGCTGTCAGGCGCTGGCACGGCTTGACCGATACGTAACGCCCCAGGTCGTCCCTGAGCCGCCGCGGAGGGTGTGTCGCGAGGGTTCCAAGACTCGCCCTTCTCTGGCGTCTCGGAGAACGGACCGCTATCTGTACCGGCTCACTCCGAACGCTCCCCCCTGCTGTGCCTGATCGGAGCAGGTGCAGCCGTAGCGTGCGACGACAATCCTCGTCTGCGTTGCTCCACCCAGCTCCCATAATATCCTGAAACAGAGGCACACTAATCGTTCAATCGCGGTGCTTCGTCGGGCTCTGCGAGCCCTCGGAGACCGTGAGACAAAAAGGAGCTTACACTATGCGTAAAGCAATCGCGTTAGCAGTGACACTCGTCTTGGCGGCAGTGGCCGGTTCCAGCGTCTGCGCGGACGTTGGTATCGAAATCCAGGTGTCGCCGCACACCCTCCTGCTCGGATTTGAGCAGGGCTTGCTCACCGTGCATGCCGATATCGCGTACGGGCTGGTTGCGACGAACTCGCTGACGCTGAACGGCGTACCGGCGAGTTCCGCGTTCGCGGACTCGTGCGGTAACCTGGTTGCCAAGTTTCCCGAGAGCGGGATCAAGGACGTCTACGACGAGAACGATCCGCCGTCGACCGATGAGTTGACGCTCTGCGGTCTTACCAAAGCCGACGAAGCGTTCTCGGGTACTGACACCGTTCTGGTGAAGGTGTGGCGAGGAACCACCCGCTAGAGTATACGTAACAGCAGCGTAAGACTGACGCCCCCGGCGCTGTCGGAAGCATTGTCTCCGACAGCGCCGGGCTTTCTTGGGGGAAGAAGGTTCTGGGGTTTGACATTTAGGGTTTAGGGTTCAGGGGTCCCTCACCCCAGCCCACTTCTCTCTACAGGACGCCGAACCGCGGTTGTCCGATCCTGCGATCCATCTGGAGAAACGGACGGGAGACCTGTATACTTGAACCCCGGAAGTTGCAGGACGGTTTGCTCGATGAGGCATGCGATTCAGATTACCGTGAGAGGGAAAAAGAGGTGAGCTCATGAGGAGAAGAACCCGATCCGTCGCGGTAGCAATGTGGTTGCTGGTGATGTTGTTTGTGGTGACGAGCGCCTGGGCGATGCTGCCCGAGCAGGAGGCTCGTCGCATCCTCGAAGCAACCGGTGTCCAGGGCGGTCTGGTGGTCCATATCGGTTGCGGAGACGGGACACTGACGGCTGCTCTGCGTGCAGGCGATCGGTACGTGGTCCACGGTCTTGACGCCGATCCGGACACTGTCGATACGGCGCGTGCGTTTATCCGCGCGGCCGGTATCTACGGCACGGTATCGGTAGACAAGTTTGACGGCACCACCCTGCCGTATACGGACAACCTTGTCAACCTCGTTGTTTCGGACGCGTTAGGCGAGGTTCCGATGGACGAAGTGATGCGGGTCTTGGTTCCCAACGGTGTGGCGTACATCAAAGGCGGCGGAGGGTGGACAACGACCGTCAAACCGTGGCCGGAAGAGATCGACGAATGGACACATTTCCTTCACGGCGCGAACAACAACGCCGTTGCGAACGACACCGTTGTCGGACCGCCGCGGCGCATGCAGTGGCTCGCGAATCCGCTCTGGCTCAGAAGCCACGAGATCGATTCGGGTGTCAGCGCCATGGTTTCCGCCCGGGGCCGCATATTCTACATTCTCGACGAGGGGCTCATAGGTATAACGGACGAACGGCTGCCTGCCACGTGGTCGCTCGTGGCACGCGACGCGTTTAACGGCGTGCTTCTGTGGAAACGGCCGATCACGGGCTGGGGATGGCGGGAGTGGAAGCGGGAGCAACTCGAGGGAAAGGACTGGACCACGCTCCACGGACAACGCACAAGACTGCCTGCCACGCTCACGCGTCGGCTGGTTGCGGAGGGAAACCGGGTGTATGTCACGCTTGGTTATCAGGCGCCGCTTACGGTTCTTGATGCCGCGACGGGCGATCTCGTCCGGACGTGTGCAGGAACGCAGGGTACCGACGAGATCCTATGCAGCCGGGACATGCTGGTCGTCTGCGCCAGGGACACATCAGCCGGGATGTCCAGACGACGAGGCCAAGTTGCACCGGATTTCGTGCTCGGTGTCGACGCCGGCACGGGTGAAGTTGTCTGGAAGAAGCAGGCCGGGAGAATCCCGGAGCTGTGTTTGGCAGTAGAAGACGGTCGGGTCTATTATCTCGACACCGCCGCGCTCGTTTGCCTGGGCTTGAGACGGGGCAACGAGCTGTGGCGCGTGACTGCAAAGCGGGCGAACCAGGTCCAGGCGTTCGTCGTGCATGATGGCGTGGTGCTGGTTTCAGGTGTCAATAGACTGGAATCGTTCTCTGCCAAAACCGGAAAGAACCTGTGGGCCAAGAACGTGCCGCGGGAAAGAAGCGCAGCCCGCCAGGACCTTTTTGTCGCCGACGGGCTTGTGTGGCGCGGACTAAGCGGAATCGGGCACGACCTGTTGACAGGCGAGGAAAGAAGAACGGTGGTGGTCCAGAACCTGCGCAGCGGCCCGCACCATCACCGGTGTTACAGAAACAAGGCGACCAGCCGCTACATCATGAGCGGCAAGGAAGGTGTCGAGTTCCTCGACCTGAAATCGGAGAACCACTCGCGGGACAACTGGCTCCGTGGTGCCTGCAAGCTGGGGGTGATGCCGTGCAACGGGTTGCTGTACTCGCCGTCGGACCAGTGCTTCTGCGAACCGGGCGTCAAGCTGTTGGGATTCTGTGCGCTGGCGCCGGAGACAGAGGAGCGAAGCACAAAGCCGGGCGTCGATGCTGCCGAGAGGCTCGAGCGCGGCCCTGCGTATTCACAGATCGATTCGCAGTCTGCAATCGAGGATCCGGATGATTGGCCGACGTACCGGCACGACGGCGGTCGCAGCGGTTCGACCGCGTCGGCGGTTCCCGCAGGCGTGAAACGTCTCTGGCACGCTGAGCCGGGCGGCAGGGTGACGGCGCCGGTTGTCGCTGATGGCAAGCTCTTTGTCGCGTCGATAAACACGCACACGGTTCACGCCTTGTCGGCGGAAACCGGCGAACCGCTCTGGAGCTACACCGCCGGCGGTCGTGTGGACTCGCCGCCGACAATCTACAAGGGCATCGTCCTGTTCGGGTCTGCGGACGGGTGGGTGTATAGCCTTCGCGCGTCCGATGGGGAACCGGCATGGCGATTCCGGGCGGCGCCTGAAGACCGGCGTGTGGGCGCGTTTGGACAACTGGAATCGGCCTGGCCGGTTCACGGAAGCGTGCTTGTCCAGAACGGGGTGTCATACTGCACGGCCGGCCGCTCGTCCTTTCTCGACGACGGCATATTCGTTTACGGACTCGATCCCGCCACGGGAGAGAAGCTGTATGAAGGGCGCGTCGAAGGACCGCACGCGGACTTGGCCGAAGGCTCGGGCCAGTCGTTCTGGATGGACGGGGCGCGGTCGGACGTTCTCGTAGGCGACGGCACGTTCGTTTACATGCGCCAGGTGCAGTTTGACAACAAGCTTGTGGAGCAGGACTGCCCGCACGTCACCGGCCTGGGCGACAAGAGCGTCGGCCTGCATTTGTTCTCGACCGCGAGACTGCTGGACGGTTCGTGGTATAACCGTACGTTTTGGATGTATTCCAAGAGGTGGCCGGGCTACTATATAGCGAACCAGGCGCCCAAGAGCGGCCAGCTTTTGGTATTCGACGATACGCTGACGTATGGCGTCAAGATGTTCACGAAGAGAAACCGCCACAGCCCGATGTTCTTTCCGGCCGAGCAAGGCTATCTGCTTTTTGCCGACGACAACGATAACGAGCCTGAACTAGTAGGTACGGTCGGTGAGCTGGAACCGTTAGAGTGGTTGCCTCAATCAGCGTATGTCGGCAGCAAGGGTAAGGTGGAATTGGGAGCCGTTGCCGTCGACAAGGATAAAGGGATCGGTTTCACACGAGTACGTCCACCGAGATGGTCCGAGTGGTTGCCTGTTCGCATCCGGGCGATGGCGCTTGCCGGCCAGACACTCTTTGTTGCCGGTCCGCCGGACGTACTCGACCCGAATGACCCGCTGGGCGCGTTCGAGGGGCGTAAAGATGCGGTGTTGTGGGCCGTGTCTGCTGTGGACGGCAAGAAACTGGCCGAGTTCGGGCTCGATTCCGCGCCGGTGTTTGACGGCATGATAGCGGCAAACGCGCGGCTTTATGTTTCGACGACGGATGGGAAGGTCGTTTGCCTTGGCGGGAAGTAGAACTTATCCATACGTCGCGATTTCCCTGGCATCTTAACAGGGAACGTGAGACGCCTATTAATGAAAGGCGGCGGTTCGGCGGAATCGACCTGACCGCCGCCTTGAATGCTGCACGGCGCTTTGTCCGGCACGATGGTCATGCGACCA
>CAZGCA010000001.1:207008-224727 GCA_964524145.1 uncultured bacterium | reverse complement strand
GATGGCCGCGAAGGTATCCCGCAAGCTGCCACGGCGTAAGACACTGTTCCGACCGGCTTTTTCCGAGCAGCGCCGCGCGAAATAGATCCCTGAGATCAGCGTCCGTTCTGTCCCATTGCTCGTAGCGGTGCTGACAGTCCGCGCACCAGGACAAATGGGACCGTGCACGCTCCGATTCCTCTGTCGACAGTTCCCCGTCCGTCAGCTTGCTGAGCGTCTCGTCGCTCAGACAACCCGAACCCGAGCTTGCCTCACCAAACACACGATCAACCATCCCCTCGAGCCTCGTAAGATCCCCAGGCTCACCCACTATCGCCACCGCATCTTCTTTCACCGACTTGCTCAACTCGTCGAGGTAGCGTATCGCCGCACTGCTTCGCGCCACGATAATCACCGGCGTTAACATTGTCTCCGCAGCGTTCTTCAACTCCTTCAGCGTCCTCAACCCATCACCCACCGCCATGTCAAGGTCCATGACGATCAGGTCCACACGCTCCGTTCGTGCCCGGCCGATCGCCTCCTCGCTGGTCGCCGCAAAGAATAGAGCATGCCCCTTGCCTGCCAGAAACGGCTGGACCAAGGGCTTGAACCCCTCTTGACTGCTCAACGCAAGTATCGTCATAACTCTACCCTCTACCCTTATAGACGATACGCCCCCCCGTTTTCTTTCAGTAACGTGCAAATAATTTTCCGGGCACGATGCAGCACCACCCCCACGGTCCCTATGCGCGCACCTGTCTGATCAGCTATCTGCCTGTACGTAAGTCCCTGACCATAATACAGTTCCAGGAACTCACGGTGACGCGACGGCAACGTCTCCAGCGCGCAATCCAACAGCAGGTAACGCTCTTTTGACGCCATCTCTTTATAGGGATCTCCCGACACATTACCTCTCGGCATCACCCGGGCAGCCTTCTCGCACCTCAGATGATCCACCGTGACCGTCCGCGCTATCTGGCACAGGTACGCTCGCAACGCCTCAGGCTCACGCAGGTTGCGCAACACCTCACAGTCGCGTCTCAGAAGCTTCTCGAACACCTTGGCGAGAATATCGTCCAGGTCAATACCATTGCCCGAACCCGACCTGTGGGAGAGCTGCCTGGTTATCCCAACGTGAATGGCACCGCCGTGACGGTGGATCAGTTCGCGCCACGCATCCTCGTCGTAAGCCAGGCACCGCCCAACCACCTCATGGTCGGAGCTGTGTCGGAGGGGCCGGACAACAGCCGGGTGCGTCCTGAGCAGGCGCGGCTTCTCGTAGTCGCCTCGACCGCGACTCCCTACCGCGAATTCACCCATCATCCTTCACCACAGGCAACGTATCAGCCTCCCCGGCGTTCGCGAACTCCCGTCCACATCACGCCCAATAGCATACCCGAAACCGTTTGCAGTGTCAACACCGAGGGTGCGATAGTGCTACACAAATGAAGCCACCACGTAGCACAGGCGCGACGACAAATGAAGGGACCAGCGTGCGGGCGTTGGGCCCGGTACTACTGTGAACACATTGTGCTCACGAGGAGGACGATATCTCGGGAATCAAGTCCGGTGGTGCGGGCTGGATGATGCGGAAGTCCGGCCCCAGAGATTCGAGCACGTAAAGCGAATAGGAGCGGTCAAACACATAGAACGGGGCGAACAACGTGTGATGGATAACAGGCAGGAATCCAATGCAGCATGTTACACACCCAATGAGTACCGAAGCGATCCCAAACGCGATGAAATATGCGAACCGAATGACCAAGAATAGGAACAACATCAGGATGTTCCCTCGGCAGACGCCTCTGAAATGTTTCCACGCTTCGACACACGAGAGGTCGAAATGGAACATCAACGGTGCGACAAAGTTTCGCAGGAGCGTCTCCACAAGCCAGAACGCCAATGCAAGGCAGATCCAGACGAAGACAAGCGGAAGGAGGCTCACTAGATAGGGCCAGATTGTATCGGTCCCGCGTGCTGCCTGGTTCAAAACCGTCAGTAACGCCACGAGACAGAAGCCACCGAAAACAACGAACCCGGCTGCAGCCAACACAATCCGAAAGACGAACAAAGAGAACGCGGCTTTCCGAGTCTGCCGCCAGTTCTCGCCGATGTCGGAGTCGTTCAACGCCACGGCGCGGATAAGCATCATCGTCCCGTGGCTTCGCAGCCACATACACAGAACCGCCAGACCGATGATGATGACGAAAACAACGGCAACAATGGGAAGCACAACAGCGAGGTGCTGGATGACCCATTCCTTTGCAGAGCCCACCCCGTCTGCGATGTTGTCCGGGCCACCGGGGCGGTTGAATCCGCCGCCGCCTCCTCCTCCCCCTCCTTGAAAGAGCACATCGAGGAAGATGATTACGCCGAAGCACACCCATTTACCGAAGTCGAACGGCCGGAACAGCACACGTTTGGTATGTTCCACGGCCTGATTGAGACCGTTGGTCACGTTCATCTTGCCGTTCATCGGGAGAACCCTCCACACACTGTTGCCGTTCAAGGTCTACCGGCCAAGCCCCTTTCGGCCGACTGAACCATGCATTGCACCATAGTATACACCAAACATTGAAGGCTATTCACAAGAGGAACCAGGCAGCCTCTTTCCAGCGTGCCGTGTCACTTCGAGAAATCCGCGTTGACAACACGATCGCATGAGTTTATCCTTAGCGAGTGCTCCCGACAGGGCCGGCACGCTACGCGCTGACTGCCGGAAACGATTGTTTCGAGCCATGTCTTGAACCGAGGAATCGCGCATTGCAGGCTAACCTTCCCAGAATGAAGCTTGTGTTGGCGGCATTTGCACTGGCGGTTGCAGTTGTAGTGCTCATCTTCGAGGACCGCTTGATATCCATTCTCGATAGATCGATTTCAAGACGTTCGCCGTACCAGGAAGCGGCACGGGAAACTCACCGGGACTTCACGCGAATCCCGAAACCGACCGATCTGGCATTTGAAGTTCGAGAAGGTTCCGGCTGGATCAGAATGGAGAGCGCAGGCCCTGACGGCGAGGAACTCAGAGCCCTCAAGCTCGGACCGAATTCGGCAGCATATCGCTTTAACCCGGCGGTCGGCGATGTGCGCCTGATTCACCGTGTCAAGAACGCAGGTCCCGGCGATCTCACGTATCTGAAGACGTACGCGCTCTATCCGTCGAACCTCGACCGCCAAGAGGTTGTCGATCTGACGTTCTCTCCCGGAGATGGACAACTAACCGAAGACGACCGGGGCCAGAAGATTGTCGCGTACCAGTTTGAGGATGTAGCCCCCGGTGCCACGCTCGAGACTGTCTGGCGCGCACGGGTTCGGACGTGGGATCTCCATTACAAGATCGACCCCGCCGATGTCGGCCCGTTGGACGAAGTGCCCGAACCGGTCGCCTCGGAATTCCTCGTGGATGCGGATATCTTTCGCATTGCGCATCCAACGGTAACCGAGGCGCGTGACGACGCTCTCGAGAGGGAGACAAACCCCTGGACCATGGCACGCCGGATCTTCGACTGGGTGAGGAACCATATCGAGTACAGGACCGGCGGCGGATGGGATGATGCGGTGAAGGTTATCGAGCGGGGCAGCGGAAGCTGCTCGGAATACGCGTTCACCTTCGTGGCCATGTGCCGCTCGGCGGGGATTCCTGCGCGTTGGACCGGAGCCCTGGTGCGCGGGGGACCAGCCAAAGGTCCCGGACCCTACCGCGACAACACGCATCATCGCTGGGCGGAGGTCTATATGCCTCGGATCGGCTGGGTGCACTGCGACGTGCCCGGAACGTGGGCGTATCTTCCGAACAGCTACCTGATCGTTTCCCAGTCATCCGGTCCTTCCGACATCCTGCATCTGGATTACGACGTCTCGTGCGATTGGCATTCGGCCGAGATGTCGGGAAAGGTGGCGCGCGAGCGGTACGCGTTGTGGTATTCCCATCCGAACAGCTTCTACACGATGGAGGCGAAACGGGTGAAGGACCACACACCCTCTGCGGGAGACTTGCGGATTACCTGGGATGTTCTTGGCGAGAAGGAGGAGGCCGGGAAGACGTTGACACTGACAGTCAGCCGTTTGGGCGAGACGGTGACCACGATCCCGGGATTGAACCCTGCTCGAGGATACGTGGACGTTCCAGTGGAGGCCGTTCCCGAAAGCGGCCCGGACCTCACCGTGACGCTTTCCCGAAGCGACAAGCCAACCCTCGCCGGGTATCTCGATCTCGTGGAAAACACCGATCACTGACGAGATATTCGCAACTCGTCCCATGACAGAGTGTTCCGCATTTGACCCGAGCACGGCAGTTGTGGTACAGTACGACGGCGGCGACTGACAGAGTGGAACGGTTTACTCAGTCAGAAGTGTGTGTTTTGAAGGTGTGTGGACAATGCCGGGGGTAGCGCGATGCCTTGAACAAGCTTCGGGGTATTGCTGATTCCTGTGAGGTGCAAGATGCGTTGGGACATCGATACGCAAGTCAAATCGAATTCATTCGAGTACTTTGAGAAGACCCTTATCACGGAGAACGGGTTCCGGGAATACGACCTTCGCTGGGTGGTCGGAGAAGAGATCAACCCGAACGGATTCGTTGTATTAGGCCGTGCATACGGCACGATGATGCGAGACATTCTCGGCGAGGAGAGGGTTGTCATCGGCCACGATTTCCGATCGTACAGCCAGGAACTTACTCGTTCGCTGGTCGTCGGCCTGCTGTCGACGGGAGTGCACGTGATTGACCTGGGCCTGACACTCTCACCGATGATGTATTACGCCCAGCACCATCTTGACTGCAAGGCCGGGCTGCAGGTAACCGCCAGCCACAACGATAACGGTTGGACGGGCGTCAAGCTCGCCGACGGGCTTTCGTCCACACTCGGGCCCGAAGGCATCCGGCAGTTCAAGAAGATCGTGTACGACGGAAAGTTCGCTTCGGGCCAGGGCACCTATGAGACGTTCGACGGGATATTCGAGGAATACGCGAAAGACGCGTTGCGTGGCCATACGCTCAGCAAACCCGTCAAGATCGTTGTAGCAGCCGGCAACGGCACGGCCGGCCGGTTCACGCCTCCCATCCTCCGGCAGCTCGGGTGTGAAGTCATCGAGCAGGACTGTACCGCCGACTGGAACTTCACCCGACACAACCCGAACCCGGAAGACATCTCGTTTCTGCACGATATCAGCGAGGCAACCAGGGCGAACAACGCGCATATCGGTATCGGCATCGACGGCGACGGGGACCGGCTTGGCGTGGTGGACGACCAGGGCGAAGAAGTCTTCTCCGACAAGCTCGGCCTGCTGCTGGCACGATGGATATGCAAGGATCACCCCAATCGCGCCGTGGTCATCGACGTGAAAAGCACCGGTCTGTTCTACGATGACGAGGTGCTGTCGAAGACCGGCACGAAAGTCGTCACTTGGAAGACAGGCCACTCGTATATCAAGTCGAAGGTGGCCGAGGAGAACGCGATCGCGGGCTTCGAGAAGAGCGGTCACTGGTTTCTCAACGAACCCTACGGCAGGCGCTACGATGACGGCATCGTCTCGTCAATTCAGCTGCTCAAGATGCTCGACGAATCCGACAGGCCGTTGTCGCAGATGGTGGCCGACCTGCCCAAGACCTGGCAGAGCCCGACGCTCAGCCCCTTTTGCCCGGACAACGAGAAGTACGACGTTGTCGACAACGTGACGGCGCAGTACCAGGCGGACAAAGACGCCGGCACACTCATCGGCGGTCAGAAGATCAAAGAGCTGCTCACGGTGAACGGGGTCCGGTTCACCATGGAAGACAACAGCTGGGGTTTGGTGCGCGCGTCGTCCAACAAACCTTCCCTGGTGACCGTGGCCGAGTCGCGGGTTTCCGAAGATCAGCTCTACGACATCATCGAGCACATTCAAACACGCCTCGCTGCAACCGGACAAGTCGGCAAATACGACCAGCAAATGCCGCCCCGGCCAGCCAAGTAGCCCCCGGCGCAAACCTTCATCAACCCGGGGGGCGTGGGGAAAAGCGGATATCCTGTAGCGGTTTGCCGGTCTCGTCGGTGATGCGGAAGACGAATCCCCAGTTGATCTCGCCGTTCGAGGCTTTGATCAGGATGGGTGTGGTGCCTTTCGGAATGGTTACCGGGACGATGTCTCTGTCGAGGATCGCCGAGCCTTCCTGGGGGTAGTCGTAAACGGGCCTGCCGCCGAACCAGAGCTTGCCGGAATCGTTCGTGCCGACACGGATCTGGGCTTCTTGTTGGCGTGGCGAAGTCACGTAGCAGAGCCCGTACGCGGAGACGTGTTCGGTGGGCTCGAACACCTTGGTCAGATCGACGCTGGCGAGCCGTCCTTCCTGCCGATGCTCTATCCAGCGCACCTTTCCGGCGAGGCCGTCGTACTCCGCGTCGAGGTCGATCTCCGTTTCAGGCGGGTAGACCGCGTCGTGGCCGCTCCAGTTCTCGTCGTTCTCGAACGGGCCGATAAGCATCCAGTGGGTTTGCGTGCCGAAATGGTCCCGAAGGTTCACGTCTGCACCGGCAAACAGTTTCAGGCCCAAATCCCACAGCTCGTCACGGGCCTGTATGTGCGCGCTGGAAGAGTACGAGGTCGCGGGTATCAGCCCGACGCTGACGCGATCGCTCGGTCCGAAGAATTGCGGGGCAGGCATCACGCCGAGATCGTTCGTGAAGTCGCGCAGCACCATTCCGCGCAACTCTTTTGCGAGCGCCACGTAGTTGGGAGTCGTCACGATCTCCTTGTCGGCGATCATGCGCAGGTACGCTTCGATGTCGGCGTCGCCCTTGTACTCGCTCACGGCTCGGCCGATGAGCAGCTCCCGGCAGTTGTGGCTGTAAATCCAGTTGTACCTGGACGACATCATCAGCGAGGCAGCATAGGCCTGGCGGAACTCTTCAAGCGAAATTCCGGGATCGTACACCTGCTGGTAGTTGAAGCCGAACGGCCATACTCCGGCGGCGATCGAACACTTCTCGCGCCAGTACCGTTTTGCGTGGTCGCTGAGCAGCCGGTGAAACAGATCGTTGCACGCCCAACCGTGGCCGAACATGTACCGGATGTTCGGGTTGCGGTACGTGTATTCGGTGCAGTAGTGGACGCCGCCGGGCGCGTTGCGTCGCGCGGCTTCCTCTATCCAGGCAACGTGGATGACGCTGCCCAGCGTGAGACCCTCTTCGGGGAACGTCAGGAACACCATGTCGGGGAACTCGTCGTACAGGATCTGTATCACCGCGGTCATACGGTCGCGGATCTTCCCGACCAGATCCTGCCGCGTATACCCGTCGTAGGTGTACCCTTCCCACTCGAACTGGTACTGTTCGCTCACGTACTCGATGTCAATGGCGATGCCCGTGCAGTCCGTTTCGCGCGCGAAGATGGCGAACTGTCGGAAGTTGTGGTTGATATGCTGCCAGGCGATATCGTTGAACCACTCGAACGGGTTGTCGAACGCGATCTTCAAGAAGGTGTCGGAACCGATACGTTTGCAGACCGCGTTGGCTTCTTTAGTCTTCTGGAACGTCTCGTCCGATTCGCCGATGGTCCACGGTTTTCCGTCCTTCGCCCAGATATCGCTCGACCACTCGCGAGCCACATAGTTCACAAAGAACGCGGTTATCCCCCGGCGCGACCACTCCTCCGCGTCGGCAACGATCTCCTCCGGAGACGCAGAGAACAGGATGGTTTTCGGAAGCGACAGGTCCGTGCTCTTGCCGTATGTCAACCCCAGTTCGGCTGTTTCAGATTCGGCGATAATCGGTTGGCGTGTCGGACCGGGGTCAGTCTGCTCCGCTGTCCCGACCAAATCCATAAGCGCGACGGACACCATGATCCCGGCCACAACGAAAACCTGTGTTTTCATCTCGGCTCTCCTTCCAAGACTGCTCCTCACCACTGTCATCGCAGCGTACGTACCAGCACAATGATACCACGGCGGCCGGGAACGTGGCCATTGGGACCGGCGTAGCCAATACCCCATCGGCATATGGCAAAGCCGTTATTGCGAGCTTTCAACCGTTGCCGCCTCTTGACGTAGACCGGGATTCCGGAGTAGAATTCTTACGGAAAATTCGCGGGGGGTTAGGAGACTCGGCGAGGGGGCTTTCCTCAGGATTCCTTACGTCTGTATGAAGGAGGATTGTGCCATGTCCAGGAGATTCAGTGTTCGCCGTACGTTTGTTCTAGCAGTTGGGGTTTGTTCCGCCGCAATTATCGCAAGGGGAGAAGCGCTATCCTTGCCTCGTGATCATCTTCCGCTCACCGACTACGCCGCCTTTGCGTCCATTGAGCCAATGCCCCCCGTGCAAAGAGCTGAGACCGTGGAGTCCAGCCTCGGTTTCTCCGGGGTGGTTACAGAGGGCGACACGTACTCGACGCAGATTGACGTTTCGTACACGTGTTCGTCGGGTCGCGTCTACGTTCACATGACGAATCCCGGTGGCACAACCGGGCGCAGTTCGCTCCGTTGGCTTCTGAGAATCAACGGGTTTGAGGTCGTGGACGGCACGTCAAGTTCCATCACGGTGCCGAGCGGCGTTATTCAACCTGGAACGAACGCGTTCTCATTCGAGATTCTGGACGATGGCGATGCGGTCACTGAGACAACGGAAGTGTTGACGGACAGCTATATTCGTGTGACCGAAGCGACTCTTCGTGAGGGCAGTTTTCGAGACCGGGGGCAAGGTCCGCTGGTGGTTCACGAAGGCGATTCTCTGGCGTTCACCGTTCACTCGGACTATGTGTGTGCGTCCATAGCCATGAAAGTGCATACTGTCGACCGGGGCGGATACGACGAGGGGCGCAGCTCGTTGGCTTACGTCGTATACATTGACGGCGAACCGGTTGACAACGGTACCAGCCTGCTCACCATTCCCTCCGGGTACCTGCAACAGGGCGACAGCATCGTGACTATCGAGTTCACCGACGACGGTGACAGCGACCTCGAAAGCACGCTCGTGCTTGAAGATTCGTACTTGCAGGTTGAAGAGGAACAACTTCCGAGCGGGAGTTTTAGAGAACGCGGCCAAGGGCCGGTTGTCGTTACCGAAGGCGGTTCGCTCTTCTTTACGGTGAACTCGGCTTACGAGTGTGCTGATGCTCGGGTCTTCGTGCACAGCACGGACCGCGGCAAAGCCGACAACGGGGTGTCCTACATCAAGTACATCGTCTACGTGAACGGCGAACCGGTGAAGAGCGGCACGTCAAGCGCGATCACGGTACCTTCGGGCGTCATCCAGCAGGGTGACAACGAGTTTGAACTGCGGTTCACGGACGACGAGGACGGCACGACGGAGACAACCCTCGTTCTCGAAGATTCCTACATTCAGATCAGCGAAGAGGAACTGCCGGAAGGGAGCTTCAAGAGTCGCGGTCAGGAGCCGGTTGTGATGCACGAGGGGGAGGCGTTGACGTTTACTGTCTCGTCGCCCTATGTCTGCTCGACGGGCGAGCTCCGCGTTCACATGGCCGACCGGGGCGGCGTCGAGTATGGCCGGTCCAGTTTGGAGTATATTTTGAAGGTCAACGGGCTCGAGGTGTTCGACGGCGGCAGCAGCGACTACGACATTCCGAGCGGCATTGTCCAGAAAGGCGACAACACCTTCGAGTTCGCGTTTCCCGACGACGGCGATTCCTACCCCGAGACGGTGCTCGTGCTCGAGGACTCTTACATACAGATAGAAGAAGCTGCCCTTCCCGACGGGGCGTTCAAGGACCGGGGCCAGGGTCCGGTGGTCATAACCGAAGGCGACACGCTTACCTTCACACTGAACCTTGACGATGACTCGGCCGAGGGGGAGATCCGTCTTCACGTCACGGACCGCGGCGGGTTCGACAACGGCACGTTGTATGTCAAGTACGACCTGCGCATTAACGGCTCGGCCGTGCTGGAGAACAAGACCGCGTCGTCGCGGTACGACATTCCGGCAGGCCACGTTTCGCTGGGCGACAACACATTTGAGCTGGTCTTCCTCGACGACGGAGATACCAAGACGGAAACCATTCTCGTGCTCGAGGATTCTTACCTCTACATGGAAGACGAGAACTGGCCGGACGCAGACGGGGACGGCGTGCCGGACCGCGTCGAAGGCGGGGACGACAAGGATACTGACGAGGACGGCACCCCGGACTACCTGGACACGGATTCCGACGACGACGGGTTTGCAGACGGTGACGAGTACCGCAGCGGATACGACCCGTATGACTCGGAAAGCATCCCGGTGGACGTGTTGCTTCTGGATGATACGATATCCCCGAGTTTCTGGCGGGACAGCACGCTTGAGTTGCTGATTGCACCCGTCTCGTTCGTGCTTCCCGATGAAGACGGCCCTCCCGTCGTGCTGCCGGATTTCACCTTGGACGATGTGTCCATCGAGCCGGTCGAATACTCGGCTGAGGTTATCGTCGAACATGTGGAGGAAGCGCCGAAACCGCTCTCGGTGGTGATGCTGTTCGACGGCAGCGGCAGCCTGGACACGACCGACAGGGACGATCTGCGCATTGCAGCCGGAAAAGGGTTTGTGGACAGATTGCGTCCGAGCGATGAGGCGGCAGTGCTCGAGTTCCCGCGGTACATCTCGGAGGAGATGTACCGAACGGGCATCCACCAGGATTTCACGTCGGACCACGGGCTGCTTGATGCCGCTCTGGACGGGCTCGGCGACACGGGAGGCACGCCGCTCTACGAGTCGGTTCTCGAGACCCTTGTGTGGTTCGACGGGCAGCGGGACGATACGGTGTGGCAGCGGATTGTCATACTGTTTTCGGACGGCCAGCCGAATAGCGATACTTGCCGCGAGGACTGCATCAACACGGCCCTCGATCTGCACATTCCGATTGTGACCGTCGGCTTGGACGAGGCTGCGGAACCCGGCACCGAGGCCTCGGAAGGCATGCGCACACTGTCCGAGGAAACCTACGGGCTCTATGTGCCCGCGGACGGTCCCGAGTCGCTGGCCAACATTTACAGCAGCTTGGCGAGCGGGCTGATTGGCAACGCATACCGGTTGACGTGTGTATTCGACCCTCACCCTGCTGAAGGCACGCAAATCGGTATCACGATGCAGACGAATTACGGTGAGGAGGTCTACGCGTTTGTCGCGCCCGGAATGCCGGACAGCGACCATGACGGCCTGTTCGATAGCGAGGAAGACGTAAACGCCAACGGCGTTGTGGATGAGGGAGAGACGGACCCATTCCTGTGGGATACGGACGGGGACGGCCTGAATGATCACGACGAGATATACATCTATGGGACCGACCCGACGAACCCCGACATGGATGGCGACGGGATTCCCGATGGCGAGGAGACGGACTGGGGCAGCAACCCGGATGATGAGGATGACGTGCCGCCGAACCTCACGTCGATGACCATCGGCATGCTCACGGTGGACGCGGAACAGTTCATCGAGGTGAGCGAGAACATGTACGAAACGAGAGGCTACGTGCGCATCAACGGCATTCTCTCGTTCAGCGGTGTGTTGACGCTGGACTTCACCGCGCTGACAATCACGGGGAACGGGAGGTGGATCGCCGACAACGTGCCCTACGTGGGCGATGTGTCGTTCTACTTCGGGTCGATCACGATCGACGCGAACGCCGGTGTGTGCGCTGGATTGACCGCCGCGGCGTCGCTGCTCGAGGTCGTGGGGCTGGGCGTCGAGATTGAATCGTTCGGGTTCGCGGGCGATGGCATCACGGTCTCGGGGGAACTGACGCTGCCTCCCGCGATTGATGTAAGCATCGAGGTCGACAATCTGATTATCTCGAAATCGTCGGGAATCGAGTTTGAAGGCACGGTCGAACTGCCTGATGTGACATTCGCGAGTTTTCCGTGGGGCATCGAGGACGGTCATCTCGATTTCAACACCGTCGAGAGCGAGTTCGGCGGAGGCGGTACGCTCGCGACGCCGAAATTCGACGTTATCATCGAGCAGATCACGATTCGTGACGGACGACTCGAAACGGTCGTCATCGGCGTCGGGTTCCCGGATCCGGGCATAAATCTCGACAGCTCAGGCGTGGTGTGGCTTCAGTCGGTTTCGGGCGGGCTGATGGATATGGCGCCCGGTCCTCCCCCGCTCAAGATAAAGGCGGCATGTGAGCTGACGATTGGACCGACGGTTGCGGGGTATCGTCTCATTACAGGCGTGCCGGAACTGCTGCTCGACACGTCGGGCATGTTCACGGCAACCGGCACCATCTACCTGCTGGGCGGGCCGGACGAAGGGTACGAAATGGCCCAAGTGTTTGCGAGATTCGGGACGCCTTCGAGCAGCGACCCGGGATTCAGCTTTGGGGCCACGGCGTATCTGTGGGCACATGTATTTGAACCAAGCATAACCTTCACGATCGACTTCGACGGTAACTACGAAGGCACGGCCAGCGGCACGTTCGACCTCGGCGAAGTGGACCTGGGCATATTGGACAGTATCGTTGGCGACTTGGTGGAATTGGTGCTTGACACGGTGTCGGTGCCGACGTTCGATCTTACCGCAACGATAGACAACGACGGGTTCACCGGCAGCTTTGAAGTGGACGTCATTGCAGGATACGTCAAGCTGACGGCGACTTTGGAGCCGGGGGGGTTCCCAGACCTTAATGCCAGCTTCCAGTCACCCATTAACTTAGACATCGATTGGCCCTGGAAAATGAGTCCGGAAGCGTATGCCGAATACGCCAAGCTTGGAGTGGACAGATTGGTTACGGGAACGTTCGAGATGCCCGCAGGCGTAGGGCAGGTGATGGTGTTCCTCAGTTACGATGAAGGAGACACGGACTTCGAACTGATCGATCCCAACGGCGTACGGCTCACTCCCGGCGATGCCGACGGTATCTCGTATGGTTACGCAGCAGATTCGTCGCTCGGGTGCGCGTTCTACCTGCTGAACCAGCCCGTGCCGGGAACGTGGCAGGTCGAAGTGCCGGACCCGGAAATGCTGGGTTCTGCAGAGGTCACGGTACTTCCAATCGACACGGCACCGACCGTGACGATGGTGTATGCCAGAACGTTGTCGAGCCAGGCGGACACGATTGTGCTGGGTTACACTGCCGCCGACCCGGACAGCGACGCGGCGGTCAGCCTCCACTATGACACCGACATGCAGGGATTCGACGGGATCACCATCGTGACCGGGCTCACCGAAACCGACGGGTACGGTGAGCACACGTGGGACACGGGCGACGTCGCACCCGGCACCTACTATGTCTACGCGAAAGTGGACGACGGCGTCCACGGCGCCCAGCTCGCCTACCTCGGCCAGCCTGTCGTGATATGGCACGAGACAAACGTGCCTGCCCCTACAGGTTTGGCGTTGTCCTCGTCGGGCGGCGAAGTGACGGCCTCATGGGAAGCGTCGACGGCCAACAACATTCTCTCGTACCGATTGTACTGGCTGGAGGATGGTGCGCCGCTGAGCGAGGCACTGTCGGAAGCTGTTGGTGAACTGCAATCTCACACAGTCGACCTCGAAACAGGACGTACGTACCTGATGTGGGTGACGGCTGTGGATGAAGACGGTGCCGAAAGCGCCCCGTCGGCTGCAAAGGCAATAACACCCATGGCCGCCGGCGGCGGCAACAACCCGCCGCATATTACGACCGGTCCTGTAACGCAGGCCGAGGTGAGCGTGGTGTATGCATACGACGCAGATGCGACCGACGCAGACGGCGATATCCTGACATACGCGCTTGTGACGGGTCCTGACGGCATGACCGTCGACAATAGCACCGGAGCGGTGTCCTGGGTTCCAGCAGCCGACCAGCGCGGCGTCCATGATGTCGAACTCGGCGCCTCGGACGGGAACAGCGGCACGGACACGCAAGGCTTCCGGATAACGGTCGCCGTGGCGCCGCTTCCTGATGACGACGGCGACGGCTTGGACGCATTGGCCGAAGTCGAGCACAGATCTGACCCGGCGCTCTGGGATACGGACGGCGATGGATTGAGCGACGGAGAAGAGGTGGATGTGTATCACACTGATCCGACATTGCGTGATACGGACGGCGACGGCACCGACGACGGCGTCGAAGTGGCCGCAGGGACCGACCCGCTCACCAGCCGGACCACACGGTTCGGATCGCTCAAGGTCACCCTTGAGCCGGCCGAGGCGCTGGATGCAGGTGCGCAGTGGCGTGTGGACAACGGTATTTGGCGATACAATCGTGAGCAGCTTGACGACCTGGTTGAGGGTGCCCACACGGTGTCCTACAGCAGCCTGGACGGGTACGTCACGCCGGAGCCGGAGACCGTCACCATCGTCTACAGTCAAACCACGGAGATAGTACTCGAGTACGAGGCCGTCCCGGCGCTATTCGGTGACGTGAACGGGGACGACAGGGTCGACGCGCTGGATGTGCAATTGGTCATCAACGGTGCACTGGGGTTGGCCGTTGGAGATGAGTGCGACATAAACGAGGACGACAGAGTCGACGCACTGGACGTGCAGTTGGTCATTAACGCCGCCCTGGGACTCATCTCGGCGCTTTAACCGAATGTGCGGCCGACTTCTCCGCTGCCAACGTCGGCACACCGGTGATACGGACGCCGCTGTTGTGGTACACTGCCTACTGCTTGATGGAACGGGCGTCGAGCAGAAGCCGTATGAAACGTGTGGCGGTCAACACCATCTACCATTGCGCGCGGTACCTGTCCCATATCGTTCTGCCCGTCATTCCCGGTAGCGAGTAAGCCCCGGTACGATAACCTCGTACATATTGTAGTCTCCTCCAAAAAGGACGAGATACATTTCGAGGCAAATCAGACGATTTGTCATGTAATCATGACCGGTGCGAAACCGCCATTGTCTGATTGACCGCAGGCATTCCCTGTGGTAGCATTCTCTGAGTCTGGTGTGCAATGACTTCGGTAGTCTTCCAAGGAAGGGGAAACTCATGAAGCGCGCGGCTCTTCTCATCGTACCGATATGCTGTTTGTCTTTCGTGATCATCTTCGCGGGCAAGTTTGCTGCACAGGTAACGGGTGACGTCAACAGCGACGGCGCGGTCAACGCGCTTGACGTGCAGCTCACTATTAACGCGGCGCTCGGGATCGACATCGGCGGGCGTGACGCCGACATCAATGCCGACGGGACAGTCAACGCGCTTGACGTCCAGTTGTGCATCAACGCGGCGCTGGGGATCACGAACGGCGGTAACGGAGGCGGCGAGTTGCCTCCCGATCCGAAGGATGTGGCGACAGACCTGGACCCGACGGTTCCGACGGATATTGCCGGTGCCACCGAGTTCATCTACACAGGAGATGACCCCATCCAGACCGATGTGGCTCCGGGTACTATCGAGGCAACGCGTGTCGCGGTGTTGCGCGGCAAGGTGACGTCCCGCGAGGGCGATCCTCTGCCTGGAGTGCGGATTACTATCCTGAATCACCCGGAATACGGCCAGACGCTGACCCGCGAGGACGGGATGTTCGACATCGTAGTAAACGGCGGCAGCGTCACCGTCAACTACACCAAGGAGGAGTACCTGACCGCCCAACGTCAGATAGACGTGTTGTGGCGAAACTATGCGTGGTTGCCGGGCGTGGTGATGATACCGGTCGATCCGGTAGTGACCGAGATAGACCTGACGTCCTCGGAGCCGTTCCAGGTAGCGCAGGGGAGCGAAGTGACGGATGAGGACGGCACGCGCCAGGCAACGCTGCTCTTCCCGGAGGGCACGAGTGCGCAGTTGGTGATGCCCGATGGGAGTACGGAGTCGGTCAGCGCGCTTAGTGTACGCGTCACCGAGTACACAGTCGGAGAGAACGGTCCAGAAGCGATGCCCGCCGAGTTGCCGCCCACGAGCGCGTATACGTATTGCGCGGAAGTAACCGCTGATGAAGCCATGGCCGCGGGCGCGACGGACGTTCAGTTCGATCAACCAATTATCAAGTACGTGGACAACTTCCTTGGATTCCCTGTTGGTAGTGCCGTACCGACGGGATACTACGATCGCGAGCAGGGATTGTGGGTGGCGTCCAATAACGGGCGCGTAATCGAGATACTCGGCGAGACCGGCAGCATGGCCGACCTGGACACTGACGGCGACGGCGCGGCGGATGATTCTGCCGTGCTCGCAGAGCTTGGCGTCACGGACGATGAACGACAACGCCTCGCGGACCTTTACGAGCCGGGCCGGAGCCTGTGGCGTGTACCGATCGCGCATTTCACTCCTTGGGACTGCAACTGGCCGTACGGCCCGCCGGAAGATGCCCAGCCGCCTAATCAACCTCCTCCTCAGACCCAAGTTACAGAGAACGATCCGTGCGAAGGATTCGGTTCCATTGTAGAATACCAAAACCAGGTGCTCCGTGAACGCATCCCAATTGCCGGCACCCCGTTCTCCCTCAACTACCGTAGCGACCGGGTTCCGGGATCAACGGCTGAGAGAAACCTGGACATCTCCCTCAGCGGCAGCAGCGTTCCGGACAGCCTTGAGGCCATCACTCTCGAGATCAGAATCGCCGGCCAGCGCCACTTTCAAAGCTTCGGCCCCGAGCCGAATCAGAGCACCACGTTCACGTGGGACGGCGAGGATGGTTATGGTCGCGTGATACAGGGGAGCGAACCGGCCTTCCTGACCCTTGGCTACGCGTACCGGCTGGCGTACTATGCCGTGCCGACTGCTACGAGGCGAAGCTTTGCACGATTCATCAGCTCAGACTTTGGGACCGTTCACAGAGGATCCAAGACCATCCCATTAGTCCAGAAGTGGGAATCGACCGTCGGCAACTGGGACGCCCCGCCCCAGGCTCTGGGCGGATGGAGCCTTAGCGTACACCATACGTATGACCAAGACGGTCGGGTCTTTTACAGCGGGGACGGGGGCACGCGTGACGCTGAAGGCATCTACATGGGGGTCATATCACAGGCTACTGAGGCATACTGCGTCGAGAATTACGACCTCGCGTTCGGACCGGACGGCAGTCTGTACATCTGCGACAGAGGTGCCTATCTCATTCGTCGCGTCTGGCCTGACGGGACTGTCACCACGGTTGCAGGAAACGGTGAAAGCGGATACGGCGACGACGATATACCGGCCCTCGAGTCACCGCTGTTCACCCCTGAGTCTGTTGCGGTTGGCCGTGACGGAAGCGTATACATTTCCGAAAGATGCGGCAACCGTATCCGCAGGGTTGATGCCGATGGGATAATCACGACGTTCGCGGGCGTTCGGCGTACAGATGGACACTTGAATTCATGCGGCATCGACTACGGCGGGTTCAGCGGTGATGGCGGACCGGCCGTCGCAGCCGAACTCAACATGCCCCGCGGTCTCGCCGTTGCACCGGACGGTAGTCTATACTTCTGTGACACAGGCAACAATCGTGTCCGTCGGGTCGGACTGGACGGTATCATTTCGACCGAGGTGGGAACAGGGGTTCGGGGCTATAGCGGCGACGGGGAGCCCGCAGGTGCGGCGCAACTCTACATCCCCGGCCGGGTCGCATTTGGCCCGGACGGGAGTCTTTACATAACCGACGGTATGCGCGGCAGCCGCATCCGTCGGGTATTGCCGAGCGGCATCATCACCACGGTCGCAGGCACCGGTCAGGAAGGTTTCTCCGGTGACGGGGGCCCGGCAACCAGCGCGCGAATCAATGCCTACGATGTTGCGGTGGGACCCGACGGAAGCTTCTACCTCGCGGACGGATCTCAGTACCGCGTACGCCGCGTGGGGCCTGACGGAATCATTACCACCATCGCGGGCAACGGAGGGGCAAACTGGGACGGTACCTTCGGCAACCCAGCAA
>CAZGCA010000001.1:1156-206908 GCA_964524145.1 uncultured bacterium | reverse complement strand
ACCATCGCGGGCAACGGAGGGGCAAACTGGGACGGTACCTTCGGCAACCCAGCAACAGATACCGCTTTGCGTCCTGAAGCGCTTCATGTCGGACCTGATGGCAACCTTCACATTGCCATGGGTGGCAGCGGCCTTGTGGGCGAAATCGAGAAGCCGCTGCCCGGCTACGTGGTCGGGGAGATGCTGATTCCGTCGGAAACGGGTAATGAAGTCTATGTGTTCACCAGCCAAGGACGGCACTTGCGCACAGTTAACGCGCTCACCAGCGAGCCGCTCTACGAGTTCGGCTATGACGAGAACGGGCTGCTCACGAGCATACTGGACGGTGAGGGTGGAACAACGACAATTGAACGGGATGGCGAGGGAGCCGCAACGGCTATCGTGGGTCCGTACGGCCAACGCACAGCGCTGGATATTGACGATGACGGACTACTTGAAACGATCGCCAACCCGAACAGCGCGGTGCATCAGTTCGCATACAGGGATGACGGTCTGCTTACTGACATGACGGATCCGAACGGCAATACTACTCAGTACGACTATGATGACCAGGGTCGTCTCGTTAGCGCCACCGATGCAGTCGGCGGCGTCCAGACGCTGACACGAACGGATGTTGCGGGCGGGTTTGAAGTCGCACACACCACTGCGCTCGGAATGACGACCACGTACCAGGTGACCCGGCGCAGTGTGGGTGGAACACGGCGTGTACGAATCGATCCGGCGGGTTTGCAGACTGAGCTCGTAAAGGGCTCGAACGGACAAAGAACGGTCACGGCTCCCAACGGCACGGTGTCCACAATTGAGTACGGGGCCGATCCGAGGTTCGGCATGCAGGCGCCCGTTCCTGAAAGCGTGACGGTGGCGACACCCGGCGGTCTCTCCAACACGACCACGGTACAACGCAGCGTCACGCTTGATGAACCGAATGACCCGCTCTCCGTCAGGAACGTATACGACCGAACGAAGGTCAACGGACGAGAGTATCGCCGGTATTACGACGCCCGCGAGAACGAGGTGACCACGACGAGCCCAGTCGGGCGTGAAATCCTCACAGCGCTCGACGACGATGGTCGGCCTGTGACACAGGCGTTCGATCCCTTGCTCGATCCTGTGTCATACGCGTATGACAACAGCGGACACATCGAGTCCGTCGTCCAGGGCGCGCAGAGCTGGACCTACGCATACGACACGTTGGGACGACTGGCGGAGCGCGAGAACGCCGCCGGTCAACGTGTGCAGTTGACCTATGACGGCGCGGACCGCCTAACCGGCCTGACGCTGCCGAGCGGCCGTACCTACGGATACAGCTATGACGCGAACCGCAACCTTGTCCAGGTGGTTATGCCATCCGGGGCAGCGCACGGATTCGGCTACACCGAGGTGAACCTCCAGGATGCATACCTGCCACCGGGCGGTAGCGCGTACGGACGGACCTATGATCTAGACCGAAAACGCGTTCAAGCCGCCCTTCCGAGCGGCCGGACGGTCGACACCGTCTACGACACCGCCGGCCGGCCAACCGGGATGACTTACGACGAAGCCGGCTCGACCTTCACCTACGACGATTCCGGTTCGGGCTGTTGCGGGAGCGGACTGCTCATGGCAAGCGTCACACGAACCCCCGCGGCCGTCGGCGCTGAACAGTCCCTTGCCTTCGATTATGATGGGCCGCTGGTTACTGAGATGGTATGGATTGGCGCAGCCAACGGGCAGTTCGCCTACACGTACGACAATAACTTCTTCCTGACAGGTGTAAGTTTTGCAAGCGGCAGCGATGCGGTGAACGTCACAGTGACTCGGGACACGGATGGGCTGCCGACGACCGTCGGTCCCTTTGCATTCACGCGGAGCGGTCCGATGGGTGCCGTAAGCGAAGTGAGTGACGGCACGTTATCCATCCTCTACTCATACGATGGCACGGGCCGCATCTTGGCCAGAAGCAGTTCGGTGCTGACCGCGTCGGCGTTCGAATGGGGTCTTGTGTACAACAACGCCGGCAAAATCATGACGAGAACGGAGACGGTCGCGGGTGCGACCCACACGTATCAATACACCTACGATGCCGACGGCCAGTTAACCGAAGTAACACGGGACGGCACTGAAACCGTCGAACAGTACACGTACGATGTCAACGGCAACCGCACTAGTACACTCTCGGGCGCGGCTTCGTACGACGCGCAGGACCGGCTCACAAACCTGGACGGCACGGCGTACGCCTTTGATGTCGACGGATATCTGACGGGCCGAGGCACCGACACCTTCGCGTACAGCGCTCGTGGAGAGCTGATCGCGGCCACCGTCGACGGCACAACGATCACCTATAGCTACGACTCGTTTGGACGAAGGGTTGGACGAAACGACGCCTCAGGCAGCCATGAGTACCTGTACGGCAACCCCGGCAACCCGTTCCAGGTGAGCGCCGTTCGCGACTCGTCCGGACTGTTGACTTTCTACTACTACGACGAATACGGATACCTTGTCGCGTTCGTCAGGAACGGTGCGTGGTACTACGTTGCGACGGATCAGGTCGGATCGCCGCGTGTGGTGACCGACAACGCCGGTACCCCGCTCAAGGTGGTTGAGTACGACAGTTTCGGTGTCGTGCTCTCGGACTCCGCCCCGTCGCTTGACCTGCCCATCGGGTTCGCCGGCGGCCTGACCGACTCGACGACGGGACTGATCCGGTTCGGGCTGCGGGACTATGGTCCACAAACCGGCCGGTGGACTGCGCGCGACCCGGCCCTGATGATCGGCAGCCCGTTCAACCTGTATGTATACGTCACTAACGACCCCGTGAATTGGACAGACCCGTCAGGGCTCGCGTTCACCATAGGTGGTTCGCTGTACGAGGTTTTCGGTGGCGGCGGCTCGATTTCAATCGGCTCCGACGGCATAACAATCTGCGGTGAGGTCGGGCTGGGGTACGGTGCCGGCATCAATCTGAGTCTGTTGGGCGACCGACCGGCGGACGGGCAGACTATTGTGGCGGGCGCTTCGGCGGGACCGGCTTCGGCCGCAGTGCAACTCAACGACCAGGGGCAGATTGAGGTGCAGGCAGGTATCCAAGCGGGCGCCGGCGTACAATTCATCTGGAATTCGGATTGTGGTTACAGGACCGTGCCCACAGCGCAGGTCGATCTCGGACAGTTCCTGCTCGATGCCGCAACTCCCCGTGTGCAGGCGAGAGTCGCCGCCCAGTTCTGCGGCGGTGTATCGTGGTAGAGTCTGCTCGGCGAGTATTCTCGAGGCATGAACCTTTGTCTACCCCGAGAATGGCAGAGCAGATGCCTCTCACATTTTGGTGTGCTGGAAATGAGCACTTGGCTATGATACGGTAAAGCGTGTGCTGCTCTCTTGACTCATCAAGTAAGCTGCCAGAGGCAGTTCACGCAAGAAGAGTGTGGAAAGTTGTGTTCTGACAAGCGTATCTGTTAATCGGAGGCGAGCAATAACATGATTGCCAAGCGTACGGTCTTCTGCTGCGTCTTGCTGGCTGTTGTCTCAACAGCGGCCAGCGCGGCCATTCTCGTTGGAGCGTCTTCAGCGGACGTGAACCCGCGTCCGGGCATTTGCATGGGCGGGTATGGGAAGAACCGGCTCACAACCGGTGTTCACGACGATCTTTACGCGAAAGCTGTTGTCTTCGATGACGGCAAGACGCCCGTTGCGCTCGTGATCATCGACTCGGTAGGGCTGCTGCATGTCGATGTCAACGAGATTCGCGAGAAAGCTTCGTCTCGCGTGACCGAGATCGTACTGCCGCCGGAACGAATAGTCGTGGCGTGCACCCACACACACTCGGCACCCGATACGCAAGGGTTGTGGGGCCCGGATTTCTCGACCACGGGCCGGGATGCGCAGTACGTCGCCAAGCTGATCGATACTGCCGCCGAGCAGGTGGCTGTCGCGGCGAAGAAACGTGCGCCGGCCACTCTGATGTACGCCGAGACGAAGTGTCACGGATGGGCTGTGAACGTGATAGATCCCGGCGTGTTCGATTTTTCTGTATCGGTGCTTCAGTGTCTGGACGATCAGGGCGGCACGATTGCGACGTTGACGAACTTCGCGTGTCATCCCACCATATTGGACGCGCCGAACACAGATGCGAGCGCCGACTGGGTGGGATACTTCTACAAACGGATGAGCAAGGCGTTGCATGGCGAACACCTCTACCTCCAGGGCGCCATAGGAGGATGGGTGCAGCCGTTCAACTATCGGCGGACGTTCGAGGTTGCCGAGGAATACGGAACGGATCTCGCCAAGAAGACGCTCGCCGCGCTGAAGGATGCAAAACCTCTGAACGGAACAGAGATTCGAGCCGCGAACAAGGTCTTCGAAATACCTCTCGAGAACGAGATGTTTCGACAACTCAACAAGGCGGGCGCTATCCCCGGCTAACTGTCGGGCGACAACGTTGAAACCGAAGTCGCCTGGTTTTCAGTAGGTACGGCTGAATTCGCCACGCATCCCGGGGAGACTTCGCCCGCGTTTTCTCTGCAGACAAAGGCGCTGATGAACGGCGGCCCGAAGTTTGTCCTCGGGTTGGGGCTCGACCAGCTCGGTTACATCATCGAGAAGGAGAAGTTCGGCAAGAACCCCTTCGAGTACAACTCGCTCGTGTCCGTAGGCAAGGAAGCCGGACCACGTATGATGCAAGCGCTCGAGTCCATCATCCCCTGACGGCGGCCATGGAGGTCAGACCGCTCTAAGGATTGGGGATGTAGCCGTAGTAGCGCCCCATCCAGTATGCGTGAAGGAAATCCGCAGAGCCGGTTTCGTGCTCCGGCCAGACTTTGATCTCCCGCCACTGCCGGCCCCGATCGGTCAGCTCGAAGAACCCGCCGGGGGTGCTGACAAGCAGCCGGTTCAGGCGCGGATCGCTAAAGACGGCACCGGCTCGCGGGATGGGCAGACCGGTATTGTGCTCTCGCCACGTCTCCCCGAAATCTTCTGAGCGAAATAGCCCCGCGTCCGCTACCGTGGCATAGAGCACGCGCGCGGACGCAGGGGAAACGGCAATGCTGGTCACGTTCAGGCTCGGAAGACCTGCGTTGGACGGTTTCCACTTCCCTCCACCGTCGGCAGAGCGAAACACGCCCTCGGCAGAAGTAGTTACGTAGAGCCGCTGCCGGTCGTCAGGATGGACAACGAGGGAGGTTACAGTATCGGCCCGGGCTGTCACAGTGCGGCCGCTCTGCCAGAGGGCACCCCCGTTCTTGCTGACAACCAGGTTCCCGTCGCTTTCTACTGCGTAAACGGTCGTTGGTGATTGGGGATCGATGGCGACCGCGACCACCGTGTGCTCGGGCTCATCGGCATCTTCTGACGACGCTTCACGCAGGCTGCACTTAGTCCATTTGTCTCCCAGGTTGGTGGTTTTGAACAGTCCCGACGCGGTACGTGCATAAAGCGTCCCCGGTTGATCGGGATGCCAGGCAAGTTGACGGACGTCGGTTGATCCCAGCCCGTCGTTCCTGGACCGCCACAAGAGTCCGCCGTCGAGCGTTGTATACACGCCCCTGTCGGTGGCCGCAACAACGATGAACGTCCGGCGCGGCGAGGCGGCGATCTGCCGAACCGCTGCCCCCTGCAGCCCGTGGCTCCGGTTCACCCATGACGTGCCGCCATCGGTGGTCGTGTAGAAGGCTCCGGTGGCGTCGCAGACGTACTGGACGAGCGGGTCATCGCAGGAAGCCGCCAAGGCCCGGACAGTGGGCTTGAGATACCCGTCCCGCCTGTAAGGGTTGCCTTTCCATTCGTACTCGTTATCGAGAACGCGAACGTTCATCGGCACTATGACCGGGCCCGTAGGCAAGTCCGGGTTGATGCTGTTCATGACAGGCCGCATTACCTTGTCGACGGGAAACAGGCGCAGGGTTGTGACCGCAGCGTCCATAACCTCCTTATCGTCGCGCACCTCAGCAAAGAATGGAGCCGTCATGAACGTGAGAACCGTGTTCCCCTCCATCTTGTTTCGCTGCCACAGGTCCCACGTCCAATCGGCGTAGATCTGCCGCAGCTCCGGGTCCCGCTCATACCGTATCAGGTTGAACAAAGCCTCATACGC
The DNA here is from genome assembly GCA_964524145.1 of uncultured bacterium. GTDB lineage: Bacteria > Hydrogenedentota. The sequence goes on along the minus strand of CAZGCA010000001.1, from coordinate 200,841 downwards.
TTGTCCCTCCGGTGAATGGTCGAGTTGCGCAAGCTGTTCGGGTGTCAGGTCTGCTTCTGAAAAGGCGGCCCCGGCGTACGGCGAAGAACGTTTCACTATCTCGTTGTAGGTGTCGATGTACCGCTCCCTGCCGGTCACATGATGAGCGATGAGCAGGTCTGGAAGCAGCATCAAGTACGAACGCAGGCCTGGCTCCCGGCCCCTGCTTCTCAACCGTTCCACGTCGTCGACGGGCACGCCGATACGACCGTACCTCGTCCGTTCGCCGTCGAGATCGATTATCTGGAACCCGTTGTCGAGCACATGGGTCATCAAACGGTCAACGTCGCGAGCGATCATTCTTTTCTGTTCATCATCAGCCGCGTAGTCGTGGAAGAGAGCGTACCCGTACAAGACTGCGTTGAAGTTGTCGACACTCACGTCGCTGTAGAAGCGATAATCGGCATATTCCCCCTGTCCCTGGTGCCATTCTGCTGAGTCGCCCATTCGCTCGTAAGTGGTCGGCCCGTGACCTCTCACGTACCCGCGGGCCAACAGACCGGGCTTCCCTGTCACCTCTTGCAAAACTCGTAGCGCACGAAGTATCCGGCCACCATGCTCGCGCACCCGGGGATCTCGAGTGACAGCGTACTGGTACGCCACGCCGCCAAGATATCTTCCCGTCCACACGCCTGCGTGGATCACGTTGCACGGGCCCGTAACGGTGTGGTCAGGCGTCTCGCCCTCGTCCGTGACCGGCACGATGGACATGTAAAGCCCGTCCTGCCAGTGTTTTTCGAGGATGCGAGCCTGGAAGTAAGCGGCCTTCTCGTCGAGCGGACTGTCAATGCTGACAGCCTGCGTAGCGAGTGTTGCGCCAAGAACAGCAACCAGCATCAAGGGAATTGTTCGTAACGCCTTCATCGATCGTCCTCCCGGCAGCCGCTCGAGCGGCAACAGTTGCAGCGCACTACTTCACGCTTGCCAGCACTCGTTTGGGAATGCCGTTTCGTCTTGGATTGCGATGCGGTGTGTTTATTGTATCTCCCAGTACTACCCCACTAGTAACCGTCACACAATCCTGCGATTCGCTCTTGTTGTTATACAGGAGATCATCAGGAGATGTCCAACACGTTCGTCCGCATGACCCGCTGGATCAAACCCGTGATACAAGCCCTGTCGTTGTGGTACACTCCCTACTGCTTGATGGAACGCGAGTCTCACAGGGACCTTGTCGGAATGCCAGTAAGGAGGTAGTCTCATGGGATCTCTACCCGCAACAATACGAAGGTTGTTCGTCTCGGTAGGTCTTTGTTTGTTGGGTTTGCAGGCTCTGAGTCCTGACGGGCGGGCTGAGGCTGCGCTCGACCTGAAAGACGCCGTGGTGGTGGTCCGCCCGGGGGACCTGCCCAACGCGGAACAGGCGGCCGCCACCGTCCTCATAGAGGAAGTGGAGGCACGCACGGGACTGCGCTGGCCCGTCGTGAACTCCTGGCCGGCAAAAGGAGCGGTCATTGCTCTCACCTCGGAGAACAGCGTACCCGGATGGGGCCGCGAACTACCACGCCGCCAAGCGAAAGACCTGCCTGAGTCTCGTCCGGAGGGATATCGCCTGTTTGTTGACACGAGCGCCGCATCATCGCCGGCGGTATGGATCATTGGTGCCGACCCGCGAGGTGTGTTCTTCGGTGCGGGACGACTGTTGCAGCATCTTGAATGGGGCAAAGGAACGATTCAGTTGTCCCTGCCTATCGATATCGTCACCGCTCCGGTCTACCCCATCCGCGGGCATCAGCTCGGGTACCGCCACAGGGCAAACTCGTACGATGCCTGGGACGATAAACAGTACGAACAACATATTCGAGAGCTGGCAATCTTCGGCGCCAACTGTATCGAGAACATACCGTTCGAGGATTCGCGCCCATCGCCGCACATGCCTGTTTCCCGCCCGGAGATGAACCGCAGGCTCAGCGAGATATGCGACCGTTACGATATCGACTACTGGGTCTGGACGCCCGCAGACTTCGACCTGAACGATACGGCGCGCCGCGCACGGGCGCTCGACGAGCACGAGGCGTTCTACAAAGAGTGTAAGCGGCTCGACGCCGTCTTCTTTCCCGGCGGCGACCCGGGCAACAACCCGCCTGAATTGGTACTGCCGTTCCTGGAAGACGTGGGAAAACGGCTCCTTCCCGTGCATCCCGATGCGAGAGTATGGTTGTCGCTGCAGAAGTTCAGCGGGAAGGAAGTGAAGGCTGTCTATGCGTACCTTGAGACCGAACGTCCGACGTGGCTGGGCGGAATAGTCGCGGGCCCGTCAAGCCCCCCGATTCCCGGAACGCGGGAACGGCTGCCGAAGCAGTACAAGCTGCGGCACTATCCCGACATCACCCATAACAAGCTGTGCCAGTATCCGTTCCCGTCGTGGGACCTGGCATACTCCCTGACGCTCGGACGTGAGGGAATCAACCCGTGTCCCGTGTTCTATGCCAGGGTGCACAACGCGCTCGCGCCTTACACGGACGGGTTCCTGACCTATTCGGACGGGATACACGACGATGTCAACAAGACCGTCTGGAGCGTGCGCGGATGGGACCCGGACGCCGACGTGCGCGACATCCTCATCGGGTACACCCGCTTCTTCTTCGGACCGGACGTGGCCGAAGAAGCGGCCGACGGGATTCTCGCTCTCGAAAAGAACTGGGTTGGCGCGCTCGCGTTGAACGGGTCCGTCGATGCGACGCTTACCCACTGGACGCACCTCGAACAGAAAGCACCGCAGCTCGCTGAGAACTGGCGCTGGCAGCTCTGTGTGCTGCGTGCAAATTACGACGCCTATGTTCGCCACAGACTCATTTACGAAAGCAAACTCGAACAGCAGGCCAACGCCGTCCTCGGGGACGCGGCAAGCCTCGGCGCCGGTCACGCCATGGACGCGGCGCTCGAAATCCTGAACCGGACGAAGACACATCCATGCCGCCCGGACTTGAGGGCGCGGGTCGACGCGTTATGCGATGCTCTGTTCAACTCCATCGGTTTGCAGACCAGCGTCGAGCGCCATCAGGCGAGCGGCTCGGAGCGGGGTGCCATCCTCGATTTCGTCGACTACCCTCTGAACGACCGCTGGTGGTTTGAAGACGAGTTCCCGAAAATTCGAGCGCTCGGAAGCGAGTCGGAGAAACTCGATCGGCTCGAGCTGATCGCCAAGTGGGAGAACCCCGGGCCGGGAAGTTACTATGACGACCTCGGCAACATCGGGAAGTCGCCCCACGTGATAGGGATCGAGGCAATCGAAACGAGCCCGGCCCTTCGCTGGGATCTGACTCCGAGTTTCCCGTGGCGGGACAACGGGTACTGCCGCGATCGGCTCGCCTGGCAGTGCTCGATGCGCGCTCGAGGCGTAGCCTACGAGCATCTCGACCCCGAGGCCACGTATATGGTGAGGCTCACAAGCCGACGGAAAGTCACGATGAGCATGGACGACGAGCACGTGGCGGGCACACGAAACGATACGGGCATAGTCGAAGTCCACGAGTATCCCGTACCGCAAGAACTTATCAAGGACGGCAGATTAACGTTGACCTGGAGTCTCCTGGCTCCTGTCAGCGAAGTCTGGCTTCTCAAACAATGAGACGCGCGCGCAGGCGTACCGCGAAAAGGAAAGCGAGACGCGATGAGCGATAGAGAGCGGGCATTGGCGGTCTTGAACTACCAGCCGTATGACCGGCTACCGGTAGTCCATTTCGGGTTCTGGGAAAAAACCCTGCTCAAATGGGCTGAGCAAGGGCATCTTACGATGGATGAAGCCGAGTGCTGGGCTGACGGGACGCCGACCGACTTCGTCGTGAGCGAGAAACTCGGATTCGATTCCGGATGCTCGACCGGCTTGGTTGGTAACACGTTTCTGGACCCGCCGTTCCTGCGCGAGATTCTCGAGGAACGGCCGGACGGCTCCCGAAAGGTTCTCAATGAGGAGGGAGTGATAATCATTGAGAAGCCCGGCACCGTTTCGATCCCTTCGGAGGTCGACCATCTGCTGAAAGGGCGCAAGGAGTGGGAGGAGGAGTACCTGCCTCGATTGCAGTTCACCGAGAAGCGCGTGACACATTCGATGGTTCTGGTTAACGACACCTTTCTCCGGTTTGACGAGGGGGGCCTTCAATTCCTGAAGCGGAACGAGCGCGACTATCTTTTCGCGCTCCCTTGCGGCAGCTTGTTCGGCGTCATCCGGAACGCGATGGGGGTTGTCGGTGTCAGCTACCTTTACGCGGACGACGAAGCCCTCTTCGACGAAATCATCGACACGGTCGGCGAGCTGTGTTACCGATTCGTGAAGGCTGCTCTCGAGTCGGGCGCGAAGTTCGATTTCGGACATTTTTGGGAAGACATCTGTTTCAAGAGCGGGCCGCTGGTCAACCCGTCGGTCTTCGAGGCGAAAGTCGGGCCGCACTACAAACGCATCACCGACACGCTCAGGGAATACGGGGTCACCATTGTGTCGCTGGACTGTGACGGCAAGATCGATGAGCTTGTACCCATCTGGCTTAATAACGGCGTCAACACGATGTTCCCCATCGAGGTGGGCACGTGGAATGCCAGCATCAAGCCATGGCGCGAACAGTACGGGAAAGAGCTGCGCGGGATTGGCGGGATGGACAAGAGAGTCTTCGCCCGCGACGTCGCTGCGGTTGACGCCGAGATCGAACGGCTCAAACCATTGGTCGATCTGGGCGGGTACATCCCCTGCCCCGACCACCGGATCCCTCCCGACGCCGAGTGGGACAACGTCAGGTACTACTGCGACAAGATGCGCGAGACGTTCGGATAGAAATCAGGTCAGGCCATGACCGCTGGTACTACAGCACAAACACGGAGGCACTGAAGATGGACTTCCCTATTGCAAGTATCAAGAGTGCGCTGCGAGAAGTGCTCGAACAGGAGACGGGCTTCGGCCACTACGAAATGGCCAACAAATGGGACGGCGGCAAGATGGTGCTCGTGCCACGCGACGAATCGATGCGCAGCAAGGAGGTCCCGATCGACGCATTCTTCAAGAAGATCACCGCTGTCCGGGAGAAGCTCCGCGTTCTCGAACAGAAGCTCAACAACCATCCCAACCTTACCCGCGAGGATAAGGCCGAGCTGCAGCAGATCATCACCCGCGCGTACGGCAGCCTGACCACCTTTAACATCCTTTTCAGGGACGAAGAGGACAAGTTCGCCGGGACGGGAGGTTAAGCTGCCGCGTTTGTTCCCGCTAAGGGAGGGCTTATGAAAAGACCGTATGTGATCAAGCATATCGACGATGTGTCCCCGGTGGAATGTCCCTGCGGTGCCGCCACGCGTATCATCACTGCTGAAGACAACGACCTCCTGAGCATCCATCGGGTCGTCATTAAGAAGGAGGCGGAGAAACACTATCACAAGAAGTCAACCGAGTACTACGTGATTCTGTCGGGTACGGGCGAGATCGAGCTGGACGACGAGCGAGTCGCTGTCAAGCCGGGCGACGTCGTTATGATACCGCCGTTGACCGAGCACGTCGCCCGGGGAGACTTCGAGATTATCAACATTGTGTGCCCGCCGTTCGATCCAAAGGATGAGTTCCTGGTCGAACGCGGGTAGAAAGGAACAGCAAAGATGACGATGGTTCTGTCCGAAATTGGTGATGCGATGTGCGGGGTGTGCAAGCGGCGTGCGAAAGCGGTGTTTTGGATTGCAGGACTGCTGGTGTTTTCGCTGCATCTTTGTCATGGCGCCCACGGAGATGACGATATGGAAAAACGGGAACGGTATTTGGACCAGTTGCGCCGGGTGTTGCCCAAGAGCGTACCGTGGGAAACGTGGCTTGAGGAATCGGGTGAACTGCCGCCTGACTTCGAGGCGATGCCTTCCATGGCGGACCCTCCTGACCCGCTGTTGCGTGAGCAGGACGGCAAACAGGTTCGGATAACCTCGACCGAGGCGTGGTCGGCGCGGCGGGATGAACTGAAGGCCCTGCTCCACCGGTGGGTGATCGGGAGCGTGCCCCTGCCGCCGGACAACATCGAGGCGACGGTGCTCGCAGAACGGGACGAAACCGGCGCGGTGTCGCGCGAGGTCGAGCTACGGTTCGGCCCCGGACACAAGGCCAAGCTGTGGCTCGAACTCCTTGTGCCGCAAGGCGACGGCCCGTTCCCGGTGTTCATGACGCAAGAGAACCATCGCGGCTGGGCGCTGATCGCGTTGCGGCGAGGCTACCTGGCCTGCGTGTATGCCGGATCGGATTCGCGTGACGACACTGACACCTTCGTGGAAGCCTATCCCGACCACGATTGGTCGCGGCTCACGCGGCGTGCCTGGGCCGCGGGCCGCTGCATAGATTACCTGGCGACCGTGCCGCAGGCGGACACGGACCATATTGCACTGACGGGCCACTCGCGCAACGGCAAACAGTCGCTTATCGCGTCGGCGCTCGACGAACGAATCTCGGCGGTGATATCGAGCAGCTCCGGTGCAGGAGGATCCCTCTCCGCCCGATACTGCGGAGAACACCATTTCGGTGAGGGGATCGAAAGCATCACCCGTACCTTTCCGGATTGGTTCCATCCTCGCTGGAGGTTCTTTGCCGGCCGGGAACACAAGTTGCCGGTGGACCTGCACGAGTTGGTCGCGCTCAGCGCACCGAGACCGTGCCTGTTGAGCATCGCGCTGAACGACGGGGTTGAGACGTCGTGGTCGATGGAAGAAACCTATCTCGCGGTGAAGCCCGTGTACGAGTTGCTCGGCGCGGAAGACCGTCTGCGAATTCTCTGGCGGCCGGGCGGACACGAGACCTGGCCGACGGTCATCGAACGGTACCTGGACTGGTGCGACCTGCACTTTGGCCGCGGGCAGTACTCGTTCCCCGAACGCTTCATCCATCCACACAACTGGGAAAACTGGCGAAAGCAAAGCGCCGTGCAGATCCATCTCAGCACATATCCGACGCGTCCTCTCGACGACGGACCAATCCCGCCGAGCGCGAAGGTGCAAGAGTGGGAACGGAGGCGGAATGAGTTGAGGGCCGCGGTGAAAGAGATGATGGGAGCCGCCCCGGCCGCAAACGCCAGCGAGACAACTTACGGCAGGGAGCCCGCACACATCGAGGAATTGCTGCGACGGCGAGCCCCCGGCAGGGGTCTCCAGAAACAGGACGTGATGTTCGGCGAATACATCAACGCGGACGTCTACATGCGCTCGAAACTCGCCGAGTCCGGCGAGAAGGCTCCGGCTATCCTGTGGCTGCACCCGCACTCGAATCCCGCCGGGTACGTCGCCGCCTACCGCCGCGGAGAGCAGGCCTTCAACACCTTTGCGCGCGCAGGGTACGCGGTCTTCTGTTTCGACCAGGTGGGGTTCGGACGGCGCATCGAGGAGGTGGAAGGGTTCTACTCGCGGTATCCGCAGTGGTCGCTGATGGGTAAGATGGTGCGCGACGCCCAGGCAGCGCTCGACGCGATGATGACCCTGCCGTATGTGGACCCGGACCGGATCTGGGTTGTCGGATACAGCCTCGGTGCGATGGTGGGAATGCACCTGGGCGCGATCGACGAACGGCCCGCGGGTTTTGTGTTCGTCTGCGGTCCGCCACCGTTCAGGCTCGATACGAACACCGCCGAGACAGGCGGCATCCGGCGCTGGTCCCATCTCCATATGCTGTTGCCGAAACTCGGGTTTTTCATCGGCGACGAAACGCGGGTGCCCTACGACGTGGACGAGTTGGTTGCCTCGATTGCGCCCCGGCACGCGCTCCTGGTGACACCGCAACTCGACCGGGAAGCGCCGCTGGAAATGGTAACACGCGGCGTGGAAGCCGCCCGCAAGGTATACAACCTCTACGACGCCGAGCACCGGCTGGTACAGACCTCACCCGAGAAGTACAACCATTTCGACACGGGCATGCAGCGCGTTGTGCTGGACCTGCTCAAAGACTACGTGCAGAACCGGTGACTCCGGAAAGAACCCGCTGGACGCCGTCGGCTTCCTGGTGGTAGACTCATAGGTGGTTTTGTGCCTTCACATCGAGAAGAACGAAAGGAATACCGTCATGCGCAAGAAGAACGACTCGAAACGTACCGGTGAGTTCGACCGCAGGCAGTTTGTGAAGCTTGGCGCAGCTACCGGTCTGGGTGCGGCCCTGGGCGGGAAGGATCTGTTTGTGAGCGCGGCTGAAGACCGCGGGCTCGCCCCTGCCCCATCCGAGCTGTTTGCCGCGCCCCCCATCGATGTGGTCCGCATAGGCTACGTCGGCGTCGGCGGCATGGGCTCGAACCATGTCAAGAACCTGCTGAAGATCGAAGGGTGCGAAATCAGGGCCGTCTGCGATATCGTCGAGCAGAAGGTTGCACGAATACAGGACTGGGTGGTGAAAGCCGGCCAACCGAAACCCGCGGGCTACTCGCGCGGCGAATACGATTTCAAACGCATGTGCGAACAGGAGGATCTCGACCTCGTCTACACGGCCACACCGTGGAGGTGGCACGTTCCCGTCTGTGTTGCGGCGATGGAGAACGGCAAACACGCTGCGACCGAGGTGCCTGCGGCCGTGACGATGGACGAATGCTGGCAGCTCGTCGAGACCGCCGAGAAGCTCAAGAAACACTGTATCATGATGGAGAACTGCTGTTACAACCGCCCCGAGATGATGATCCTGAACATGGTGCGGCAGGGGTTTTTCGGAGAGCTCATCCATGCCGAGGCCGGATATCTGCACGATCTGCGCGGCGTCAAGTTCAGCACCAGCTCCGAAGGGTTGTGGCGCAGGGATCATGCTATCAAGCGCAACGGCAACCTCTACCCCACGCACGGGCTCGGACCTGTCGCCCAGTGCATGAACATCAACCGCGGCGACCGGTTCGACTACCTGGTTTCGATGAGCAGCAATTCGCGAGGGTTGCAGCTTTACCAGAAGGAACATCTGGCTGCCGACGACCCGCGGCGCAACGAGACATACGTGCTGGGCGACGTGAACGTGAGCCTCATCCGCACCGTGAACGGCCTGACAATAACCCTCGTACACGACTGCAACTTGCCGCGGCCGTACAGCCGCATCAACCTCGTGCAGGGCACCAGGGGCATTGCCCGCGGGTATCCCGACAGGGTCCTTATCGAGGGGAAAACCGAGGGGCACGAGTGGGAACCGCTCATGAAGTTCGCCGAGGAGTTCGAGCACCCGCTGTGGACAGCGATGGCGAAGAAGGCGCGCGGCGCGGGACACGGCGGCATGGACTTCATCGAGGACTACCGGCTTATTAAATGCCTGCGGGAAGGCGTACCCACGGACATGGACGTCTACGACGCCGCGGCGTGGAGCGTTGTCTCGGAACTGACCGAACGGTCCGTCGCAAACAGGAGCCGGCCCGTGGATTTCCCGGATTTCACCCGCGGGATGTGGAAAACCTATCCCCCACTCGGTATCGTCGGAGCATAGGTTTAGAGTATGAAGCGCGCTGCTTGTCGGTTTGGCTGATGTGTGCAACAAGGAAGGGATGAAGAAATGGCTGGGAGATATCGGTTTTCATTTGGTCCGTGGAACATCAGCGAAGGTGCCGACCCGTTTGGTCCTGAGGTCCGGGCCTCAATTGCGTTTGCCGACAAGCTGAAGTTCTATAAGGAGCTTGGTTTCGAGGGTGTACAGTTCCACGATGACGATGCGGTTCCCGACGTTGACTCGAAGTCGGCCTCCGAGGTTGAAAAGGAAGCCGGCGAGTTGAAGAAAGCATTGGACGGGGAGGGGCTCGTTGCGGAGTTTGTCGCGCCTCGCTTGTGGGAAGACCCACGGGGGATCGACGGAGGGTACACAGCGAACGACCCGGCTGTCCGCAGGTGGGCGATCGACCGCACCAAGCGGACGGCGGATATCGCCCGCTTGCTCGGCTGCAACCTCATGGTGATTTGGCCGGCCAGAGAGGGAACGTACATCCGCGAGTCCAAGAACGCGATTCAGGCGTACGAGCAATTCGTTGAGGCGCTCAATGCGCTGCTCGAACATGACAGCGAGATCGAGGTTGCCATCGAACCGAAGCCCAATGAACCGATGGACCATGCCTACACGCCGACGATCGGTCACGCTCTGGCCCTGGCGTCGCGCACAATATGTCCCGAGCGTGTCGGTTGCCTGGTGGAGACGGCGCACGCTTTGCTCGCAGGGCTCGACCCCTCCGACGAGATGGCGTTCGCGCTTGCTGCGAACAAACTGTTCAGCGTTCATCTGAACGATCAGAATGGTCTGAAATTCGACCAGGACAAGACGTTCGGCAGCGTGAACCTTCGTGCTGCATTCAACCAGGTCCGGGTACTGGAACTCGCGAACTATGCCGAGACAGGCCGGTTCGTGGGCATGGACGTGAAGGCTATGCGCACACAGAAACCCGACGTCGCCACGCGACATCTCGCAAACAGCAAGAGAGTGTTCGAAGCGCTCGTCGAGAAGGTCCGGACGTTCGACACCGAGTTCGAGCAACAGTGCATCGCCGACCGTGATTATGAGGCTTTGGAAGGAGCGGTGCTCGTTCATCTCCTCGGGTTGTGATCGCGCCCTCATGCACAGTCCGGCTTGGGCGTAGGTTGGGATCTTCGACGCAAGGCGTATAGACGCGGGTAAACGCAGGAGGAATGACATGAGTCTGAAGATGGTCTTTCTTGGAACGGTGCTCTTGGGTCTCTCGGCGACTGTCATAAGTTCGAAGGCCGGAGCCGTCGCGATTTTGCCGGCTCCGGTGCAGGTTGTTCCGGGGGACGGCCAGTTCCGGCTGAAACCCGAGACCGTGATCGCGGTCGACAACGACACGGAAGCGCTTGGCAGTCTATTGGCCGACATGCTCGAGACGCCCACCGGGTACCAGTTGAAGGTGACTCAGGAACCCCGGGAGTATCCCAGCGCTATCCGAATCAAGCTCGATCCCCGAATGGACCGATTGGGTAACGAAGGGTACTCGCTCGAAGTCACTCCGAAGGAGATCGTCGTCTCCGCGGCAAAGCCCGCAGGGATATTCTATGCATTCCAAACGTTGCGGCAGCTGTTTCCGGTGCAGATACTCAGCTCCCGGTTGGCGGAGGGTGTGGACTGGGTGAGCCCGTGTGTGCGGATTGAAGACTACCCGCAGTTTCAGTGGCGCGGGATGATGTTGGATGTCGCTCGACATTTCATGCCCAAAGAGTTCGTGCTGAAGTTTATCGATTTGATGGCCTTGCACAAGATGAACTCTCTGCACCTCCACCTGACGGACGATCAGGGATGGCGTGTCGAAATCAAGACGTACCCCAAGCTGACCGAAGTCGGCGCGTGGCGCGACGAAACGCTTGTGGGACATTCATCGCAGAAACCGCACAGGTTTGACGGGAAACGTCATGGCGGGTTCTACTCGCAGGACGACATCCGCGAGATCGTTGCCTATGCGGCGCAGCGTTACGTGACGATAGTTCCGGAAATCGAAATGCCCGGCCACGCCCAGTCTGCTATCGCAGCGTATCCGGAGCTCGGCACTGCGGGAAAACCGTTGCCCGTGCTCACCTATTGGGGAGTGAACCCCAACATATTCAACGCCAACGAAGAGACAATTGTGTTTCTCCAGAACGTGTTGACCGAAGTGATCGACCTTTTCCCGAGCACGTTTATTCATGTTGGCGGTGACGAGGCCGTGAAAAAGCAATGGGAACGGAGCCCCGAAGCCCAGGCACGAATCAAAACGCTCGGCCTCAAAGACGAACACGAGTTACAAAGCTATTTCATCAAGCGAATGGACACTTTTCTGGCGGAACGGGGCCGCCGACTGATCGGATGGGACGAGATACTCGAAGGGGGACTTGCTCCCGGAGCAACAGTCATGTCCTGGAGAGGCGTGAAAGGTGGAATCGAAGCAGCCAAGGCGGGCCACGACGTCGTGATGGCTCCAACCACCCACACCTATCTCGATTACTACCAGTCGAGTGACAAGGAAAACGAGCCGCTCGCTATCGGAGGCTTCCTCCCGCTGGAAAAGGTCTACAGCTTCCATCCCATCCCGCGTCAACTGACGAAAGAAGAAGCAAAACATGTCCTGGGCGCGCAGGCACAACTGTGGGCCGAGTACATTCCCAACCCGAAACACATGGAGTATATGGCGTTCCCTCGGATGGTAGCCTTATCCGAGTGCGCCTGGACGCCAAAAGAGAAGAAAGAGTTCGACGACTTCAAGAACCGGCTCAAGACACATCTCAAGCGCCTTGATGCTCTGGACGTCAACTACCGGCCTCTTGACTAGCGCTCGGACCAAAGAGAGCGGACGGGAAGAACCAGCCGAACGCAGCGGCTTCACCCGATTCCCGTGCCCGAACGCCCCGATTATGCCTTCTTCTTGACAGCGGCGGGCGGCCCGTTGTGATAGAAATGCTTCGACGCCTCGAGAATGTTGCCCAGGTTGCGTTTGGTCTCGTCGCCCATCTCGAAGCCCATCTTCGCCACCTTTGGGAGCAGCGCTTCCCACTCGTCGTGGTTCCATTCCCCGTGTTGCTTCGTCACGAACTTCCCTGCAAGATCGAGCACTTTCTGTAGCGAATTCTTTGCGGCAGGCATCTTCTCTCCCTCCTCAAGTGAGGCCACTCCTTGCCAATGGTGCGTCTTCACCGAGTAGTATACCACAGAGCGGTCTCGGCCGAAGCAAGAAAATCACCGGCTCATACCATCAACACCATAATGGTCCCCGTATACCCAAGGATCTTGGGCGAGACGCCCAAGCTACGAGATGCCGTGAAAGCCAGACCACCCCCGGCCAAACCGTTAGAGCGCAAACAGCCGGGAGTGTTTCATAGTTGATCGGGCGTTGCCGCAACGGTATAATGTCCCGGACTATCACAGGTAACAGCGGAAAGGAAAGGTTGCATGGGCAGGACCAGGCACTTCATTCTCGTTGTTTGTACGGCGTTTCTTCTCACGACCATTGCGGCCGCCTCCGTCGCGTACGCCGATGAGCCCACTGTTGCAACAGAACTGGAATCGGCGGTATCCGAGCTCCCGTCGATCCTTCCCGATTGGGCCAAACTCGAGCTGTTCGGTATCGCGGTCTGGGAAGTCGTCGCCGCATTCGCTCTTATCCTGCTCGGTCTCGTGTTCAAGAAGGTACTGGACTTTACCTTCGAGAAGAAGATCATTCCGCTTCTGCAGAAAACGCCGTTCAAGTTCGACCACCTGATAGCGACTGCAGCGAGCAAACCGCTGGGATACCTCGTGCTTCTCGGCGGATTTGCGCTCGCCTTCGGTCTCTTGCCGCTGCCCGAGAAGCCCGACGTGGAGGGGTTCGTCTTCGGCGCGCTGAAAGTGCTCCTGGCGATCGATATTGTATGGTTCTTGTTCCGCACCGTCGACGTTCTTGTCGGCTACCTCACACGGCTTGCCGGACGAACCGAGTCGACGCTCGACGATCAGCTCGTTCCCCTGATCCGCAAAGCGCTCAAGGCGACCATAGCCGTTCTCGCGTTCGTCTCGGTGGTCGAACTTCTCGGTGGCAACGTTGCCAGCCTCCTGGCGGGGCTCGGTATCGGCGGGCTCGCGGTAGCGCTGGCGCTCCAGGACACCTTGTCCAACGTCTTCGGCTCGATATTCATCTTCGTTGACCGACCGTTCGGAGTCGGCGACTGGATTAAGCTCGAAGGTGTCGAAGGCGTTGTCGAAGAGATCGGGTTCCGGTCGACCCGCATCAGGACATTTCCCGCAACGCTCGTCTCGATCCCCAACAAGACCGTTGCCAACGCCACCATCGACAACCAGTCGAGAATGCCCAAACGGCGCGTGCTGCAAACCGTCGGCGTCACCTACGAGACCACCCCCACCCAGATGGAACAGGCCGTCGCTGCCATACGCGACATCCTCGAACACGACGATGGAGTCGACCAAGAATTCATCGTCGTCCGGTTCACCGAGTTCGCCGATTCGAGCCTCAACATCCTCGTCTACTACTTCACCAGAGACGTTTCGTTCGCCGACCACGTCGCGACAAAAGAACGGATCAACCTTGCCATCATGCGCGCCATCCACAAGCTCGGTCTCTCGATAGCGTTTCCAACCCAGTCGATATATTTCGAAGGACCCGCCAAAGACCTCGCCCAACACCTCCGTCAACACCCGCCCACAACCTAACCCGAACTGAAGCAGTAAGGAAAGGCGACCGTTCAATCCCAGGCCAGCCGCGCGAGGCTCACGCCGCGGGCGGGCCATTCGGCGCTGCTGATGTACCACTGGCCGGTGTCGTCTTCGATGAGTTCGGGACAGTGGGCGAGCAGCATCGGCAGCCGGTCGGCGCGGGTGAAGTTGTCGGGCGTGTGTGACCGGAAGACGAACGTTCTGTTGTCGTAGGCGGTGTTGGTGCCGTCGTAGATGCACCAGAACAGGTAGAACTCGCCGTCGCGTTCGACGAGCACCGGCGACTCGGGCAGCCCGTCCTGGTCCATACGGTAGACCTCTTTCGGCGGGTCGGTCCACGCGACCAGGTCTTTTGACGTTCTGAGAAAGACGGACTGGCCGGCGGTGTAGACCATGTGGTAGACGCCGTCGATACGAACGACGCACGGGTCGCGGGTAACGCCGTCCTGAACAAACCGCGGTCCCTGGGGTTCCCAGTGGAAGAGGTCGGTCGAGGCTGCCAGGCGCATCTCGTGCGGCCCGTAGAACATGTAGTACCGGTCGTCGCGTTCCACCACGTACGGCGCATACAGCTCTTTGCGTTCTCCAGGCCGGTCGGCAGGCGTGAGCACCTTGGGATGTTCCGTCCACAGCTTTCCGAGTTCAATCCCGGTCGACGCCGTCGGGCAAAGCGCTGTATCCGGAATACATGACGGACCCGTTCATCGCGCTGTGCCCGTCTGATGGTGAAGCGCATGCAGGGAAGAAAGCCGCGGAAGACTTTATGAGCGTGGACCGAGAGGGAGGGCTGTACCTCCGTCTGCCGGGACTCTGTTACCATTACTTCGGATACGCGCTTGATGAGAACCTGGCAAACCCGGGGTGTCTGTCCCCTGGCTGCTTCAGTATTACAGTGGTTGCAGGGTTGTTCCCCCCGTTTCACGATTGGACGCTGGGAGCGCACGACAGAGACGTACCTGATATCAGGGGCAAAGACGGAGAGTTGCACACGGTCTATCGTCTGCGGGAGGGGATCGAACGGTTTTTCATCACCGATATCAACAATCCTGCGGGGTCGACCCAGGCGCAATCCGAACTCCCGATAATGTGGGACACAGCTTCGGCAGGCTACGCCGGACTGGCGGAGATGGCGGAAGAGTTCAACCACGTTCCCGGCGGATCGAACGTACTGTTTATGGACGGGCACGTGGAGTTTGTCAAGTTTCCGTCAACAACCGTCTGGCCTCTCAGCTCGGACGCTGTCAACGCAGTGTTGTGGTGAGTTGAGAATCTGAGCGGTCCACGCACCTGCGTTTGCCGGGCACCTGGGTCCGCGAGACGATTAGGTACGACGAAGCCCGCGAGGTAAAGCAACACGCTTGACGGGCTTGTCTGTCACGTCAATTGGCGAACAGACGGGCACCGGAGAGGCTGTCAAGACGTGCTGGCGCCGCCCGTTCTTGCCAGAACCTTGATGCACCAAGGTCAACAGACCTGCCGCACTCCCTTCTCGTAGACGTAGCCTTCAAGCTTCATGACCCCGTCGTCGTCGACAAACGATTTGTTGTCGTTCGACGAATCGCGGAGGATCAAGGCGGCATCGCCTTGCGCCGGCGTCGGGTCGTTCTCCAGATGCGTCACCTGGCCGTCGATGTACATGCTGCTGTAGTCCTCGTCAATCAGCACAACCACGTTCGCACTCGAATCCAAGAGGCATGTGAAGTTGGTGCTTTGTGGTCAGATTCCTGATGCGAACACGACGTGGCGCGGACCACTCGTTCGCTGTTATAATTAATAGAAGGGAGTGGTGGTGTGGAAGAGAGGTTGTTCAAGTGGATTACGTTGTAGAGCTGGTGCCGAGGTTTGTAGCTGACCTCTGGGACGTGTTGACGGCGATGTCGCCGTATTTGCTGTTCGGATTTGTTGTTGCGGGCGTGTTGTCGGTGGTGATCTCGCCCGAGACGGTCGAACGGCATCTGGCGGGCCGCGGCATGTGGCCGGTGGTCAAGGCGGCGGTGTTGGGCGTACCGCTGCCGTTGTGTTCGTGCGGCGTCATCCCGGTGGGAACGTCGTTGCGTCGCCATGGTGCGAGCCGCGGTGCGTCGGTCTCGTTCCTTATCTCGACCCCGCAGACTGGCGTTGACAGCATCTTTGTGACGTTCAGCCTGCTGGGTCCGGTGTTTGCCGTGGTGAGACCGGTGGCGGCGTTTGTGACGGGACTCGTGGGCGGTGGGCTGGTGGACGAGTTTGCCGCGGGCGGACCGAACGCAGCGGACGTCGCGCCAGCGTGTACTGCGGAATGCTGTACGGAAGACGGGGACACGAGCAAGCTGGTGCGGGCGTTGCGGTACGGATTGGTCACGTTGCCGCGCGATATCGTCAAGCCGCTGATAGTCGGGTTGATGATCGCGGCGTTCATATCGGCGGTGGTGCCGGAGGATTATTTCGCGGGGCTCCTTGGCGGGGGTATCGTCGCGATGGTCGTGATGATGGCGTTGGGGGTGCCGGTGTATGTGTGTGCGACCGCGTCGGTGCCGATAGCTGCGGCGCTTGTCGCTAAAGGCGCGTCGCCGGGCGCGGCGTTGGTGTTTCTGATGACGGGGCCTGCAACCAATGCGGCGACTCTTGCCACGATATGGAAGGTGCTCGGGCGGCGGACGGCGCTGATATATTTGGGCACGGTGGCTCTGGGGGCGCTCGCGTTCGGGCTGGCGCTCGACCAGCTCATGTTTGGGTTGGCGGCGCGTGTTCCCGCCGAAGCCGGGTGGATGCTTCCCGGTGCGATCAAATGGGCCAGCGCGGTGTTCCTGTTCGCAGTGCTGGCGTACGCGCTGCTGTCGCGGGGGAAAGCGGAAGCGCACGCACAGAAGGAAGACGGCGAAACGAAAGAGTGGGTCGAGCTGCGTGTCGATGGTATGACGTGCAGCCATTGCGCGCAGAGCGTTACGCAGGCGCTGCTCGGGGCCAAAGGTGTGGTGTCGGCGGACGTCAACCTGAAGACCAAGCAGGTTGTGGTGATGGGTCACGCGCTGGACCGGGCGGCACTTCGCCAGGCGGTCGAGGATTTGGGTTACCGCGTCAAGGAACCGGAGAAGGCATAGGAGCAGGTTCATCCGGGCAAGATGGCCGCGCTGCACCCTGGGCCAGAGATTGCTTCGGCTTGACATGGGGCGGGGGGAGAAGTACCATTGGTCTTGAAGGTGACCGAAGAACAGGAGGAGGACGCGAGCGATGAGTGTCATAAGGAAGATAACGACGGGCGTTGCGGACGTCATCGCCGAAGGGGCGGGCGTCATAGCCGAGAAGAGCGAAGAGGCCGCACGGATCGGGAAACTGAAGCTCGAGCTGCCGAGGCTGAAGACGCGGATACACAACCTGCTGGTCGAGATAGGCGAGCAGGTTGCGCACCTGGATTTTGAGAAGGAATCCGATCTCAGCAAGCAGCCGGTAATACGAGGGCTTGCTGAACAGGTGTGCGAGCTCGAGGACAAGCAGGTCGAGATAACGGCACAGATCGATCTGATCAACTCGGAGCGGAGACGGCGCAGGCAGGAGGCGAAAGAGGCGTCGCGCAAGCAGAAGGAAGACGCGGCCGCGCAGGAACAGCCCGAAGGCGACGACGCCGGGGCGGAATAGTCTCGGGGTTCGTGCCGTCGGCGCTGATATTCCTCGGTTCGCCCAGAATGACAGGTAAAAATGGTCGCGTTCTTATTGATGCTTGCATTGCTAATGAAACACGTTTCTGACGTACCGCTGGCGTCCTCGCCGGCAGTCTCGGGAGCGTCTCGCTCCCGTACAGATGAGGGCGGGACGCCCTCACGACTGCCAGCAAGATGCTGGCGCTACGAAACACACAGATGTTCGTTTATCCATGCAAGAGTCAATAGGAGGACGACGTGAACGAGGTTGATCGAGACGCGGTCGAGAGCTCGCTCCGCAACAAGGCGGAGGACGGCAAGATCGCGTGTCACAACGCGTTGGAAACGGCAGCGGAGTTCGGGATGGATCCGCGCGAGATCGGGCGCATCCTGAACAAGATGAAGATAAAGATATGCCGTTGTCAGCTTGGCTGTTTCGGTTAGGTGGCGGCGGACGCGCGCCGATAGTATCTTTGGACCAGGCCGCAACGTAACTGCACCAGTTCATGACGCACGGATGACGTTGGCTATTGCTGCGTCTTGTGACGGCTCGGGGGAGCGTGCTATCATCGGACGATCATCGAATCCGGGAGTTGCGGCACGTGCTGCAGGGAGAGAATGGTGTGAGACGCAGCAGTCTTGAGATGACGCCCTTCTATGTGATGGAGGTGATGGAGCGTTCGGCGGAGCTGGAACGCGAGGGGCGGTCGATCATACATCTCGAAGTAGGGCAACCTGACTTTCCGACGCCGCAATGTGTTGTCGAGGCGGCCATCCGGGCGATCGGCGCGGGCAAGACTCGGTACACGCACAGCCTGGGTATGATCGAGCTGCGTGAGGCTGTCGCGGAGTTCTACTCGAAGAAGTACGACGTCTCGGTGTCGCCGGAAACCGTTGTGGTGACTTCCGGGTCGTCGCCTGCGATGCTGCTTGCGTTCTCTGCGTTGCTGGAACGAGGCGACGAAGTGATCTTGGCGGACCCGCATTATGCGTGTTACCCGAATTTCCTGCGCCATCTCGACGCGGTGTCTGTCTTCGTGCCGACGACGCCCGAAAACGGGTTTCACCTTGCAGCGGAGGAGATCGTGGCGAGGCGGAGCGAACGCACCAAGGCCGTCATACTCAATTCGCCGTGCAACCCGACAGGCACGTTGATGCCGGCAGAGACGATAGAGGCAATCGCGCAGACGGACCTCACCATCATATCGGACGAGATATACCACGGGCTTGTCTATGAGGGCAAAGAACACTCGATACTCGAGTTCACGGACGATGCCGTCGTTATCAACGGGTTCTCGAAGTTGTACGCGATGACCGGGTGGCGGTTGGGGTACCTGATCGTGCCGAGACACATGCTGCGTGTAATCCAGATATTGCAGCAGAACTTCTTCATCTCGCCCAACCCGTTCGTGCAGCATGGTGGGGTCGCTGCGTTGCGCGACGCCGGCGAAGACGTCGAGCGCATGGTCCGGCGGTTCGACGAGCGGCGACAGCTCATGGTCGCAAAGCTTCGGAAGATGAGGCTGCCTATTCCCGCGCCGCCGGCGGGAGCGTTCTACGTCTGGGCGGACGCCACCACGTTCGGGATGAATTCGCTCGAACTCGCAGAGAAGATTCTCGCCGAAGCCGGTGTGGCGCTCGCTCCGGGTATAGATTTCGGCGAATCGGGACGCCGGTACCTGAGGCTGTCGTACGCGAACTCGATCGAGAATATCGAAGAGGGGATGCGCAGGTTGGCCGGGTTCTTCACGGGGATGAAGGCTGGAAGCGGCTGAAAGACTGACGCGGTGGACCTTCAGCTCTGCATAAACGCCGTGCTTGGCGTGTCCTGAGGCGGAACTGAGAAAGTAGAAAGGTCAGGCGAGCTACCGGCTGCGGTAGCCTGCCTGACCTGTTTCAATTAAGGCTCAAGCCAACAGCTCGGCCCGGGTCTCGACGTGACGACTGTCCGGAAGAGCTGAGTCTTATCGCTTCGAGAACTGGAACCTGGCTCGTGCGCCTCGCTGGCCGTACTTCTTGCGTTCCTTCATACGGGGGTCTCGTGTCAGGAACCCACCGGAACGCAACGCCGGTCGCAGCTCAGGATCGGCCTTCACAAGCGCTCGCGAGATACCATGCCGGAGAGCGCCGGCCTGACCGCTCAAACCGCCCCCGTCGACGCGCGCACGAATATCGAACTTTTCGAGCGCCTCCGCAGCCTCGAGCGGCTGCCTTATGACCATCACGAGCGTTTCGCGCTGGAAATAGTCTCCCAGCCCCTGTCCGTTGACAGAAACCTTACCTGTGCCCGGTGCGAGCCTTACACGGGCCACGGACGTCTTGCGCCGCCCGGTAGCCAAAAACTCTTGTATCTGCTCCAAACTTGAATCCTCCAACTCAAACCATCTCGAGAGGTTCCGGTTGTTGTGCCTTATGCGGATGCTCAGCTCCGGCGTACACCTTGAGCTTCCTGGACTGGGCGCGCCCGAGCTTGTTATGCGGGAGCATGCCTTTTACCGCCGCGGTCACAACACGATCGGGATGCTTCGCCATGACTGCTGCAAGAGACCGCTCCTTCAAGTGCCCCGGATACCCTGAGTGGCTGTAGTACTTCTTCTGCTCGAGCTTCTTGCCGGTCACCTTGATTTTGCCGGCGTTAACAACCACAACAAAATCGCCGGTATCTATGAACGGCGAGAAGACAGGCTTGTGCTTCCCTCGCAACACGGCGGCGACGCGCGCGGCCAGTCGGCCCAGCACAACGCCGTCGGCGTCGATTACATACCATTTCTTTTTTATGTCCCCTTTTTTCGGGACCCACGTTCGCACCACACGATCCTCCGTCTAACAAGTTCCGATTGCATCATGATACACGTCAGAGATACGAATTATACCCTATCGCGATGGTCCCCGTCAACCGGAATGGCGCGTTTCTCGAGATCTGCCCATGTCTAGCGATCCGGTTCGCTGAGTGTTCCCAAGGCGGGGTAGATGGCGACGAGTGCGAGCAGGTAAATGGCGCCTGACACCAGCAACAGCCAGGAGAATCCTATCTGCATGGCAAGGACTATGGCAGCGATGGAGCCCAGCACCGTCGCGCCGCCGTTCACGCCCCACGCCCACGGCACAAATGACTCGTGGAGCCGGCCGACCATGCCCAACGCTGTGGGGAAGGGGACGCCCATGAATATTCCGACCGAGGCAACCAGTGCTGTTGCAACCGCAAATCTGGCGATCCGGCTCGTATGCAACAGGGCGGCGATTAGAGGCGGCAATCCCACCGAGTACACCACCATGAACATCGGTATGGCCACGAGCGCAAGTATCAGGATCAGTCTGGCGCGCTTGTGGAGCAGCCCGGACACGAGGCTTCCCAGCCCGGACGATGCCAGCAACACGACGATCACCAGCGCCAGCGAGTACGTGGGGTGGCCCACGAAGAGGTTCAGTCTCTGTATCATCGCGAGTTCGACAGAGATGAACGCGGCCCCAAGACAGCAGAAGTACATGAGGTAGCGCATGCTCGATGGCGCCCGCAACCCTTCACGTTTGAACCGGAACAGCGGCAGGAACACGAAGATTGCGAGCGCGACGGTGCTTTCCACGAGCAGAAAAAGCAGCACCGCCAACCCAAAAGACCCCTCGGTGGTTTTCCACGCGAGCCCCTTGTCGCGGGAGACAAGGAACTCTTTCCATCTGAAGAACTTGAAGAAGAACGGGCTGTCATCCGTTACCGGCATTATGTCGTAAGGATAGGAACGGTAAAACTGGGGAAGCCGGTTCTCCTTGGCGGCACGGAGTAAGGCCGTGTACGGGTTGATGTCGTTGCCGAACGGCGCGGCCTCGAGCGCCTTCTTGCCGTACTGCTCGACGAGTTCGGGGGTAGCCTCGAGATCTTCCAATCCCGGTTTGAAGATGAGTGAGTGTTGGAAGGTGACGGGTTTCTTGAAGAGGTAGGTAGTGCGGACCGGGCCGGTGTGTAACAGCCGCTCCGCCAACGCGATCTCCTCCTCGGTGAACGGCGATTTCTTTATAATGAGCGTCCCCCAGTTCAAATCGATGTTAAAGATGACGTGGCGCCACGGTTCCGCGGCACCGATGCGTCGCAACGCCTCGATCGCCGTCGCGCTCAACCGCAACATGTCGCGCGGATACCGAAAGCATTGCCGCGAGACCGCGAGCATCCCGTCAGGCTCGAGGCTGCGCAGGTACGCGTCGAAGGCCTCGGCGGTGTACAGATAGTTCTCGACGAGTGTGTACGCACCGGAAGAGAGTGCGGCATACGTGTCGACACCGTTCATGAAAATGATGTCGTACTTGGTCTGCAGGCGTTCGACGAAGCTTCTCCCTTCGTCGGCGATCAACGTGACATCCCCCATCGAAGACAAATCACCGATGAAGTCGCGATAACGGTCGGTGACAAGACGTACCTTGACGGGCATAATCTCGACGCCTGTTACCGATGCCGCTCCCAGAGCCAGCGCGTGTTTGATATCCTTGCCCGTGCCCATCCCGATGCTGAGCACCCTCGCCTGCGGTTTGAGATGGAATACAAGATTGTGTCCAAGGTTGATGTGCGGGGAATCAAGCGGATCGGGGCGGTTCGCGATGAGCCAGGTGTGTGCAGTACCGTCAACCGTCACTTCCTTAAACGGGATCGTATCGTTGCCCTTGGGACTGACTGCAAGGAATTGGGACGACGATGCCACGTCCACCCGGCCAAAAGGTGTCCAGCGCGTAAACTCGACGTTCAGGTCGGGGACATTTTTCATACGAATGCCAAGAACTTTGCCCCCGGTCGGTTCAAAAACCAGCAACCGGTGTCCTCCGCACAGGCCGCCGATAAGAACGAACGCCAAACAGGCTCCGCCAAACAACAGACTCTTCCTGGAGCTCCTCGTCGCAAAGCTTACTGAAGCCACTCCTGCAAGCGCTGACAGCAAGAGGAGGCTTCCGCCGCCTCCCAGCGGCCCGAGAGCGGCGAGAAAGATGAGACAGCCCGCCGCCGAACCGGCGAGGTTCAATGAATAGAGCAAATGCACCCGGCGTTGCGTTGACGAGAGAGCGTAACACACAATGCCCCCCGCGAAGACGTACGGCAGGGCCAGAAGCGCAAAATACGATGCAAGATTGAACATGCTCCAGGGTTTCAGCGACACCTGGAAAGGATCGACACGTATCCTGCCGACACAGAATGCGCTCACCAGTATCGACGCAGCGAAGCATACCGAGAGAATGGAAAGAACGGCGTATTTGTTCGCCGAGAAGAGTCGTTTCGACATGGCGAGATAGGTGCCGCTTATGCCGAACCCGAGCATGGCCACTGTGATCACGACGTAGACCAGCGCATGCCAGAGCATGACAGACATGATGCGTGTGTGGAGAAGCTCCAGGGCCAGCGTCGTTGCCGAGACGAGCACGATGCCCACCCCCATTGCAACCGTCAACCCCGGCTCACGTTCATCGCTGCCGTTCTGCCTTATGGGTGCCTCTGGTAGATGTTGTTCTTTGTGCGACATGGGAATGGAGCGTATCACATTGCAGTTGCCAGATCAAGAATTGTGACGCTTCCCTGAGCGCCGGATGGAGTGTGGAAGAGAAGGGCCTTGCGGCGAGATCGGGCTTCCCGGCACCTCCCGTTGGCGTTGACAACCGGCTGGACATGCTTGTACAATAGGGGGAAACAGCGATGCGGCAAGATTCGGGGTGTAGCGCAGTTTGGTTTAGCGCGCTTCGTTCGGGACGAAGAGGTCGCCGGTTCAAATCCGGCCACCCCGACCATTGTTAGTTCTTGTAGACGGCCGCCTTACGGCACACGCCACGGCGGCCGCTCCTCTTCCGGTATCCGCGAAACGCGAATCAGTGCCATCCGTTCTTGCACTAGCACGACTCCCCTTTCTCACAATACCCGTCAGGATTGGAATAATAGGTAGAGGAGGTTTGGGATTGTGTGACGAAGAAAACGCGCTTTGAGTTGTTGGTTCGGCTGCACACCGCCCTTCTGGTTGGACCGCACCCGTTCGTGCTCGTGCTCGTAATCGTAATCGAACGGCGAGGGTTGGCGATAACGAACGCGGGTACCTGGGAGGCTTATCATGGATGACCGGCGAAAGAAACAGGCGTTTCGGCTGGCGTTACCATCTTGCGATGAGATCGGCGGAGCTACTGGATGGCCGCGTGCGGACGCCCGATCACAAGATTTCGACGCCGACATTGCACAGGGTTTCGCGCATAGGATTACGTTGATTCTTCGCGACTATCTCGAAACCCAGCGTGGCACGTTTCCCTATGCGCACATAGAGCGGATAGTGACATCGCTCGTGGTCAGCAGAACGAGACAAGGCGACGTTGAAGATATGCCGGAGGAGCTGGACGCCGTGCTTATCGAGTGGTTAGAGGGACAACGCGCACTCGTCGAGGGCCCACTCTCCAAGGGGCTAAGCACGGCGGCGGCTGCCGGGTTCATCGTCGCGTTCAACGGGTGGATGGAACGGTTCGGGCTGGACCTTACCCCGACGCCGGATATGACGGCCGGCCTAAACAGTTGGGGGAAACGTCAAGCCACAACGATTCTTTCGCTGATCGACGACACGACGCGGAAAGGGATCTCCGAGGTCATTGGCAAAGCCCTTAAAGAAAGCGATTCTGTCGACCAAATAATGCGGGCCGTTCGTGCGTATCTAGACACCCACATGGCTCCGGGCCGTGCGGAGCTGATAGCGGACGTGGAAACTTACAACGCACTCCATCAGGGTGCGCTGGACGCCAACAAGGTCCTTGGGGCGAAGGAGAAAAGGTGGGTTACCGAGGAAGATCGCAGGGTATGCATTATCTGCTTCGAGAACTCGGCCCAAGGCTCTATTCAGATAGGACGAACATTCTTGAGTGGTGACTTTTGTCCACCGGCGCATCCTCACTGTCGCTGTTCTCTGGCATTCTCCGGCATAACGCGCGAGAGCGTACTAGCGGCACTCGGCGACGTGCGATAGCCATAAGGAACCCAGCTACCGTTCTCAGAACGCTCTCTTCAGAATATCGAGAGCGACGTCGTAAGTCACGTCTTCGGGGTTCAGCGTGACGGTTCCGTCGTTGATGGTTGCTTTGGCGATATCTTCCAGCCTGTCTTCGGTCACGCCAACCTCTTTGAGCGTGGTGGGGAACCCGCAGAGGTCTTTGAGACGCGCAGTAAGATCGCGGACGGCCTGTACGGCGGCCTTCGCCTGATCGATCGGGCTGCCCGAGGTCTGAGCGCCCAGGAGGGGTGCCAGCTCGGCGATCATTTCGCCCGCTTTCTCGAGGTTGTTCTCCATGCCCCACGGCAACAGCACACCGTTTGCTACTCCGTGAGGCACCCGGCAAACCCCGCCGCACGCGTGCGCGAGCGCGTGAACGATGCCGACCATCGAGTTTGAGAAACTTATCCCGGCCAGCAGTGCAGCGTTGGCCATCGCCAGCCGCGCATTTTCATCTTCGCCGTTTTCGACGCACGTCAGGAGATTGCCCATGATAAGGTTGATGGCCGATACCGCAAACGCGTCGGAGACCGGGTTCTTCTGGAGACAGTAGTACGCCTCGACAGCGTGTGTAAGTGCGTCCATCCCGGTGGCGGCAGTAATCTTGGGCGGCATCGTCACCGTCATCTTCGGGTCGAGGACCGCAACATTGGGCAAAAGCCGATACGAGGTGAACCCCATCTTGACTTTCGCATTCTCGTCGTAGATCACCGCCGCTACGGTAACCTCCGAACCTGTGCCCGCGGTCGTGGGGACCGCTATGAAGGGCTTCATAGGTTTCTTCAACCTGTCCGCGCCCTGAAGCGCCATCAGGTCGTCGGTACCTTCGGTAACCATCATGTTGGCGCATTTTGCCGTGTCCATACTGCTGCCGCCGCCGACCGCGACAAAACAGTCGCACTTCTTTTCGGCAAACAACTTCGCCACGGTGCTGACAACATTGGTGCTTGAATCGGGCGGTGTTTGATCGAAGACCGCTGCGATCTCGCATTGCGACCCTTCGAATGCGCTCTCGACCCGCTTGATGAGTCCGGCGCCAGCCACGCCTTGGTCGGTGACTATCAAGGCCCTGCTTACGCCGAGCAAATCCATCTCATACGGGATATTGGATAACGCTTTCAGACCGCAGATGATCTTCACCGGGCACGAAAACTCATAGTATTCCGGAATCATTGATTCTCTCTCCCGTTCATATACGATGTCGACACGTTCGAGCGTCCTACTTCCTTCTGTTGAGCAACATTGCTACCGGCAACGTGGCCATAACCCGAGCCTTGATCAGCCGTTGTGCGGGAGTAAGCTTGGGAGGCCGCTTCATGGTCTTCTTCAACGCCGGACCGGGGCTCAGATACGTTTGGACGATGCTTAAGGCCCGTGACGTTTGCATCCCCTCAACGAGGTTGCCGTGCAATATGGCACGGTGCTGCGCGTAAGCCGTATGGGCACCCATCTTGCCCGTAACCTGCAAGAGAGCACAATCGATGTTCTTGAACAGGAACCTCAGTTTGGGGTCTTTGTAGCCTTTGCCCAGGTACCGGATCCGGTCGGCTTCTTTCCTCAGCGATATGGCCGGCCCGTCCGGCAGCACTCCGAGCGAAAAGACTCGACCATCCTCCCAATCCGCAATCTCCTTCTTCAACTCGGGGCTGTGCCTGGACACGATGTCAATCGCGACGCCCAGCGCAAGCAGCGCGGTACTGACGACAGCCTTCTTCTTTCTGTAGGACGGCGAAAGTCCCCGGGCTCCGGATGTCTCTGCCATATTCAAGAATCCTTTCCGGCACTACCGGCCGCAGACCACTCCTGTCACGCTACAGCATACCACTTCCACGGCTGCGTGACAATCCCAAGCCCCCGCGCGTTGGCGGCCGCGAACCGTCTCTTCTTTCCTCTATCAGTGCCAGCCACCTCTTCATCTCCCGGATTGGGACGGTGAACGCGTTGAGTTGTCACCCTGGCGGGACGACAATTGCCGCGAGTCGCGCCGGATCGCAACCACGCCCATGATGATAAGGAGAGCGAGGGCTGAGACGGATACCACTGCCCCCACGATGAAGCTGCGGGGCCGGTACCGAAACACCACGTCGTGCTCCCCCGCAGGCACGGGCACGCACCTGAAGAGGAAGTTGGCCCTGTATAAAGGTGCCCTTTTGCCGTCCACGTATGCGCGCCAACCCGGGTAGAAGGTGTCGCGAAGGAGCACGAACCCGTCAGTCGGAGCAATGACCTTCAGGCGCACCCGCTCCGGCTCGTACTGCGCTATCTCAACTGTGCCGCCCGCAGCCTCTTCAGCGTTTGGAATGGAGAAGGATTCTACCCCCTCGAGAAGAACGACGTCATCACCATCGCAGTGACCGTCGCAGAGTCTCGATAGTACCTCTTGAGGCGATGCACAGGGTTCGGCAAACTGAATGAATGATGCTCTCGGTACGCACTTCCTGTCTTCATACACCACCATTCCTTCGCCCTTGAATGCCACGAATAGGTCCTCGAACACAGGTATGTTTCGCACTTCTCCGAAGGTATCGTCCTTCTCCGCAACAACGTAGTATTTCGTGGCAAGCTGTCTCATCAACCGCGGGCAACGAATCTCCGGGCCGAACTCGGAGAACCCGTGGAAGTATGGTACCCGTTCCTTGTACTGGTCCTCTCTTGCATATAGAGAGTACTCACCGTAGCGCTGCATTGCCAGAGCTTCGTAGTCCTGAGTACCGTAGATGCCGTATCTCATACACATCTTTGGCACAACCAGCCTCCCGAGATCGGTCGAAGCCAGCAGGGTGCGTCGATAGCCCTGATGTTCCTGAATAAACTCGACATACTTCCGCGGTACCGAAATCCCTTCCGGTTCCATCGAGTTGAGACTGAAATAGTTTGTGTATCCCGACCAAAGGCTCCAGCCGCCGAGCACTAAGATGGATGCTTCGAGCAAAAGCCTCCCCGCGGGTATTGCTGCGTTCAAGAACGGTCTGTTGATGGGTGTACCACGCCTGTTCATGATGTTTCGAACTGCTGCGGACCGCGCCGCCCGGATCAAAGCCAGAGCAATGAGGATCCCAAACAGGAATCTTCGTCCATCCGCGTTAGTGTGCAGTACAACGGCGATCATCACCAGAAACGGGACGAGCCTCAGCGCGATGTGATGCCGGGAGGTTCGACTTCCTGACAATCTCAATGACGTGAACGAGTCAAACCCTGCCGCAGAGAGAGTCGCGATCGCAAACCCCGTCATCTGGAGAAACCTGCCCGGGTACCTGAAAAGCTTGCCGAACGGTACGAGATTGTAATACACTTTGTACAGCGGGGTCGCGTTCCCCATTGCAAGAAGGAGTCCAAGCAGCCCGAGTACCGTGTAGAGCCAGATGCGTCGCCGTCCCTTCCTGGCATAGAACGCGAAAGGAATCAGTAGCGGGGCGAGCATACCGAAAAAACCCCATGCGGGGAACAACCCGCCCTGCGGCACCGTCACAATATCTTTCACCCACCGGACCAGCTTGACGGTTGGCCCCAAGGAAGCCTCCTCAAAGCTCAGGCGTGCCCGCCAACCCAACGTGCGAAGCTCGTTGGTGGGAAGCACCTGGATGGCGGATATCGCGCCCACCAAGACGACGGCCAGGGCAAACAGATAGAGAGGTTGGATGCTCCGCCTGAACTTACGGGTTCGCCACCAGGAGATCACAACCTCCACAGACAGCAACAGTCCGGCCATCTGCGCGGCGATCACCATCATTCGTGCGCTGCCGGCAAGCACTTGCGTCGCCAGCACCAACCCGAGCAGCACCGCCCAGCGAGCCCTCCTTGTGTCTGTTATCTTCTCGGCGCACAGGAATACCGCGGGAAACAGCGCACCTGCAAACAACCGTTGAGGCACCAAAAGACTGCCAAGCGTCATTCCACAAAACATGTAAGTCAGTGCTCCGACCGCAGCGGCTGTTATGGAATTCCCTCTTGACCTGCAGTAAACCATCATCAACAGCCCGCAGAGGAATATATGAATGACTGAGACACATGAAAGCGCGTCGTCCGGGTCCAAGAACAAGTGTGGGAAGTTGAGCGGGTAGAATGTCCCAGACGCGAATGTCGCCAGGAGAGGCACGCCGCAGGCTTGGTAGGGATTCCAGAGGGGAATCTGGAAGGCGCGAAGACGGTTGAAAATCATCTCTTTCATTGGATAGTAGTAATAGAAGAAGTCCACGTTAAGGAACACATTAAATCGGGTCACCTGGTCCAATACCACTTCCGTTCGCCAAAACACAACAGAGGCTATCGCAAGCGCCACGATAACGAGCGGGAACAGCAGATTGTCGTGCTTTTGCTTCTCCAATCTCGTGGTAGCTCTCATCTGACCTTCGGTTGACAGCTTTGGCCCTTGATAGGCGTCTCGTCTATCAAAACATGTCAATTAGTGTACCGTCGCTCAACGCGCGACAAAAGTGTACGATAACCAACTGCCATAGTCAACAGCCTCAACGACGCATGTCAAGACTCTTTAGAAACGTCCTCCTGTGTCTTTGTTCTATTGATCTCAAAGCAAGTAGTCGTAGTAGTAGAGGTTGTGGGCACCGCTTGCTCGGGGGGCTTATCTTTCGATCGAATCTCGGACTGGGCAATCTCTTTAAACCGCAGTTTCCGCTCCCGGGAGAGTATCTGCAATGAGCCGTCAAGCAGTCTCCGCACGATGACCTTTTCGCCGGGCCGTGGCAAGCGGGTCTTTGCCTTGAGCGGCTGGAAGAACCGGTTGTCGTGGCGTACGGTCCAATCGTTGCACACGGTACGGGTCTCTTCAAAGCAGAACACCTCACGCAGCTCGAGCTTGTTTGGCACAGAGCGGTGAACGTCCAGCTTATCGGCTGAGGGCTTGGCGAATTTGTCGTTGAGGGTGTCGAAAAAGCCGTTGTCGACCAGTTCGTTGGCTTCCTCGATGGTGGATTTCAGTATGACAACCCCAACCGCCTTGACGTCTCCCGTATGCTCATCCTGCCTGCGATAACTCCCTCAAACTCCACATTCCTACACGCCTCCTTCCTGCTCATCAACAACTGCCTTTCCATACTCACTTCCTTCTCAAGAAGAAGGTGAGTATAGAGGACATTTCTATCGAGTCTCCATGAGGACATTATCAAAGAGTCTTGACATTCCAGCATTCGGGACTTGTGATTTGATCGTCGTTCTGCTATAGTCTATCCACTTTCAAACGTTGTGCAATCAGTTTCTGTCCGGCCATCGCAATTTCGTTGCGCACGTTCGGCGGGCTGTGAGAAACGATACGGGGTATCCTATGCATTCAAGGAATCGAGGTCACGCAACGTGAGGAATGACCCCCTCTTCACACTTGTGATTCCCGCACACAACGAGGCCAAATGCTTGCGCAATACGGTGGAGACGCACAGGACATACCTGGAGGGGCAAGGGGTCCCTTTCGAGATCCTCATCGTCGACGACGGCAGTACCGACGAGACAGCCGCTATCGCAAGCGATTCTGCCTCGCGAATGACACAGGTCCGTGTTGTCACCATTAGCCCTCAACGGGGCAAGGGTGCTGCGGTTTACGCCGGAGTCAAGGCCGCGCGGGGTGACGTTATAGGCTTTACAGACGCCGACCTGGCCTACCCGCCCAGCGACATTCTCGCTGCCCGGTCGGTTATTGTCGAGGGAGACGCAGACGTCGTAATTGGTGCGCGCGACCTGCCTGAATCGAGATGCGCGTCTCAGTATCCATTGAGCCGCCGATTAGCCGGGAGGCTGTTCGGATACGTTGTTCGCGCATTGGTGTTCAGGAACGCGATTGATGCCCAATGCGGTCTCAAGGTATTCAGCCGGGACGCTGCGCTGGCACTATTCCCACGCTTGAGCGTCTTTGATTTCGCCTTTGATGTCGAAGTCCTGGCGCTGGCAATGAAGCTTGGGTTACGGATTCGCAGAGTGCCGGTTCACTTCTCTCACTCGCGCGAGTCCCAGGTCCGTCTGTTACATGATTCCGCCGCGATGTTCCTGGACGTTTTGCGGATTCGTCGACGGACAAGGCACCTTGATGCGTCCGGCGATTTTGGGCTTGTGAGCTTGTTCGACCACACTGCGTGCATTCTCTGTGGTGCTGAGAGGTACGATGCGCGGGTAGTGTTGTCGCGGTCCGGTAGGGATGTCCTGCGGTGCGGCCGGTGCTCAATGGAATATCTCAGTCCGCGCCTAACCCAGGAAGTGTCGCAACTGCTTTACTCGGAAGAGTACTTCACAACAGGGTCCATCGACAAGGGTTACGACAGCTACGTGAGCGAGAAGGACGCTATCAGGGAAACCCTTCGGCACCGTCTTGGCTTGGTTCGCCAGCATGTTGCAACGGGTAAGCTTCTGGATGCCGGCTGTGCGCTCGGTTACATGCTCGAGCTGGCTCAAGAAGCAGGCTTCGAACCGTATGGGCTCGACATTTCCGATTTCGCATGTAGCGAGGTTAAACAGAAGGGTTTCAACGCCCAGAGAGGATCGCTCGAGAAGACGGACTTTCCGGACGGGTTCTTTGACGCGGTGGTAGTAAACGATCTGCTCGAACATGTAGAAAGACCTGTGCAGGCGCTCACCGAGGCTGGCCGCATTCTTAGCGACCGCGGTGTAGCGCTTATCACAACGCCCAACGTAAAGAGCATTCTTCGCAGAGTATCCGGTTCACGCTGGGTATCCTTCAAGCTTCCCGAACATGTCGGATATTTTTCGCGACAGACGCTGCTGTCTTCAATTTCTCAAGCGGGTTTGGAGGTTCTCTCTATCCAGAGTTCGCGGCAGATGTGCAGCGTGCGGTTTCTCTGTTCACGTCTTTCCGCTCTCAATCCGTTAGCTGCGGGACTTCTCAAAGCGGCGGCGGACGCGCTCGGTCTGCTGGGAAACAAGGTCTGGGTGAGGAGCGGTTGTCTGACGGTGCTGGTTCGGAAAGCGTCACGTAGCGGCGTATCAGATGGTCCGGTCTCATGATACCTGGGAGGCGCAGCGTTGTCGGCAAAAAGTGAGGACGGCAGCCACAACCGAGACGGTTGTATCCCAGGAGACTACCAGTATGTAGCGCTGACACAGGGAAATCCCGTTCAGCGGTTCTGGCATCTCGGAAAACTCTTGTTGGCTCGCGAGATGTTCCGGGATAGGTCGCCCGGCCGCGTGCTGGACCTGGGGTGCGGGTCGGGCAATCTTGTTCACGAGCTGGCACAGTCGGAGGAGCGGGTCGTAGGTTTGCACCTCAATTGGGAAGCTGTGTCGTTCTCGAGCAACAGGTGTCGCGGGCTTCGAACGAACTTTGTTGTTGGCGAAGGTGCATGCCTGCCGTTCTCGGATGACAAGTTCGACCGCACCGTGATCATGGAAGTGATCGAACACCTGCAAAAGGACGCGGCTGAAAGCATGCTTCACGAATTGTGCCGCGTAACAAAACCTGGCGGCTGGTTGCTTGTTACATGCCCGAACCGCAAATCGTTGTGGCCACTAATCGAGCGGGTCTTGGACCTGTTCCGGCTCGTGCCAAAGCTTCGCGGTGGGCAACATCAGCAGCTCTCGCTACCGGAACTGAGCACGGTTCTGTCGAACGCGGGATATCGAGTCATAAGGTCCGGCACCTTCCACCTGGTCGCTCCGTTCGTCGCCCCGTTGTCCCTGTCTTCGGCAAAGAGGTTATTCAGGTGGGAGCTGACCCATTCCTGGAGCC
The DNA here is from genome assembly GCA_964524145.1 of uncultured bacterium. Lineage (GTDB taxonomy): Bacteria > Hydrogenedentota. Next base: position 168,432 of record CAZGCA010000001.1, on the reverse strand, counting down.
TGGGGTCCCTGATATACTGTATCGCGGAGAAACCGCAATTACCTCCAGTCGGCACCGATCCGCCTAGACCTATTGCACGTCCGAGACGTTAGGGAATACCACTGATACTACGACCCTGGAGAAACCTCTGCCGATCTTTCCGTACCACGGCCAGGCCCACAAAGGCCAGGACGGCGAGAGTGGAGACCGATATCACTGCACCGATAGTGAAACTGCGGGGCCGGTACCGGAACAGTACATCGTGCTCGCCCGCAGGGACGGGCACGCACCGGAAAAGGAAGTTGGCCCTGTATAAAGGCGCCCTTTCGCCGTCCACGTATGCGTGCCAACCCGGGCAGTAGGTATCGCGAAGGAGCACGAACCCGTCAGTCGGAGCAGTGACCTTCAGGCGCACCTGTTCGGGCTCGTACTGCGCGATTTCGACGGTGCCGCCTGAACCGCTCTCAGACGTCCGTACGGGCAATGACGCCATCCCCTCGACGAGGACGACATCGTCACCTTCGCAGTGACCGTCGCAGAGCTTCGAGAGAACCTCTTGAGGTGAAGCGCAGATTTCTGCAAACTGAATGAATGATGCTCGCGGAACACTTTTCTGGTCTTCGTACACGACCATTCCTTCGCCCTTGAATGCCACGACCAGATCCTCGAACACGGGCAGGTCTCGCACCTCTCCGAAGGTGTCTTCCTCCTCCGCAACAACGTAGTATTTCGTGGCGAGCTGTCTCATCAACCGCGGGCAACGAATCTCCGGGCCGAACTCGGAGAACCCGTGGAAGTATGGTATCCGTTCCTTGTACCGGTCCTCTTTTGCATATAGACAGTACTGACCGTGGCGTTCCATCGCCATTGGTTCATGGTCTTGAATGCCAAAAATGCCGTACCTCATACACATCTTTGGCAGAACCAGCCTGTCGAGATTGGTCGAAGCCAGCAATGTGCGTCGATAGCCTTGATGTTCCTGAATAAACTCGACATACTTCCGCGGTACCGAACTTCCTTCCGGTTCCATCGAGTTGAGATTGAAGTAGTTTGTGTATCCCGCCCAAAGGCTCCAGCCGCCGAGCACTAAGATGGATGCTTCGAGCAAAAGTCTCCCCGCGGGTATTGCTGCGTTCAAGAGCGGTCTGTTGATGGATGTGCCACGCCGATTCATGATGTTTCGAACTGGTGCGGACCGCGCCGCCCGGATCAAAGCCAGAGCGACGAGGATACCAAACAGGAATCTTCGTCCATCCGCGTTAGTGTGCAGTACAACGGCGATCATCGCCAGAAACGGTACGAGTCTCAGCGCGATTTGATGCCGGGAGGTTCGACTTCCTGACAATCTCATTGACGCGAACGAGTCGAACCCTGCCGCAGAGAGAGCCGAGATCGCGAACCCCGTCATCTGGAGAAACCTGCCCGGTTGCCTGAAAAGCTTGCCGAACGGTACGAGGTGGTAATACACTTTGTAGAGCGGGGTTGCGTTGCCGCTCGTAAGAACGAGTCCGAGCAGCCCGAGTAGCGTGTAGAGCCAGATGCGTCGCCGTCCCTTTCGTGCATAGAACGCGAAAGGAATCAGCAGCGGAGCGAGCATGCCGAAGAATACCCGAGTCCGTACGGGCGGATAACCGCTCTGTGGCACCGCAACAATGTCTCTCAGCAGCGTTCCCACCTTGATCGTTGTCCCCAAGGAAGCCTCCCCAAAGCTCAGGTGTGCCCGCCAACCCAACGTGCGAAGCTCGTTTGTAGGGAGCACCTGAATCGCCGATATGGCGGCCATAAGGACGAGGGCCAGAGCAAACAAATAGAGAGGTTGGACGCGTTCCGCAAGCCTACGGGCTCGCCGCCAGGAGCTCACGACCTCGACAGAGAGCAACAATCCGGCCATCTGCGCGGCGACCACCATCATTCGCGCGCTGCCGGCCAGTACTTGCGCCGCCAGCACCAACCCGAGCAGTGCCGCCCAGCGAGCCTTCCTTGTGTCTGCCATCTTCTCGGCGCATAGGAAAACGGCGGGGAACAGCGCACCTGCAAACAGACGTTGGGGCACGAAAAGACTGCCAAGCGTCATCCCACAAAACATGTAGGTCAGTGCTCCGACAGCAGCGGCTGCTATCGAGTTCCCTCTGGACCTGCAGTACACCATCATCAACAACCCGCACAGGAATAGGTGAATCACGGCAACACACGAAAGCGCGTCGTCGGCGTCCATGAACAAGTGCGGGAAGTTGAGCGGGTAGAATGTTCCGGACTGGAGTGTTGCCAGAAGGGGAAAGCCGCAGGCCACGTACGGGTTCCACAACGGAATCTGCCCCGCACGCAAGCGGCTGAAGATCAACTCTTTCATGGGGTAGTACTGGTGAAAAAGGTCTCCGTTCAGCCAAACGCTCATCGCGGTCGCCCGGTCCGTCGCCACCTCCGTTCGCCAAAACATAACCGAGGCTACCGCGAGGGCTACGACAATGACCGCCAAGAGCAGACTGCTATGCTTTTGCCTCTCCAACCTTGCACTACCTTTCGCCTGGGCATCTGGCCACCGACAAAGGTCGAACGTGTATGCTGCGTCCTTGATACAGGCCATATTGTAGGTCTTCTCAGCGGCGTTCGCAAGCTATTCCGGAAACACCAAGCCCTACTCGTTGTTGACCTTGTCCGGCAAGTCCGTGTGGACGTGACCACGGAGTTCACCACGTGCGCGTGTCGACGGAGCCTGTCCACAGCCGCACGCCAACCCGGGCAAGCTTCCCGTTTAACCGTTTATTGACTGTGGAGCGGCGTTACCCTATGATTGCGTATGGAATAGGCATGTTGTTTTGACATACAAAGGAGGCGGGCATGAAACGACGGGAGTTTCTTTCTCGGGTTGCTGCGGGTGTGTTGGCACCGGCATTCGGACTGCCGCGCAACCTGTTCGCGGAAGCCTTGACAAACAATGGAACCAAAAACCCCAACGTTCTCCTCATCTTCACGGACGACCAGGGCACGTTTGACCTGAATTGCTACGGCTCGGACGATCTCGACACGCCGAGCCTCGATTCGCTCGCGAAACGCGGCACGCGGTTCACGCAGTTCTACGCGGGTTCCTCGGTGTGTTCTCCGTCCCGCGCGGCCCTGCTGACGGGACGGTATCCACATCGGGCCGGCGTACCCGGCAACGCGCAATCGCGGCCCGAGTTCTTCGGAAAAGGTGGCGGCCTCCCGAGCGACGAAGTGACCATCGCCGAGATGCTCAAAGCGGCAGGCTACCGGACGGGCCACTTCGGCAAATGGCACCTTGGCAGCAACCCGGGACCGAACGGCTCGGGGTTTGACGAGAGCTTCGGGTTTCTGGGAGGGTGCATTGACAAGTGGTCGCATTTCAACTACGGCGGCGAGCCCTGGGGCACCCCGCCGAAACGGCACGACTGGTTCCATAACGGCGAGGAAGTGTGGGAATCCGGCACGCATTCGGGCGACCTGATAGTCCGCGAGGCGGCGCGGTTCATCGAGGCGGACCCGAACAAGCCGTTCTTCGCGTACATGGCCTTTGGCACGCCGCACTATCCGATGCAGCCGTACGACAAGTACCGGCGACACTACGAGCACCTGCCCGAACCCCGACGAGCTTACGCGGCGCTCGTATCGACGATGGACGAGCAGATGGGCCGTCTCCTGGCGAAGGTTGACGAACTCGGGCTGCGCGAGAACACGCTGATCATCTACCAGTCCGACCAGGGCCACTCGACCGAAGCGCGGGGAAACTACGGCGGAGGAAACGCGGGCCCCTACCGCGGAGCGAAGACGAGCCTGTTCGAGGGCGGGCTGCGTGTCCCGGCCATCGTGAGCCTGCCCGGCAGGATCCCCGAGGAGGAAGTGCGCGGCCAACTGTGCACGGGCTGCGACTGGTTGCCGACCGTTGCGGAATTCTGCAGCGCCCCGTTACCCGATCGGAAGATCGACGGCAAGAGTCTTCTGCGCGTAATAGAGTCCGGCGACGCGCCCGCCCCACACGCGGTCTGGTACTGGCAACTGGGCAACCAGTGGGCCGTTCGCGACGGAGACTGGAAGCTGATCGTCAACGCCCGTGATACCACCGACGGCCGAGACGTCAAACGCCTCAAAGAACCGTTCCTGGCAAATCTCGCAATGGACCCGAGCGAACGGGACAATTTCGCCGAACGCCACCCCGATGTGGTTAAGCGGCTCACCGCGATGCACGCACGCTGGCTCGCAGAAGTCAAGACTGATTAGCCGGGATGTAGACAAGGCCTGCGGCAGACGGTGGGAATACAACAACTGTCCGCACTATGATTGCCGGTTTCCGGTACAAACGCGAGACCCTTCTCATCCGTGTGACTCGCGCTTTCTTCTCCCTCACCGCGTTTCTTGAATCGCTCCTTTCAGAAACAGCTCGGGATGATGCCCGTAGAACTCACCTTCCACGACGGCCGTACCGGTTTCGCCGCCGATGAGGAAGAGTTGGTTGCCGTGGACGACGGCCATGGGCAGGTTGTTGTTGAGCGGCAGTGAGTCGGCCCGGCCGAAGGTGTTCTTGAGAGTGTCGTAGACGAACACGTCGTTGTAATAGGTGCCCTCATCGTTGCAGCGGCCCGCCGTGCCGTAGGGCTCGCGCGTGGTGCCGTCGGGATTCGCCACCTTGTTGTACTGGTACCCGCCGATGAGGAGGATGTAGCGGTTCTTGAAGGCAATGGCGCCGCACGGGAAGTTGCCGCTGGCGATTGGCAGGTCGGGAAGGCGCGACCACGTTTCAGCCTTCGGGTCAAACACCCAATTGTCGACGACCGTCGCATAGGGACTGCCCGTGGCGCCACCCAAGACATAGGCCTTGCCGCCCACGGCCGCCGTGGCGTGGACCCACCGCGCCGTTCCAGGACAATCCGGAAGACGCTGCCACCCTGCTTCAAAGTTCTCGATATCAATGACCAGAAGACGCGCCCCGAGGCGCGGGCTCTTGCCGTCGCGGTCGGTCGCCGTGTAGAAGGCTTCCGCATCATAGTCGGCCCCGCCCATGACATAGATCTTGGACCCGACGGCGCAGATGCCGCTCGAGCAGACGGGCCACATCAGGTCGGGCAGCGGTTCCCAGGTCCATTTGCTGCCGGCCTGGAAAAGACGATAGCCGTCGCGGTAACAATACGGCGGATCGTAGCTGAACCCGCCCCAACAATAGAGGACGTCGCCGACCACAATGGAGAAGAGTTCCTGCCGTGCCGCCCCAGGAAAATCCGGTAACGTGGACCAGCCGGCGTCCTCGTTGGCCAAATCGATACCGAAGACCTTCTTGAGGAACCCGCGGGGATACCGTCCGGGTTTTCTATCGTTGTTCAGCCCGGTGCAAAACCCGCACGCGGTGATTAGCGTATTGCGGACGACTCCGCCATCGCTATCCTGGAACCCCTGGGGCAGGTTCGGCCCACGCGACCAGTTGATCTGAAGCATCGCGTTCAGTTCCTGTCCGGCTTGCGGGGCCGGCGCAGGTTCCGCCGAAGCGGTATTCGAGGCGACTGCAACAGCTGCAAGGCTGAGAAGTACCCTGATGAGATTCATTTCTGCAATCCTGTCTTTTCCCCTATAAACAGTGCCGCGACCACCTCAGTCCACTTCTATTCAATGATATCACGGTCTCAGGCCGCTGTAAACGTGGGTTCCTATTGGTGTCCGTCGCTACTAGCCCGGTGGACGCTTACCTTCAGGGTTTTTCGTTTGCGTTATGGTCTTTGGTGTCGTTACTATATTGAGTGTATTCCGAGAGACAAAGAAGATGGCCCATTCAGACGAAGCATACTTGCAGCATCGGTCGCTGGACCAAGTCCGGGCTCGTAACCGACGGGGAGCTCGTGAGGTGCGGCAGCTGCCGTCGCAACCTCAGCAGGGATCAAGACTTTGGGAGGCATCGTTGTGACGAAATCAACTGCTGTTTGTATTGGCGCGGTCGCTGTTTTGCTCGTTGTGGGCACGGTGTATATGACCAATACTCGAGACGCGGCGAATGAATCGGACCGTGTCGAAATCGTTGATGTGGCGAACGGCACGAGGGCGGAGCTTCGCGCCGGGCCGGATGAAGCTCTCAAGGCGACGGTCGAGTCGCTGACGGACGATCTGGGGCGAGCGAACAAACGCATTGCCGAGTTGGAGGACGCGCTTATGGCGGCCACTCAGACGGTCGAACACCCAGAACCGGTCGAGCCGGTTGCCGAGAAACTTCCCGAAGAGCAGCGTCAAAAGAGGGAGAAGAAAGAGGGAGCGCAAGCCTATGCGTTCTACATTGATAAGGCATACGGCAACCTTTTCAATGAATTGGAGCTTTCACGAGACGTGGAAGCCACAGCGCGTGAGCTTTTCTACGACGCACTCGTGCAGCGAAAAACGGTGGCCGGCAGCGCCCTCGAATCCGGGGATTGGACTGCCAGGGAGGTAAAGGAGCAGTCCGATGAGATCACCGAGCAGCTTCGGGCGGACTTGAGCACGGTGCTGAGCGACGATGAGATGGCGCAGTGGGAAGAGTATGAGGCGAACAGAGACTGGCTTGCGTTGGAACAGGCTTTTGACGGCAAGCTAGCCGCGATATCGCCGGGACTGACGGAAGAAAACCGCCAGGTCGCGAGAGAGGTCATAGTGGAGGAGCATATTCTGTCGCAAGACGCCTTCTATCAGTCTGATACTCCCTACACAAAGAGCTCCCTCACCAGCTTGCAGGCAGAAACGGCTCAGTACGCGCGCGAGCGCCTTGCCGGTTTTTTACCCGAGGACCAGTATACGGAGGTGGACCGGTTGCTGATCCTTTTTGAGCTGCATTCCGCGAACGCACAGCAAAACGAAGAACGGCGCATCGAACAGAAACAGTAATCCGGACTGTGGAACGGAGAGGCCGGTTCCGGAATCGTATCAGGGAGGGTCAAGTCTCGATGCCATCATCTCTGTGCCTCGTTCGAACCGGGACTTGTCCCGGGAACCGGTCGCTAACGGTTCATTCCTGTTCAAGTGCGTCGACAGGGTGCTCGATGGTGAGTTTGCGGCCGAGTGTGGCCGCGAGATCAGGCAGGTCGTAGGTTCTAAGCGCGCCGTGAACGACGTTGGCGAGCTGGTTGCGGGTCATATGTGAGCGGATCACGTTTGACCAGGACTTGAGTGTGCCTACGAGCTTGACCGAGGCGAACAGGTCGGGTTCGAGGGCAGCGGCGTGCAGTGCGGGAACGCCAACGTTTCCGACGGCCACCAACTCGACTTGCGCAGCGGACGTCTCCTGCGCGGCGTAACGCGCGGCGACGAGTAGGTCTTCGGCTCGCATACCGACATACGAGCGGCCGAGCACGTAGGCTTTGTAGAAGTCTTCCCAGTCCAGACCGATGTCGAGTCCGAACTTGTTTTGGCGGGTCTGGCGTGTTTCGCCGGTCCCGCGCAGGTCCACGGCGAGTACCGTCCTGCCGGCCCGCACCAGTTCCTCGATGCGACCGCCCGGTGCGGCGCTCTTGGTCTTGCCGGCTTCGTCGATGTAGAGGACGGGAAGGCCGGCGGACCGTTTCGGCACGAACATAAGCGCGGGGAGACAGATACCGTCTTCGGGTTGCAGAACGAGCTTCTTCACGCGGCATCCTCGCAAACGCACCTCGCCGGCGTGGTCGATCTCAGGTGGCGGCAGGTCGGCACGTTTGCGGACGCCGGCGATGCGGCGCACCTGCTCGAGCAGCTCGGCACGGTCGGTCCCGCTCCACAGCTTGCGGCGTTGTTCAGCGAGTTCATTCTCGCAGTCTTCGTTCAGGTCGTAGACGGACCGCGCACCCTGGAGAAGCATCACCTGGCCGCGCGGTGTGCATAGTATCTCGGCGTCGGTCAACGGCACGATCGGCGGCTCGTTGATGGGTGGCTGATCACGGCCGAGCAGCCACCGGGCCAGCCATCGGGCCGCGGCCTCGCGCTGGAGCTTGTTGTAATTGTGCTTCTCGTCGTTCTCCATCAGCGAAATCCGCTCACTGACTCCCATGCGGGTGTAGAGCCGTTTTGCGTAGCGAAAGCTCTGCCACGTACCGTTGATGTCGAAGAAGTCTTTCGTCGCCGCGCAGATCAGGATGGGTACCGGTGCCCGCATCATAAGAAAATCGGCGTGATCCATACCAAACGTGAGCTGACCGAAAATGTTCTGCTCTGCGTCGCCCGTCGCGGTCCGCAACTGGCGTCCCTGCCGGTTGAGATAACAGCTTGGCGCGGCGGCGATGATCCGGTCGTCCAAGGCCATCAGGTACGAGGTCTGAGTGCCGCCGCCGCTGTTGCCGGTGCAGCCGATACGGTCAGCGTCGACCTCGGGACGCGACTGGAGATAGTCGAGCGCCCTCATACCGTCATATATCTCGAACGTGGCCGTGTTTCGTCCGAGCAATATCGAGCCGACGCCCACCATCGCGTGCGCTTTCGTGCCCCAAATCGGCGGTTTCCCGGTATCATCGAGCAACTGGCCGCGCTCGCCCTGGTCGATCGGGTCGAACACCAGCGCCGCCATACCGTGAAGAGCGAGCGACGCACCCATCGTCTGGTACTCGAGGTGTGCCTTGCCGTCGGCACTGTGGCCGCATGGTATCAGCACTCCCGGGTAGGGCGCTGCAAACCGAGCGGCGTCCGGAAGGAACAGGACGGCGGTCACATAGTGGTTCGGTTGGCTCTCGAAGACGACCTTCTCGACGCGGTAGCCGTCACGCTCTATGATGCCCGTGGTCTTCGCGTTCAGCGGTGTGCGATCAGGGAACCCGCCGATGGCTTCGATGAACCGTTGACGCCGGTCTTGCTGGTACGCCTCGATTGCCTCGGGAGTGGTGCGCTGTTCATACTCCTGCTGCCAGCGTTCCCATGCTTCGTCCACATGGCGCAGCAGATACTTGCTCATCATCTCGTGTAGCGCCACGCCGTCGATCTGTTTCGGCAGCACGGTGAACTCCTCTTCCCCCGTGAAAACAGGCCGCGTTGCGGCCCCTTTGTTGGCGAGAATCGGCGTGCACTCCAAGTGAATGACCGCAAGCAAAAGGATGAACAGGCTACCCGTCTGTGTCTTCATGCTTCTCCCTCCTGCCACGCCGAGCGGAGATCGTGGACCACCAGCGAATTGATCCTGGTCTCCCCGCCCTTTGTGAAGATCTCAAGCGTTTTGTTGTTGTCGGCAGGAATCGCGCCGATAGGCATGTATATTCTGCCGTCGTTGCCGAATATCTCGATTGATGTCCGGTCCACCAGCATCCGCAGGCGGATCTTGCCGTCGACGGGTTTCAGCGTCGCTTTTTCCTGTCTGCAGGACAGCTCGCGTTTCTCAACGTTGTAGACGACAGGAACGCCGCGGATCACGAACCCGAATTCTACCGCATCATCAACAGCAAACTCACCGTTTATATCGAAAAGATCCCCCTCGAGTCCAGACAAGAGGTTATTTCCGGGATTGAGCGCCACTTTCTCCCAGCTGTGTTTCCGCCCGTGGAGCCTCTCGATCTCGTTCACGGGATACGGGAACATGCGGATGCCTTCGTCGGTCGTGTGCAACGTCAGCTCGACCGGGAACGTCATCATCTGGTTGAACGGCATTCGGGGGATACTAACCTGTCCCCAGGCGATCTGGATCCGCCGACCGTCCTCCGGGGGCATGTTGTTGAACGTCTGGGAAGCGTAGAAACAGTTGCCATAATTGAACCGGATGGCGTCGGTCTCGGGCTTATACTCCTTGCCGTCGAACTCGCCGACAAAATACTCGCCGCTGGCGCCGTACAGTATCCATTTCTTGTTGTTCTCGTCGCCGTCAACCGGCAGCTCGAACAGCTCCGGGCACTCATGGAAGCACTTCAGCTCGTTCTGAAACTCCCACGTTTTCAGGTCTTTGGAGGTGTAGAACCCCATTCGCTGATCGTCGAGATAGAGTACTATCACCCATTGGTTCGTGGGTTCATGCCAAATAGCTTTTGGGTCGCGGTTGCTGCCGTTGACATGTCCCTGGACGGGGTTCTTCTCGTAGACCGTCCAGGTCCTGCCCCGGTCGTTGCTGTACGCCAACGACTGGGTAAACGGCTGGCCTTGAGACCACTTGTTCGTTCCGCCCGCGGACGTGTAGACGCACACCAGCGGTTTCTCGTCGCCTGTCTGAAAACCCGTCGTGTTTTCCACGTCCACCACGGCGGAGCCGGAGAATATCGTGCCCAGCCTGTCCGGGTGTATTGCGTCGTCCAGCTCCGTCCAATGGACCAGGTCTTCGCTTACCGCATGACCCCAGGTCATGTTACCCCAATTCCAGCCGTAGGGATTGTGCTGGCGGAACAGGTGATACTCGCCATCGTAGTACACCATTCCGTTGGGATCATTGTTCCAGCCGCGTCGGGAAGTGAAGTGGAACTGAGGCCGGTGTTTTTCTTTGTAGAGGATCTCCTCCCCGGGGAAGGTGTCGGCCTGATGAATGGAATCGAACCCTTGGGTTTTGTCCTCGATGTACTTATCGATACGCACCACGACATCTTTGCCGCGAAACTCGCTTATGTCCAGATACACCCAGAAATCAGGTTCGGCGGGAGCGAGCTCGATCTCGAACTCGCGCACAACCTTGCCGTCGATGATCAGGCTTATCAGGCGTTGTTTGGCTTTGTTCTTGACCGGGAAGTTTAGATACTTGTTCTGGAGCGCGAACTCGCGTGTCTTGCCCAATGTCACCTGGTTCCTTCTGTCGCTTTGATAGATGTGGTCGATGTTGATGTGGCCCCAGCCGCCGGTACACGCGTCGACAATCTGTATCCGAGCCTCCTTCTCGAGCAGCCCGGAAAGCTCCCACGAGTGCCAGTCCAGCACTTCCGCCCCGCCGGGCGTGTCGTTTGGCCCGGTCGCCGTTCGCGCTACTTTACCATTGATAAGCAGATTAATACAGGTGTCTCCGGGATAGTTCCCCCCTCCGATGAGGAAGTTGATGTAGCGGCGCTGGATCCTGAACGGAGGCGAGGTGAACGTGCCCGTGGACCCGTCTCCGCCAAGGTAGGAATTGACCAACCTCCTGCCAAGGTAGCCCGTAACCTCCATCTGGCCATCGAGCGTCCCTCGGGCCGGGCCGATTCCAAACGCCTCGCCCTCCACTTCCCAATCACCATAGTCGCTGCCTTCAAAGTCCGCGATCAGGCTCCCATCGGCTCCTACAACGGTCGACTCCGACGGCAAACCAGCTACCGGAACGAGCGGCCCGCAGGATGCAAAGGCAAACGCGACCACTGCCAACATCGGCACTACTGGATATCGAGGCATTGGTCTCTCCCTCCAAACAGCGCCTCATCGAACATGACATCTCCAGCTCAGACTCGACCGCCGGGCATCGCTTACCGAGAGTATCCCCGCACGCCGTCGCTGGTGGCACCGGCGCATTGGGAGCTGTACGTCAACGTCTTCACCACAACATAGTACCACATAATCTATCGCTTCGTATCGCTGAGTGCCGTCCCGGATCTGCGAGAATCCCCCGCGGCCCACATGGCAATCTGGACATGCCCCGAGGTATCTGCCGACGATGAGATCGCCACGCTGTCGCTCGCGATGACGCGAGGGGTGTGTTGTTGCGAGACGCCTTCGAGGGTACGACAGTCTGGCGAGGTGCGGCGTCCCTAACCCGTCATTGCGAGGAGCGAGCGTGCGAGCGAGGTGGCAATCTCGACAGGCCCCAAATGCTCTTGCTGTTGACAATCACGCCTGCATGTCCTAAGCTGGTGTGGGGAAGGACATAGAAAAGGGGGTATACGCCGTGGCTGCGTTAAGGGACCTCGGTTTGACTGCTGGCCAAAGCTTGAGTCCAGTGACTAGGCCCGTCTCTTCACTACAACTGTCATCAAAGGGGGGGCAATTAGTATGAAACCGAAAAGCCGATTGCTGCTGGTGATACTTTGTTTGCTGGCTATTTGCGTCGGCGGATGCACTGCCGCGGAGTGGGAGTACTACACGTGCAGCGAGTGCGGGTCCACCCGAGAGGTCTTCCGCACTGGTTTGCATCGGGAGGAGCGAATCCTTGATAGGACGCCCGGCTTCGCCACATGCACGCACAACTGGAAGCCCGGGTTGAGAGCGGACCTGCAGAGTTGGGAACTTGAGAACAGACTTCTCAACATGTCTGCAGTGGAACCCCCAATTTCTGATGGAACCATCGTTCTGGTCAGGAAAGGCGCTGCGTATGGGGCTTTCATCCCAAGAAACCAAAAGATGACCCCGGAGACGGTCGAGTATGATTGGTACTACCGCACTGACGGAAAAGGAACGTTTAAGGCCGCGGAATCGCCCAGCTTCAAGAGTGGCAAGGGCGGTGGTGTCGAAGGCGTCGGTATCCTCGACATCAAGTTCGGCCCATTCTCGATATGGTGGACAGGTCACACCACGGGCAAGGGATTCATTTATTACGATCGTTCGCCGGACCAGAGGGTCCGACCGGACGGCCTGAGGATCTGTGTGACCGGGGAGACCGACATGGAAACCATCGACGCCACGGACAGCAAATGGGTATATAAAGGTTCTCCCAGTGATCCTGGTCACCGGTTGGGAGAGAAGAATCAGGAGCAAGAAGACGCCTGAAGCATCTGCGCTTTTCTCATAGCGGTACCTGGGCACTGAGGACGTCAAACCCATGGTGGATGGCGGTCGCTGTTTGCGGCATGCGCGTCTGTTGTGCGCGAGTATGTGCGGGAGCTTGACCTGGAGCGTAAGGCAACCGATTGCCGGTCTGTTGGGCGATAAGATTGGAAGATGCTATCCATGGAGAGAAACCTAGACGTTTCCGTCCAGCTCTCAACCTACAATCGGAGTGAGCATCTGCAGCAGACTCTGGAGGCGATGTGTCAGCTGGACCGCAGCGGGCTGACCGTCGAGTTCGTTATCGTTGATAACAACAGCACTGATGACACGGGACAGGTTATAGATTCGTTCGCGAATCGTCTTCCATTGCGCCACCTCTTTGAGGCCCGCCAGGGGCAGAACTATGCCCGGAATCATGCGCTCGATACGGCCGAGCTGGGCGAGATAGTGGCCTTCACCGACGATGATGTGGTGCCGCACAGAGACTGGCTGCAACAGATCGCTGCCGCCTGCGAACGCTGGCCGGAATACGACGTCTTTGGCGGCAGATTGGAACTCATCTGGCCGGATGGGGTGGCGGTTCCGAGGTGGGCAACCGAGAACGACAGGATACGGAGAGTCGGGTTTGTCGAATACGATCTGGGTGCAGAACCCAAGCCTTACGAACGTGGTCGCTGTCCGGTGGGCCCGAACTTCTGGGTTAGACGAAGCGTTTTCAGTAGAGGAGCGAGATTCGACGACTCGATAGGTCCGAGGCCGGGAAAACAGTTCGGGATGGGAAGTGAGATGGAGTTCCTGTTCAGACTGGCCGCCGATGGCATCCGCCCGTTGTATGTTCCAAGCGCAGTAGTAGGTCATCACGTGCAAGTCAGTCTTCTTGACCCACGGAAGATGCTGGAGCGCGCTATCCGTTCCGGCCTGGGAAAACCGCACATTGCAGGCCTTCCCGATCCGGAACAGCTTGAAACGAATCCCTGGCGCTGGAGGATGCGGCGACTGGTGGCGATTGCGAGAAACCTTCTTTGGCGGCTGCGGGCTGAGTTGCACAGGGATGAGTGCATCCGGATGAGGAAGGCGTTCGAAGCGCTACGCAACTACGCCTACCATCGCGAGGCTCTGGCCATGAGTTGGGGGACGGCAAAACCGGTTAAGCTCGTGGAGACGGAGGATGGTAAGTCCCACGGTAGAATGCAAGGCTCTGAACCGAAGAACCCCGCAAGATGATGAGACTGGTTCCTGGAGAATTGGCTGCTTGCGAAGATCTGCAGATCCCCGCCCTGACGGCACGTGCCCGCGTGTGGGCGGGTATGCGGGAGTTTGACCCGGACGATTTGGACGGGTGAAAGAGAATCGGGGATAGACTTATGGAAGGCCACAAAGAAAGCTTTCGTGCAACGCTCAAGAAGCGCAATGTCCTGTCAATGAAATACGTGAATGAGCTCTTGAAGACTATGCGGGAACACATGAACGTTGAACCATTACCCCGCCGTCTACTCAGCAACCGGCAACTGGGACCTAGGATAACCGACTCCCTAGGAAGTTTGCCCCTGTATGTTGCTAGAGGTGCTCGAAGTTGGGAAGGGCTCGCGGTAGCTTTTCCCGGGACGACGGAGCAGCTTTCGACGGAGAGCGTTGGCACTCCCTACCTTCGTGAAATCCTATACCCCATACTCGAGCTGCACCGGCGTGCGCAACGACAGCTTGGGGGGAGAGCGCCATGTCTCTACCTTTTGGGTGTCCGTTTCTCAGACGTCTTTCTCAGGAAGTTCAGATTGCTAGCGTCGGTGGTTCCGCACGTCATCGTTCTGACACACGACCTGCAAGCAGCCGCCTCCCGCAGAAGACTCCAGACAATGCCGTCGCCGAAGAGAGGCATCTCGGAGGCGAGCATTCAAAGGGAACTCTGCAAGATGATGCGCAAACCTGAGGGGTTGAGTATTCCTGTGAGCAACGACTCAATCAAGACCGGCTTCGTCTCCTATGAGTTTCCTACGTATGAGGGGACGAAGAACCCGGAACGGCTCGACATCCTCGGGTTTGACCGTACTGAGCACTCGCTGGTAGCGTTCGAAATCAAAGGGCCGGAGTGCGGGAGAGTACAGCTGGAGAATCTGTTCTTGCAGGGCATGGAACACCGGAACTGGCTCGAGGACAACAAGATGGCTGTGAAGTTCATGTGTGAAGGGCCTGGAGGTAGGAGCATAAACACCCGGAAGCGTGTTCGCTTGGTGCTCGGGCTGTGTGCAGACGATGTGCCCCCTCTGTTCTCTGAGCTGCGTGCCCAAGCGATAAGGAAAGATCCACATCTCAAGGTGGATTTCGTCAAGCTCGTTTTGCCTAGGGGAACGGCACATGGGCTGCGTTTGGAGATCCCTCGGATGGCGCGAGAACTCAACCCGGAGGACTTGGACGGATAGGATACACTGTGGGCGGCACGGATTGAGGATGCGGTAACTTATTGGCTCCTCCCCCTTATTACTCGCCTTGCCATCCTGCAACGGGATGGCGGCGTTACGGCAGTGTTCGAGGAACGTGCCGCTGTCTTTTCCCAGGGCGGCCGGCGTGCGCCCCCCTACCCCGCCGCACAGCAAGAGAGTCACTCCTCGGAGATCGAAACGGCCCCGCACCATGTTTGGCGAGCGACCCACTGCTGTACTCCTGGGTTCGTGAAACCGCAGTCGGGTCTTGATATATACGGATGCGCAGCCTATACTTCACAACGCAGCCGAAGGCAGGCGCGGCGGACACGGAAACCGACGAACCCCACCTCTTGGGTTCTCAGTTCTTCAGGAATGCAGTTGTGTGGTACCTCAGGCAACACGGCGTTTGACAGGAGCCGAGTTTGAGTTTCTCCCAGCGGTCTAGCCTTGTCGTTCTCGTGCTGTTAGGGCGTCTATGGTTGTCGGGCTTGGGCGTTCCGGCATCCTGTTCTCAGGCCGAAGCAGCCGACACGAAAGTGCGGGCCTATGAACGTCACGGAGCAGCGAACGTATCCGTCGCGGCGTTAGGACGATACGAGGTGAGAATCGATTTAGAGCCCACAGGCGAGCCCGGACCTCTCGCCGTCCGTGTCGAACTGCCGGAGACCGGGCCCGAGGCGTGGCCTGCTGAGGATGTCCAGGTTTTCGATGCGAAAGGGGAGCCGGTCGCCGTTCGTCGTGACGGCATCCGGTGGCACCATTTTGAGTTATCCGTTCCGGCAGTCCGCAGCGCCTATTTCGTGCGGTTGAGCGATTCTGTTGGCAATCTCAGCCCAGGGTTCCCGTCCGAGGCACAACGGACCGATTCCGACCCCGCGACCGGGCTTACCGCCACGGTTTGCAGATGGCTCGACGGTCGCCGAGCAGCCCTGAGCATTCGGTTTGACGACTCGCATCCGTCGCACCTCTCGACGGCAATCCCGATCCTGCGCGAATACTGTTTCAGGGGCACTTTCATGATCAACCCGGGCAGGTCCGAGTACCAGAACCGGAAAAGGGAATGGGAGGCCTGTGCTGAACTCGACGACCAGGAGTTTGCAAACCATACGCTGCACCATCGCGGTGCGACCAAGGAGGAGGAAATGGAACGCGAGGTCGGCGACGCCTCTGAGTATATCTGGAGCCTCTTCCCTCACAGAAGCAGGCTCCTCGCGCTGAACCTCGGCGGTGGTACCTTTTGGGTCACGGCCAAACCGTTCCGCCACTATCTGGACAAGTATCACCTGTTTTATGTGTCAGGATCGCTTGGCATGGACGATGTATACGGCGATCGAGTCGCCGCGTTTCGCTCTCATCTCGAGAGGCATATCGAGCGCGGGTTGTGGTGCAGAACGCACTTCCATTCAAT
Source organism: uncultured bacterium (assembly GCA_964524145.1). Lineage (GTDB taxonomy): Bacteria > Hydrogenedentota. Next base: position 152,064 of record CAZGCA010000001.1, on the reverse strand, counting down.
CGGAAAGGGGCTGAGCACCAGCGAAGAGCATTTCCGCGCCTCTATGGAGGTCGTGAAGAGTCTTGAGTCGGACCTGTGGATCGCCGGAATGGCGGACGTCTACAAATACCAGCAAGAACGGCGGGCGGCCAGGCTGTCCATCGCTCCTGCAAGCCCGAGTCAAGCAGAAATACACGTGTGGTGCGGAACCGACCCGAAGCTTTACGATCAGCCGCTCACGATTGAGGTATCCTTGCCCGACTCGTGGCCGCCTGAGGAAGTAATGGTGACCGAATCCGACAGATTGGAACTGGTTCCTTTGGAAACTGCTCAGGTACCCGGGAAACGGTCAATCCGGTTCGATATCCCGCCCGTGAACGGAGTCTACATTGTGGCGAGGAAACGATAGGACCGACCGCATGCGGGCTTTGCGGTCCCTCGCCGAGTTTCGCGTTATGAACCGGCTGAGCCAATCACTGCGGTGCAAAACGTCACCCGCAGTTCGGCGCCGCTCCATGCGGCTATCCGGAAATCAGGAAAACTACGTGACGACTTTGATATCGTACAGTTGGCAGAATGTCCGGAGCTGTTCCGCGTAGTCGCCGTAGAAAATAATCTGGTGCATGCCCTTGACGTCGCAGACGTCGTCCACCTCGTTGATCGTCATCTCTATGTTCGAGCGACAGCCGCCCGCCGGCGGCATGCTCGGGCATCCGACCACCTCGCCGCTATACACAAACATCTGGGGACTCGTCCCGGGAAGGTATTGGGCAAGGGTGACCTCCTGTCCCTCTGAATAGAGCACACGAGGCACACAACCCCAGCCGGCTTCGGCATGGTTCCTCAGAACATACGGTTCGGAAGGGGTGCCCACGCCGTGCATCTTCGATGCGCTCGTGCAGTGCGCACCGAAATAGTGGTTGCGTTCCGTCTCCATGGACGCGTTCTGCTGGAATCCCGGCTTGTCGAAGAGTTGCTGGACAAGCATCATTGTCAGCGTTGCGCTCAGGTCGGACTGACACCCCGCAGGGATTCCTTCGTCTCTCAGGCTCATGAATCCCATACAAGGCGGCGGATGTTGGTGCGGCCGTTTGAGTCCCGGCAAACAGTCCATCATGACCGCGTCGGCTTTCTCGGCCGCGATGAGTTCCTTGAGCACGAAATACGTTTTGGCGGCCTCCACGATATCGGTCCTCGAGGGTTCAACCACCTCTTTTGCGCCTTTCAGATAGGAGTCGGCAAGCTTCTTCACTGCGTCCGTGGCTTCGGTGCGTTTAAACTCGTCGTAGAACCTCGTCAGCGGTATGGTCCGGACCTGCGTCCCGAGAACGGGCACCGTTGTTTCCGTGGCGTTCGATCCCGCTATGTTGACGATCCGGCTCTCACTCATCCAGCGGGCGGTCTTGACCATCCTCATGCCGGACTCGACAGCGTCAAAGTTGTCCAGCGAACTGATAAGATACACGCCGGGCTTGCGGTGCAGTTGATTGATGTGGTCAACAAGCAGAACGCCCAACGTGGCGAGTACCACCGTGGGGATTCCCGTTCTCTCAATAATGCGCGTGACGTGGTCCCAGTGCAACTTCTTAAACGGGATCAGAAGCAATCCGTCGGGCTTCGACTCTTTCACTTCCGCGATGAACCGCGTTGTATCGCTTGCCTTGTCGAGCGGCTTCTCGTCCATCGAGATGCGCATCCCGAGACTCCGCTCGATCCCCTTGATCGTATCCATGTACTCTTTCTGACGCCCTTCGGCATCAAACGTCGAGCCGGGCCAGCTGTAGTAGCCGACTTTGCGGAGGGATTCGGTAGGAGGATACACAAACGCGCCCCGTACCGTCGCGGTCCCCTTCTGCCGACCGATTGCTCGAGCAGAAGACACTGCCGCAAACAACCCTTCACCGCCTAACGAAACCCCGGCTGCCGTCACGCCCAACATATGCAAGAATCCGCGCCGGGACATGTCCCACGATTTTCCTGACTGCAACTGTTTCATGTCAACTCCTTTCCAGCCTTGACCAGCGGCATTGTCGCGGTCCCGATACTCGATACCACCGAATTACATCTTGTGGTCTGATGGTTTCAGGCCTCTCTTGTGATCGCCAAAACCGATGTCCGAAGGGTCGTACTCGCCGACAAGATCAGCCTTGTTTCTGGCAGGGATCTTGTCTTCCATGCCCATACACCAGTAGCAGGCGTTCACGAGAAGGCGGCGGAACCCTTCGCTCTTGAGGTCGAACGAGTGACCCATCGTGGTGGTGAAAACGCGGGCAGCTTTGCCCTTCGCCCCCGTATGTGTCTTGAGCCAGGCCACCGGCAGCGGCTTCTTCTCTGGATTCGGTTCATCATCGGGGTCCATGCCCTTGAGCACGTGACCCATGATCAGCGGTTTGCTGTCCCCGCTCAGCGTCCTGACGCCATATACGTCGGACGGGCCCCAGATATCCTCGCAGCCCCTGATGATGGGATGGTTCTCCATACCTTTGGCGACGAGTCCGCGCGTGCTTTCCCTGTTGTGATCTCCATGGTGGTTGATCCACGTCTCGCCCAGAACCTGGCGCCCGTATCCGCCTCTGGGGTTCCTGCTTCTGAAACTGTATTTGGCGTAGGGACTGTCTTTGTGTTTCTCATAGTTGAACGCGTGCGTCGCCGTTCTCAATCCCAGGATCGGCCTACCGGAGTCGGTGTACTCGATAATGTGCTTCATCTGCTCATCGGGGAGTTCCCGGAAACGCAGGAAGAGCACCATCAAGTCAGCGGTTTCAAGCGCCTCAAGCCCCGGGATATTGTCGAGCGTTCCAGGGTCTATCTCGCCTGTCTCTTTGTTGATCGCAAAAAGAACGGTACATTTGAATCCGTGATGCTTTGCCATGATCTTTGCCAGTGGCGGCATCGACTCTTCCGAACGGTACTCGTCGTCGCCGGTCACAAAGACGATGTGCTTGCCGTTTCCCGGGCCGTCGAACCCGTCATAGACGATCCACTGATCTTCCGCGTGCGCCCGCCCGCTCACGAGGCAGGTCACCACCGCAATCAGAACAACGCAAAGAGCCACTATTTGTTCCATCTTCAGCATGTCCTTTTCTCCCTCCGGCATCGGTTTACCTTGGCTCGAAATAGCTGATATCGAGTACTGAGCCGATCCGCTCTTCCGCGAAGACGGCCTTCACCTTCATCCCTACCTTGGCGTTCGCCGTGTCGTCGCATTCGAGCAGATGGGCCAGCGGCGTGTCGGCCCCGTCGAGCTTGATCAGAGCGAGCACGTACGGCGGTTCTTTCGGCTGATACGGTTCCTTGTACCGGATCACCGTGAACCCGGTGACAACACCCGTGTCAGAGAGCTCGACCCAGTTGTCCCTCAGATCCGAGAAACACCGTTCGCAGGTGGCACGAGGCGGTATGAAGACCTTGTTGCACTTCTCGCACTTCATGCCCAGGATCTTCTCTTCGTCCCGCAGGGCAACCAGGAACTTGCTGCCCACGGTACCCGCGAAATACTGGTATGGCAATGCCATTCTTCCTTCGACGACGAATGCGTGCTCCTTGTCGGCGCTCATGTTTCACCTCCCGAATCCTGCCCTTCTACGGTCTCGAAGTATTTTATATCGGTCGGTGCACCGGTGCGTTCTTCGTTGAAGATGGCTCTCACGCGCAACCCTTTTCTGACCTTGTTCGGGTCGCTCTCTTTCAAGAAGTGCCAGAAGTAGGCGTCGCCGTGGCACCCGTCGAGCAATATCCACGCTACAGCGTACGGAACGTCGCGCCCTTCACCGCTCAACGGGTCGGGGCTGGCGTAGTACACTATGTCGAAATGGCGAACGACGCCTTCCGGTCCGACCTCGTCCCACTGATCGGCCTCGACGCGGCAGACCGCGCACACCTCGCGGGGCGGCACTTGGTGTCGTCCGCATTTCGGGCACCGGTTCGCCATGATACGTTTGTTGTCGCGAAGCTCTTCCAGAAACCGGCCCATGACGGGTCCGGTTGCAAAACGTTGCGGTATCGATATGACCTGCCGCGAGACGATGATTTCCTGTTTCGGCTGTTCTTCGCTCATGCGTCCGTTCTCCTATTGCGGCATCTGCTTCGAGAGCAGCATCAGCACGCTCCAGAAGGTCCCGCCGAACCCCGATGCCAAGGCCATGTTCACGTCTTTCTTCACCTGGTGCGCGCCCGCCGTGCCGCGAACCTGCATGGCCGCCTCGGCCACCCGGAGCAGTGCGGTCGCTCCGATAGGATTACCGGCGACTACGCCGCCGGATGGGTTGATCGGAAAAGAACCGTCAATGGCGATATCGTCGTTCTCGACCATCTTAAGGTGCTCGTCCCCTTCAAGCAGAAGAAACTCGCGCATCCAGTCAAGACCCCACCAACTCGACGGATCGTACAGCTCGAAAACGTCTATCTGTTTGCGGGGATCAGTGATGCCGTTCCGGGCGAAAAGGCGTTCTGCGGCGGCTCGATGGGTTGACATGGTGTCCGTGTACGTGCCTGCGAAAAACGCCAGCGTCTCCTCGCGGTGCACGGTCTCGTGATCGACGACCCAGGCGGGATTGTCGCAGAACTCGGCCGCCTTCTCCTCGGATGCGAAGATGATGGCGCAGGCACCGTCGCTTTGCGAGCACATGTGTATCATGCGCAGTTCGCCGACAAGAGGCGGCGAGTTCTCGGCCATGGGTTCTATCTGGTCGTCGGTAAGTCCGAACCGGCGGTGCGTTTTCTCGTTGAGCATGGCGTGCTTGTCCATGATAACTCTGAGCTTCATGGAGGCATGCTTGGCCCGCTGCTCGCCGAACTCCTCCATCACGTCGTGCGCGGTCGTGCCTGTCAGCGCCCCGGTCTGGAGACTTCTTCCCCAGAGCGGGTCGGCCATGTTGGTGATGCCGCCGGTTGTGTGCCCTTCCTGAAGCTTCTCGAGCCCGACAGCCATGACAACGTCGTGCAGCCCGGACGCGACAAGGTTGTCCGCCGCGCAGGCAAGCGTCGCACCTGTGGTACCGCCGGTTGTGAGGCGAACCCCGGCCTTCCCGTACGCGCCGTCGCCGATCACGTGCCACATATCGGGCTGGTGCACCATCTCGAACAACTCCATGTTGCCGTGGACGACACAATCGACGTCGTCGATGGTCATGCCGGCGTCATCGAGAGCCTCGACAACCGCCTCGTGGACCATCTCAGGCTGGTTGACGTCCTCCCGATGGCTGGACAGCTTGGTCTGGCCAATACCGATTATTGCAGCGTTCCGGTTTTTCTTCTTCTTCATTACCAACACCTCTGTCTAGTAGTCAGTAGTCAGTTGTCAGTAGTCAGTTCTTGGTTTCCAACGAACGAATAAGGCCGTTTAGCAAACGCGCCACCTCACTTATCATCTCTTGCAGCTGGATAGCCTTAGCTTCGCCAATCATCTCGAGATTCCTGGCAATCGCCACCTGAGTTTCGACTTCGAATAGCGAACCGCGTGAATGACCGAGAAACTGTTTAAACTCGCCAGGCGTTAGTCTTCCCTGTCCCTCTGAAATGTTGCTTGGAACGGACACGGCTGCCTTTCGCAACTGTGACACAAGCCCAAACTTCTCGGGACCAGGAAATCGCGCAGTAACCCTATACACTTCCGTAACCAAATCCATCGCTTTCTGCCATACCACCAATCCCTTGTAGTCTCTGGCCACAGCCTGTCCCTCCATTCAACAGCCCGTAACTGACTACTGACCACTGACTACTGACCACTGATCACTACCCCTCGAGCACCACGACGGTCTGAAGCTGGCCAGCTGGTCCAGTGCTTCCCTGGGCTACGGCAGATTTTGCTCCGGGCACCTGTCTGTCGCCGGCTTGTCCACGGATCTGCAGCACCGCCTCGGCGACTCTGGCCATGCCGCCAAGGATGAGAGGGTTGCCGGCAAGCATCCCGCCGGAACAGTTCACGTGCTGTTTTTCCGGACCGTTGTCAGCGAGCCAGGCGCCGCCTTCCCCTTCGCCGCAAAGTCCGAGCCCCTCCGCCCATAGCGGCTGCTGGTGAGCATACTGGTCGGCGACCTCGACGACGTCGAACGCTTTCTTGTCGCCCTTGATGCCGGCCATCTTGTAAGCCCTTTCCGCGGCTTTGGCAAGCGCGAACGTTCCTGCAAGATCGCGCTCGCCGAGGAAGAAGCTGTCATAGCAGTTGCCCACCCCGGTCACCCAGACCGGTTTGTCCGTGATTTCCGCAGCGCGGTCCTCGGAAGCCATGATCATTGCTACGGCGCCGTCAGAGACGGGGTAGCTGAAAAGCTCCCGGATGGGGTCCGCGACCATCGGAGAAGACAGCACCTCCTCGACTGTGAGCGGTGCGGTCTCCTGTGCGACAGGATTCATCGCTGCGTACTTGCGGGAACGGACAACCACCTCTGCTAGCTGCTTCTCCGTGACGGAGGATTTCTCCATGTACGCTTGAGCCTGCAACGCTGCCGCGGCCAGGTAATCGAGTCCGACCGGTCGGGTGAAAAACGGATCGAACGCGACGTGGGTTACCATGTTGCGGCTGGCCGCCTGCGATTCCTTGCAGTGGCCGACGAGTAGTATGAGGTCGTGATGACCGGACAGAATGGTGGCAACGCCGTAATACACGGCCTGTGAGCCGTCGGCCGAAACCTTCTCTTCCCCTTTGAAGTGCGCTCCAACCACATCGGTCATGGCCGAGTCGGATATGGTCCGGGCGTCAAAGACGTCGTCGGAGACGGTGATTGCCGCCTCGATTCCGTCGTCGGAGAAATCCACCCCGGTCTCGGAGACGACCTGCTTGACGACTTCCCACGCCATGCCCTGCATCCGTTGGTGCCACTTGTCGCGCTCGTACTTCGTTTGCGCTACCGCGCAGATAGCAACGCGCTCAGACATCCGCAAGCACCTCCTTCCTTGTGTAGTAGCCAGTTGTCAGTAGTCAGTTGTTAGTTGCTGCATAAGCAATGTCCGTCCGGGCATTCTCGCAATGCCCGAGCCTTTCGCCATCGCGAGCGGGATGAAACAGAAGGGGTCGAAGCGCACAATGCGAGATTGCCACGCCACCTGAAGGTGGCTCGCAATGACGGGTTTGCGGTGTACTGACAGGACATTAGTTATGCCGTTCCCAATAGCAACTGACAACTATCGAAACCCCATCTTCGCTTTTCCCTGTTTTATGGCGTCGATAATTGCGTCCTTGTCCTTCTCGCACTCGAGCTCTATCCATGCGCGTCCGCAGCCGAACTCAGTGTGCGAATCGTCCGCGGCCACCTTGGGATACGGGATTTCGTCCACATCGTATTCAGGGGTATAGAACCCTTTGGAAGTCACCTCGACCGCATGGACGGGTATCTTCTCTTTTATCTTCTCTATTCGCTCGACCATCTGGTCGAGCGTCAAGTCGTACTCGGCGGGATGGGCAAGAATGTAGAGCTCGTCACGGTCGCCGGAGATCCTCGTGACGTGAAAATAACCCCGTTCGAATACCGTCAGTTCGATCGCCGGGAAGATCAGCGTCCCGTTTCTCGAGTCGGGCAGACCGTCGTAGCACCCGGGCTTCATGAGGAAATCGTGGTCGGTCAAAGCAACGAAATCGAATCCGAGCTTCGAGTAGACCTCCACCACTTCTGCGGGCGTCAACTCCCCGTCGGAACACGTCGAGTGGGTGTGCAAGGCTCCTCTGAGTGCCACCGCGCCTCCTTGTTGTTCGTTTTCTGCCCGGGATATTCCAGGGGCTCGGCTGCTGTCATTGCTCAGCAGAACGCATCCTGTACAGCAGTTTCCATTCGCCTTCCTGGACGCGCTCGCCGCGCTGGTTGATCACGCCGAGCCTAAAAACGACCAGACCGACACCGGGGTGCTTCGTTTCACGTTTCTCGGTCACGTTCTCCACAACGTGCAGCGTATCGCCGATAAACACCGGTTTCAGGAAATCCCATGTCATGCCAAGGAACGCAACGATGTTGTCTTCGTTAAGCTCCTTGATCCTTAGCGCAAGACCGGACGCGATTGTCACGCCGAGCAGCCCGTGCGCGATGCGCGCGCCGAATATGGTCGTCTTCGCGTGTTCCGCGTCCATGTGCAACTGGTTGAAATCGCCCGAAACGCCGGCAAACGCCACGATGTCCGCTTCGGTCAGCGTCCGGCCCGAAGAGACGAACTCGTCGCCGACGTTGAAATCCTCGTAAAACCCTTTGGACTGCGTTGCCATGAAATCCTCCTTCGGTGTAGGGGACTCCGCTGTGCGTCCTGCTACTCTTTCATGAGCTCCCGCATGATGATGAGCTGCTGAACCTGGGAAGTGCCTCCGCCAATGGACATAAGCTTCGCGTCGCGCATCAGCCTCTCGACGCCGAACTCCTGCATGTAGCCGTACCCGCCGTGTATCTGGACGGCGTCCGTGGTTACGCGCATGGCAGCTTCCGCACCGAAGAGCTTGGCGTGGGAGGCTTCGACGGTTGCGCGCACACCCTCGTCGCACATCGCCGCCGATTTGAACGTGAGCAACCGCGCAGCTTCTATGTCCGTGCTCATGTTGGCGAGCATCGCGCCTATCATCTGGAACGTGATGAGGGGTTGCCCGAACTGGGCGCGTTCCTTTGCATACTTGACAGAAGCCTCGAACGCTGCCCGGGCGATGCCGACGCACAAAGAGCCGCCGACGGCGCGCTCCACGTCGAGCCCGGACATGAGGATTCTCAGACCGCCGTTCTCCTGCCCGATAAGGTTCGCCGCGGGCACGCGGCAGTCTTCGAAAACGAGCTCGGACGTCGCCGACCCGCGCATACCCATCTTCTTGAACTCCTTGCCGACCGAGAAGCCCGGAAACGTGTTCTCGACTATGAACGCGCTGATCCCTCTTGGGCCGGCGTCCTTGTCGGTTCGCGCGTATACCAGTATCACGTCCGCCACGGAACCGTTGGTGATAAACGTTTTCGTGCCGTTGAGGATGTATTCGTCGCCCCGTTTTTCGGCGAACGTCCGCATCGAAAGAACGTCCGAGCCTGCTTCCGGCTCGGTCATGGCTATTGCGCCGATTTTTTCTCCGCTCGCCAGCGCAGGGAGGTATTGCCGCTTCTGCTCTTCGGAACAGTTCGAGGCAAGGTTGTGCGCGCAGAGCACCGAGCTGGTACCGTACGAGAGCGCGACCGAAGCGCTTGCCCAACCGATCTCCTCGCCGACAACACAGAACGTCACCACGCCTGCACCCGTTCCCCCGTACTCTTCCGGTATCACGATCCCCATCAGACCCATCTCGCCCATCTTCTTGAACAGCTCCGCCGGAAACCGGTCTTCGGCGTCGATCTGTTCCGCAATCGGCGCGATCTCGTTCTTGGCAAACTTGCGAACGGTCTGCTGGATCTCGATTTGCTCGTCAGTTAGATGAAAGTCCACGTACCCTCCTCCTTATGCAGAATGCAGATAAGCCTTTCATGCCGTGTCACAGACCGTCGGCAGCCGGACTTCCCGCCGCGACCCGCCTCGAAACAAAACCGCTCTTCGCCCGATTCTAAGGATTCCACACCCCGTTTGTCAAACCGTGTCGTGATACCCACGGCCCGACCGAGCTTGGCAGTGAAGAGCGCGCTGGAGGAGGATGACGATGTACAGGCGCCTGCCGCGGGGTGGTTTTGATTGAAGGTGGCCGACTGGGTGTGTTTTCATCTTGAGATGGAAAGGCTCGCCTTTTCGGAATCGAGAGGATTTGCATTGAGATCACGCCGACTGATCGGGCCACACGAACCGCTTTGTGGAACAGCATCGTGCCGAGTGTGGATGATCGTCGTGCCGGTCCGTTCTTTGGCCGTTACGTCTCGGACAGCATGCGAACGACGGCACGGATGTGGTCGGGAGTCGTGCCGCAGCACCCGCCCACAACGCGCGCGCCCGCCTGGACACATTCTGCAACACCCCTGGCAAAGGGCGTCGGCGGCATCCTGAATACGGTCTGCTCGTCGACCAGTTGGGGTTTGCCGGCGTTGGGTTGCGCGAGAACGGGCAGGGGCGTCGCCGATTGAAGCAGTGACACAACCACGGCCATTTGGAAGGGATCGATATCGCCGCAGTTGGCTCCGACAACGTCCGCGCCGGCGTCTGTGAGCTCAGTGGCGCACTCCGCGGCGGAGTCTCCCATGAACGTCCTTCCCTCTTTTTCCTCGGTGGCGAACGCCATCGAGACAATCACGGGGAGCGAGAAGCCATCCTTGCACGCGCGAAGAGCACAGAGCGCCTCGCGCAGGTCGATCATTGTCTCGATGATGAACCCGTCGACACCGGCTTCTGCAAGGACTTCGGCCTGCTCCTTGAACGCGTCGCAGAATTGCGACTCTTTGTACGTGCCGTACGGCTCGAGGAATTGCCCGGTCGAGCTGATGTTGCCCAGCACGTACCGTTGCTTGCCGGCGACCTGCCGCGCCAGCTCGACGCCGGCCCGGTTCACGTCCTCGACCGACACATCGACACTGTGCGACTCGATGAAGATACGGTTCATCGTCAGCGTGTTGGTGGTCAGCGCATGGCAGCCGCATTCGGCGTACTGCCGGTGTATCTCGAGCACCGCCTCCGGCGCGTCAAGGTTGTTCCGGCCATGGGACATCAGCCCGCGCTTGTCCAGTTCCGTTCCCATGGCGCCGTCAAGCAGGATCAGTTCGTTGCTTTCGATGAACTTCACAAAGTCCATGGTTGTTCTCTCACTGCGTCATAGCTCGGTTGTCGGGCCGCCAATGGCACCCACCTTCCTACGACGTATCATTGCGGCTCACGGTGAACAGCCACCATCTCGATTTGCGTTGCGCCTTGGATCTGGCTTGCCGCTCGAAGTAGAGCTTCATCTCCCTGCCGTCAGTCGTGCGTATCTTGAACCAGTGTTTCCGCACGTACTGTTCGTCGGCGCCGCTTCTGCACCCCGACGTCTCTTTCCATTTCTCGAGGACAGCGGCCACCGTGTACTCTTCATCGCGCCACACGAACTTCTGGGGCAACCCGGGCTCACCGCGCGCCATCCCGGCAGTATCCATCGTCCCGGCGACCGGCGTAACCGGCTCACTTACGAACTGTGTTTGCATAAATGTAGATCGATCTCGCTCAGCGCTAGGAGCGTATAGTAGAACGGGAAGCGTCCCCATCTTGCCTTGCCGTCACAGTGCGCTTTCAGCATCTTCATGCCTGCCAGCCAGACTGTTCGGATTCACAACCTTCATAACGGTCTCCTTGCACGTTCCGCTTCCCATTATACTACATGAGGAAACCGGTGCGCAGCATGGTCTTTTCACACGGGGAGAGATGCAGAGCGTTCGATAGTCCGATGGCGAATTAGTCGGCTGTGATCTTGAGCAGTGCCTGCTCGAGGCGTTCGATGGCCTGCCGGTCCTTCTCCTTCGCTGCCAGCACCGCTTGGGCGAGTTGTGCTCTGAGCTTTGGATCGGCCATCCGCAGCCGCTGTTCTTCAGGAGCGAAACAGAACGGCGCTTCCTTCAGAGCATCCTCAAGGATACGGCCTTCTTCCTCATACGCGGCCGCAGCAGCGAGCACGTCGCCCTTTGCGGCACCGTCGGCCATGTGTTTCAGAAACTCCGTTGCCGCCTTGCGGGCGTCACGCAGGCCCGAGAGGGTCACGCTCGTGCTGACCTGGCAGCGGAACGTAAGGACTTTGAGGTCGCCTTCGGGAAAGTCCTCGTCGCGCGTGAGCGCGTCGGCCCATACGTTGTAGGCAGCGAGTCCGCACGCGTATTTCGCCCCGTCGCCCCTCTCCCACTCCGGTTTCCGCGCCAGCTCGACCGCCCATTCAAGGCTCTCCCGAAGGATTTGTGCCTTGCTCGGCGGCTCGGCCTTCTCGCCGATGAGTAACAGGCCCCGGCACTTCTCGTACCAGTCGGCCTGCTCGTAGTAGCCCTTCGACCCGTCATAGAAGTAGCTTCTTCCGAGCAGCACGTCCCCGCCGTGGTCGTAACCGGCGATTATCCCTTCGTCCGGGGCGCCGACAATACCCCATGCGACAACGGGCCGACCGAGCTCGATGCTGTCGATGATCTTGCGGCGGAACTCGGCCTCGCACTCCGGCGAGTTGGTTTTGACGACGATCTCGTGCTCGAATCCCAAAGCCCGGAAGGTCCGGCGCACGGGTTCCGGGCCAAGAATCCCCATCGAGTTGTTGCTCGGACACCAGTTGGGAGCCCACAGGAGCTTGAAGGCTGATCCCGAAACACCCATCACGAGCTCGTAAGGGACGTCTTCTTTCAGGAACTCCATGCACGCGACGACCGACCCGCAGAGCGTGCTCTCCCATTTGTCGTACCGGATTTCCTGGATGTTTTCGAGCACCTTCCTGGCGAACTCCTCAGGCAGCTTATGTTCGTTGAAAACTTCCTGTACCATGGGGGTTATCTCCTCTGCAGCGTAGGCGCTCAGCACCGGTTCCAGCTTCTTCCGGGCCCGGTGGATCAGCGACTTGGCTGTTCCGAGCGGAATGTCGAGAAACTCGGCCACCTTCTGGTACGACAGCCCGTCAAGATGAAACATCGTGAGCGGCACCCTGTACTTTGGCGGCAGCGACGCAACGGCTTGAAGCACGGCCTCCGCCAGTTCCCGCTTCTCGACGACTTCGCTCGGACCGGGTTTGAAATCGGGGATGTCGAGGTTGTCGAGATCGACCTTGTCGCCGAGATGTTTGAACAATCCCGGCCGAAACGCTTTCAGCCAGTTCATCGCCACGCTGAACGTCACCCGCCTCAACCATGCCGCAAACCGGTTCGGATCGCGGAGTTGGTCCAGATTGCAGTAGGCGCGAATGAACGCTTCCTGCGCGATGTCCTGAGCGTCGGCCCAATGGTTGACCAGGCTGTACGCGAGACCGTAGACATGTCCCTGATACCGGGTCACAAGCTCGCCGTATACTTCTGAATCGCCTGTCCGCACTTGGCGAACAAGCTCGGCGTCATCCGGTTCCACGCTCTTGCCATGACTCAACGCGTCGTGCTCCTCATTCCAAGAACTACACTGTAAAGACAGCGTTTCGCCGCAAAAGGTTGCGTTGGGGTTTTCGTTGCCATTGTTGGATGGTCGCTAATCAAGAGCGGTACTCTGACCGGACTCCCCGCTTCAGGAACTCGTCGCAGGCAGAGTCCTGCCATTTGGGATCGAGACCTATGGACACGTTGTCGCCGTAGTATCCTGCAACGAAGCCGCCGCGCCCGTGCCAGAGCTTGTCGAGCATCTCGCGTGCCGCGCTGCGGATGGCCGTCTCGTCGCGTGTTTGCAGCGTTTTCTGGATGTCAACGGGGCACCAGAACGTTATCTTGCCGTTCTCCTGGTGGGCTGCGAGAGTGTCGATACCGTGGAGTTCGGGTTGGTCGAACTGCAGCAGGTCTATACCCGCCTCCATCAGCCACGGCACGATGGCTTCAATCTGACCGCAGGAATGCATGAAGACGCTTATGCCGCACTCGTGCGCGATCCCGCACAACTTCTTGTACCGCGGGAAGAACTCGTCGAACCACAAGCTCGGGCTGACAAGCGTTTGGGATTGGGTGCCCCAATCCTCGCAGAACATCACGCTGTCGACGCCTGCTGCAGCGTAGTTGCGGATCATGTCCTCGAGCATGGCGTCGATACGGTTATGCAACTTGCGGATTTGGTCCCTGTCGATGAGAATGTCGACGAGATACTGTTCGAGCTTGCGCATCTTGCGGGCGATGTTAAACGCGAACCCCGGCATGCCTCCGGTAAGCCATTTATCCGGTATCTCGGCCCTCTTCTCCCTGACAGAGTCATAATCCTGCGGTCGGGAATAGTCCGGAAGCTCGTACGAAGCCACCCCGGACAGGTCGGTCAGTACGGGTCTGATAACCTCGCCTTTCGAAGTCGGATCGCGTCTCCCCCACGTGTTCCCCCACTCGTCGGTGCTCTCCCATCTGCCGTCGCCGACCTCTTTCCATTCGGTGGCGTGAGTTTCAACCGAACAACCGCACCCGACGAAATCGGACTCGCCGAACGACCGTGCGACTCTCTCCGGCTGATCATAGTCGAGCGTTCTGCGGACAATCTCACGGGAATTCATAAGCAGCTCCTTTGCAACAGCCGGATACACCTACACCTATTCACGGTGAACCGGGGGTTTGGCTCGGCGACACGTCGCCGTTCTTGAGTTCAAATGCCGCGACTCGGAAGACATCCGGCCCCGTCGCGACCAAGCGCAGCCAGCCGGTTCTTTCCACCGTGCCTTCCCAGGGCTCATCAATCCCGGGCGAGGTCACGGGCGTGAAGACATACTCGCTGTTAGCCGCTTCGAAAGCCTCATGGATCTCTTCTCGATTCATGTCCCCGGTCACCGTCGGGAAACGTGGTGTGCGCGGACGGATGCCGACGTGGAGCCTTGTGGCCCCTTCCGGGCAAACAGCTTTCCAGTGCCATCCAGACGGCGTACGCTCAACAGTCGCATCCAGCGGATCCGGCAACCTCAGGCGCGTCGCCGGATCGCCCAAAATGGCATACATCAATGCTTGGTCACGTTTGAGTCTACCAATGTCGGGTTTCTCTCTCGGGTTGCCGGGAAGCTGCAGAAGGATGTACTCCATGGCGGGATCTCGCGCCATCATGGCCTGACGCTGCGTCTCCAGCCAGATGGTGCCAATCCGTTTCTCTCTTTCTTTGAGCACCTGCAGCAAGGCAACGGAGGAGAAATAGTTGGGCAACTCCTGAGATTCGGTAGTGGCACCGATTGTCGCGACGGGACCGGCTGGCATCAAAAGAAGCGACTCCGTCATGCAGTGCGACGGCCAGGTGAAGTTGCCGGAGTAGCAGTCAATTATGACGAGTGGGGGTGCAGGAACCCCGGTTGCCAGCTGTTTTCTTGCGTGCGAAGCCTTGTATTTGATCATCGCGCCCCTGTGCATCATCGAAAGAAAGTGATCCTCCTTGCCGTGACCTATAAGCACGACCAACAGCGCACCCTGACGGATTTTTTGCGTGAATAACTCGGGTTGATCTGGCGGCCATCCACACAGAGCGTGCGCCCTGCTGGCAGAGATCAGCCACGGCTGAAACCACTTAGGTGCATGTGTCTGGATGGTGCCCACAAGCAGATTGCCGACCAGTCGGTCGACCGCCGCACCGTACGCCGCAGTGCCACCCCATCCAACCAGGCGCAAGTCCGTCTCCGTCGGTTGCTGTCGCTCATAGGCAAGGATCTTACGCACAACCAGGTCTGCCTGCGCTCGAGTTCGGGCAGGGATGCGCCCCACGGGAATATCAGGGACCCCACTACCGTCGAGATCACCCCAAACAGCGTCTGATGCAAATTCTGTCGGGTGGCTCCAACTCCAACGGTAGAACGGCATGCGTTTGGCTGGCAGGTACCAGGGCTCCGACTCCTTTCCAGGCTCATCGTCCCCGACGAGCAGGAGGAAGCTGGGACGTGTGGGCGCTGCTGCGAGCGACTCTTCGATGGTGTTGGTTGAGATGACTGTTTGGAAACCTTCTTCGCGACGGTGTGCCGCGAGAGGTTCAACCGCTTCCACTATGCCCGGCCGCCCGACGACGAGCCAGAGAGGCTTCTCCGCAGCCGCAACAGTTGTGGCTAGAACAACGATAATCGTTGTCAGACTGGTCATGGTCTATCCTCCGTTCTTCGGCACACAGGTGTGCGAAGGCGATCGCCCAACGGTTTATTATCTGCCGTCCTACTTCAGCAGTATGTACCTCGCCAGGAGCGCAACGGCGCATGCGTACATCAGCCAGTTGACCTGTTTGCCGCGCCCGGTGAGTAGTTTTATCAGGCAGAACGAGATCGCGCCGAACGCGATCCCGTCGGTTATCGAGAACGCGAGCGGCATCATTATCATGGTGAGGAAAGACGGTATGGCTTCGGAAGCGTCGTCCCAGCGGACGTCCTTCGCGTTGCGCGCCATGAGACAGCCGACGACAATCAGCGCGGGCGCGACAACAGGGTACACAACCGCTCCGCCGGCAAGAGTGACTCCTTCGCCTATCGACCGCGCAACGGGCGCGAAGAATATCGCCAGCACGAACAGCAGGCCGGTCACGACGCTTGCGAGGCCGGTTCTCGCACCGGCGGTTATCCCGGCAGCGCTCTCGACGTAGCTCGTGACCGTCGACGTGCCGAGCACCGCGCCGGCTACCGTGCCCATCGCGTCACAGGCGAACGCCTGCCTCGCACGCGGCAGTCTGCCGTCCTTCATGAACCCGCCTTGTCGCCCGACACCGACCAGCGTGCCGACAGTATCGAAAAGATCGAGAAAGAAGAAGACAAAGACCGCAGTAACGATCTCCGCGCCGCTCACGAGTTTCGTAAAGCTGAGCTTGCCGAACGTGGGAGCCAGCGACGGCGGCGCGCTCACGATGCCGTGATACGTGAGAACCTTTGTCAACAGTCCCAACACGAATACCGCAAGCAGGCCGATAAGCACGGCGGCCCGAACTCGCAACGCCATGAGCGTGACGGTGAAAACGAGCCCGCACATGGCGAGCAGCACGCATCCGTCTTTGAGGTTGCCAAGCGTCACGAGCGTCCCGGGACTGGCCACCACGAGGCCGGACCACTGCAGTCCGACGAAGGCTATCAGCAGACCGATCCCGGCGGCTATACCGCTCTTGAGCGAGTCGGGAATGGCCGTAATCACGCGTTCTCTGAAACCGAAGAAGGAGAGGAACAGAAACAGCGCCCCTGCGACGAACACCGCGGCCAGCGCCGTCTCCCACGAGTAGCCGAGCCCGCCGGCCGCTGTGGTGCCGCATACCGTGAGCGCAAGGTAGAAGTTCTGTCCCATGCCGGGAGCCAGCGCGATCGGGTATCGGGCGTAGAGTCCCATGGCAATGGTGGCGAGCGCGCTCGACAGACACGTTGCCATCATCACCGCGCCGAAATCCATTCCGCAAATGCTCAACACGGTCGGCTGCACGAAGATGATATAGCTCATCGTGGCGAACGTGGTCATGCCGCCGAGCACTTCGCGGCCGACCGTCGAGCCGCGTTCCTTGACACCGAAATATCTGATTAGGACTTCCATCACGACTTCCTCGTGTTAGTCGGCCAGCACGCGCAGATGTGTCTCGACGCATTCGGCAAGCAACGCCAGGTTGTATCCTCCCTCGAGCGCGGAGACCAACCTGCCGTCGCAGAGGGTTTCCGCGGCGGTCTTCACGCGCACTGACAGCTCGCGGTACCCGTCGGTTGTGAGACGCATGCCCGCGAGCGGGTCGTCCACGTGCGCGTCGAACCCGGCCGAGACAAGGATGAAATCAGGTTTGAACTCGTTCAGCTTCGGCGCGACTTCCCCATCGAATATGCCCAGGTAGTCCGCGTCGCCCTGGCCCGCGCGCATCGGGAAGTTCATCGTGAACCCTTTCCCCTTGCCTGAACCGATCTCATCCCTGCGGCCTGTGCCCGGATAATGAGGATACTGATGGAAGCTTATGTAGAGCACCGTCGGGTCGTCGTAGAACGCCTGCTGGGTGCCGTTGCCGTGGTGGACATCCCAATCGATGATCGCAACCTTCTTGAGGTCCAGTTTGTCCTGAATGTACCTGGCGGCGATGGCGACGTTGTTGAAGAGGCAGAACCCCATTGCCCTGTCGCGTTCCGCATGGTGGCCGGGCGGTCTCACGGCGCAGAACGCGTTCGCAACCTCGCCCGCGACGACGGACTTGCATGCTGCAACAACGCCTCCCGCAGCGAGCCGTGCGACCCGGAACGATTCGCTGCAGACGGGCGTGTCGGCGTCCATGTATCCGCCGCCGACTTTGCACATCGATTCGATTGCGCGGATCAGTGCTTCAGAATGGATTTTTCTTATGTCCGAGAGGTCTATCTCGTAGGGTTCTATCTCCTTGAGAACATCCGCGAGGCCCGATACGCGGAGCTGGCCGGTGATCGCTCGCAACCGCGCCTCACTCTCGGGATGGTACGGACCGGTGTCGTGTTCCAGATAGTCTGCATGGCAGACAAACCCTGTCGCTTTTTTCATTTCTCCCGCTTCCCTTTCCAGTTCCACAATCCGCGATTCGCCGGAGAACACCGAAAACTAATCAACCTCACGTGATTCTGCAACAGATTCTGAATCACATCTGCCCGGAACCCTCACCCTAACCCTCTCCCAGAGGGAGAGGGGAATATGGATTTGATCCAGTTCCATGCTAGGTCATTCAGGCGGCCTGGAACGCTTTCTCGGCCGCCCGGATCGTCGCATCAATATCACGTCGCGAATGTGCCGTCGAGACAAACGCCGCTTCGAACTGCGATGGAGCGATCGATATGCCCCCGTCAAGCATTGCCCTGAAGAACTTTGCAAACCGCTTCGTGTCGCATCTGAGCGCGGACTCGTAGTCGAAAACGTCTTCGGACGTGAAGAACACCGTCATCATCGAGCCAACGCGTGAGAAAGACACTTCCGTTCGAGATTTCGATGCCGCCCGCCGCAATCCCTCTTCCAAGAGAAACGAGCGGGCTTCGAGTTTTTCATACACTTTCGCGCTCGACAGCGCTTCAAGTGTCGCTTTTCCGGCAGCTACTGCGAGCGGATTGCCCGATAGCGTGCCTGCCTGGTACACCGGCCCGATGGGCGCGACAGCGTCCATGATCTCTCTCTTGCCGCCGTACGCGCCGACGGGCAGCCCGCCGCCTATTATCTTGCCCAACGTAGTGATGTCGGGCGTGATGCCGTAGAGCTCCTGGGCGCCCCCTCGCGAGACACGGAATCCTGTCATCACCTCGTCGAAAATCAGGACGGAGTCGTATGCCGACGTCTGGGTACGCAACTCTTCGAGGAAGCCGGACCGGGGCGGAACTACTCCCATATTGCCCGCTACGGGCTCGACAATGGCGGCGGCTATTTCACGGCCATCTTGTGTAAACGCGGCCCGGACGGCCTCAACGTCGTTATACGGCAGCACGATCGTGTCGCGGGTGCACCCATCGGGCACGCCGGGACTTGACGGTACGCCAAGCGTTGTCGCGCCGGACCCAGCCTTGACGAGCAGAGGGTCAACATGGCCGTGGTAACATCCCGCAAACTTGACTATCTTGTTCCTGCCTGTGAACCCGCGCGCGACCCGAACGGCGCTCATGGTGGCTTCGGTGCCGGAATTGACGAGCCGCACTTTCTCTATTGAGGGCACGTACTCGACGATGGTGCGGGCAAGCTCGGTCTCGCCCGGCGTGGGCATGCCGTAGCTGGTACCTTTCGCAACGGCCTGAGCGACAGCGTTGACCACCGCAGGCGGCGCGTGCCCAAGTATGAGAGGTCCCCACGAGCAGACATAGTCTATGTAGGAGTTGCCGTCAATATCGTAGACGCGTGAACCGTGGGCGCGCATCACAAAGAACGGCTCGCTCCCGACAGCGGAGAACGCGCGAACAGGGCTGTTTACTCCGCCGACCAGGTAACGGTTGGCCTCGTCCCAACAGGTTTTCGAACGCGTTCGGTCGGCCAACAGGACTCACTCCCCGTAAAAGTACCGCATACTGGTCTTTTTGAACTCTCTCACACTGAAGAGCAGTTCATACTTCTCGATGCCGGTTTTGGCGGAGAGTTCGCTCGCAACAGCCACGCACTCGTCGCGCGTGCGCCCGTGGATCATTGTGTAGAGGTTGTACGGCCAGTTGGTGGTTGTCTTCCTCTGGTAACAATGGCTGACGTTCTTGGATTGAGCCATCGTTCCGCCAACCTCGACGATCCTTTGTTCGGGAACGATCCAGACGGCCATCACGTTCGATCGGTAGCCGGCCCTGCGGTGGTTTAGTATGGCGCCGAACCGGCGGGCAATCCCTTTGTCGAGATACGTTGCGGTGCGCGCGATGATCTCGGCCTCGCTCGCGACAGCTTCGTCAGCAAGGTCGGCGAAGGGAGTCGGTCCCGTGTCGATGTTCCCGGACAGTATCCGGATGATCCTTCTGTCGACCTCCTCGAGCTTGTAGGATTCTCTCTCTCTACGCATCGGTTGCGTCCTCGGCGTCCTCGTCAATCGTGAAAGCGACATTAATCTTGAAGACCTTTTCGGAAGGCAGGTCGAGCGCGTCTTCGACGCCATCCTGTTGGGACAACTCTGCCAGCAACGTGGCGATAAGGCCCTCGTTGCGCACGGTCAGTGTGAACCACAGGTTGTAGGCGCCGTCGCGTTCGTAGCAATGCGTCACGCCACTGTACTGGCACACAAACTCAGCGACCTTTTCGATCTTGTTGTTGGCCACCTTCGCGGCGACAAGCGTGCTGATGTACCCGAGCGCTCGCGGGTCGAAGGTTGCACCTATTCGGCGCACGACACCCTTGGCTTTCAACGATCTCACCACGGCGTAGATCTCTTGTTCCGTTGAACCGAGCTTGTCCGCAATGAGCTGGTAGGGCCGCGAATTCACCGGAAAGTCGCGCTGGATCAGGTTGAGAACCCGCCGTTCGAGCCTTGTGATAGCGACTTCGTCATTCATGGGCTGCATACCGTCGCCGGTTGATACAGGCAGAGAGGTTCTTCGGCGAGATAATTGCCCGAGGCGGCATACGCTCTGGCCCTGCACCCGCCGCACACGTAACGAAACTCGCACTGCCCGCACTTGCCTTCATAAAGATTGGGGTCTCTGAGTTTGCGGAGTATGTCGGAATTCTCCCAGGCAGTCCGGAAGCCTTCGCGCCGAACGTTGCCGCAATCGAGTTCGAGATACCCGCACGGCGAAAGAGTGCCTGTGTGCGAGACGAAACAGAACGATTTGCCGCCGAGACATCCACCTGTAACTCTGTCAAGGTGGTGTTGTCCTTCTGCCTTCTCTTTACCCTTGCTCGTGGAGCGTTCTCGGATGATCCTCTGATACTGCGGCGCGCACGTGGCCTTCATCTGGATCGGTAATTCACTCTGCTGGTCGGCCAACCAGGAGAGCACACGCTCGTAATCTTCGGCGCTCACTTGTTCGCCGGCAAGCCCTTCTCCACGCCCCGTCGGCACAAGGAGAAAGAGATGAAGCGCCGCCGCACCGAGTTGAACGGCCATTTGCGCTATGGCCTCGATCTCGTCGAGGTTGCGTGCCGTTATGGTCGAGTTTATCTGGAACGGCAACCCTTCGGCTTTGCAGCTTTCGATGGCCGCCATGACCTTCTCAAACGCGCCGGGCACACCGCGCAGCGCGTCATGGGTGGCGGCACAGGAACCGTCCAGGCTCAAACTGACACGTTTGATTCCGGCGTCGAGAAGGCGTCGAGCGGTCGCCCGATCGAGTAGCACGCCGTTCGTCGCAAGCACCACCCGCAACCCGCGTTCTGTAGCGTGGCCTGCTATCTCGAATATGTCGTCGCGCAGCAACGGCTCGCCGCCCGTAAGGATGAGCAATGGCGTCGCGAAGGACGCCACGTCGTCTACCAATGCCAGGCATTCGTCGGTGGTGAGTTCGTCAGGGTAAGGTCCTGCCTCCGCGGAAGCTCGACAATGGACGCAGGAGAGGTTACATCTGCGGGTCACTTCCCAGGCCAGTATACGGAGGTCGCCTTTGAGATCCTTCGTTTTCAATCTTGCACCCAGCAGGCAACGTCTTTCGCCCAGTAAGTGAGTATCATGTCCGCACCGGCACGTTTTATCGAGGTGAGCATCTCGAGAGCGACGGCTTTCTCGTCGAGCCACCCGCTCCGTGCCGCAGCTTTGACCATCGAGAACTCGCCGCTGACACTGTACGCGGCCAGCGGAACGTCGAACCGCTCGCGGGCCCGCACAATTATGTCGAGGTATGCAAGCGCCGGCTTCACCATGACTATGTCGGCCCCCTCCTCGATGTCGAGTTCTATCTCCCTCAACGCCTCGCGGGCGTTGCGGCTGTCCATCTGGTACGTCTTTCTGTCGCCGAACTGGGGCGGAGACTCAGCCGCGTCACGGAACGGCCCGTAGAACGATGATGCGTACTTCGCGGAGTAGGCCATAATGGGCACGTTGGCGAAACCGTCCGAATCGAGTGCGCTCCGCACGGCGCCGATCCGGCCGTCCATCATGTCGCTTGGCGCAACCATGTCCGCACCGGCTTTGGCGTGCGAGACCGCCATCCGGGCGAGCAGATCGAGCGTCTCGTCGTTATCTATCTCGAACCCGCTCTCTGTCTTCTTCACAACGCCGCAATGGCCGTGGTCGGTGTACTCGCAAAGACAGACGTCGGTAATAAGCACAATATCGGTACCCGCATCCTTGATGGCTCGAATAGCACGTTGGACGACGCCTTCGTCAGCATAGGCTTCGCTCCCCACGGGATCCTTCTTCTCGGGCACGCCGAAGAGGATGATTGCAGGAATGCCGAGGCCCGCAATCTCGTTCACCTCGGGTACGAGCGTGTCAACGCTGTACTGATAGTTGCCCGGCATCGACACGATCTCGTTTCTGAGCCCGCTGCCATCCTTCACAAACAGCGGCATGATGAGATCGTCGACGCTGATCTTCGTCTCGGCGACCATGCGCCGGAAAAGCTTGCTTTGCCGCAGCCGTCTTGGTCTCTGTGTCGGGAACATGATGTCAACGCCTCGTTTTCGTCGAATGATTCTATCAGCCACCCATTTCCGAGTCAACGACACCGGGAAACAAGCGCTGCGATATCGAGTATATTCAGCGTTTCTTGGGCCGGACGAGTCTCTCAGCGAACCGCCGCGCGCGTGCCATCAGACGAGCGTTGTTGGCCGTTTCGTCCGGGGACGTAAGCAATGCGCACACCAGCTCGCCTGCAGACCGCATGCCCATAAACTTACCGAACCGCCGGTACGAATCGACCACCGCGTCGGCGCCGTCGTCCTTGGTCCCGCCGGCCGTGGTGACGAGCGCACACCGTTTGCCTTGCAAAAGGCTATTGTACGACCCGTCCTCGTGGAACTTGCAGAACGCGTAACATCTGTCCAGAACCGCCTTAAGCTGAGCGGTCGGCCCCCAGCAGAAGACCGGCGTTGCGAAGATAAGCATGTCCGCAGCCAGCATGCGCTTGTAGACCTTCTGCATATCGTCGTCAAGACCGCAGTTAGGCCTATCCGTCCGATTCTGGCATGCAAAGCACTCGATACATCCGGAAAACTCCAGACGTCCGAGATAGATCTTCGAAACCTTCGCTCCTGCTTCGCGCAACCGGGACGCCATCTCTTTCACCACCACGTCCGTGTTGCCACCTTTCCTGGGGCTTCCCTGAAGTATGAGGGTTTTCATCTCACGTCCTTTCCTGCTCGGCAACCATCGCTATTCGAACTTCTCCTGGACAAAGACCTCTTCCGGCGGTTTCCGGCTGGCACTATCCGCTTCGTGGATCAGTTCCGGCGATTTGGGGTAGCCCAGCGGCGTCATCGCAACCACCTTCGCCTCGCCGGGTACGCCGAGCAGCTTCCTGGCCTTTTCTTCGATAAACGCGCCGATCCAGCATGTGCCCAGCCCTTCCTCGGCTGCGGCAAGCATCAGGTGGTCAAGGGCAATGGCGATGTCGATCTCTACGCTGTTACCCTCGCCGCCCATTTTCTTGTACGCTTCGCCGGGGAATCCTACCCCGACGACTACAACAGGCGCTTCAGCGATGAATTTCTGGCCCCGTGCGGCATCGACAAGCTGCTCCTTGAGCTTCGGGTCCGTCACAAGCACGAACCGCCACGGCTGGTAGTTGCATGCCGAGGGTGCGAACCGCAACGCGTCGCACAGCCGCGACATCACGTCCTCGGGGATCGGTCTGGGATCATAGCTTCGCACGCTGCGTCTCTTCGTGATTACTTCAAGAACGGTCATTCGTATTCCTCCTGCAGTTTGGGCTGCCTCGACGGGTCATCAACAGCACAGCGTTCCCGTGCAGTGCCTTCGGGACCGCCGGCCATCAGTCGCGAAACATGTCTTCCTCGGTATACGCGGGGGCACAGATGATAAGCGCCTTGATGTCGCCAACCGCCTTGTGCGAGGTTCCCGGCGGAATCATCACCGCCATACCTGCCTCGACCTCGACAGTCTCTTCGTCAAGCTCCAGGCTGCCGCTCCCGTCAAGTATGTAATACACCTCGGTGGTCCTGTTGTGATGATGTTTGCCCGCGTCGTGAACGGTCAGGTACGTGACGCTTACTGCGTCCGTATCGTCCGAGGTGATCAGCCGTTGGCGGAACCCGCACGTGCTCCGTTCCTGCGATCGCGACTCGAGTGCTCGAACAATGAACTTAGTTGTCTCAGCCATCCTATTCCTCCTTGGGCTGACGCTGGAACTTCCCATCCAGTATCGCAGATTCGGCCCGAGGACTCAAGTATGTCTTTCTCCCTCGCCCCTCGTAGGGCCACGTTTGGGTGAATCACGTCAACCCAACCAGCATCAGAAGCGTTTTGACAAACGAGCCGGGACAGCGTAGAGTAAGTAAACAGTAACAGTGGTACGAGGCTGCTGTAACGGGGTTCGTTCCCAGGGAGGATGCTATGAAGAAAGGTGTTCTTGTCTATTTGGCCATCCCACTCCTTGCTGCCGTCGCGGGGGTTGCACATCCGGATGAAGGGCGAAACGATTTGCCTGTTCTGGAGACCCGGCCGGTGACAGCGGCGGTTTTTAAGAACGGTCTGGGGTTCGTTGTGCGCGAGGGCGAAGCGCGGCTCGCTGACGGATGGGGTGTCGTCGAGGACGTTCCTCCGGCATCTCTCGGCACGCTATGGCTCGCTACGACGGGAAAGAGAGCACGGATCGAGCAAGCGGTCGGCCTGCTTGAAGATGTCGAGCAGGAAACCAGCTCGATAACCATTCCGGAACTGTTACGAGCCAACGTTGGCCGGCAGGCGGTGATCCATTGGGGCGAGGATACCATCGAGGGGGTGATAAAGCACGTGCCGGACGAGCGCGAGCCCGATTCGCCGGAAACCGACCGTCGTCGGCGGGCAAACGTCTACCTGCCTCCCGAGCGACCGTCCATGGTCATGATACAGACAGAGGACGGGTGTATCGAGGCGCTTCAACTAGGATCCATCAGCCGTATCGAGCTGCCTGAAGCCAGCTCTGTCTTCACCAAGAAGGTCAAGAAGCCGCGCATAAAGTTCAAGGTCGCCGGCGCGGAGGACAGCGAACGTATCGCTCTGGCTTACTTGCGCAAAGGGCTGAGTTGGGTGCCGTCCTACCTCGTCGACATTGGTGACGAGAAGAAGGCCCGCATCACGCTCCAGGCGCTCGTTATCAACGATGCCGAAGACCTGGTAGACGCTGAGCTGGTGCTCGTGGTTGGCGTGCCGACGTTTGCGTTCGCCGACACGCTCTCCCCCATGTCCATGCAACAGAGCCTTGCAGAGTTTCTTGCCGCTCTTGCCGGAGGCTCGGAAGAAAGGTATCGCGCGTCGATGATGACACAGTCGTTCCTCAATGTTCCTATGGAGGCGGCGGAGAGAGGATTTGGCGGGATGGGCGGTGGCGGCGGCAGGCACCCTGACTACTCGGTCGATGCTCCCAAAGCGCTGGGCGGCGTCTTCGAGGAGGATCTCTTCCTCTACCGCAAGCCCGGTGTGACCCTTGCAGAAGGTCAACGTGCGTACCTGGCGGTGTTTCAGGACGACGTCGAGTACGAACACAAGTACACATGGGAAGTGCCCGACACCGCCAACATCAATATCATGGGATACTTCGAGGACCGGCAACGGCAGGAATCGCCGGACGTGGTGTGGCACTCGGTAGCGTTGACCAACAGCACGAAGTACCCCTGGACGACCGGCCCGGCGTTCGTGACCTCGGCGTGGCGACCGCTCGCACAGAACCAGCTCAACTACACGCAGAAAGGGAGCGAGACCGATCTGAAGCTCACCATAGCTTCCGACGTCAGCGTCCGGAAAACCGAACGAGAGACAGCGCGCCAACGCGACGCCCTCAAGATCGCCCACAACTTGTTCACGAAGATCTCAGTCGAGGGAACGCTGACGGTTAAGAACTACAAGACGCGCTCTATCGAGCTGGAGGTGAAGAAGCTGATAACCGGCGAAGTGGCAGAGACGGGGCCGAAAGCAGAGGTGGAGAAGCTCGGATCGTCACTGTTCGCCGTCAACCCGCGCTCGGAGATCGTCTGGCACGTTAAGCTCGGTGCCGGCGAGGAAAAGGACCTCATCTACACCTACGACGTGCTGATGCGGGTATAGAAGAAGGCCTCCGGCTCGCTCGGTTTCCCGGACGTCACCAGAGGCCTGCAGTTTGCATTACCGGATTCAGAAACGGTATGTTTCGGAACTAGTAATCCTCACCACTCGAGATTATTTTCCAGCCGCCACTTCCCTTGACCAAGTCGGCGTAATACGGCGAGTAGTCAACCGTTAGGCCGTTGATCTTGGCCTTCTTGCCGGGCTCGACGATGGTGATCTCGGCGTCCTCGGCCCCGAAATCGACTTCTGCGAAGAACGCTTCCTCGAGAAGCATCTCCATGTCTTCCTTGTTTTCCCCTGTCTCGGTCTCGAAGTCGTCCGCGAACAGGGCCATGACGCCTTCGAGATTCTGACTGTTGCCTGCGGCCACGAACTGGTCAACGAGAGCTTTGATCGCCTCCTCGTCCGAAGGCCCTCCCATGGTCGCGCACCCAACCGCCAACGCCAGCGCGGTCACCACGACGCACCCCAACACAGCAGTTCTTCCGGATACCATTACTATCCTCCTTCTTGTTACCAGGACTACCGTCCTTGCCCAAAGCCTGTTCCTGATACCGGAAAGACCATTCACCGCAAGAGATAGTACACGGTTAGCCGCTCCAAGTCAAGGGAGTATTGCCGGTTTTCCTAGCCCGCATTTCTCACCACAGCCCTGATGTCAAGCCGGCAAGTTTTGGCATATTTCGCACACTGCTAGTTGGGGTCAGAGCGCTCGCGATCCGCGCCGATCAGTCTGAGATACTCCTGGTAGCCGAGGGTCGGAATGGTTGTATTGTCGGAAGTCGTGGAGTAGATGAGCAGCCCGAACCGCAGTTTGAATCGTTCGCCTTTCTTCACCACGACGGCGCTCTTGCCGCCCCTTGTGAATGCGTTCCGGCCAGAAGGATTTGCAGCCAGCAAGCCGTAATCGCGCGCGTGAAACCAGGAGTCGCGAAAGTTCTCCGGGTAGGGCATCGACGTAATACCGTACCGGCGCTTACCTATTACGCCGCTGTAGTCGCACCAGGCAGCTTGTCTCCCCCAGGCCCCTTTTTCGTTTATCAGCCCGTCGCTGTTGGCGATCCGGCCGCCCTTCTTGACGATGAGGGGTGTTGCCATACGGACGCCGAGCCCCATCTCCTCCTGGTCACCGAAGACGAAATCGCCCTCATCCGAGTAAAACTCGGAGTCGTGGAGCAGGAAGCACCCTATGGGCCGCACAAGGATGGTGTATCGGCGGATTTCGCGACAGACGACCATGTCGTCGGCGGCACTATATACGTTCTGCACGGCGAACGACCCGACGCCCGGCTTGCCTACAGGCTCTTCCACAAACCGCTCGTGGGCCACGCGGGCTTTGTTTCGCCAGAAATCAGCCCCGCTGATGTCGCCGAACGCCAGCCAGATACCCGGGTGCATGGTCGCGTGGTCGAGCAGATCGGTCCCCTTGACGGGAGGATGGTTCCTCGTGACTTGCGTACCGTCGGGCGCACGCACCGAGCAGAAATAGGGACGGGGAATCTTTTCATCCTGGTAGACATAGATCGCGAAGGGGCGATCGCCAACAAGGATTTCGACGTGACCCGGCTTCGAGCTAAAGGTGACGGGCGGAGCATCGTCGGCAAGGAGCGCGCCCTGTTGAAGGATGAGGTGCAGGAACGCAGCCCCGATCAAGAGCCTGCCCGTGCGGTGGTTGGGTTTAGGCGATTTCAGGAAGTTCATAGCCATGTCGGTACTCCCGGGAGATCAGTTTATTGGCTTCCGCATCAGCAACACACGTGTAGGTGCCGGTATCGAACACGAGCTTACGACCGACGCGTGTCGCCATGTTGCCTAGATGACAGAGCGCGGCGGAGATCACCCCCTCGGAGATCGGCGCGTTCAAACCCGAGGGATCGCCGGCCTTAACGCAATCGATGAAGTTGCGGACGTTTGCATTGAAATCAGCTCCGCCTCCAATGCGCTTCTTGGGTTCGCCGATGAACGTGACTTCGCACCCGTTCCGGCCGATTTCCAGAGTGCCCTTGTCGCCATAGAAGACCGTGCCGTTGTCGTGTCCGTCCATCTTGTAGTCGGTCCAGAGCCGCATCTCGTACATGAGATAGCAGTCGTCGTATTCGAAGGTCACCACTTGTGTGTCGGGGGTTTCGTGATCGTCGTCGTAGAACAGTTGGCCACCGGAAGCGCTGACCCCCTTGGGATACCCCACTCCGAGTCCCCACCGGGCCTGGTCAACCTGGTGAATGCCGTCGTTGCCCATGTCGCCGGTCCCGTAATCCCAGAACCAATGCCATTTGTAGTGCCAGCGGTTTCTCGTATAGGGCCGCAGGGGCGCGGGCCCGAGCCAGAGGTCGTAGTTCACGCCTGCCGGGGGATCGGCATCGGGCGCGCGTCCGATAGGTTCGCGAAGCTGGTTGTTGATAGCCTTGGCCATGCGTACCTTGCCCAGATTGCCTTCGCGCAGGAACTTCACGGCGTCCCGGATCCCCGGTCCGCTGCGGCTTTGGGTTCCGTGCTGAACGCACGCGTTGTATCTCTTTGCCGCGGCATCCAACAGGACCCCCTCGCGCACGTTGTGGCAGCAGGGTTTCTCTACATACACATGTTTGCCTGCTTTGATCGCGGCCAGCGCGATAGGCGCGTGCCAGTGGTCGGGTGTCGCGACGCTGACCGTGTCGATATCCCCATTGGCGATGATGGTTCGGAAATCTTCAACCTGAGCGACGCGTTTCTGATCGGGCAACTCCCTGGCGGCTCGAGCTCGGCGTTTCGGGTCCACGTCGCACACGGCTACTACATCGCAGTCTTCAAGTGACGAGAAAGCCCTCACATGCCCCCCTCCTTGGTTGCCAAGCCCGATGACGGCATGTCGAACCCGCTCGCCTGCGGCGGCTTGTGCGGACCTGGACAACCCAAGAACAGCGGTCGATGTGAGGACCCCGCTTCCGGCAGATTTGATAAACGTGCGACGAGATAAGCGTGGCATGGCGGCCTCCTTTCTTTGCATCATCGGACCGGAAGAGCTTCCCGGTCACCTCCTATTGACTCTTGCACAGGTGAAGGAACATCTGTGTGTTTCGTAGCGCCAGCATCTTGCTGGCAGTCGTGAGAGCGTCCCGCCCTCATCTGCACGGGAGCGAGACGCTCCCGAGACTGCCGGCGAGGACGCCAGCGCTACATCAGAAACGCGTTCCATTAGCAACGCCCGGCGACATTTCTATCGACGTTGTTCCCCACGCAGCGGTTCTGCCGTTTTAGCTGCATTGGCCGCGATGAACGCCCCGAGCCCGGGCCCGTAATATGAGCGGGCATCCACCTCGTAGCCACCGTGGGCGTACTCCTTCTCATTCACTATGTAACCGATGTAGTCACTGGCCAGTCCAACTACGACAACCTGCTCGAAGCCTAGAGCACCCACGCCCTGCTCAGCGGCCCGACCGACTTCCAGGATGGGCTCGCCCGGCAGGCCCACCACCGCGGCGGTTCCGACCTGCAAGACGTGAATCTCGGCAGTACGTGGCAGCGCTTCGAGAGCCGATTCGAACCGTTTGCCGTACCGCTTCCGTGCATTCTCGGAGAAGACAATCTCGGGCAGCGCAGGCGTAGTCCTGCTGAATCCAATCGGGACGGATTCGTGCGTTTCTATTCCGCGAGCGATCTGAGAGACTATCGCGGCCAAACGGGTGCCAAAATCATCGGCCTTCTCGAATCCGTCCGCCCCTTGTGCTCCGCCGGGCGCCTGGTCGCCCATAGCCCCGTTGGTGTATAAGGCGACGGCGCCCGGGAACGCCTTCTGAACCTCCCGCTGGAGAACGCCCGGCCACTCGGCTGTTATCAGCATGTTGTCCGCGCCGAGGATCGTGGGATGGGCGGCAAAGTTGACGAGCAACGCACGGGGCGCTCCCTGCATCGAGTCCACGCGCATCACCCAGACCTCTGATGCCACGGCGGGCTTCTCCCCGGCGGCTTGCCTGGACTCGGTATCGTAGCCCAATCGGCGATTCCTCGCAAACCCCTCAGCACCACCCTTTCCGAACCCGACCCTGGCCGGGGCGGCGTTCCGGACGGCGTCGGTCACCGCCTCAGCCACCGCGGTGCTCATGGTTTCGACGATCTTCGGGTCGTAGACGCCAAACTGAAGCTGCCAGAACTTCTCGGGGTACATCGCCGGACCGGCGTGAGTATGGGACGCGGAAACGAACAGGTTGTCCGGTGTGAACCCGTGCCGGGCCGTTTTCCGGACGATCTGGTTCTTGAACTCGGGCGTGATCGAGCGCAGATCGCACGCAATCAGGCCCATCTTCGTGTCACCGTCACGAAAGTAGAGCACCTTTGCGTGAAGCGGGTCGTGGACGCCGGTCGACGGCTTCCCCAGCCGCGCACCGTACCCCGCCAGAGGCACCCTGTACGCTTCCACGTCGGGAGTGATATCAGCAACGCCCACACCCACGTCGAGCGCGACGGCCGAACCCGTCATCACCGCCAGACAGTAGAGAACAACACCCACGATGCGCTGCATTCTTGGGCTCCTTTTTGTTCCGACCGATTCCATCATACATCCGTCTCCGCCGTCGCCGGTACCGCGAGGTTGTCGGCTACGGCCGCAATAAACTTCGCGTTGTACTTCGAGAAGTTCGAGCCGGCAGCGTTCCGGGTCATTACCACAACCAGTTTGTTGTCCGGGTCGATGAGCAGCGTGGCAGCCGATGCCGCACCGTGACCAAACGCCTTCTTGCTCAGCCCCTTCGGTTCCATCCAGACCATACCGATACCCCATTCGATGTTCTCGCCGGCGGGACCAAGCAACGGAGTGAGCTTTCGGGGCATCATCTTGTCGAACGTCTCTTCCGAGAAGAATCTCAGGTCGCCGTACGTGCCACGATTCAAAAGCAGCTGGCCGATCTTCGCGATATCGAGCGGCACGCTCCGAGCGCCCCCGGAGGTGTCCACAACG
This sequence comes from uncultured bacterium, assembly GCA_964524145.1. Lineage (GTDB taxonomy): Bacteria > Hydrogenedentota. The sequence goes on along the minus strand of CAZGCA010000001.1, from coordinate 121,091 downwards.
TCGGTGTGCCCGCAACCCAGCGGCCCGAAGAGGTGGTTCACGTAAAACCCGGGGATCGCCTCGCCGGTGACGGTCTCGATGATCTTTCCGCCAAGGGCATAACCCGCGCCGTTGTAGAGATGCTCCTCGCCCACGTCGAGGAAGGGATAGTACTCGGCGATGAGTTCTTCAAAATCGTGTTGGTCGTCTCCCCAGTGGCCCCAAAACCCGTTGGTGTGGGTGTACAGGTGGCGCACCGTCAGGGGGGTTTCTACCTCTATGCCGCGAAACCGCGGAAGGTATGTGTCAACAGGCGCATCGAGGTCAACAAGTCCCTGGTCAACGCACATCATCATGAGCGTTCCCGAAAGCAGCTTGGTGATCGACGCCATCCAACTCTTGGTGGTAACAGTCATGGGGTTGCCGTCGCGCTCGCCGTATGCCTTGTAAAGGAATATCACACCGTCCCGGACGAGGCAGGCTGCAAACGCTTCGTCGCTGTCGGCGGCCCACTCCTGTAACACCGCGTCTATCTCCTCAGCCGCATCGGGCTTCATGCCCGCTTCCTCGGCTGTTCCCTGTCGAAGTATCGGTGCAGAGGGCCCGTCGATTGGCCGGGGACATACGAGTTTGTCCGGCCACACCACCTCGGTGCCGTAGAGTTTCCGCTTCAGCCCGACCCACCATTGCCGGTCCTTTGCGTAAACTCCTTCGTTCAACCGCACGGGTTCGCCTGTGGGCGTTGCCTCGAAAAGCCCTGCCATCAGTGCGGCGCTTCCGGAGTTCTGCTCCAGGCTGTCCAAGAACACATTCCACAGGTAGCCGGACAGATCATTCCCGTACTCTTCGGTAACCTCGGGTCTGATCCCGTATTCCTCCGGCAGGATGATCGAGGCTTTGCCGGGCGACAAGAACCGTCCGAAATCGTCGTCGAGGTTGGGTTGCCTGAAAAGAGTGGTGAACCGGTGCAAGGGTTCGCCGTGGGCCGTGGTGATCTCGACGACGGCGCCGTACCGGCCAGGAGTCTCGGCTGACGCCGCCTCGTTGAAGTGCTTGTCATAGAACGTGGTCGTGACGGTGTAGTCGCCGAGCAGCCCCTTGGCAACACCGGGAGATTCGAAGTCGCACTCCGGGAACGTGGCGGTGCTGAAGACGTACCGCTCGAATCTTATTGGAGTCTCCAGAAGTGTCCGGGCCCGCGCCTTGTCGGTATAAGCCTTCCTCAGGGCGCCAATCAATTCGTCATGTGCATGAAACGTTATGGTCTCGTAGGTGTGTACCCCACTGACTTCCGGCAGCAGGATCGTGGCGCCGGCCCGGCCGGCGCGATCTTCGAAAACGGCCGTGGCGAGAGTCTCCGAACCGGACTTGACGGTGAGTTCCGCGCCGGTCAGCTCGGCAACGCCCGTAAGTTCCAACTGGACACGGCCCGAACTCGAGAACCCCGATTTCGCCTTCGCGAACCGGTTGGGACCCGCCGTCGACGCCAGCCTGATCCGGTGCATCCGGCTGCTGCTGTGAGCCGTGCTCAAGGGATAGAACTGCACTTGGAACCGTCCACCGGCAACGTCGGCATCGTTCACAAACAGTTGGAACCCTATCTCGTCGCCTTCCTTTGGCGCAGATGGAAGATTCGCCCAGGGAAACAAGACCTCCACCACATAGCGGGCATCCATCACCGACCGAGCGACCTCAACGGAAAGATCTCGTTTCGGTTCGGTTTTCCGGAAATCATAGAACTTGTGGCGCAGGTCAGGGTGCGACTCGGTGCGTCCGGGCGCCACGACCACCTGGTAATAGTCAGGCCCGCCGACCTCGGACGCTACAAACGCCTCGATGGAATCCTTCTGCCAGAGCGAGTTTATGTCCTCGCTCTCGACCGGCGCATTGTCCCCGACGGTCACCAACAACAGCAGGCCCCGGTCGTCCCAAGCCAGACGGAACGCTGCATCGAAATCGTCCGGCCGTCTGAGTGCGCCCTCCGGCGTTGTCATAATGCCGACAACAAGCCCCCGGCCACTCCAGTCGTCGGCGGTGCCGTCGACGGTTATCCCGTCGAGTTGCGGCGCGTCGAACAGGAGCGAGGCGTCAGCCCCGTGCGCAGCGCTCGCGACCAGCGCAACTCCAACAACCGCAAACAGGACCGCGTACGGTCTCGCCATCTTCATGTTGTTCTCCTTACGCTCCTCACCGTGTTTCGCCGTGGCCAGGTACGGCTCAACTCATCCAGAGATCACTCGGTCCGGTATCGAAAACAGTTTTGTGCAACGTGCTGCGCAGGTATTATGCGGCAACGGGCCGGCTGTTTTCCAGAGGATCGTGCTCCCCCCACGTCGCTTGGGTCTCATGATGCCGGGGGCCGTCCTGGCAGCCCGAAGAAGTCCCGGTACGCGGCTGTGATTGCCAGATAGTTCCTGACCGGGATGCTTGAGGTGATTGCGTTGCATGAACAGAGGATGTGTCCGGTAGGGAGGCTGAGCGAGAGGTATCTGTCGATCACGGCGAGCCCGCGTTGCGTGGCGTGCGCGATGTCATTGTGTTAGGGGCAGGAGACGGTTTCTATTTACGAGAGTCTCGTGCATCTCCGGAGGCGGTTTCGCTCATTCCTGCATAGCTTCCATGGCGATTTGGGCTCGCAGCTCTTTCGAGTTTGTCTTGGGCACGATCTCCTCCGCTCTCCGGACCAGCTTTAGGGATTCGGTCGGACACACGAGACCGCAGAGGCCGCACCCGATACACCTGTCGGCGTCGACATGCGCGACATCGTCAACAACGGAGATTGCGTTGACGTAGCACCGCTCAACGCACTGCTCGCATCCGGCGCATGAAGCCTCGTCGACGGAGCAGAGAAAGTTGGACGACGCGACGCATTGGGGCTTGTCGTACCTGGTTATGCCCCTCATGAAATAGCAGCAACACCCGCAGCAGTTGCAGATGAAGTTCACCTTCTCCCGGCAGTTTTCCGTCAAGTGAACGAGACCGGCTTCTTCGGTCCTGTCGAGAACCGCTAATGCCTCCTCGGTCGATATCTTCTCTCCAAACCCGTGCTTGACGACGAGTTCGGCGAACGGGCCAAACGTCAGACAGACGTCCAGCGGCCGCCCGCACCACCTGTCAAGCAGCTTTGCATGCTGCCTGCAGTAACAGATGGAGCGTGAGATATAGTTGGAGTCGTTGATGTACTTCGAGACCTCTTCGTAGGGAAGCACCAACGCCGGCGGGACCTGCGATTGGGCAGGGAGCACCCTGGGAAGCGGCGTGTCGACCACATACATCTCCTCCCCGACCATTTCATGAAACTCGTCGAACATCTTGGCAAGCTTCAGTTTCTCCGGGGTCTCCTCTCCGTGCATAAACTGCAACTCGCCCATGCCGGGGAACAGTACCAGAAGACAGTATCTCGTTACGCCGGCCTTCTCGCCGGAGTAAACAAGGCCCTTCTCGGCCATCACGTCCAGGACAGGCACTATCTCTTCCGCGCATCTTCCGACACGGGCGGCGATATCTTCGACAGGCTCGGGCGCAAACGACATCTTCGACGCGATCTCCGCCTCATCGTCAGTGAACAGCTCCTTGAAGATGTCCAGCGCCGCGTCGTTCCGAAACTTTCTGCCCTTCTCTCCGGGGAACGGGAACATGTGTTTCAGCAGTTCATGATGCATGGGTTCCTCCGTCTACAATCCCGACCGGCGAGTTTCCCTTCTCGGCACGCGCTGCCATGATGCAATGTCCCAATCACCCTGTCGCTTCACGCACGAGGCGGTTCCCGGTCCCGTTCACGTTGATACCGGCGGACGCCGGTCAGCCCACGGCCGCGCGGCCTCGAGCTGTGCGGCAAGCCGGAACAGCGTTGCCTCGTCGCCGAACCGGCCGATGAAGTGGGTGCCCACCGGGAGACCGTCTTCGGTCCAGAAGAGGGGCACCGACATTGCGGGTTGGCCGGTGACGTTGCAGATCGGCGTGAACGGCGCAAACTCTGCGGCACGGCTGAATCCTTGAGTCGGGTTGTCCGGCGTCGAATCGAACGAGCCGAGAGGTACGGGCGGCTCGGCCAGCGTCGGCGTGATCATCACGTCGTACTCTTCGAAGAAACGAGCGACCTCACGCGCCACCATCTGGAGCGCCGTCACGGCGAGCATATACTCGGACGCCTTATGCCGACGACCAATCTCGTACAGCGCCCAGGTGAGCGGTTCGAACTTTTCCGGTTCGAGCGTCTGGCCCGTCACGAACGCAGCACCGTCCAAGGAGCAGGCTACCCCAGACAGCCACACGACGAGGAACGGTCGGAGAAACAACTCGACGTTCACCGTTGGCGCCGCCTCGACGACCTCGTGGCCCAGGTCGGCGCAGAGCGCTGCCGCATCCTGCACCGCGCTGACACAGTCGGCGTGTACCGGGACGCCGGTGGCTGCTTCGGTCGAGAACGCAATGCGCAGCCGGCCGGGATCGGCCCCTACCTCTTCGAGAAACGGGCGAGCCGGCGTTGGTGCAAAGTACGGGTCGCCGACGTCCGGTCCCGAGGTCGCGTCGAGCAAAGCGGCACTGTCACGCACCGACCGGGTGACAGCGTGGTCGATCGCAAGCCCGTTCATTACGTCGCCGAAATCAGGGCCGAGCGGCGTGCGGGCCCTGGTGGGCTTGAGGCCGAACAGCCCGCAGCAGGAGGCCGGAATCCGGATCGACCCGCCGCCGTCGTTGGCGTGTGCCATGGGAACCAGTCCGGCAGCAACGGCGGCAGACGAGCCGCCGCTCGAGCCGCCCGTGGTACGACCGGTGTCCCACGGGTTCCGGCAGGGACCCAGGAAACGCGACTCGGTCGTCGGGAGGATGCCGAACTCAGGAGTGTTGGTTTTTCCGAGAACGATCAACCCGGCGCGCTTCTGTCTCGCCACGAGTTCGCTGTCGTGATCGCAGACGTAGTCGCGGAGGAAAGCGGAACCGGCTGTCTGCCGCACACCCGCGTATGTGCCCAGCAAATCTTTAAGCAGGAACGGCACTCCTGTGAACGGTCCATCGGGCAGGTCGTCGGTTGCGGCGGCACGCGCCTCGTCGTACATCGGCGTCACCACCGCGTTGAGCGCAGGGTTGAGCCGCTCGATCCGTTCGATGGCTGCGTCAACCAGCTCGATCGGTTTAACCTTCTTCTGCCGCACCAGTTCGGCTTGTGACGTCGCGTCGAGAAACGCGAACTCGTCCAATTCTGCCATCGCTGTCACTCCTTTCTCTTGCTTAATGAGGCCTGTCCAGGAGAGCTCTCTGCGCTTTCCTTGGTTCCGCTAACCGCTGATCTCGCATGGGTAGTGTATCAGTATTGCGATCACGTGTCCAATAATCTGGTCTTCACCATAATATATTGCCCGGCATGGACCTACAGATTCCACTGCGCCACCGGCAATGGCCAGTGTTCAAGAACCGCAACATAAGGGTGTCCGACAAAGAGAATCGGGTCTCGCATAACTGATTGTCACCAATCGGGATAGGGGCGCGTCCGCTTTGTTGGTATGAACCATGCTGCTTATCAAAGGGAGTTGTGTGCCTGATCCGTGGGGAGACTTGGGCCGTGCATATACGTTGCGCAAAGTTGGCTGGTCCCAATCTGAAAGAATCTGGTGCCTGTAGAGGCCGGGATCTCATTGCTGCCATCGTTCAACAAGATATTCTTCAAGGATTGTGGGTCCGCTCGCACGGATCGCCTCTGTGCGGCGGTTCTTTTCGTACCGGCTCTCTTGCTGAGAGCCCGGGGCGTCTGACGGAATCGCGAGTCAGCGACCTGAGACCTGGAGGTGAAAAGGGGTGAATACTATGTCGAAGAAAACACTGGCCATTGTGGTATGCGCCATGGTGAGCGCCACGTTGTTTGGCAGCGGCGCTCAGGCGACCACCATCACGTTCACGGAGAACGGGATGACGTACTCGGGGACCGATTGGATTAACGGCATCCCGTCAGACGAGTTTCTGGCGCAGGGCATCTCTGACGTGATCGATGTGTTCCAGTACGGAAGCTCCCTGGACCCGTTTGACGGCGTAGGCCTCACCTGCCTGTACCACCATGGTTACGGCATAATACGTTTCGCCGCACCCACGAACGCCGTGACAGTTGATTGGTGGGCGTCGGATTCCGTGTATGTAGAGGTGTCCGACGCGAGCCATAACGTGTTGGACACTTTCAGCTACAGTCCCGGCAGTTACACTTTCGGAACTGATACGCTGACAGGGGCGGGCATCTCGCAAGTGGCGTTCCTGTTCGGGGATGATCCGCTCTTATCCGGTATCTCGACGTTGACGTTCGAGCCAGTACCTGAACCGGGAACGATGTTGTTGCTCGGCGCTGGAATGGCAGTTGCGGGAATTTTCAGGAAGAAGAAGCACGCCTAAGAGAGGTTCCTGCGAACTGAGCATGGAAGGTTCTTCTCTGTGCTCCGCTCTTTTCTTGTACGCGGTCCTGTCACAGACGGAAGTATTCCAGGTGTAACGATTGCAGCGTCTGCATAGCGCTCTGAGCGTAGGCCAACAGTTCCGCTTCATGCTTGTCCTTCATGCGATCGAGGTCTCCTAGACTGTCGGCATCGTTGATGTAGGCGAGCACGCGGGCCGCGATCGCCGCCTGCAGAGGAAACTCCTCCGAAGCGCCTGACTTCACGGGTCGGCTGTACCGCACCTTCACGGAGGCACCAACCCGGGATCCGTCCCGGCAATTGCGCGCCATAGGCTCTCCGGCGTGGGGGTCAATCCGGTCAAACTCGTATTCCCAATCGACCGCACCCGCCGTCACCTCGGCGACGGGGTCTCGGCCCGCCAGGTCGATTGCCTGGGCCTGCTCGGCGCTGAGAGGGTAGTGGGCTTTCTCGGCAGCGATCAAGGCCTGCACGACCCGCGGCACGTTACCGCCGGCAAGAAAGTGCGTCTCAAGCTGATCGAGACTGATCTCTAATCCGCCCTTTACGGCGATGATGTAGCTATGCACGATGACCTTCGGGTTCACCTTGTGCAGCCGCATTCCGACCAGCCTCATCATGTTGACCTGAGCGCCCGACAGGTGGGCCTGGAGCCATAGCTTGAAGTTCGCGACCAGAACCACGAAGATGATCAGAAAGAGGATCAGGAACGCGAAAGTCACGAACGCCAGACTAACCGGTGGAGGCCCCATGGTGTGTGCTCCTTCCTATTCGAGACTTCGCGTCACGTTAATACAGTGTGAAGTTGAATTCGGTCCCGAGACGTGTGGGGCCGTCAGGCTTCCGGCCCTTCTCGTTCTTGTAGATGTATACGGTGTCCGGGGTCGCGAGCATGACATCGGGCACGCCGTCGCCCGTCATATCGCCGATCAAAAGGCTTCTCTCGAAATCGCCGGCCGTTCCTTCGGGTTCGGGTGTGGCGAATGTGGCGACGCGTTCGCCACGATAGTTGTAGACCGCCCCGTTGTGGCCTACGAGGATCTCTTGCACACCGTCGCCGGTCCAATCGAGCAGTGCATGATGCCGGCTGTAGTCGGTCACGACCCGGCCAAGGAACCGACCCTCCTCGCCCAACACCCAAATGGGGCCGTTGCCGCGCGGTTGGTGGTCGATATCGACGACGAGTTGCGGTCCCACGGAGGCGGGCAGAACCTGCCCCACATCGACGGACTCGAAATGATGGCCGGAAACCTCCCACATCACCTTTCCGTTACCGTCGACAAGAGCGATGTTGTTGGCACCGCAGCATGTCAGTACGATGCGCCAATCCTCTGGTGTTTTCCCGCGGCGGACGACTCGTGCGCAATCGAGATGGCCACGCTTCTGGTCGACCTTTTTCGACTCAAACACCCAGCGTACCGACCCGTCGTGGTTCAGCATGGCGTAACCCGCGATGACTTCGTCGCGACCATCGCCGTCGAGATCGACGGGACGCGGCTGATGGGCCGTGCGGTAGCCTCCGGGATCTGTGACGGTCCAAAGAAGGGTCCCGGCCCGGTTGTAGGCCCACATGTGGCGGTACCGGTCTTTGACCAAGACGTCGGTCGGCCGATCGCCTCCGGTCAGGTTGCAGAAGACGAGACAGTCGGTCGCGTCGTCGGGAATGGGAAACCGCCGTCGCTCACGGCCCGTGGCACCGTCGAGCTCCACCAGGAACCCCTTCGTACAGAGAACGACCTCGTTGCTGCCGTCGCCGTCCCAGTCGTGGATCTGGCAGGCGACGTCGTGGTGCCACGTCTTCCTGCCCACGGCGGGATCGCCCCATCGCCACAGGACCGTCCCGTCGAGCTCTTGCGCCACCGCGGTGCTCGTGTAGTGGACGTCGTCTTTGTTGAAGTTTTCGGCGCTGACGATCTCGACCTCGCCGTCGCCGTCCACGTCACCGGCAACCACCCATTGACCGCCGTATTCGCGATCAAGCAGGACGCTCTTCCATGGCTGTATCAGAGGCCCCTCTTCTCCTGGTTTGCCGACGTCCTTCACGTCGAAGTAGAGAGGCTGGACTTCACCGGCAAGAGATACGGGCGAAACTGCAAACGCAACAAGAAGACAGAACAGTCGAAGCCACAGAAGCCGATGCCTAAACCTTAGATCCTTTTTCATCCCAGTCTATCCTCCCGACAGAGCGCGCCAACAGCCTTGGCAAGCGTTCCCTGCTCCATGTCTTGCCCGACCCTCGATTCTTTCTCTTCGTGAAGTATATCATCATTGGGAAGCTGTCACCAGGGCCGTTTCTGTTGCGCAGAACCATTGGCACAGGTTCCGTGCTCGGCTCTTCGGTCTCAATCCGTCGACGGTACGGACAACTTGCCGGGCGATTCAGTAGATCCAGGGTATAAGCGCCCACGTCCTGCCCATGTAGTCCTTGTACCCGTCCATGTTATCCAACAAGAACCGTTCTTCGACCTTGATCCTTACAATGAGGCCGGCAAAACCAAGGCCAGTAAAGATCCATGAGACTCTCGACGCGAGGAACAACGGACACGCAACGAACATCAGCAAGGTGCCGATATAAAGCGGGTGCCGTATCGACAAGCTCCTGGCTGTCTGTTCTCTCTATATACGGAGAGAACCCTTTCTTCAGGTCCAGATGTCCTTTAGCCCGAAACATCGTAGCGGCAACAAAAGCGATAGCGCCCAGAGTCCAGGACACGTACCCCGGCTCGGTTCGCAAGTGCATATGCTCCACTATCGGACTGATGGCAATGATAACGAATAGAGCCGTTAGCACCCACGTAGTCCACTGCATCTTGAACCTTATCTTGAACGTGCCGGTTCTCATCATCACGATGTTCTCGGTCCACCTGAAGCCGAGCAACAGGATCAGATATGCATATACAGAAGCGTCCACGGTTCTCCGATCTGCCTCAGTGGCGATACCGGCCAGAACCTGGCACCCGTGTGAAATAGAAGCGCGATAGCGTCATTCTCCCATCCGGGCTATCCTCTTCTCGACGTCTTGTCTCTTTGCCGTCGACGTGACGATGATTGGCTCGAACCCGAGCTTGGCCCAAAACTGCTCGGCCTCGCTGTTCCCCACAATGTATCGCAACGACACCTCTTCGACATCGTGTGATTCGAAGAACCGGCACAGCTCGGTTATGAGGCGATAACCCACGCCACCCCTGCGATAAGGCTCCTCGACGAAAGCCGTCTCTATGTAAGCCGAGACATCGGGTACATAACGCTCCTGGGAGAGTATGCTCCCGACAGCCAGCCCTATGATCGCACCCTCGTCACTCACGGCCACAATCACACAGGCTTTCGGGTCCGAGAGCCGCTTGGCGAGCCGGTCTCTTGCCCGTTCCCTGTCTCCGGGCGACTCGCGCCACACGCGGGGATTGCGCTCCTCCAAATGCTTCTGAAGCGCAGCCAGGAGCTCGATCAATCGGTCCAGATCGGATTCTCGCGCACGCCGAATCTCATAGCCTTTCATCGTATTGGACTCCTCACGCAGCAAAGCTCGCAGTTCCGTCTTCAGGCGGTGTCTCCGTACTCCTGGCAACGCCCGCCCGCGTGATCAAGGCCGCCTAAAGGCGGAATTACGAACCTGTCGCGATGACCGTTTCCCATACTCAACCCCTCTCAGCCGTCGCCGTCAGAATCGCTCTCCTCGAGATCGTCCAAGAGCTTCCTCGCCTCTTCTTCGTCCTCGAGCCGGACCTGGATCTCGACGGGGCCGGTTACCGGGTTGAAATGAGCTCCTAATCCGCCCGCAGCGAACAGCTCCTGCAACCCTTCACCTTTTGCGAAGCATTCAATTCCGGCTGCCTCGAGGATGGATTTCGCCATCGCGATGAGGGCCGGGTTCCCGGTCTCAAGAACGGTCGCAAACTCGACGTACTCCGGCTCCGGTTCCGGCGGCAGTTCCGGCACCAAAGGGACCTTGCAGTCCGCGCATTCGGTGAACCCCTCTCGATACTCAGCTCTACATTCCGGGCAGAACATGATCTCTCCTTTCTCCAAAGACGCGGCTGGATGCCGGTCCGTCGTCACTCCACGCGGGTCCAATGCTCCGAAAGAATAATATCGGACGCAGCGTACCGTTTCAAACAGAGCCCCAAGGTCTTCTCTCCTCGGAGAGAACCGTCAGGGGGCGGCCCCGTTCATTTCCCGTACTTGCGCCGGTTGATAGCGTAGTCGCCCGGCTTGCCTCGAAACGGAACGAGCAGCAGCCAGGGGAGCGTTTGCCGTCGAACGCTTTGGAACTGGCGCAACCCGATGGTCATGCCCTCGTGACCGGCAGCGGGCTGTGCGCGATAGGTTCCGAGCAACCTGTCCCACCACGGCAGGTTGAACCCGAAGTTGCTGTTCGACTCTCGCGACTCGATTGAGTGGTGTACGCGATGCATGTCGGGCGTCACGACCACCCACCGCAGGAGGGCGTCGAGCTTCAACGGCACCCACACGTTTCCATGGTTGAACATGGCGGTGGCGTTGAGCAGTATCTCGAAGATGACTACGGCGACGGGCGGCGCGCCGATCAACACGACTGCGGCCATCTTGATGCACATCGATAGAACGATCTCTACCGGATGAAACCTCAAGCCGGACGTCACATCGAGGTCGAAATCCGTATGGTGCATCATGTGGACGCGCCACAGTCTGGGAACCGCGTGGAACATCAGGTGTTGCAGGTAGATGACGAAATCCAGAATGGCCACGGAGAGGATGATTGAAAAGAAATAGGGCACCGGGACGTTGTTGAAGAGGCCCCAGGCACGTTGCTCGGCGACCATTGCCGTCCCCACCGCAGCAACGGGCAAGACCAGCCTGAGCAAAGCCGTGTCGATAGCGACGATCCCGAGGTTGCTGAACCAGCGAAGCCCTTTTGAAACGGTCAATGGCCGTCTGGGAGCCAGCAACTCCCAGATCGCCATCACCACCAGCACGAGCAAGAAACTTGTGAGGCGAATAGTCGGTTCCAATTGAGCAACTCGTGATTCAGGACTGCTGTCTCATGCACGCTTTCGCTGCCTACTCTCCCTCTTGCACCCATGCTTCGTTGAAGTGGGCGTGTTTGATGGTTTTTAGGTTGTACGAGTAGGTGGCATGGATCGTACCGTCTTTGGCCTGGACGATGGAGGGGTAGTCGAACCGGCCGCCGGGGATGTTCTCGAGGTGGCGGGTCCATTGCCACGTGGCGCCCCGGTCCGTCGAGATGGACACGGCGAGCCGGTCACGCGGGCTTTCTTCCTTGTCGTTGTAAATCATGAGGAGATGGCCGTTGCGTAACAGGGTGGCCTCGATCCCTGCGCCCGGGTGGAGCAGGTCGGTCGTTGTCAGTTCGGACCACGTCACGCCACCGTCCTTGGAGTCGCTCCGTTTGATCCGGTGTTCGCGTCCGCTGTTGCGGAAAAACGCCGATATCGTACCGTCGGCGAACTCGACGAGCGTGGGCTGCGTGACGCCGGCTTCGGGGACGGGACTCGAGAGAGTCCATGTTTGGCCGCCGTCGTTTGTCATCGCCATGACCGCTATGTTGAAGTTCTCGTTAGAGAGCGGGAGGATGAGGGTGCCGTCGGACCGTACCAGCGGGTGCGCGCGTGGCATCCATCCCAGTCGCGGCGCGAGCGGTTCCTCGAGTTGCTTCAACGCTCGTTTCATATACGTATCGATCATCTCCTGGGGGAAGTCTCCCCGTGCGCCCACCGTCTCGGCCGTCTTCTTCAGAACATCTTCGAGTCCCGTGGGATGCGGCACAAGAATCTCCTGCACGTTCCAGCTCGGCACGCCGGGTTTCTGATAGTCCGACGAGATGCTGTACCGTACGAGCGCGCTGCCCCATGTCCAACCCGGAACGCCGAGCAGTGTGGGCCGGATCAGCCAGAGCCGGTCCTGGGCGTCGATCACCATACACGGGTTGTTGTCGGAGACGCCGAACGAGTCAGCCATCACGAACGGTTTCTCCCACGTATCGGCACCCTTGGGTTTGCGGGCGCCGCCGATTCGGACGTCGTCGCTCTTGTCCTTCCGTTCGGAGTAGTACGGTGGTGGGAGCGGCGTCGCATTCTCGTACCAGACGGCGCGCAGGTCGCCGTTTGGACATTCCACGATACAGGAGGCATGGACGTGGCCGTGGCTCTCGACCTCGGGATCGAAGATGAACGATTCTTCGCAGAACGGTTGTGCGCCGGCGGCCATGGACATCAACACGGTCAACGTCAGAGACGCAGCGAAGCTGATTCCTTTACACATTGTTCTCTCCTTTCTGTATCGGCCTGAAACACAGGATCACAATCGAGAAGATACGCTATTTGACCTGCCGTGTCAATCTCAACCGGGTAGGAGGCGGCAGCCGCGTTGACAGCGATCGGACGGGCGATTACAATAGCGGCGTGTCCCGCAACAGGTTACCGTGCGTAAGCAACAAGGAGGTCAGCCACAGATGATATTTGTGAAAACGTTCAAGGGCTACGAGGACAAACCTCTTGTGCTTGACGAGTTCGTCAATACCTGGATAAAAGACAATAGTGTTGATGTTGTGGATGTCAAGACGGCGTTGAGCCACGAGTCGGGCGCAAAACACGGTTCGGGCGACCTCATCTACACGGTGCTGTACCGCGCGGACGACCCGGTCAACACGTAGGGTCTCGACACGAGAGAATAGAAATGCCGACAAGAGTGTACAGCAAATACGGCAAAGCTTGGGAAAGGAGGCGGCAGAAATGTTCCATACATATGGACTCCGTCCAACGCTGACAGACACGGCAGGTAGGCCGGGGGATACGGGAGCACGGGCGGACGCGCGCCAAGCGAAGACCGCTGTAGCGGTGATGGAACATCATGTCGAACGACTTCTCATGATCACCGAAGCGCTCTGGATGATGTTGAAGGAACAGCACGGCTACACCGACGATGATCTCATGGCCCGCGTGCGCGATATCGACATGCGAGATGGGAAGCTGGACGGGAAGGTCGCGCCGTCGGCTGTCAAGGCGTGTCCGTCCTGCAAACGTCCGGTTTCGGGTCGCCATGCAGCGTGCTTATACTGCGGATGCGTTTTCGGAGATGGCCTGTTCGACAGGTAACGAAAAGAAGACCGAAAAAGACTCCGGTCGATCTTTCAGATGCGCCCGTCGCGAACGAGGGTTCCGCAATATCCATTGACAAAACTTCGATCATCGTTCATACTATGGGGTGCAAGGACGCTGATTGCAGGGAGATTGACAGGGGCCCCAATACTTATTGGAGGCTGTAGGAGCTTTGTGGTTACAGAGAGCTGAGTTAAGAGTGCCGGCTTTCTCTGGACCCTACTGAGGTCAACGCTGATGGAACCCGTCCGTTTAGGAGAACTGCTCCGCAAGGAGGGCATGATCTCGGACCTGCAACTGAGGGAGGCTCTCCAGATCCAGAAAGAGGAACGCCAGCGTATAGGCGACATCCTCGTCGAGCTTGGCTATATGACCAAGCGTCAGCTTCGACACATCATCAGGAAGTACAAGCGGCGAATACCGCTCGGCGAGTACCTGGTCGAGGGCGGGACCATAACCGCTGCTCAGCTCGAGTACGCGCTCAACACGAAAACTTCGGCTCAGATGCGTCTGGGTGAGATTCTGATGGAAGCCCGGATCATTACCGAGGAACAGCTCGCACAGGCGTTGAGCCAACAGCTCGACATGCCCTACATCGTGCCGTTCCCGCGCATGGTTGACCGCGAGGTGTTCGACCGGCTGCCGCCGAATTTCATCCGCCACAACAGGATTCTTCCGCTCACACAGACTGATGGTGTTACAACCGTACTCATTCCGGGGCCGATAGACGACGCCCTCACGTTCCATCTGGAAGGGGTCTTTGGCCAGAACATCGAGCTGGCCATGTGTTCGCTCTCGAAGATAGAGGAGACGATAAGCGCAGTGCTCGAACACATGGCCATGACCGAAGTGCCGGAGGTCAAGACGGGTATTGATGTCGCTCCGTCTCTGACGGAGACGGTGCGGGTTGACATCACGAGCGACAAGCTCAAGCTGAAACGAGCCGAAACACAGGCCATTGACCTGGCAAACTACATCATCGGCGAGGCAATGAAGGACCGTGCGAGCGACATCCATCTGGAATCGATGCCGGACCGGGTGCGAGTCAGGTTTCGTATAGACGGACTTTTGACCCACAAGACCGATTTGCCCAACAGCATCCGGGACACGCTGTTCAGGCGCATCAAACTGCTGGCCGGCCTGAATATCGCCGACGACACGCACAGAGAACGAGAAGGCCGTCTGACAGGGTCCATCGACGAGATGGAAGTCGACATGCGGGTCTCGGTGTTCGTCGGCATCTACGGCGAGACGATCACGATGCGTCTGCTGCGGCAGGATGTCGGTATGATGGACCTTGAGGACCTGGGCATGACGCCGAACGCCTATGCCATGTCCCGCAGGGCGTTGGATTATTCGTCGGGCATAGTCTTCTTCACGGGACCGACAGGTGCCGGCAAGACGACGTCGATGTATGCGAGCTTAAACTACGTCAACAAGCCGGATCTCAATGTCGTGACCGTCGAAAACCCCGTGGAGTATCTTCTTGACGGTGCGCTTCAAGCACAGATATCGTTGTACCGGGGGGCGACGCTCGGGGAGCTCGTGCGCGAGGCCATACGCCAGGATCCCGACGTCATTGCTGTAGGCGAGGTGGTCGACAACAGCCAGGCCGGAGACGTGCTCCGGGCTTCTTTGACCGGCCACAAGGTACTGACGACGTTTCACGCGGAAGACGCCGTGGGTGCCGCGTTCCGGCTTCTCGATGCCGGTGTGATGACGTTCTTCAAGTCCTCGACGGCGATAACGATAGTGTGTCAACGGCTTGTGCGGAAGATATGTCCCAACTGCCGGCATGCAATCGCGCCCGACCCGCAAAAGATACGTGAATTCCGGCTGAGAGACTTCGACCCCGACAAGCACGATTTCTTCCAGGGAAGCGGGTGTGCAGAGTGTCAAAACACGGGTTTCGTCGGGAGAACGGGCATTTTCGAGGTGCTGACGATTAATGACCGATTGCGGGAAGCCTTTCTCACCGGTGCAAAAGCGAGGGACATTCTGCAGACCGCCCGCGCTACCACTGCTTTCCTGAACCTGCACGAGGTGGGAATGCTGAAAGCTATCCGCGGTGTGACGACAATCGACGAAGTGGCGCGTATGGTACCGCTGGCCTCACGCGACAGAGAGACGGAGAGTCCGCTGACTATCCAAGAGATCGAGCGGACCAGTGAAGGGGCCTTTGTGAAGTAGTGCTGACCGTGTTCCGGAGAGAGTAGGCATATGCCGGGTTCAGGACGAGACATCAGCAGTAAAGCAGACGCTCTGGCAGCGAAGGGTAAGCACAAGAAAGCGCTGTCGCTCTATCTCAGGCTTGGCGATCATCATACAGCCGCCGAGATGTGCGAAAAGCTGGGCGAACTCGAACAGGCCGCGGACGAATTCGCCAAGGCAGGCGAGCTTACTCGCAGTGCAGAGATTCTGGTCGACATGGGCCGCGAGACGCAAGCTGCCAAGATGTTTGAGAAGGGCAAGGCGTATGAAGACGCGGCGGCGCTGTACGAGAAGTCGGAGATGTTTGCTGACGCCGCGCGCATGTTCCAAAGAGGCGGCAACCGCGATGAAGCGATTCGCCTGTATATTGCGAGCGACAAGATGGACCTTGCCGCGAGACTCTGTGCCGAAGGTGGCAACCACGCACAGGCCGCAGAGATCTACGAGCAGCTGGAAGCGTATCGGGAGGCCGGTGATCTCTATGTTGCTGCCGACAGAAAGCGTGAGGCGATAGAGGCCTACGACAAGGCGAAAGCAATCCGCGAAGCCGCCGCTTTGTGCGAAGAGCTGGGCCTTCAGGAACGGGCAGCCGATTACCACAAACAGCTGGGCGACGTTGAGCACGCCGCCGAGCTGTATCGCGAGGCGGGACAGTTCTCCGAAGCCGGCAAGGTTCTCGAAGACAGCCACATGCTCTACGACGCCGCCAGGATGTACGAGCAGGACAAGGAGACGGTGGCGCACGCCGGGGAACTGTTTCGCAGGACCTATGCAACCGAGCCGTGCTGGCAGTTCGAGGCACGGTCGCCTGTCTCGGACATAGCGCTTGCACCGGCGTCGGGCCGAGTGGCCCTCAGCCTCGCCGAATCGGAGATATTCCTTTTCAACAACGACGGCCAGACGCAGTGGCGCTTCAAAATTCCGATGGGCGTCCGCACGCGCTCTGTGTCCACCACGGCCGACGGGTCTCTGGTGGCAATCGGTACAAAGGGAAGAAGTGTCTACCTCCTCGACTCTGCCAAGCACTTTCTGTGGAAGCGCGAGTTCGACGGCGAGGTGCGCGGGGTGTCCATCGAGCAGGAACAAGGGCTCATCATAGCAGGTTGCACCGACGGTCGCGTCAGGGCGCTGACCAGGGACGGAAAGGACCAGTGGACCTTCGAGGCTGCATACAAGGTCTGGCACCTTACCACACACGCGGAAAGGGGCGAAGTCCTTGTCGCGTGCGGCGATATGAACCTGTATCTGCTCGACTTCAAGGGGGAGCTGCTCTGGAAGGAGGACACGGGAGACTGGGTGTCGCGTGTGGATATCAGTGCCGACGGCCGCTATGCCGCTGCGGTCATCGGGCTCGATCTCGTTACCCTGTACGACCTCGAGAAACGCACGTTGCTGTGGCAGTACCAACACCCAAAGGTCGTGCACGACGTCGCGTTGTTGTCCGATGACCGGATGCTGATCGGGTGTAACGCGGGCGCCTTTATGCTGGACTTCGACCAACGCTGTCTGTGGCAGCACGCAACGGATGACAGGGTGATGAGGGTGGCTGCCACGGATGACGGTTCAACGGTCTACTTGGGGCATTTTGAGGAAGGGCTGGTAGTCTCGCGGCTCAGCGACTGTATGGTTCGTGCGGCGCGCAACTTTGAACGGGCCAAGATGTTCGCCGAGGCAGCAGCAATCTACGAGTCGAAGAAGGAGTTGGCGCCGGCGATCGACCTGTACGTTCGCGTCGAGGACTATGCCAAAGCCGCGCCCCTGGCCGAAGAGGTCGGGAACCTCGAAGATGCCGCCAACTTCTACGAGAAGGCCGGTCAGCTTGAGGAGGCAGGTGCACGCTTCGAGCAGTTGGGCCTGATAGAACGCGCCGCGTCATGCTACACGGCAGCAGGCGATAAGAGCAAGGCGGGACAACTCCTGGCCCAGTTGGGCGATGCAATGAAAGCCGCCGAACTCCATATGCAGGCGGGCGATTTTGTTGCGGCCGGCCGGTTGCTCGAGGAGGAAGGCGCGTCCGAGGCGGCTCAGTCCGCGTACGAGAAAGCCGTCGAGGCCGGGTCGCTTAACGCCGATGGCGCAGTCAGGCTGGCACGGTTGTACCTATCGACGGAACGTATCAGCGAAGCGATAAAACTTCTGCAGCCGGTCACAGAAGACGCCGACTTCGGCCGCCAAGCGGTTGTGCTGTTAGCCGAGTGTTTCGTTGGGAACGGCATGTACGATCTGGCCGTGGACCGGTACCGCAAGGCGCTCGGCGGCGATGAGAAGGTAGCAACGGACAACATCGACGTTTTCTATGGTCTCGGCTGTGCCTACGAGCGCGCCGGACAGTACACCAGCGCCCGCGAGATATTCCAGGACATACTGGCCACCGATTACTACTACAAGGATGTTACCAGCCGTCTCGAACACGTTAAGGAGATGAGCAGCATCTTTCCGAGTGCAGCACCCAGCGCCGCGGGAGCTACCATCAGGGCCGACTCCGATCGGCCGGTCACACCTGTCCCTCAGAAGACCAGGTACGAGATCGTGAGCAAGCTCGGCGAGGGCGGTATGGGCGTCGTCTACCTCGCACGCGATACCAAGCTCAACCGCACGGTAGCCTGGAAAGTGTTGCCCAGCCGGTTGAGCAACAACGACGAGTTCCGCAGCCGGTTCGTGCGCGAGGCCCGGGCGGTCGCCGCGCTCAACCACAGGAACATCGTCGCCCTCTACGACATCGGCGAGGAGCGAGGCGAGTCATTCATCTCGATGGAATACATCGACGGCGGCAGCCTGCGTTCCATCCTGCAGACGCGGAAGAAGCTTCCTCTGAAAGAGGCCATGGATATTGCGAAACAGGTTGCGGAAGGATTGGGCGCAGCCCACAAGGCCGGGATAATACATCGCGACATCAAACCCGACAACATCATGATCACTTTCGACGACAACCAGGTGAAGATCATGGATTTCGGTCTGGCCCGGATCGAGGAGGAGTCGAAGGTGACGCGCGAGGGTGCCGTGATGGGTACGCTCTGGTACATGTCGCCCGAACAGGTCAGAGGGCGCGATGTCGGGCCGGCGACCGATGTGTACGCAACGGGTATGATGATATACGAGATGCTCGCCGGCAAACCGCCGTTTACGGAAGGCGATATCGCCTACCACCACGTCAACACCACGGCGCCACGGCTCAGCGACGTCGTCCCGGAAGTGCCCGACAAGCTCAGCGCCGTCATCGACAAATGCCTCGAAAAGACGGTCGACAACCGGTACCAGGACGGCGGCGAACTCCGCCAGGCGCTCGAGTTTCTCGACAGCACCATCGACAAAACCATCGTAGGCTGATACAAGAACAACCGCCAACAGGACAATCTTGGGAGTCATTGTGACGAGAACGAACGGTTGCAGGCTCGTGTTGTTGGGTGTGATGGTGTGTCTGCTAAGCGGTACTGTCGCGTGTACCGAGTGCTTTGGTGAGGCGGCTGGCGAAGCCGCTGAGGAGGAGAACGTGGCACACACCTCGCCTGAGATCTTATCTGTGAGAAAGATATGGGATCGGGGAACCCATAACGCGTTCACGGATCTGGTGCGGTTTCGCGGCAAATGGTACTGCACGTTCCGGGAGGCCGAAGGGCACGTCAAGGGAGACGGGAGACTGCGGGTCATTGTGTCCGGCGACGGCGAGACGTGGACTTCTGCAGCACTGTTGGCGGAAGACGGTATCGACTTGCGCGACCCGAAACTGTGTGTGACTCCGGCCGGCAGGCTCATGGTAGTCGCAGGCGGCTCGGTATACCGGGACGGGACATTCGTCGGACGCCAGCCGCGAGTCGCGTTTTCGGACGACGGACAGACGTGGACGCCATCGCAGCGGGTGTTGGATGAAGGAGATTGGTTGTGGCGCGTTACGTGGCACGAAGGGCGTGCCTACGGTGTCACGTACAACATCCACACGGTACCGGAGGGCGAGTGGGCGCTCGAGCTTGTGGCAAGCGACGACGGCGTCCAGTACGAGCGGATCACCAAGCTGCTCATCCCCGACCGGCCCAACGAAACGACGCTCCGGTTCCTGCCCGGCGACGAGATGATGGCCCTGGTGCGCCGGGAAGCGGGCACCAAGCACGGCTGGATCGGCACCAGCCGCCCGCCGTACACCGACTGGACCTGGCACGAGACAGACCACCGGCTCGGCGGCCCCAACTTTATCCGACTGCCGGACGGCACTCTCTGGGCCGGCAGCCGCAGCTACGAAAATGGCGCAAGAACCATACTGGCGCGGCTCGGCCGGAACACGTACGAGCCGGTGCTGACCCTGCCGAGCGGCGGCGACTGCAGCTATCCCGGCTTGGTCTGGCACGACGGGCTGCTGTGGATGAGCTACTACTCGTCGCACGAAGGCAAAACGAGCATCTACCTCGCCAAGATTCGAATTCCGTAAGGAAGCGGGCAGCCGGTGGAAGGTTAAGGGGGATCATGGTAGTATTGACATCAAACAAGGCAACAATGCGAATTTGGGACCTTGCCAAGAGGAGATAGCCGTGCGAAAGAGTACAGAACTAACGAGACGCGAGGCCGCAACCGTGATGGGCGGAGCGGCCGGCGTTCTGCTTGTTGCGGGCGGAACGAAAGCTGAGGCCGCGTCTGCTGAAACCGCCTTGAGAGGTCGTATCAAGCACTCGGCGTGCAAGTGGTGCTATAAGAAGATGAGCCTGGACGACCTGTGTCGCCACGCGGCTGAGATAGGAATGCAATCGATCGAACTGCTTGGACCCGAGGAGTGGCCTACGGTGAAGAAGCACGGGCTCACCTGCGCCATGGCCAACGGACCAAGCGGCATCTCGAGAGGATGGAACCAGACGGACCTCCACGACTCTCTCGTGGCGAAATCCGAGGAACTACTGCCACAGGTCGCCGATGCCGGCCTGCCAAACATGATCGTGTTCTCAGGAAACCGGCGCCGCATCTCCGACGAAGACGGGATCAAGAACTGCGCCAAGGGGTTGAAACGGATCATGCCGCTTGCCGAAAAGCTTGGCGTCACGGTGTGCATGGAGCTCCTGAACAGCAAACGCAACCACAAGGGCTACCAGTGCGACCACACGACGTGGGGCGTCGAGCTGGTCAAACGCGTTGGCTCCAAACGATTCAAGCTTCTCTACGACATCTACCACATGCAGATCATGGAAGGCGACGTCATCGCGACGATCCAGGAAAACATCGACCACATCGCCCACTTCCATACTGGCGGCGTCCCCGGCCGCAACGAGATCGACGAGACACAGGAACTGAACTACAGGCGTATCGCGCAGGCCATCGCCGACACGGGATTCAGGGGGTTCATAAGCCAGGAGTTCGTCCCGAAACGCGACCCCGTCGAATCGCTGCGGCAGGCGGTCCACATCTGCGACGCTTAGAAACCGCGGTGCCGCGGCCGCTTATGAGCCGGTAGGTATCTCGAACTCGTAGTTCCCCATCATCGTGTAGATGTTGATGAGCGCCTTGTTCATCATCTCTTCGCCGGCGCCGAGCGACACCCACGAGACGGTCGGGTCGGCGCCGTAACCGCCTTCGGCAGCGCCTTCAATCGTGGGGAAGTACATGTAATGGCCGTTGCAGCAGCCGAAAAACAGGGTTCTGTCAGCCCGTGACCGTTCTTTCAGACGGTTCGAGTGGTTGCAGAAGAACTCGCCCGGCCCGCCGACGAGCGCGAGCTGACCATTGACCAGCGCGGTGGTGAGGCGTGGCCGGACAATGTTGTCCTGCAACTCGTCCCAGAAGTTCGCCACCAATTCCGGGAAGAACGCCCTGCCGTACAACACACGAATCATCGGGTTGCCCAGGTCGATGCGAGCCGGAAACGCGAACTCGTCGTCCATTCCCTGGATGGACGGTTCCTCGGGAGCTGCCGTCTCTATGCCGTGTGCTATCTTGAGCACTTCTTGGGCCAGAGCTTTCCCAAACGCTTCGATTCCGCGTGTCTCCTGCGTGGGTTTCACCGACAAGTCACCGCAGGAACCCTGCATGAAGAAACAATTTGTGCCAAGCGCCTCTTCGACCGCGTTCATCATTTGGCCGGGATACTCGGCGGAAAACCGGAGATCGCGTGCCGGCAACATTGTCGGGTGGGCGGCGAAATTGACGAGCATCGCGATAGGGTTGCCCAACAGATCGTCAAACCGCACAACGGCCAGTTCCGGGTCGACAATCTTCGGCTCTATCTTGGTATGCCGGTTCCTGTTCATATCGACTTCGGCCGAACCCCACCCTATTCGCGCGTCCTGGACTCCTGTCGCGGCTTCGTTGATGGCGTCGATAATGCCCTTCTCGAGCTCCTCGACGTACGCGACGGCATCATCGTACACGCCTTTGCCTTTGCCCGGCTCGTCAGTCAGCTCGATCACGGGACCGTGGTGCGTGTGCGACCCGGAAATCATCACATGCTCTATGTTGGAGGCGCTCTTGACAGCCTTCCGGATGACTCCCATCGATTTCGGCGTTGGCGAACGGCCGATGTCCAGCCCCACGAGCGCAAGCTTGTCGGTTCCGACATCGACAACAAGCGCCTTCGCATGGAGCGGGTCGAGTATCCCCTCGGAAAGAGCGTTTTTCCGCGCGCCATATCCCCACATGGGAACCGGTTTTGTGGGTGTGATATCGCGTTTGGCAAACCCCACCTTGAACTGTTGCGCGAACGGCGCGGTCGCGCCTCCCAGCGCGAGCAGAACGACGAGAACGGTTACGGGAACGAAACGGCGACGAAAGTCCATCTGCACACTCTCCTATTCCAAAACTGCCCTGACAGCCTCACACACCGTGTGTGAGAGACATGACGTCGAGAGCGATCTGCTCTCGACCTCGATCTAGTTATATCATACGGAGTGTCGTAATATCCACAGGTACACGCCTCCAGCGCTGCCGTTTCCGCATTCGCGAAAGAAAGGAGTCCCGTTGGACGAACGAGGCGGGCAACTTTGTCATGAATGGAATGTTGACGATAGAGCTGCACCAGTGGTATGGTATCGCGATGTCCAGGATGGACTGATGTTCATGTTTATCGGAAAGGGAGGTGAGCACGAAGACCCGAGTCGCGATTTTGGAAGATTGGTTAGGTTGTGCAGTAAGGGGAGGATAACGTTTGAGCGGAAGGAGGCTGAAGTGCCCCATTACAGAATGAGAGGTTTTACGCTTATCGAGTTGCTCGTTGTCATCGCCATCATTGGCATCCTGGCAGCGATACTGTTACCGGCGCTCGCGCGTGCCAGAGAGGCCGCGAGACGTGCCAGTTGTGCCAACAACCTCAAACAGATAGGGTTGTCGCTCAAGATGTACGCCAACGAGTGGAACGGACGGTTTCCGACGAACGACCTCGGTTTCCAGAACGCCGATCTCGACCCTGATCTCGCCAACGAGCGGGTCGAGAGGAATTTCATGATGGAAGGGGACGCTGTCTATCCTGAGTACATGGCGGACCTCGCGCCGTTCGTATGTCCGTCTGATCCCGAGCGCAACCCGGAGGTCTTCAAGCGAACAGACCCAAACCGCCCGAACGTCGGCCAATACGATCCCGGGTGTCTTGTCACTTTGAGCTATGTGTATTTCGGATGGGTGCTCGAGAACGACCTGCAGCTTGCTTGCGGCATGCTCAAGTTCGCCACATTGCAGGGCACAGGACAATGGCACCTGTACGAGGGTGATATCACTATAAGCGACTCGTTCGTCTTTGACCTGCCACCTTATACACCCGACGGAGCGTGCAGCGACCCGGGCGCAGGGAACGGCGGAGGCGGCACGGTCTACAGGCTTCGTGAAGGTATAGAGCGTTTCATGATCACGGACATCAACAACCCTGCAGCCAGCGCAAAAGCACAGAGCGAGGTCGTCGTGATGCTCGATTCGCCGTCGGCAAGCGTCGACGAGTTCAGCCACGTGCCCGCCGGAGGGAACGTTCTATACCTGGACGGTCACGTCGAATTCATCAAGTACCCCGGTAACTTTCCCATGACGGCCTACTATGCCACGCTCGTGGGCAATACTGACCCCGTAGACGCGAACGGTCTAATCCTCGCTCCGAACGGAAAATGCGGGAAAACCGGAACCTAGAAGTGAGACGCTAATGGAGAGACTGCGGATCGGAATGGTGGGGCTCGGCATGGCCCGCTGGCTTTATGGACCCGCGTTCTGTACGACTGAATCGCTCGAACTTGTCGCTGTTGTTGATCGCGACCCGACCGCCATCGCGCAGTGGACGGAAGAGTACGGGGAGGTGCCCGTTTACGGCGACTACGGCGAGTTTCTCGAAAACGCCGCAGCCGACGCCGTCCTGATAGCCACGCCGGTCGCGGCGCACTGCGAGATGGTCGAAAAGGCCGCTCATGCAGGAAAGCACGTCTTCTGCGAGAAACCCATGGCCCGCACGGTCGGTGAATGCGACCGAATGATCGACGCGTGCAAAGAGAACGGCGTAAAGCTGATGATCGGGTTCTCGAAACGGTGGGACAAAGGGTGCATCCTGGCGAAACAGCTGATCGACGCCGGCGAGCTGGGCGAGGTCTACTCGATACTGTGCGACCGGTCGTTCTACGAGAAGCTGTCGTGGGGGTACAGGGGACTGCCGGAGACGTTGGGCGGTATTCTGCAGGATCACGGCGCGCACACGATAGACCTGTGCAGGTGGTGGCTGGGGGATGTGGAGCGTGTGTCGGCGGAGCTGCGCATATTCCCCGGTGAGGCGCTCGAGGAACTGGCGTTTGCGACGTTGCGGCACGAGAACAAAGCCATCAGCTGCCATAAACACAGCAAGACGACGCACCTCCACGCCAAGCAGGAGTACATCATCGACGGCGAGAAGGCGTCGCTGCGTATGTTCATCCCGAGCTACCTCGAGGAAAACACCACCGAGACGTTCACGGTCACATTTCACGAGTCGGGATACGCGACCCGGAACATAACTCCGGTCGGCGATCCAGATATCGAGACCGAAATACGCGAGAAATGGCCGTTCAAGCTCGAGCTCGATGAGTTCGCGCGGTGCGTGCGCGAGGGCGCGGACCCGTCGCCGTCGGGCGAAGACGGCCGCAAAACCATCGAGGTTATAAACGCCGGGTACATCTCTGCATGGCGCGGCGAAACCGTCAAGCTGCCGTTATCGGAATCGCCCGACCTCGAGACGATCTTCGAAGAACTGCGCGTGGAGCATCATAGCTGACGGTCGGAATGACGCGCAGAACGCGGGTCACGAGGTCTTCGCGTGATACTCCCGGTACCGGATCATCGCGTTGCAGACGGCCTCGACGTTCTCGATCGACACGGTGGGGTTTATCTCCGAGACAAGCGACAGGCCACCTTTGGGCGAGCCGAGCTTGACGATGCATTCCTTGATATGCGCGTCTATCTCGGCAGGCGTGCCGAACGGGATGATCCCCTGCCGGTCAAGGTCGAGGTGCGTGCAGATCTTGTCTTTAAGCTCGCGTGCGATATTGTCCAGCCCGTTGCACCTGTCCTGCGGGTTGAGTATGGTGACGCCGCACTCGATAAGGTCGCTCATGACGTCGACTATGTAGCCGTCGCAGTGGAAGAAGACGTGCGCGCCGGCGTCGCGGCACGCACGGAACATCTTCGTGTACGCCGGTTTGAAATAGCGCCGCCACGCTGACGGCCGTATCTGGAGCCGGTCCTGCATCCCGAGATCGTCGCCGAATCCCATCAGATCGGGCTTGAGATCGAGCCACCGGTGAACAAGCTTCATGTTGTGGTCGAGCACCAAGTTGATAAGCTCATCGAGTTCCGGCCGTTCTTCCGCAACGTCCATCAAGAAGCTCTCGTAACCGCGCAGGAAATGGACTCGCTCGTAGAACCGTTCGATATGACCCTTCACGAGCTGCCCGGCGGCCCGCCGTTCTTCCATCTTGCGTTCGATCTCGACCCAGTCTTCCCGCTCGCCTCGTTCGGTCTGCGTCAGCGGATCCGGCGGTGTGTAGTTCTTCAGCGCGGCGTAGTCCGCCATCGGATGCGTCTTGACCTGCCCTTCGAGCCCGCCCGCAACGTTCTCCCAGACGCAACCCCAGTTGTCCTCGAGCAACTCGCCCTCGCGGTACGCGGCGGGATAGTCGTTCCAGGACTGCCTGCGCTCGTGGTCGAACTGCTCGCAGATGTCCGGATACCGTTTTGTGATCTGCTCGAGGTCGTCCCGATACTTGTCCCACGTCGCGGGCGAGAAGTACACGTTGCACGGCACAACACCGTCGCCGCGAAGCTCGACGTTGCGTAAGAACCGTTCGCGTTCCGTCATGGCTAAACGTGTCCGTGGGAATGCGCGCCGGCATGGCTGTGGCCGTGCGCGTGCATCCGGTCGAGCAGCATCCTACGGGCCTTTTGGTAGACGGCTTTAAGCTGCCGGTGACGTTTCGCGTCGAACCTGACGGAGAGCGTGTCGAGATAGGTCAGACCGCCGTCGATAAGGGTAAGCATATAGCTTGCGTCCGACGGGCTGAACAGTTCCTCCCCGCCGGCTACAACGTACACGGGGGACGTGTGTGCGCCAAGATGTATCGGCCAGCAGTGGTGTACCATGAGATTGCTGGAACAGCGTGCGGCGATCCAGCAACTGCCCTTGACGCTGACCTGTTTCTTGATGCTCAGCTTGCGCACGCCTTTGGCGCTCGACCGCCTGGCCACGACGTTGCCGTTTACCACTATCTCGAGCGCGTGGATGGGCCATGCGCATTCGCCGGTCGCATGCACCTCGAGCGTGCCGCCTCCTGATGGCATCGTTATCTCGTCGCCCATCGTGCGGCCGTCGACCGCGAGATCGATAAGCGGCCCCGACGAGGTGAACGTCCGGCCTGCTCTGACGGCCTTGCCCCAGTTCTCGAAGGTAAACGGTTCGCCCGGAGCAAGCTTTGCATACGTGCGGGCGCCGCCCACGGGCATGCTGGCGCTCATCTTGTCTGTGCCGCCGACCGCCGCGACCCGATGGCCGCAGTTAAGGTACCGGTACCACTCCTTGAACACGAACGTGTCGAGCGTTGGGGCCGACCCCGGCGCGTACATGCGCAGCTCGGCACCGTCGAGCTCGTCAAGAATGAAATACACCGGTTCCTCACAGATGGGTGCGGGGAAATGCGGCCGTATGACCACGCCGTCGCGTTCGCGGCACGTTTGCGCCCATTCGGTGAGCGTTGTGACGTCGGGATCGCCCAGGTACGCTTCGCCCGGCCCGCCGGCGCACATCGGGAACACGGGGTCGCCGTGCGCGCCCAACATCGATATGTGGCCGAGCATGTGGTTGCGGTTCTCGGTACCGACCCAGACGAGCGTATCGTCGCGCGACGACCCGGAGAGATCGCCGCTGATGTCGGCAACGTTGGTGAACAGCCTGCCCCACTGCGACGCGAGCAGGTTGATAAGGTTGAGCCCTTCGCCCTGGCCTTCGAGCCAAGCGGTCTCGGGGCTGATGAAATGGACGTGTGTATCGGCCGTGACCCACCCTTCCGACCGTTTGTCGGTCCATCTCTTTATCTCGAGTTTCAGCTCGCGTTGGCCCGGCCGAATGGTAACCGACTTGCGCAACGGAACGTACTCGAACCCTTTGCAAAGCTCGATGTGCACCTTGCCGACGGGCAGTTCTATCTGGAACCGCCCCGGCACGTACGCATAGCTCATCTCACCGAGCAGGAGGTCGCCGCCGTAATCCTCGAACCAGTTGTCGTTCACCACCGCGTGATGGCCGTATGGCGGGATGTACTCGCCGGCGGGCCCGTGAAAATGGGCCCGCGTGGGCGTCGGTTTGTCCGTTGAACCGTCTATCACGGTGACGTACACCCACGCCTTCCGCGGATGCACGAGTTCGAGACGTGCGCGGCCGTCGGTGCTTTTCGCCTTTCCCTTGGTGAACGCTTCCCCAAACGGTATCTTGTGTTCTTTGCGTCTGTGCGAACGCACCGCCAGCGTTGCGCCTTCGGCCCCGGTCGCCTCGACCAGCACCTGCCGTTTGGCGGAGCTTCCCGGTCGCGGGGCGCCGAGACCGCGTTTTGTCGCTTCGAGCCATTCCTGTCTGGTGTAACCGGGAACCGCGAAAACTCGGGTCACAACACCCATGTCGAGCTCGGCCTTCACCTCCTCGGCGGCGCACTTCTCGTCCGGCGGAAGGATGAGTTTGTACACTCGGCGCGGAACGTGGCGCAGCGGGTGGCCCGGCCCATCGTACAGAGTCAGGCTCAGTATCGCTACGAGATTGTTCCCGCAGGACCGGAACGTTATCGAGCTTAACTCCTTCTCCGGCTTCGGGTTGGGCAACGCGTAAACCCAGGTGCGGGCCGTTCTTCCGTGCGGCATGACGCCGGTCTGAAGATGGCCCCACGGTATATCGTCCTCCGGAGAGGCGACCGTCGGCATCTCCGCGCCCACAGCCGCGAACGGCGCCCAACCCCATTCCACGCTGAACGGGTTGACTTCGAACCGTATCCGGATCGGTTGAACACGTTTCCTGCCGTCGCCGTAGCGCAGTTCGTATTCGGCGAATTTCGTGCCGCCGGCAGCGTTTTCGTACGGGTCGCGAGGAAGGTTGCAGAAATGCAGCACGCAGACATGTGTCGCGCGCCCGCGTAGCGGCACCTCGACTTCGGCCTGTTTGTCGCCGATTACTATGAGCCCCTTCTTCGCAAGGTTCTGCGGACCGAGCGCGAACGGGATCCCCCATAACGTCTGCCGGCCGCGGATAAGATCGGATCGCACGTCGGCGATCCTCTTGTGCCACCCTCGCGCCCTCACTTTGCCCGGTCGTAGGTGACAGTTCGAGTTGAAATACCGTGTCAGCGATATGCGCGTGAATTTGTTTTCCATCTTGCCCTCCGCATGAGAATATCGTCCTGCTGTTCGAGCCCTGCCCAGATAAGGTATACCTTCCCGGACGGGTTGTCAATCCCTCGTCTGCGGGGTTGGCGCCAACCGCCCCGAGCCCAGTCCTTCGATGCTCGACAAGGCACTTGACAGAATAACAGTGGTGGGTGTATTCTATGTTTAGTATGGGATATGCCTGATGACGTGAGCCATATGACCGCCTGGCAGTAATCGGTTCCGAGAACAATATCCTGTACTGTTTACCTGGTCTTGCCGAAAGACAAGTGGGCGGTTAAACGAAACCCTGCGGGGAGAAAGGGGGCGGAGAAAAGCCGGGACCTACCGTTTGGACGCTGTCCACGCAACCGTTGTTTCCATGCCATGGCCTGACAGCCTGCTCTGATGGCATGGGGGGAAGAGTATGCAGCATCTCACCTGGGAGGAGCAAACCAATGAGAAGACATGGATTCACGCTAATCGAGTTGTTGGTGGTCATAGCGATCATCGGCATCCTTGCGGCCATTTTGTTGCCTGCGCTGGCGCGGGCGAGGGAGGCTGCCAGACGCGCGTCGTGCGCGAACAACCTCAAACAGTTCGGGGTCATCTTCAAGATGTATGCGAACGAGTGGGAAGGTCGGTTCCCGCCCATGATGAACATGTTCACCTACAAGCTGGTGAATACGGGTACCGGCAGTGATTGGCAGATCGTTGGGACGGCGTCCACACCGTGCGGGTTCTCGAATCCTGACGACGTCGGGGATGATGCCGAGGTGACCTTTGACGGTCCTGCGGTCTACCCCGAGTACATGACGGATCCCAACATCATGGTATGTCCGTCCGATTCCGACGCGACGAACTTGGCCGGCGCCGGCGTGTGGCACCCCATTCTTGGCCAAGGCGGTGCCGGACCGTTCTATAACCCCGACGCGCCAGTCGATCCGTGCGCGTTTCTGTCCCTCTCGTACACGTATTCAGGGTGGACGGCAAGGGACGACGCGGTCAACGGCATAGGGTCCCAGAACGATCCGCTCACCTATAACCTTCCGCCCGCGGGCTTTGGTGTCCCGGATCAGGCGAACGCACTCATGTTGAATGCGTTCAAGGGCGTGATCGATACGCATGCGGGCGCATGTCCGCCGAACTGCGGTCACTATGACCGGGATTTGCCGATGGACTACGGTTTGCAGGTAGCGCTTTACGGCCACGGCGTTGACTCTCTTTACAGGATACGCGAAGGGATCGAGCGGTTCGCTGTCACCGACATCAACAATCCCGCTGCATCGGCAATGGCCCAGAGCGAAGTCCCGATCATGCACGACCTCGTCAGCACGGATCCGGGCGAGTTCAACCATGTTCCAGGCGGGTCGAACGTGTTGTTTATGGACGGCCATGTCGAGTTCATCAAGTACCCGGGCGATTACCCCATCTCGCGAGCGTGGGCGCAGGTTGTCTCGCTGTTCTAAGAGTGACGGAAGGTCTCTATTTGACCTTGCAACTCGATGAAGGGCAGGTTCTCTGGCGGACCTGCCCTTCTTATGGTATACTAGAGGGGAGACTTGGGTGTATCGGGAGATGTGCGATGCGCTGGAAACTCTGCGAGAACGGAGGTGATCTGAGGCATAAGTCGGTCGGTTGAAAAGCGGATCGAAGTCAACGGACGATAGACTCGCAAGAAGCAGCTACTGAAGGAGGGCAGGAAAGTGCAAACACCAAGACGAACGGGATTCACGCTCATAGAGCTGCTGGTGGTCA
Source organism: uncultured bacterium (assembly GCA_964524145.1). Classification (GTDB taxonomy): domain Bacteria; phylum Hydrogenedentota. The sequence continues at coordinate 90,838 of CAZGCA010000001.1, read as the reverse complement.
TCGCCATCATCGGCATACTCGCTGCCATACTGTTGCCGGCGCTTGCGCGCGCTCGCGAAGCGGCGAGGCGGGCCTCGTGTGCCAACAACCTCAAGCAGATGGGGCTTTCGCTCAAGATGTACGCAAACGAGTGGAACGGCCGGTTTCCTCGGTACCGCAACTACATCTCGCCGGACCTGCGTTCGCTATACCCGGAGTATCTGAGCGATTACAATATCCTGTCATGCCCGTCGAGCCCGTTTGCGCAACAGCTCAAGAGCGGGACGAGCGCGGTGGACGGGACTTCCGGCGTGGGCGCGTTCAACGACGCGCAAGGACGGTTCCATCCCGAGGTGTTTGGTTCCGGCGCTTACGTCTACTACGGCTGGATGGTGGAAAACGAGGACGAGCTCGCTGCATTGCTGGACGGCTGGTTGATGCCGCGACTGATTGGCAATTTTCCCGATCCTAACGGGATTCCTAACGGATTGTGGTATCCCCTTGCGGAACACCCCAATGGCAACGACCATCCAAAGAACGATTCGGACCTTTCCGCCGATGACATAAACGCTCAGGCAAAGATTTACACGCTGCCGGGTGGCACAACGTTGTACCGTTTGCGGGAGGGTATCGAGCGGTTCCTGATAACCGACATCAACAACCCTGCCGGAAGCGCGAAAGCGCAGTCGGAGATTCTCATCTACGCAGACAAGATTCAGCCGGACCCGAAACACTTCAACCACGTACCGGGCGGCGGAAACGTTCTCTACATGGACGGCCACGTCGAGTTCATCAAGTACCCGGGCGAGTTCCCCTTCAGTTCGCTCATGGCAGCGAGAATCGGGGAAGTCGGCGACGTTTGGCCGTAAGGATAATCTCCGTCTCTAGGTGCACGTAGCGGTGCGTGCCGCTTTTCGAACGTGAGCTCGGCAGACTGTCATCTGCCGAGCTCATCTTTCGAGAACCCGGCGACGCAGTGCATCGCTGGGACACACGCGGCCATACGAGGAACGGATGCGCATTCTAATTCGTTGGAATTCAGGCGAGATTATCGGGGTGCTCGACGACACGCCGACATCGAGGAAGCTGCTGGACGTGCTGCCGTGTACCAGCCGCGCGAACACCTGGGGCGACGAGGTCTACTTCTCGGTGCCCGTGAAGGCCGAACTCGAACCTGACGCGAGACAGGTCGTCGATCCCGGAACGATTTGTTTCTGGACGCAGGGATCTTCCCTGGCGATCCCGTTCGGGCCTACGCCCGCTTCCGAAGGCGACGAATGCCGCCTTGTCACCAGAGTCAACATCCTCGGCAGACTCGAAGGCGATGCAAAGGTGTTGGGTTCAGTTTGCGACGGCGACGAGATCCACGTCGAACGCGCTGGGTAGTACTACCTCTTCATGCCCACAAAAGACTCAAACTGCTGCTGGTTGATTGACTGACGCAAGATCGTGTCTTGGCAACTGGTTCCACGTCCTGCCGTCGAGGACTCGCCCGGCTTTCTTCTTATTGACGCCTCCCCACTGTTTGAAGAAAAACGGAACGTTGGCGGACATACATTGCTCTCGAATGTCTGTCACCCACGCCTTTTCCATCGGCCTTGCTCCGGGTCCCGATTCGCCGCCAACGATGACCCAGTCGATGCCGTCGAGATGAAGATCGGGAAGAGGGCCAAGCAGCGGCTCGAGTGATAAGAACTTAACGAAAGCGCCCGTCCGTTTCAAGTGCTCGATTCTGTATGTGTAATCCTCCCGTTCGACACTGACACCCATCCAGATGTGAGATGCCCATCGAAGATGGCGACTCATCGCCTCAAGGCGTTCAGCCCGCTTCGTCAGGATTTGGTATGTGTGCCGGTCCGCGCGGTTCATCACGTCGAATACTCGCTGTATAAACTCCAGTGGCACCTCCTCATGGAACAGGTCGCTCATCGAGTTGACAAAGAACACTCGTGGTTTCTTGGTATCGAGAGGGATTTCCAGAGCATGCTCATGTACAGTCAGCTTGAAGCCGTTCGCATAGTTCGCCTGCCCCATCGCCTTGAGACGTTTGGCCATACGCTCTGCATAACAGTGCTTGCAGCCGGGACTGATCCTTGTACAACCCGTTACAGGGTTCCACGTGGATTCGGTCCATTCTATACGTGAATTCGCGGCCATGACCTTAGTCTATAAACGTGAGTCGTACAGTGTCCGGAAAATCTCTCGTCCAAGATTTCCCGTCCGTCTTCAACTTCTCCACCGTTATCCTACCAGCTTCCTTCAAGGACTTCAAAGCTTTCGTCTTATGCTTGTTGAGAAAGGGCGTTTCGTCTTCGACATACAACCTGACGATCTTGCCAGTTACGATGCCCCTTCCCCTGAACCTTTCGAGAAGAATCTGCGTAAGCTCTGTCTCCCCCGATGGCTCAAAGAGAACCATTTGGCGGGGATCGGTAGCATCGGAGAACTGGAAATCGCCGCCGGGATCGACTTTCCACATCGCTTCTTTCATCTTGACATGTCCGACACGGTTCTTGGAGGCGAAAAAGAGATAGTAGAGGGGCCTGTTTCTTTGATCTCTCATCTCGAAGAAACGGACAAACTTGGCTGTTTTCATCAACTGAGTCTGGTAAAGGACACGCAGAGCCTTGCTCCTGTCTGTTGCCGTCTCTGCGATCCTGATGCACTCGTCTGTGCCGAATGCTTCCACTATATGTTGCACCACTTCTTTCTTGGGATGTTCAAGGAAGCGAATCACAGGATCGATCATGAATGTGATGAGCACCTCACAGCCCCGGTGCCTGAGCAACCTGCTGATGACCGAAAGAGGAATTCCCTTGAAGCCGAAGGGATCCACGAAAGCAAACGTCGGTGCAGGAGATCCCCCTCGATCCTCCAATGATTCAAGCCGGGACTCCAGTTGTTCATGAAAGAGACCACATGCAGCATGGACATTGAAATTCGGGGGGATGTCATAAGATGCCAACTCACGGTTCAACTGCTCAATCCGATCTAGTCGTTCATCGAAGAATAGAAAGACCAGTTCACCGGTCAGATGCTTCCTATGGTTTTTTGCGACGTCTATCGCAATTATTGGCGAGCCTGGTTCCCCATTCTCGTATCTACCGGGCCCGCAGAATCCGTCAATGTAGGCCACCTTCTTGTGGTGTGTGCTGAGGATCGGAAACCACGCCTCCAGGTAGCGTCTGAGGATTTCGTGCTTTGCCTGAGTGTGTGGTTCGATCGGCCAAGTAGTATCGTGACGAGCTGTCATCTTCCAGCACGGGATTGGGCGAGGCGGCTCGGCTTCAAACCAAGCTCGCCTTACGTTCCAAACTCCTGGTCACCAATGCCTTAGCAGCATTATTGTAACAAAATCCTAGAACAATATCAATTTCTTTCTCGGCTAGCCCTTTCCACAGAGCCCGGTGTGCAGAGACGTCCCCCAAATCGCTTTCCTGAGAACTGTCCTCATCCTCAGTCAAACGTGGCCATCACGGGTACGTGGTCGCTGAGCGCGAAGGATTGCGGGTCGTCGGGGTTGGTTCGGAACGCGCCTTCGAAGAGGATGCGGCACTCGCGCAACCGTGAGGCGATTCGACCGTGGGTCCAGATGTAATCGATGCGGCTCTTCGGCTTCACGCTGTTCGAGGAGAAGGGTTGCCCTACGCCTTTGGCAACGAACGTGTCCACAAGGCCCGCGTCGACCCACCGTTTGTATTCGGGTCGGTCCGGCCTGTGGTTCAGGTCGCCCTGGAACAGCATCGACCTGCCCGACCGGATATCATTCTCCATCACAGCGAGCATTTCTGTGATCTCGCGTTCGCGAAACTGCGCTCTCTGAGGATGCAGGTGTCCGCTGAAGAACGCCAACTGTTCGGTGTCGGTCTCGAGCACCGCCCGGCCCCAGTGCCGGGTGAACAGGTCTTTCGGTCGCGAACCTTGAACGAGCGGGCAGTTCTCGGACTCGACAATGGTGTATCGCGTGATAATCGCGCCCGGGAACCCGATCGGGTAGCCAGGGAAAGAGCTGATCCCGGGCTCAAAAAAGGCGTACCGCATGCCCATACGATCAGCGATGGCTGCAACCGTCTCCTCGGTCGGCGCCTCCTGGAAGCTGACGATATCCGGTGCGTAGAGAGACAGTTCAAGGGCAAACCGTGCCGCCATCTGGTCGCGCGCACGTGCCACCCGCGCTTCGTTTGCGCGCGTTTTCGGATACCCATTGCATGCGAGCACGTTGTACGTGATTGTCCGCAACCCAGGTTTGGGTTCGGTCTTCCCCGCCTGGACCATGGCAACTCCACGCCGGGCCAGCCCCAACGCCGCTATCGTTCCTCCTGCCGTCAGCCATTCGCGCCGGTTCATCATCGCCGCATATCCTTTCCTCGGACCCCTGGAATCATTTGACTCGATTGTTGCCCAAGTATACTACACTCCTCCTGACGCCCTTGCCCCTTTCCACGACCTGCGTCACGTTGCTAAGATCGTTGTCCATCAGGCTGATGTTCCTGGATTGCTCGCCGTCCACGCGCAGGAACGTCGTAGCCTTTGTGCGCGGGCGGCAGCCGTGGAGAAGAGCGCCGTCAACTTGCTTAAACCAGATCATTGCATGCGCTGACGGTGTGGTCTCCGCGTCGAGCCCGAGAATGTCCACGTCGCTGACGTCGTCAAAGACCAATGCGGGCCTGTGGTCATCCTTTTCGAATTCCAGTTCCATCTGGTGAAACGTCACATTCTTTGCATGGCGAACGTAAAACCCGTATGCAGGAAGGGCTCCAAACATCTTGTACTCCGGATACTTGTCCGGTTGTTCGGGGACCCGTCTGGTTGCGAGCTTTTGGGCACCGCCGCCCTTGGACCTTATCCTGACGTTCTCAATCGTTACGTTCTCAACCGGGAAGCCGGGCAGACCCGTGATCGAACAGCCGGTGCTGTTTACACCCGTCGCCTGGACGTTGCTGATGATAATGTTTCGCATCGAGCCCATGCCGGGCTTTTGCATGTCTTTCTTGAACGGCCGGGCTCGATTGCCGAGACGTATAAACACGGCGCATCCGACGTTTTTCATCGAGACATTCGAGACGGCGACACGATCAAACGTGCCGCCGTCGACCAGCTCAAGAGCGATCCCGGCCAGGTTTGTGTCGTAAATCGTACAGTTGCTAATGGCAATATTCTCGAATCCACCGTTAGACTCCGTGCCCAGCTTCAGCGCGTTGCAGTAGGTGCTCAGCACGCAGTTCGTAACGGTTACGTTGCTGCAAACACGGTCGGATGTGCTCTTCAGCACAATGGCGTCGTCGCCACTGTTGATCTCACAGTTCGAGATACGCACCTTGTCGCAGCTGTCAATGTTGATGCCGTCGTTGTTCGCGTTGACTTTGCTGTGAACGGATATCCCGTCAATTGTTACGTCCTCGCACGCCAAATAATGCTGCACCCACATCGGAGAATTCCGAATGGTGACGTCTTTCGTCATCACATTGTTGCACTCGACAAAACGTATGATATACGGCCGCTGTTTCCACGGCAGCCCTTTGAACGACGCGCCCTGACCGTCGATCACCCCACGACCCATGATGGAGACGTTCTCTGCCTTCTCCGCATAGATAAGGCTCTGTTCCACGTAGTTGTCGGTATAGGAGCGGTACGCCGGTACCGTTGCGGGATAGTCCTGAAGGTTTGTGCTGCCCAGAAGCACAGCCCCTGCTTCGATGTACAGCGTCACGTTGCTCTTGAGATAGATCGTCCCGGACAAGAAGGTGCCGCCGTGCAGGCAAACCCTGCCACCACGGGCATGCGCACAGTGATCAACCGCGGTTTGAATGGCTTTGGTGTCCAACGTCACGCCATCACCCACAGCTCCGTAGTTGCGGACATCGAATACGCCCATTGGGGATTGCATGTCAGCTGCCGCCGCGCCGCCCAGGTGAAACACGCCGCCTATCATTGCGGCAACCAGGAAACCGACGCAAACAAAACGAGTTCCGGTCATGGCATGTCTGTCTTCCATTTGCGCCACTCCTTTCGTTGGCGGGGATCCTTGTACACTACAGCCATCATAACTTGTTTTCACCTCATCGGCATCGTCCGTCGAGTCCGCGTGCAGCGCGAAGATAATGCTGCGGACTTTCAGTTCCGGTCACTGGTCTCCTTATAGACTTTCACGTAGTCGACAATGAAGTAGTCCGGCCAGTTCGCTTTCTTTGGATCCCCGATCCCCCAGAACTTCACGGCCCAGTCTCTGGTCGAGATCTCGGCTGTTACTTTGACATAAGCGGGAACCTGAGAGACACCTCCCGCCGAGGTTCGCCACGTCTCCCGGTCGTCCACATAGAAGACGTACTCATGTTCGTTCCATTCCAGGGCAAACGTGTGGAACCCCTCGTGAATACCCTCAAGTCCGCGCACTGTCTTGCGAGCCATCCCGTGGTCCGGAGCGTAGCCGTCCCAGTGGAGCCCGTGATGGATCCAGTTCCTGTCGCGCCAGAAATCCTCGAATATGTCGATTTCCGTCCCGTCCCTGCCTTCGTCGCCCATTCGGGTCTCGCTGGGCGACATCAGCCAGAAGGCCGTCCACCACCCGATCTCTTTCGGCAGTTTACAGCGGATCTCGAAATACCCGTACCTCTGCTCGAACTTGCCTTTCGACCGCAAGGCTCCGCTCGAGTAGTTGATGCCGTCGTCCATCTTTCTTGCTCGGAGGACCAGGTTTCCCTTGCCGTCGAGGTAGGCGTCTTCCTTGGACCAGTATCCGTGCCCGTGAGGGCCGGGCCGCCGCCTGCTTTCGCAGATCTCCCATGTGTCGGTGTTTATGCTCTCACCGTCGAATTCGTCCTCCAACGTGAGAGGCCACGTTGTGCGTATCAGTTGCGGTCTCTCGCTCTTTGGTTTCTCGGTACCAGGGGTGCCTTGCTCCACAGTTGCGCATCCGTACAATATGCAACCAAGAAGAACCAGCGAAACCGTAACAAAGCGATCCAGCCTACGAGTTTGGTCCGTTTGGGTGCCATATCTTGTTGTCAATACCGTGTCCATTTGTTCTCCTTTCCCCACCAGCCTTCTTGAGGGCACTCTGTGCTTACCGACGGATGTGCTTCTATCCATGCGATTGGCCTGTGTCCGGCATGATCTCGAACGGGGGCGAGGTAGTGTATCCCGGGCACGTTCCGGGGTCGTCGTCCCGAACGGCCACAAAGAACGCCACGTAGGCATCAACGGGCCGGGGGAGGGTTGCCCGGTACAGACCTTCGGCCCCAGACATCGAAACGGACCGCCACTTCGATTCCAAGTATGTGCCCGCGGGATGTGCGGCCCACCAAACCGCCACGTCTTCAACACGGGTCGATGTGTCAACACGCGCGGTGACGGTGACCTCATTGTCGCCCTGCACCGTTTCCACACCGATTCGCGGCACGTCGCGTCCGAGGCAACAGTGTGCCAGCCACATCGTCCACGCTGTCCGGTGCTGCTCGGTGTTGGGCGTATGGTCGGCGTTGGGGACCAGCAGCACACCCTTCTCGCCGGAGAGTTCCGGCAAGACGAGGTTGCAGGCTAACACGTGGTACAGCGGATCGCTCGTGCCTGTAGCATAGAGGATCGCCTTGTCGGCTATGCGGTCCCGGAAAACAACAGGGTCCAGCAACGGAGCCAAAGCGCGGAACTCCGGCCGTTGCGTGCGCTCGTACTGCTCGCGGACTGTCACGAACGCCGGGGCTTTCGTGGCGCGGTGCGGGGTTTTGCTGTCTTTGTCACGTCCAGGCTGGTAGTCGCCGCCGAAACGGTCGAGGAGCAGTTTGCCCGTTTTATCATAGTTGCCTGTGTTCCAACATGTAGGGAAAGCCCCGATGACCCGCCGGTCGGCCGCCACTGCGATCCAGGAAGCCATCCCGCGTTTCGAGCAACCGGTCACCACCGCTTCGCGCACCTGCGTTTCCGGCAGGCTGGCCAACACAGTGACCCCACGCACCAGAACCTTGCCCAACCAGGCATAACCGTTCCAGCGAGGATCGCCCGTCTCCCCCTGTCTTTCGAGCGAGTGTCCCATCAACTCGCCTTCCTTCGGCTCGCCGTAGTGCGGGCCGGGATTTCCCGAGGTGATGAGCAGGGACGGGATGCCCAGCACGGCGGCCGACGCTTCCGCATACGGTCGCACACCAGCCACCACCGAGCCTTTGCCCCGGGCATGTTCGGGAATCCCGTCCACCGGCAGGAACACCAGCGCGTTGTGGTTCCAGTCTTCCCCGGCCCAGGAGAAGCTGGTGAAACTTACCGTAATCTCCCGCAATCTCTTGCCCGGCACGACGGCGCTCTCGATTACCCGATCCCCGACGCGCTCCAGGCACAAGGTTGCCGGGTCTTCCATGGTGACCTCGGGAAACACCACTTCAAAAGGATCCGCCGCGGTTGCGCTGGCGACCGCCAACAACACCGTCACCAATGTGCCGAACAGCGAGATGACTCGTGCGTTCATAGCCACTCTCTCCCTATGGATTCCGCGCCACACAATGCTGCGTCGATAACCGCAGTCTCGTATGATAGTCGAAGGCTGAACAGGAATCAATCGGATGTGGCGTTTGCGCCGACGACACAAGAGCGAGCTTCGGCCCTGTTGCACAGACCCAAGTACACAAGGAGGCGCGCAACCACGGGGCTGCACGCCTCCATTACCGCAACAGCCAGGTCCTCTCTGTGAATGGGCCTCTGGCCGACAAAACTATCTGGACTAGACGCCGCCCCAGCCAATCGCCTCGCAGAGTATCGCGAATTCCTCGGTGACAGGGTATCTATCACTCGGGTATTTCACAAACTCCACATGACCGTCCATGTACAGGACGTTGCTGCCGCCGGGGATGTGGTTGAACCAACTCACCTCAGTGGCGACTATGTCCCAGGAGACGGGAAGCTGGGACTGGGCCACGGCACTTGCTGCCGGATTGTTAATATCCGTGATGTAGAACCGCTCGATACCTTCACGGAGCCGGTAGACAGGGGCCGTGCCCAAGACCGGATGATCGATTTCAAAGTCTTTGTCCCGATTCGTGACCATCGGGGCCATCGCTAGCAGCAGGTCCAACGGGAAGTTCGTCCAGTCTTTGAAGTAGGCGTTCTGGTTCTCCGGAATGGCAAAACCCGAGTACGAGTAGGATTGGCCGCCCCAGTCCAGCAAGCCCTGCATGCTTATGCTACCATCCTTACTAACCCAGCCCATGTTGTAGCCCGGTTCCATCAATTGTCCCGCTTGCTGGTCTGACGGACATATCAAAACCGACGTGTCGGTCAGATACTCGGGATAGAGGGCCCTGAAATCCGCGTGGAACGAGCCCCCGGGGCTTCGAGGAGGCCACCTTTCGTTCCACTCATTGGCGTACATCTTGAATACAACGCCCATCTGCTTGAGGTTGTTGGCGCATGAGGCTCGACGCGCTGCTTCACGGGCACGCGCCAGCGCCGGCAACAGAATCGCCGCCAGGATCCCGATGATGGCAATCACCACCAGCAGCTCAATCAGCGTAAATCCAGAGTTCCTTTTCATGGGACATCCTCCCTGCTTCTTTAAAACCAGTCTGCAGACAGAACTAACAACGGGTTGTCTTAGGATTCCGTATCATCACCCCCTTTTCCTCCCGTGTAGGTGCGCCACGCACGATGCTCAACGGCTACCGGCCGAGCCCCAGGACGAAGACGGAACGATGAGCTTCGGCACCCGGTTGGAGCCCCTGCCGGACGGGACAATTACATTGCTATGTGCATGTTGACAATCTTCCAGCCATCATCTTCTTTGACGCCCTCGATCGTGACAGGGATCGAACCGAACCAGCCGTTGAGAATGGCTGGCCCACCGGTGGATGTATCGCCTGTGATCGTGGTCTGATTCTCAGATAGGTCCACTTCGAGGTCATCAAGATAGCCGGACTCCTTCGAGCCCTCCATGAAATCCCGTACACCCGCCTTGTCGCCAAACTGGTCGTTCGAGAAGTCCTCGGAGAAGTACGTCATCATCTTGTCGATGTCCTGTGCTTCGAGTGCCGCCAGGTATCCTTGCGTTAACGCGTCAATGAGCTCCTCATCTGTACGCTTGGGTGTCGAGGTCGCACATGCCGCCACGAGCATCAACACAAGGCATGACGTAACCAATGCAGGACCCAGTTTCGCTCTCTTCATCCTTTTCTCCTCCCTTTCCTGTTTCAGTTCGCCCGGTACAGCGGCGTGTCCAGCCGGTTTCCCGAAGCAGTCGGCCACGGCCGCAATCTTAACCACCGTGGTCGCGCACCATAAACGCAACCACCCGGCCGCGCCCTGCGCCTTCCATTGAACTGCATTTGCTCAAGGGTACCCGAACTGCCCGTGGAAACACCCCTAATCCGACATTTCCCACAAAGTGAAACCATTCCGCATCATTGCTGATTCTCCTGGCTACCGCTCCGACCGCGAGGCTCGGTGCGGGCTATCGTAGAGGCCGATGCGATCGAACGGAACACGCGCAAGGCCGCTTCCCGCCGTCAACGTCTCCAACGCCCGGACGTCAATACCTTGCCCCATGATGACGTTGGCCCCATCGGTCTCCGTAATGGTCACGTTGTCGGATGCAACGGTGCGTCCCCGGTCACGCCGGAGAAACTCGCCGCAGTTGATGATGAGGTTGCGGGTAACACGGTTGACGTCATGGTCTTCAGACAGCCGCGCCAATTCCGGATAGCGTTGGACGTACAGGTCCGGGTCAATGTCGTTCGCCGTCATCGCATCCGCAACAAATTCCCGCCAACGCGCCTCTCCCCACGGAGAAAAGCTGACCGCGGCCATGCAATCGACAAAGACGTTATTCTCGATCACATTATCTTTCCCGCCGTGGATCTGCACACCGCCAAAGCCCGTCTTTCCCGCCGAAGCACGGTAGAACAAATTCCCATACACGAGCGTGCCGGAAATCGCGTCGTCAAGCCGGATACCCGCCTGCCCGCATGCGGGCGCCTCCCTTGGATTCGTCTGGTTCCCGATGTGGTGCCAATAATTGTAGCGATATACGTTGCCGCGAAACGTCGCGTTGCCCCACATGTCGGCGCCGCCCTGGTCGTCCGATTCTTGCACCACGTGATCGATTTCGTTGAACTCGACGACGTGGTCATTGCCGCCCAGACGTATCGCGCTGCTCGGAATGTCGTGAAGATGATTGTGCGCGATCCGATTCTTCACGCCGGAAACAAGAATCGCCGGCGTGTACGTGTGGTCGATGCGTGATAACTCGTGGATGTCGCAATTTTCGACGACGTGATGGCCCGGCGTGAGTGTCTTGCGATCGCCGCCCGAGACGATAACGCCGCCCCGTCCCATCGAATACACGTTGCAGCTTAGCACCGCGTGGGACGAGCCGCCTGCGACAATGATGCCGTTACCACCGCAACGGCGCACGGTGCAGCCCGTGAGCATGCAGTGGTCGCCACCGCGAACAACCACCCCATCCACGCCACCCAGCTCCCACACAATGCCCTCGAAGCTCGTGTGCGAGACGTCATCAAGTTCGACAAACGGGTGGTCGGCCACCGAAAGTTCCACGACAGCCGCGGACAGATCGGAGGGCGGATAGAAATACAGCACGCCGCGCTCACGATCCAGGTACCATTCGCCAGGCATGTCGATTTCAGAAAGCAGATTGACGGCATAATACGGCGCGCCCGCGCGGTAGCCGTATCCGCAATAGGGTTCCTCAAGCACGAATTCGCGCTTCTCCAAATCGATCGATGCAATCCGCTCGTAGGAGTCGGCCCAATCGAAGAACCAGTAGCCATAGAGCATCACGGCCTGCTCGTCCTTCCACCGCGTAGGCCGGTCGCCTTCGTAGGTGAGCCGGCCGGTCTTGCTGCCCTCGCGCCCGTGAATGGTGTGCCCATCCTTTACGGAGACGTCGGCAACCCGCACAAAACCTTCATTCGGCCAGCGCGACATCGGCATCGCCTTGCCGTCGAAGAACAACTCCATGACGTCGTGGGTCTTGAATCCCAGTCCGCTGTTGAAACCACCAAGCCGAAGTGGCTTCAACTCGCTCAGGCCATGGCGCGCGAGCGAAACGTACACGACCTTGCCGCGCGCGCTTTCAGGCAATCGTGCCAGGACAGCCTCGTCGCCGATGGGCTCGAATCCTTCGAGACGAATACCTCCGCTGAAGCTGGCCGACTCTCTTTCCGCAACGCGATAACGGATCGGCGCGGAAGCCTCCCCCGAGTCCTGCGCGCTCAAGGTGAACGGTTGCACAACGCGGTAGTGACCACCTCGCACGACAACCGTTGCCCCTCCCTCACCAAGCTTTCCTTCCTGCCTCCGTTGACGCAACGTGTCGCGCGCCTTTTCCAGTGTGGCAAACGGCTCATCCATGGTGCCCGATGCGGCGTCAGAACCATTAGGGGCGACGTGCAGCACCACAGCGGGTTCCGGCCATTCGGGCAACGCAGTCCTGCTCGTGCTCGACGCAGCCGGCCCTTCAGGCGCGGCTGCGGCCGTACCCGTCGTACCAAGAAACGTTAACCCAAGCAAAACCACACCAAGTATCGTGTGCATTATTCTCCCCAAAACGACTGTATCCCCTAATCCGACATTTCCCATAAAGTGAAACCACTCCGCATCATTGCTGATGTTCCTGGCTACTTTGAAGTCCGTCGAGCCTAAAGTCATCACATAACATTGTGATCATAACCGAGAGCTGCCAAATCTGTCAAAGGGTACTGCGTTCAATAGAGAGATGTAAGTAACATATGGTGCATGAACAACAAATAGAGACCATTGCGGAGATTGTACGGGATACAATGGCGACAGATTCTCCGTGATCTTCCTCGAAGGCCGTTGCGGGTATTCTGGCGGCGATCTTGCTCCCGGCGAGCGCGGCGAACTATCTCTACGATGTGTGTCAGGAGCTCGGTTTCTCGGAAGTCCGATGTCCCAGCGCATCATCCAGTTCCCGATGCGCCAGCAGTTCAGCATCGCTCGTCACCCTGGAACCATGAAACTCGAGCTTCAGAGTCCCGTCAAAACTAACCCGTAACAAGGCATTTGCGCTGTGGCTGTTTTGGAGTGCGGTAGCTTGCTACCGCTGTTCTGTTGGACAGCTTGCTGTCCAATAAGCCGGACTCAAGCAAGCTTGGTCCTGATAAAAGCGCAAGCAAGCTTGCGCACTCCACATCTGCTTGGGGGTCAATTCGACACTTCAGTCGTCCGAGAAGACAAGAACACGACGAATTGCCCATATCTTTGGGGGAACAAGTCTCCTTACCGCTTTGCATCATCCTCCCATAACAACATTTACCAGCAGCGCAAATGGCTCGTAACGTGTCCTTACGCGTTTCACCCATTGGATTCTCCATTGTCTTGTGTCGTCATCCTCAAAACACCCTTTGATCATCGGGTCAAACGATGTCGGCAGATCATAAAAAGACTTCTACAAATGGGAAATCTGGGTCAGAGTTGCGGACGTTACGGGCCCATATCTAAACGCCAAGGCCTCACGTGCATACGGAGTCGCCCAACGCTGCACTCCGGCTTATTGAACTAGAACAGCCCAGTAACCTTGTGACGGGCACTGCAGCGCAAGCCTGCCGCCGGTTTCGACCGGTTCGGATGTCCCCCATTTGCTCTTCAGGATGTCCAACCATCTCACCGTGGCGGATCCTTCAAGCCCTGCGATGTCCAGGCTGATTGCACCGCCGTTGGGGAAATAGACCGCGTATTCCACGCCCGGGCGCGCCATGCAATAGGCCTCGTTCGGTTCCCTCTCGGAAAGCAGGTCGTTATGGGGCGCGCACCTGAAGATGTCCATCTTGTCGGTCAGCATCCTCATGCTCCGGATGTTCGCCTGCGCCTTCTCGTTCAGCCCCAACCCGCTTGCGGGCCGGTGGAACCGCACCGATGCCAGTCCACCAAATACATTGCGCCAGAACCGTTCCATCCCGTCGCGGTCGTTCCCGAACCGGCCGCCGTCCGCACCGTAGATCTTGACGTTATTGATCGGCCGGAGGTTGTTGACCGCCACCCGTTCGCGCTGCCGTTGCGCGTTGTCCCAGTGCGTTTGCCCTTTCTTGTGATTGTTCTGCGAGATGTCGACGAACGAATACGTCTCGGGATGATCGAGCGTTGCGTTATGTTTCGGGTGCGAGAGGTCCCAGGGATCCCACATCTCGGTGGTATGCACCGACACGCCCGCTTCTCCAGCTTTGGTCTTGATGTACTCCGACCAGTACTTGCCCCATTCCGGCGTCACGGCGGTCTCGTTGTCCATGCAGTACAGCACGTTGCCGAACTTCAGCGAGTACGAAAGTATCTTGTCCACGAACCGCTGCTGATACCCGAGCACCGTCCGCTGGTTCCGTTCCGCGGGCACGGACCAGAAGAAATTGTTCCCCGTCTGCACGGGATGGCTGTTAACCTCTTGGGGCAACCCCGACTGTTCTGCCGTGTAATTGCTATTGCTATTGTTGCGCGGATTGAAAGGGTTCCTCAGCCACTCGCCGCGGTAGTAGTCGAACGTCGCCCAGACTTCTATCTGCACGATGATGTTTCGCGCAGACGTGAGCTCGAGAAACCTTTCGAACCGCCGCCAGTACTCTTCGTTCCACTTGTCCAGGTCGTATTTCCCGTTTACCTTCTTGAACGGCCACACATTGCCCTCGTCCCGGCTGGACATTGTGTTGCGGACATAGTTGCCGCCGACGGATTTGAGCAGGTCGAGATGCGCCTCGACCTCGGGAACCTGAAACAAGTTGTCCTCGACCGAACCGCCCAGCAGAAGAACCGGACGGCCCGCGTACTCCCAGTACGCGGGATTCGCCGCGCAAACACGTATCTCGTGCCGGCGGGTCGATACCGCCTCCCCGCCTTCCGCCCCTTCCCGGCAAAGCACGAGCAGTAGCCCCGCGCCTATCTCCAACCACCTGCGACTGCGCCTGCCCTTGAACATATATCAGCCCTCCGATCGTTGACGCCCTCTCCCGACCCTTGCGTCCAGCAACAAGTATTGCCTACTCGGCACCGCTTGTCAATGCCGCTACGAGCACGTGCCGGCCCACCCGGAACGACCACGGAACACATGGTGGCTGGGGACTTTTCACAACGGTCCGGCTTCCTGTAGAATAGCGGCACGTATTTGAACGTCCTATAGCAGCTGAAGTCGATGGGTAATGCCGAAAACCGACGCGTTTCGAAATGAAGCTGAATAGAACCTTCAAGCTAGGAGACAACAATGGGCCACACTGTCAACGCCGATCGTGAGTATCGACTGCTGCAGCAGCGGCTGGACCGCGAGGTTACCGGCGCGCCCGACTCGCCGGTCTTCATGAAGATCCTCAGGCTTCTGTTCTCTCCCGACGAAGCGGATCTCGCCAGACGTCTCCCCAGCGCGCCCACCGCCCTGGAAGACCTCTCGTGCAAGCTGGACATGCCGCAGGACGAGCTGTGCGACAAGCTGACCGACATGGCGCAGCGCGGGTTGGTGATCGACATCGAGCACAACGGCAAGCGATACTTCGCGCTCGCACCGGTGGTGATCGGCTTCTTCGAGTTCACCTTCATGCGCACGCGCGACGAGATGCCGATGGCCGAGCTGGCACGCCTGTTCGAGGAATACATGATGGACGACGACCGGTTCGTCCGCGCTGTCTTTCAGCGCCAGACGCAGGTGGGCCGGTCGCTTGTGCGCGAAGAGGCGCTCCCGGACAGCGACCACACCGAAATCCTCGACTGGGAACGTGCGACCCACATCGTGAAGACCGCGACAGTGGTCGGCCTCTCCCTCTGCGCGTGCCGCCACAAGGCAGAGCATCTGGGCGAAGCGTGCGACAGACCGGTACGGACCTGTATGTCGCTCAACTTTCCTGCCGAAGCGATGATCCGAACCGGCAACGCCCAGGAGATCGGTACGGTCGAGGCGGTGCGTATCCTCGAAGAGTGCAAGGAGGTCGGTCTCGCCCAGACCGGCGACAACGTCCAGCAAAAAATATCCTACATCTGCAACTGTTGCGGCTGCTGTTGCGGGATGATGCAGGCGATCAGAAGGTTTGACATGCGCAACGCTATCGTTACCTCGAACTGGATCATGGAGATCGACATCTCGAAGTGCAAAGGGTGCGGCAAATGCGTCGCAGCGTGTCCGTCGAACGCGATCGATATCGAGGAGGAGCTCGACGGTGAGAAGAAACGCAAATGGGCCGTGCGCGACGAAACGATCTGCCTCGGGTGCGGCGTCTGCTACTCCGCCTGCAAGCTGGACGCGATCTCGATGAAACCGCGCGAGCATCGAGTCCTGACCCCGGAGACCGCGTTCGACCGGATTGTCTTGATGGCCATCGAGCGCGGCAAACTGGCAAACCTTCTCTTCGACGCGCCCGAACGGCTCAGCCACCGGGCGTTGGGTCGGATCGTCGGCGTTGTGGAGAAGTCCCCGCCGTTCAAGGCCGCGATGGCGATCAAACCGCTGCGGTCGGCGTTCCTGAGCGCCATGGTTGCGGGAGCGAAGAAGGCTGCGGGCGAGACGGCCGACCTCTTTTCGTGATCGGGCGATACGTGTGCAAGAGAACATGACGGGATTGGAAGAGGTCTTCTCGGTGAGACAGTTCGGTGCGGCGGGCGACGGCCGCACGGACGACACCGCGCCGATTCAGTCGGCTATCGACACGGCGGCGAAAAAGGGCGGCAACGTCTACCTGCCTGCGGGGAAGTACCTTGTTACAGGCAGCCTGAACGTCAAACCCGGCGTCACGGTGATGGGCGTGCACGACGCGCCGGTCGGGTACGATGAGCTCACGGGGTCGATCGTCCTCGCCACAGGCGGCCGCGACGACGAGACGGGACCGGCGCTCTTCGAGATGGGCGATTCGAGCATGGTCCGCGCGCTCACCATCTATTGGCCCGACCAGACGCTCGACGACGTCCGGCCCTACCCATGGGCGTTTCACCTGTTCGGCTCCGACAACACCGTCGAGCACGTCACGTTCATCAACGCGTACAACGGCATCATCGTCGGCCCGGAAATGAACTGCCGCCACCGGATCAGAAGCTGCTACGGCTGTTTCTTGCGCCGCGGCATCTACGTCGACAACACGTGGGAGATCGGCCGTATCGAGAACTGCCAGTTCCACCCGCACTGGTGGTCCAAACCCGAGCTCGGCGGCGATTGGGGGAAGACCACCAGCTACATGTTCCAGAACCTCGAGACCTTCATCTTCGGACGCACCGACTGGGAGTACGTCACCAACAACTTCATCTTCGGGTGCAAGGTCGGCTACAAGTTTGTTTACACCGAGAACGGCGAGTTCAACGGCCACCTCACCGGATGCGGCGCCGACGGCTCCGGCACGGCCGTGCTCGTCGAACGGTTGCAGAAGATGGGATTGCTCGTCACCGGCGGCGAGTTCGTCTCGCTCTCCGGCCCCGACCCCGTCCAGGTGCGAGTCGCCGAATGCTGCGACCAGGGTAGCGTCCGGTTCGTCAACTCGGCGTTCTGGGGGTTGTCCAACCACGTCGCGGTGCTCGAAGGCGACGTCTACGTCTCCTTCTCCGACTGCTACTTCACCAACTGGAAGGAAGGCGTCATCGACAATCCGCTCATCGTCGCGGAAAAAGGGCGGCTCCAGATTCATAACTCGACCTTCGACGCGCCGCATCCAAGCGTACGGCTCGAACCCGGCCTGCGACACGCCATTATCCGGGGCAACAACGGCGTCGCCGGCGTACGCATACAGGACAACACCGGTGGCAAAGCCATCATCGCCGACAACGAACCGCCTTCAGAGATAACCGATCCGCTCATGCACATGGACAAACCGCGGGACTGATTCGCTGCCGCCTGTGGTGCCCGATGCTCTCGCGGAGCTGACATCAGAAGGAAA
The DNA here is from genome assembly GCA_964524145.1 of uncultured bacterium. GTDB lineage: Bacteria > Hydrogenedentota. The sequence continues at coordinate 73,010 of CAZGCA010000001.1, read as the reverse complement.
CCTGTTGCATCCGTTGAGAGATTCGCATATCCTTAAAGGGATGTGGGCGCATTCAAGGAACGCGTGAATCACTTATTCACTCTGACTAGCTGAGGAGGAGAGAACAATGAGCTGCTGCGATCATATGAAACGGAGAGAGTTCTTGGGTCTCACCACGGGGCTTGTCGCCGGCGTGCGACTTGCATCGAGTCCAGCGGTTTTCGCCGGCGGAAAGGCGGCATGGAAAACCGATATGTGGGATCCCGACAGGCCGTTCGCCTGTACGGGGAAACCGCTCAGAGTGCAGCCCGTTCTCATGTACAGCACGTCTCGAAGAAGGAAGATGGCCTCCTGGAAGTCGTGGGGCGGGGTACAAACCGAGCAGTCGGCGTCCGAGGAGGCGGACAGAATATCACAGGAGTTGAAGTCGTTATCTGCAGAGGCGGATTTTGCGTTGGAGGTGCTGCCGGTCGTCAAGCTTAAATCCGCCGGAGAAGCGTCACGGGTGCGCAAGAACGATCACGACGTGCTGCTCGTGTATCCGGCTACAGGCGGGGGAAGCGTGCTTCGAGCGTGCATCTCGGGCGAAGGCGACAAGCTGATATTCGTCAGGCACCGGTCCGGTCCGGTCTACTACTGGTACGAGGCTCTCAGTGTCCAGTACCTGAGCACGGGTGACGAGGAATCCCCCGCGAGTGCAGAAGGAGCTTCCATTCATGACGTCGTTGTTGACGACTATCAGGAGGTGTTGTGGAGACTCAGAGCGCTGTACGGAGTCAAGAACTTCACCGGAACAAGGATAGTAGCGCTTGGCGGGGCGTGGGGCAAGTATGACGGACGGGCGCCGGGGGATGCGCGGAAAAGACACGGTATCGAGATTATCGAAGTCGGTTATGACGATATCGAACCGCGTATCAAGAGCGCCTTGGCGGATGCGGATCGCGTCTCGAAAGCGGAGAAGTGGACGGAAAAATACCTCTCGCTTCCCGGCACGACGCTCATGACCGACAAGCAGTTTGTGGTGAACGCGTTCGTGCTCTACGGCGTATTCAAGGAGTTGATGCGGGAGAACAACGCGCCCGCCTTCACTATCAAGAACTGCATGCGAACCATTATGCCGATGTCGAAAACGACGGCCTGCCTCACGTTGAGCCTGATCAATGACGAGGGATTGCTCGCGTTCTGCGAATCGGATTTTGTGGTCATACCGTCGGGAATACTGTTGCACTACATCGCGGGCACACCCGTGTTCCTGCACAACTCGACGTTCCCGCACAACGGGATGGTTACCTGTGCGCATTGCAGTGCTCCTCGCCGGATGGACGCGTCACGCTACGAGCCAACAAAGATAGTGACGCACTACGAGTCCGAGTACGGTGCGGCGCCGAAAGTGGAGATTCCCATAGGCCAGGAGGTGACGTTCATTGACCCTGAATACAGCACGGGCCGGTGGGTCGGATTCACGGGAACCGTTGAAAGCAACCCGTTCTATGAGATCTGCCGTTCCCAACAGGATGTGCTTATTCAGGGAGATTGGAAGAAGTTGCTCAAGGAAGCCCGCGATTCTCACTGGATGATGGTGTACGGCGACTATCTCAAAGAAGCGGAATACGCCGCACGCAAAATAGGTATCACCTGGGCGGGCATTTCAGAAGCATAGCACCCGCCCGGGACGTCGCTCAATTTCATCCGTTATATTCGCTCGACCCTCCGGCTGCTTGATCGACGCCGCGGGTTCAGCTATACTCTCGACGAGCGGACATCCAAGAGACGATGTATAGCTGTTCTGTACCGGATCAGGATGGGTAAGATGTCGGAAAAGAATTCCGGGCTGTTCGGTTCGAAACGGGCTGGGGGCCGCAGGGGACACAAGGATCAGAAGTACGAAAGGCTGTACCGTAGCTATGTTTCCGCTCAGAAACAGGTCGAGAAACTCTCGACGCTGCGCGAGATAACCCTGAGCATCAACTCGACGCTCGATCTTAACGAGACGTTGCGGCTCGTGGTAGACACGGTGTGCGACGCGCTCGATGTGCGGCGCGTCATGGTATACATCCACGAGGCCGCACGAGGCATACTCCAGCCTGTGGTGGCGCGGTTTGGCAACGATCTCATCACTGAGGACCGGCTCAAGGAAGACAATCTCAAGAGCACTGAAGGCATCTACGGGGAAGCCATCCGTCACCGCAGGGTAGTCGTCTCGCAGTCCAAATTCGAGTCGGTCGCGGCCGTACCCCTCATCGCGAAGGACGAGATGGTAGGGCTGATGACCGTCGAGGACAAATTGTCGGGCGAAGAGTTTACGGAAGACGACACCAACTACCTGCGCACGCTCTCGTCGCATATCGCGGCCGCGATCAACAACGCCCGGCTTTACGCGCTGGCTGTGACGGACGGTCTCACGGGCCTTTACGTGCGCCGGTACTTCGATCTGAGAATGTCTGAGGAGTTCAGCCAGGCAGAGAGATACAGCAGGCCGTTCGCGCTCATAATGATCGACATCGACCACTTCAAGCGGCTAAACGATACGTATGGTCACCAGTGCGGCGATCGCGTGCTTGTCGAGATGGCGGACCTCATACGCAACAACGTGCGCGGGTCCGACATAGCGTGCAGGTACGGTGGCGAGGAGCTCGCCATCATTCTGCCGGAGACCAGCGCGCGTCAAGGGTATTCGCTGGCGACGAAGCTTCGCCGGGTCGTCGAGGAGAACAGGTTTGCCGTCGATAAGGGCGGGGAAGGCCTTGCCGTTACCATCAGCATCGGCGTGGCAGGGTATAGTAAGCCCCTCGAAAGCTCGAGCGAGATGGTCGCAGGGGCCGACGCAGCGTTGTACCGTGCGAAGGAGGCAGGTCGCAACACTGTGCGCGTGGCCGAATAGGCATCGTCTAAACGCTTAAGAAAGGAGGTGACGCTCGATGAAATCAAAACCGCACGCTCTCGTAGTAATCGCTGCTATTGCGTTTGCATTCGGGATCTTTGTCAAGATAGCCGCAATACCTCTCTTCTCCAACATACTGCCGACAACCATCTGGAGGTTCACCATGGCATGTCTCGGGTTTGCGGCTGTCACGGCGCTGATGGAGATACGTGACAAACTCAGGACACCGGACAAGCGGGAACAATAGGAGGCAACGCGCTGCTATTGGAGGTAAGAGCCACACCGGACTTGCGTATTGCCTTGAGGACGTGTAGAATTATCTTGAAGGATCCTTGAGGAGAGCGTACATTGGTGGAAATGTCGATAGCTGGAGTAACGATAGACGCCAACAAACACCCGGTGGTTGTGTTGCGCGCCGACAGCAGGATACTGCCGATATGGATCGGGCAGCCGGAAGCGCTTTCAATCTCGCAGGCACTCGAGAATATCACGCTCAAGCGCCCCCTCACGCACGACCTGATTGTCTATATCCTCAAAGGGTTCCGCTCGACGCTCAAGTATGTCCACGTCTATAAGCTCGAAAACCAGACTTACTACGCGCATCTCGTGCTTGTCCAGAAGGACGACGCCGGCAACGAGACCGAGATAATCAAGGTTGACTGCCGCCCGAGCGACGGGATCGCGCTCGCGGCGCGGGTTGCGTGCCCCGTCTATGTTGCCGAGTCGGTCCTGGCTGAAGGCGGCCAGGACGCCTCTACGATCTTCGGAACAGGGGACGACGAGCCGGATATCGACGAGAAGGAATAGCGTCAGCCTGTTCTGCCGACCGCATCGCGTCCAGTCGAACGCTTACTGTTCAAGATAAGTCCAACGTCACCTTCGCGGACGCCCATCCGTTCGGCAACCAAAGGGCACTTGGCCCTCAATATGAAGAAGATGTTCTCCGGCCGATCGTCGAGGGTCTCGAAATGGCCCTGTCCTTTGGCAATAATGACATCGGCCGCATTGTACAACGCCACAAACTCCGCCGGCATCTTGTCAATCGGCGTGCCTATGTAGCGCCCGTACGCTGCTACGGTCGTCAGCTTCGTCATGCCGACGGTTTCGGCGTCTTCGAGGGTCGCGTCGTTGATTATCGGATGCTCCTTCACGCAGTAGGTCAGCGTCGGCACTGTCTTCTGAAGCTCACGCACCAGCGCTTTATCAAACACTATCTCGCCCGCGTTGTCGCCCAGGAAAAGCACCGACCGCGCATCCTTTATCGCTTGCACGAACTCCTCGTAATCGTCAACCGCGAAACTCTCGCGCATCACTTGCTCTATGGCAGCTTCAATGTCGAACTCTTCCTGAGTGCCGAGGTCGATGATGTTGCCCGCTGCCGACAGCCTCAGGGCAGCATGAAGCCGGTCCTCAGCAGACGCCACTATCGCTTCAAGCTGTGGCTCGAGACGCAGTGCTTCGCGGTTCTGCCGTTCCTTTTCGCCTTTGAACGGATCGTCCACCCCGGTCAATTCGCGCACCGTGTCATACGCATACATGGAAATTCCCGCAGGCGATAGGGTGAGGTCGAGCAGCGGTACCAGGGCACCCAATCTGTCTAGGACATCTCTTTGGAGGGATTCGTCTTTGGTGGCGGCCCGCGCCGCGCGCAATCCCTGTGTCATAAGGCACGGGAGGCAAGCCTGTTGCGCTTTCATGCGCTGTTAACGTCTCCTTTCAGAACAACAACGATCTCACGACAACTCGAGAAGAGGCTGTCACAACCGCTGCGGCGTCGTGTAACCGCAGGAACCGCTTCTCGGAACTTATGGCGGCAGGACGGCAATGCCGTGGTCTCGATGGGTCTCGAAGAGCTAGGTCACATCTTCAAGAATGATGTCGAAAAGACCCTTTTGCTTCTCGAGGTCGGACTCGACCTCTGCGACAATCTGGTCGTACAACCCGAGCCGTTCGCGGGCCTCGGTGCATGCAGACGGTTCTTCAGGTTTCTGCTCTTCAACGGCATAAAGACGGTTCGACAGAAAGTCCGCAATATGCGTAACGTACGTTGTCAGGTGCGGGTTTTCCAACGCGTCCGGCTCGTGATGGTATCGAACGCTCTCGACGACAACGTCCGGAAAATCCCAGTTCTGGGCAACCCAGCCGCCAATCTCGCAATGGGTCGCCTCCAACACTTGTCTTTCTGCTTCGAGCAACTCAACGCCCTGTTCAGCAACAAGCTCCCTGATCGTTTTTGCGCTGATGGGCAGAAACTGGTCCAGCACGCTTTTTCCAATGTCGTGCATGAGACCTGCAACGTAACACTCTCTCACTTCGGGATGATCTTTCCTCAACCGCTTCTGAAGCTGGTCGGCCGTGCAGGCGCAGGCTAGATTGTGACGCCAGAGCTCTCGCCGATACTTTGCGCTGCTCCTGCTTCCTTTGAACGAACCCACAACTGAGATGGCCAGCGCTGCATTGCGTACCTCTTCGTACCCGAGGATTATCACCGCGTCGAGCACGGTACTCACTCGCCGCGAAAGAGCGTAGTGGACAGAGTTGACGGTACGCAGCAGCTTCGCCGTGACAGCCTGGTCGCTGGCAACGACGTTCGCCAGCTCGGTCGCAGCCGATCGTTCGTCGTCTACGACCACGAGCAGCTTCGCCATCACATGGGGAACGGTGGCAATCTCGATGATCGACTCAAGCTTTTCTCGCAACTTCTGCTGAGCGCTCAACCCGGTGCCTCCTTCTGGCCGGTACCAATCACATGCTACCACAACCGCAAACACAATTCAAGTGAAGCGGAATGGGGGAGCGCTGCGTCAGGCCTGGGCCAAGGAAATTATTTGCCTTTCTGCGCCAATTCTGCTAAAATAGACCTCAGACGCACGTGATTTCTGTATCTGGGACGAACTGAGTGCTTTTTGGAGGGGAGTTGAGATGAGACCTGTCTCCAAAGCTGCTGCAACTCTTCTGGCTGTTCTCGTTGTGCTCGCACTGTCCGGGTGCGGGAGTCTACCAGTCAAGTTCAAAGACCCGGAAGGATGGTCTGTCGCTCTCGATCAACGTGGCTTCTCGGGTGATCTAGCGGAGCTGCCCGTCCTGCGGGACCATCGTGTTTATCAGGTCTCGAGCCATGACCCGTCGGGCGGCAACGCGGATGACTCGGGCTTCGTTGCACGCGAAGAGAACGCGGTGGTGCTGGCCGACCTGAAGGGGCCGGGCGCTGTGTTGCGAATCTGGAGCGCCAACCCCTGGGGCACGTTGGAGGTGTACCTGGACGGAAACTGGTGGCCTACGGTACGGTGCCCGTTCTCGACATACCTGACCGGGAGGGCCAAGGAGCTCAAGCGCCCGCTGGCGGACAATGTCGGAGGCGGCTGGTATTCGTACTTCCCGATCCCGTATCGGGAGTCCTGCCTCATCAAGGTCGTCGGCGGCGGCGAGAAGATGTACTACCAGGTGACCTACGCCGCATTCGAATCAGCCGAAGGGCTCGAAACCTTCTCGGAGGTCTTCTCGGGCGACGACAAAGTGTACTTGAGACGACTGAACCGCAACGTCAAACGACGTGGTTCCGACAGGATCAAGCGCAAGGAGACGCTCATCTCGCGTAAACTAGATATATGGCCGGGACAGGGAGCTAAGCTTGCAGACATCGGCGGCGCGGGCATGATAACGAAGATGTGGATCAAGACGGAGTCGGCCGATCAGCACTGCCTCGACAACTTGCTGCTGCGAGTGTACTGGGACGGGCACGAAGAGCCGGCCATATCCATGCCGCTGTCGAAGTTTGCGCCAGTTGGGTTCACCAACCCGTTCTTCGAGTCCAGGGTGCTGAGCTCGCGCGAGACGGGATTCTTCTTCAGGTTCCCGATGCCGTTCGGCGACGGCGCGAAGATCGATATCGAGAACACGGGCAGCCAGATAGTCATTTTCTCGTGCGATATCACCCACGTGCCGGGAAGATACGTTGCGATAGGATCCGGCAGGCTCCACGCCTCGCTCGCGACAGGCACAACAGAGGCGGGCACACCTATCACCATCCTCGACACCCAAGGACGCGGCCAGTTTATCGGTTGCGTGGTCTCGTACGACAACCCTGACAAGTTCAGGTTTCTCGAAGGCGACGAAGAAGTATACGTTGACGGCGAGACAGCCCCTTCGATCTGCGGCACCGGGACGGAGGACTACTTCAACGGCGGATGGTATTTCGAAGGCGGCCCGTTCGCCCGGCCCTATCACGGGCTGACCGAGAAGAACGAAGGTGACCGGTACCAGGTTACCGCCTACAGGTTTCACGTCACCGACTACATCCCGTACCAGGAGTCGGTCAAGATCACAATGGAGCACGGCGGACAGAACGACATGCCCGGCACGGCTTATTCCGCGGTCGCATACACGTACGCTGCGCCACGTGCCGGGATCGAGGGACCTTCCGATTCCGATGTTGCCACGGCTCCGGAGAAACGCAAGGTGCTCGTGCCTCGGTACGGCGTGCCGGAAGAAGCCACGGGGGAGCCTGGGGCAATACCGCCAGAGGGAGCCGCCGGGACTGGCACAGCGCCACAAGCATCGCAAGGCTACCAGGGAGGATACGACATCTCGCAGCAATACAGGCCGGCCCAGCAACCTGCCGCACCGTGATGTCGACCGGGCGAACCTGCAACGCCGCCGGTCCATGCTTCGATCCCTGTCATTGGCACAGTTATCGTGCCGCGAACAGAACCTGATTTCCGGCGTGGTTTGACTTGTATACTGCCTTCTGATAAGATTTTCCGGTGAAATCAAGCGATTGTTAGCGGAACAACAGTAAAGAGTATCAGCCGTGGGAGCAGAGGGTTTTCTGGGAAATCTGTCGGACAAGATCTTACTGTATTGCGTGCTGCTCTTCTCGATATGCTGCCATGAATGCGCGCACGCATTTGCAGCAGACCGATGTGGGGACCCGACAGCGCGTCTGATGGGCCGTGTCTCTTTGAATCCCAAAGTGCACATTGACCCTGTGGGTACTGTGATACTCCCGCTTTTCATGATGTTAACTGGTGTGCGGTTCCTCTTTGGATGGGCGAAACCCGTGCCCGTCAACCCGCTCAATTTCAGGCATTTCAGGCGCGACGAGATAATCGTGTCGCTTGCCGGAATAGGAGCCAACTTGACTGTTGCACTGACGGCCGCCTTCGCGTTCCGCGCCCTCACCTTCGTGATGGGCGTCGCCGTGCCGGGAGCCGTGTACACTATGTTGTATTATCTCATGGCCTTAAACGTGATCCTCGCCTTCTTCAACCTGATACCGATCCCGCCTCTCGACGGGTCCCATGTTCTTGCCCAGGCGCTTGACTTCGAAACGAGACAGAAATACATGCGGATCGGCCCGATGGTGGGCTTCATCCTGATAATACTCTTCGTGCAAACACCCTTCTTCTGGACGATTATGCGTATACCGCTGTCCATTGTGTTTATGATCGCGGGAATCCCGGGAATCGTCTGATCGCAGGGTTGTGAAACGACCGGAATCCCGCACCAGAACAGCGAATGGAACATTGATCAGCATCTGCTCCCGCTACTTGCAGCTACCTGCTACCATCACATTTCTGGTGTTGATTCTGCCTATCGTCGGCAGCGGTTGCGGCAAAACGGCGACAACAGATGACCGGGAAGCGCTGAAAGCCGCGCCACAACGCATCGTTTCCATGGCTCCGAACGTCACCGAGCTACTGTTTGCGATGGGGATCGGCGACCGCGTGGTCGGCGTGACGGACTTCTGCAACCACCCGCCGGAGGCGCGGACAAAACGCCGCATCGGCGGCGTGCTCAACCCGAACCTTGAGGCTATCCTTGCGCTCGAACCCGATCTTGTGATAAACATCCCAGGGCAGGCGTCTCAGCAGATCATGAATCGGCTCCGTGACCTTGGCACCCATACGTTGACAACGCGAACGGATACAATCGAAGAGATCTTCGCTGCGATAGAAGAGATCGGCCAGGCCACGGGCGCGACCAACGGGGCTGAAACGCTCGCAAGAAAGATGAGGGCCGGGTTGCAGGAGACTTCCGACAGAGTGAAAGGCAGGCCGCGTGCCAAGGTCCTTTTCGCAATCGGGCACGACCCTCTGTACCTGGCTGGGTCGGGCACCTTTATTGACGGGCTGATCGAGATGGCCGGCGGCACAAACATCGCGTCGGGCGCCGTCGGCATGTATCCGCGCTTCAACATGGAAGAGGTGATCAAGCGCGCCCCGGACGTGATAATAGACGCCTCCATGGGTTCGGCGTTCAGCCCGGAGGACAGGGAGAAACGGCGGGACTGGTGGCTGCGGTGGGATTCCATACCGGCAGTGAAGAACGACAGAATCTACGGGCTCGACACCGACGAGCTTATCCGGCCCGGACCGCGGATCGTCGACGCGCTTCGGGAGGTAGCCCGCGTCATCCATCCCGAAGTATTTGAGGAACCCCCGGAATGAAGACCCTCAACCCGCGACGGTTCATCGCTGTTGTAGGCTTGCTGGCCATCCTGCTGCTCGCTGCAATGATCGTCTCTTCATTGATCAGCGAAACCAGCATCAGTGTCCTTCAGGCCATCAAGGGCGTGTCGCCTGACAAGGAAATCCTTTTCGACGTACGCATACCCAGGATACTTCTGGCAGCGCTCGTTGGCGCGGCGCTTTCCGTATCGGGCGTCTCGTTCCAGGCTCTTTTGCGGAACCCGCTTGCCGACCCGTACATTCTCGGCATCTCGGGAGGCGCGGCACTCGGCGCGGTAGCCGGCATGCTGTTGGGGCTCGAAGCGAGCATCCTCGGCATTTCGACGATACCACTGTTCGCGTTCGTGGGCGCGACGGTAACAATATTCTTTGTCTACAGGGTTGCGTCTGTGGGAGGAGTAGTCCACAGGCATACGCTGCTTCTTGTCGGCGTCATCATCAACGCGTTCTTCGGCGCAATGGTGATGTTTGTGACGTCAATAGTCGACTTCGCAACTATGAACGACATTGTCATTTGGCTGATGGGTAACCTCGTTCCGCTGACATACGGCACGCTTGGCGTCGTGGCAGCCTACGTCGGTATCGGCTCGGTCTTCCTGTTTACCTTGACGCGTCAATTCAACATCATGACGCTCGGCGAAGAACCCGCCAAGCAGCTCGGTATCGAGGTCGAGACTCTGAAAAGAAAGACATTCATTGCAGCTTCTTTTGTTACTGCCGCAGCAGTTGCCTACTCGGGGCCTATCGGGTTTGTAGGGCTGATCGTGCCACATGTCATGCGTCTCATCCTCGGTCCGGACCACAGGCTGCTTCTGCCGTCGGCGCTGCTCGCGGGTGCGGGCTTCCTTGTCGTAGCGGACACGGTGGCGCGAACGTTGATCGCGCCCACCGAGATACCGGTAGGCGTGATAACGGTGTTGTGCGGCGGCCCGTTTTTCATTTTCCTTCTTAAGCGGCGACGCAAAGGCGCGTACTACGCATGAGCGGGACAACGCCAATTGAAGTCCGATCGCTCAGATTCCGATACCTGGCCGACCCCGTTCTGCGGGGAATCGACATGACGGTAAGCGAAGGCGAGATGGTCGGTCTCATTGGACCGAACGGCTCGGGCAAGACCACCATCCTCAAGCTGTTGAGCCGCGTCCTGCTTCCCGAGAGCGGCACCATATCGCTTTTCGGAACGGAGATAACCGCGCTCTCGAACAGGTCGGTCGCGGAGTTCATGGCGGTTGTCCCACAGGAACTCTCGGTTTCGTTCCCATTCAGAGCGTTCGAGGTGGTGCTGATGGGCCGCGCGCCGTTCATGGGACGTGCGGCCTTCGAGTCGACCTCGGACATCGAGATCGCACGGCAGGCAATGAGGATGACGGACACGGAACCCTTCGAGAACAGGGCCGTGAACGAGCTCAGCGGCGGTGAACGACAGCGTGTGATAATTGCAAAAGCGCTCGCCCAGGAGCCACGGATCCTTCTGCTCGACGAGCCGACTTCGTTCCTCGACCTGAGACATGAGTTGGAGATCTACGAGATTCTCAGAAAGCTGAACGCAGAACGCCGCCTGACGATCCTGCTGGTTTCGCACGACCTGAATCTCGCGTCACAGTACTGCGACCGGCTCGTCTTGCTCAAAGAGGGCCAGATCTTCGCCGAAGGAACGCCAGCCGAAGTGCTTGTCGAGAACACGCTGCGTGCCGTCTACGAGGTTGACGTCACCGTCCACATCAACGAGAACACCGGCCGCCCGTTCGTGCTGCCAAGGCGTCTAACGCGACCGCACGGTGCGCACAAGGTGGAATAGATGCACGATATTCAGAGCTCAACACTGGAACACGGGTTTGACAGGTTCCTGAACGACACGAGCGCGACCTGGCACGTCGTCCGATTGGCCGCACTGGTTTGCCTATGCCTGCTCGTGTACTCGAACGCGTTCCATCGGGGATTCTGTTACGATGACTACCACCACATCGTCGAGAATGAGAGCTTGCGCGACCTGCGAAACGTACAGCATTTCTTCGGCGAGCCCAGCACGGCTTCCACGTTCGGAGCCCGCAGCGCAATGTACCGGCCACTCCTGCTCTCGACCTTCGCACTCAACTTCACCCTGTTCGGCGAAGGGGCGCTCAGTTTTCATATCACCAACGTGTTTATCCACTGCATCACGGTTGCTGCTGTGTACCTGCTCGCGCATATGCTCGCCAAACGCGCACTCGTGGCGTTCCTGGCAGCGGCGGTATTTGCGATTCATCCGGTCAACGCTGAAGCCGTAAACTACGTCTCGGCACGTTCCTCGGCGTTGTGCTCGGTGTGGTACATCCTCGGTTTTGCGTGTTTCCTGAAAGCGCACGGCGCCCGCTCGCGGCGGGCGGTGTGTCTCTGGGTAGCGGCAAGTGCGTCAGCCTACGCGCTATCGGTCTGCACGAAGGAACTGGCACTGTCGTTCCCGCTCGTGGTGGCGTTTGCAGAACTGCTCCTGTGTCGGGAAAACAAGGAGGGTTTTGTCAAGACAGTGGGCAAATACCACCTGGCTATCTGGCTCGTTACGGCGGCTTTCATCGGCCTGAGGTTTACTCTGTTTGCCCAATACGGTCCTTTCGCGGTGGGCGGAGGCGGCTATTTTGTGCGCGGTGTCTGGGAAAACGTGCTCACCCAGTCAAAAGCCATCGTGTTCTACATATTCCTGTTTCTCTTTCCGTTCGGGTTGAACGTCGACCACCATATCGCCGTCGCCTATTCGCTGGTGGAACCGGCCGTGCTGGCGTCGTTGGCAGTGATCCTGGGCGTTGTGGGAGCAGCTGTGTACTACCGTCGAAAACGTCCGCTTGTTGCCTTCGCTATAGCGTGGTACTTGATTACTCTCGTCCCGACATCAAGCGTCCATCCCCTGAACGTAATCCTTAACGAACACCGGTTGTACCTTCCCTCGATCGGGTTCTGTCTGTTCGTGGGTATTGTCTTGGCCGGGATAGCACCGAAGTTGGCGGTATACTGGCCCGGGGAAAGACGGTCCCCCACCTTCAACCATGTTGCGGTGGCGCTGCTGCTTACCATACTGCTGGGCGTTCTCACCCACCAGCGCAACTATGTCTGGCGCAACGAGCTCGTGTTGTGGGAGGATGCGGCGAGAAAATCCCCAAGAAAGTACCGCACCCATGCAGAACTCGGCGACGCCTATCTTAGGGGTGGGGAGTATCGCAAAGGGGCAACGGCGTACCAGCGCGCTCTCGAACTCAACCCATACCATCTGCTCACCGATGCGCCGGAGAAGGTGAAGGCCTTGTGGACCGAAGAGGAGATCGCCCGGATCAACCCGAAGAACACTCTCGCGGAAAGCTATCACGGCGGTCTGCACAACAATCTCGGTGTCGCTTACAGCCACCTCGGAAGGTTCGCCGAAGCCCTGAGCGAATACGAAGCGGCGGTCTCGTTTGCGCCATTGTTTGTGCAGGCACGTATCAACCTCGCGAAAGCGTACGTTCGCCAGGGCCGCCCCGACGATGCCAGATCTCAACTCGACGAAGCTCTCAGATTGGACCCGTCCAACAACACCGCCCGCGAACTGCTTGAGGAACTGTCTCCGGACGGCTCGCACTCACCGTAGGCCGTTTCCCCCCACCACTTACACTGCTCGCCGTTCTTGCAAAAACAAATCGAGGGGTAACCGAGCCTTATGCGGCCCTGCTACCCCTCAACAGGGAGGAAGCGTCGCGCCTAACTGTGTCAGAACACAGTTGAAGGTTGTACGGTCAGAAAGGAAGACGCACCTTAAGGAGGGAACTAGTCTGTCTCATGCACATCCCATAGCGGACGACTGACTAACCCCGGCGCGACGCTTTTCTTATATTCAGTTTTAGTCCTTGCCTTTTCTTAGACTGACTCTTGCGATTATACCGCCAATACCCGAGAGAAGCAACACTATTGTCGAGGGTTCCGGAACGGGCTCCAAATCAAGGCCAACAACCCCTACACTCTCCACGGTATTCATCAGGCATATACCCCTGGAACGTCTGTTGTTCTCGACAGTCGCCGTAAGGTAGAAGTCCAACATGAAATCGCCGTCCTCGATCATGGCAAGCACCGTCGGGCTCAGAGGTACATTCTCGAACGCGATCGGCGTGTTGTCGGTCGGTCCGGCCGGTGTATACGGAGGAGCCCCCGCGTCCGAATCAAGGATGACCTCGACCGAGCCGTCCGCCGTAATGACGCACACCTCGGTCAACTCGACGTCTGTGGTTATTATATCGGGCAGTATGTCGAGGTCTGCGAAGCTCACGGTCAGCGCTCCCGAACTCAAATCCACGGCGCCGTTCGGCGGGTACAGCGCGTCCAACTGGGCCGAGAAATCCAGACTAAACCGCAGGCTGCCTGACGTCGAGCTCTGAGGCCCCACGTAAAAGCTGTCCGGCGAGTTGATCGGCGTGTTCGAACCGCTCGTGATCGGCGTAGCGATCACATCGTCGCGGGTCGCAGGTATGTAGAACCTCACGTTGTCGATGGATATGTCGTACGCACTCGCCGGGGTTGCGCCAAGCAAAACGCCGACCGTGACCAGTGCTCCCACTACCAACGCTGCACGCATTCGTCTGATTGCAGCCATCCTTCTCTCTCCTTTACACCTTCCTGCTGTTGTCTAAATCCGACTCTCGTTGATCTTCACGCTGTTTCGCCCCTACCGGGGCATCAAAGAAACCAGCTGTCATTAAGCAACCAGCGTGCCATGAATCGGATGTAACGGCATCTGACGGCTGCAACCTGCTGCAATAACACCTGTTACGCACGCTACGATTCAGGGATCTCGCCCTATTGGTCTTGGTTGAACCAGGCAAATGTTCACAGAACTGAACGTCATGTCTGCCATTGTAACCGCAATAACTACCTACTTGGGGCCAAATCACCCGAGACGGTTGCAGCAGGCATCCGCTGAGCAAGTCAAGATGGCAATCCGTCCCGGTGCCCTGATAGGACTGTCTTCCGTACTGCCGCTTGGCGGGTTCGATTTCGTGAGTCGTTTAAGCCCTGTTTCTGTAATTATGTGTATACCCCCAACTTAGCGCGAAACGCTGTGTCTGTGCGGGTTTCCGCCGCATCCCTGTTGTACCCTGTTGTCTCTGTTACGCCCCGGTTTCTCTCTGAAGTGGGCACCAAATGGGCACCAGGGGTAAGTGAACCACTGGAGCAAGAAGCCCTATAACGCATCGGTTGCAAGGATACGGGAGGCGGTGCTCAAACTAGAGCAATGCGTGGCGGTTTACGCAGGGGATTGCTTTGCAGTCTTTTCGATTGAGGAATTGGTGGAAATACTTGGCAGAGCGCCGGGGTGATTATCATCCAGGATCACCTGGGTCTCTACTCCTTGCATATCAGCGGGACAAAGCTTTCCTGCTGGAAGTGGTGGTCGTGTGACAGAACTTTTTGGATTCCCTGAGCCTTCATTGTATTGAACGATATGCAGTCAGTAAGGGAATAGTCCTTATCCGAGCGGTTTTCATAAGTCGCCAACCCACGAACAAATGAATCTCGGGATTGAGGAACGACAGTGATGTTGGCGTTCTTATTGATGGCGCGTACCATCTCTACAGCCTGCGTCCGAAGATAGCCACCATACTTACCCAATGCATTGAGAAACTCAGCCAGAACTTCGTCTGTTGTTAGGAGGCGCACCTGCCCAAGTGACCGCTTAGCCCGATCGGCAGGGTCTTTCCATTGATCATTTGGCTTTACCACGGCGATCCAATAGTCGGTGTCTACAAAGACAGCTGTCATTTCTAGGGTGTGCCGTAGAGATAGTGATCAAGATTGTCAATGAGATCCGTCGGTAGCCGTTCCCATTCCTCGTCTGGAACTTCGCTAGCCAACTTCTGCAAGACAGCCTCAATGGCGGGGGCTGACGCGTCATATGTCATCTCTGCCGTCGGACGAATCTGCAAGTCTTCCACGGCCTTGATGCCTTTAAGTTCACCAGTGCTGGACAACTGGCCTCGACCAATCACTCGAAGCCGGACTGTTTCATGATCTCGAAGGGCATGGGTTACCACGTCTTCCTGTGCTGGCGTGAATTCCACCTTAATGCATGTATTCTCATCTCGCCACACCTGAAAACGCCGCTGTCGAATGTCTGCCTCCAATACCTCGCCCGTGATGTCGACAGGTCCTTCGCGGGGTTCCTCAACGGGCTTGCTCAACAAGACAAGGGTTGCCAGACGTTTGCGCGAGACTCGCGTGACGGGAGTCGGGGGCTCTCCGGGCCCAATCACCTCGATAGCCTCGTTCTCCTCCAAAGATTCACCAAATCGCGCATACTCCGGGAGCAGTTCTTCCGGAAAATCCCTTGGTAGCGTTCTGTCCATCGAGGCGGCCCCGAAAACCCGTAAGCTCAAGCGAACCGCCTCGTTTAGCTCGATAGCGCCAGTGGGCTCTTCTTGAAATAGTTCCCGCTGCGGTTCTTCTTCTATACAGGCTTCTAAAGGAACTGCCGCGCTCCCTTCCTCGATTCTGCGAACATACAGGCGCGTGCGCTCTTGGAAATGGCCCGGAAGCCGATCACGGTCGGGATTGGCCTTGCGCCAGAGAGCCTTCGCCGTCTCGGCCACCAACTTCTGAAATTGGCCCATCTCCACAATGGCCGTAAGATCCAATGCATGATCGCGAAACCGCTCTCCTTTGAAGACGAGTTTTGCGATGTCCACCCATTGCCTACTCATAGACGCCTCCGTCCGATGATTTCGACCTTCACAGCATCACCAGCATGCGCATCAACACACGACAACGATGCCTCCTGAATTATAACACAATTATAACACAAGATGTCTAGGCCGTTGTATAGGACATTCTTTTTGCCCCTGGGTTATCCCCTCCTTCTTGACGCATATTACTCCTAGCCCCCTTTTTTGTCAAGCCTATTGCGGCTATGAGGCTTGCGGTATTTTCCAAATCTCTGCTGTCGTTTCGCTATCTGTGCGTTCGCACACACCCCACCCAATATATGCACCGCCGAAGCCCGAAATGTAGCACTTTTTTTGCGCCCGCTTCACAACCCAATAGCTAACAATAGCTTCGACACCCCCACAATCACAGCGGCAAATCCTGCTGATCTGGCTTCTTCCTTTTGGTCCCGGGGGCCTGATCAAACGCGACACGCCCCGTGCCGGACGTGTTGGATGACCAAACCAGAGGCTTATCACAACCAAGTCCTGAGTCAGTTCTCAGAAGTTCAACTGAGGTTCTCGAAAGTCTGAAGCGAGTTGGAGCGCCCGCACATAAGTCCCGCAGGAACGCCCTGCGACGCTGCTCAGAAACCCCTAGCACTTCTTCGCATAGGTCCCTCAGCACAAGCCCTGCTGAGAGATACCGTTTCACCCCGTTCCAGCGCTTCCGATGAGCAAAACAGAAGGAAAGCGCCTGGTCAGCTGCGATGATCGGATCCGTCGGGTCATAATCATCAATGAGGTGGTCGTATTTCTCCCAAAGCTCGTACTTCCTGCGCTTCAAGGATCGAGTCACTCGGTTGGCCGTCACTATTTCAGCAACCGCGTTCTGCACGTCCCGCAGGCGTGCCTCGAATCCGCCAGCACCGGCGGCCTCCAAGAGCATTTGGAGCTCACCTAGGGCGAGAGTCCCGAGTTTCCTACGGAACCCATAGATTACAATGATCCCCAGCGCAAGATTGTCCACTTCCCTAGAGGCCCACAAACCGAGGCGTTCGTTCGCCTCATTCGCGTAAGGCTCGGAGATTTCGCAACCCAAGAACTGTCTTCCCAAGGTGAGGGCTGCCTTGCAGGTGGTACCACTCCCGGCGAACGGGTCCACAACGAGCTCCCCTTCGGCCGAGCAGCACCGAATGATCTTCTCGGAAACCTCCTCCGGAAACACCGCGATATGGCTCGTTTGGCCGGTAGATCCGTACGCAACGCGTTGTGCCTGCCAGACATTTCCGGGGTTTCTTCCGAGAATGTGGTTGCGCCCGTCATAGGAGACTGATCTTTCGCGGACCGCGTCCACGTTGAAGATGGGCTGCGTTGGATGACCACCATCTTTAACGAACCACAGGATCGTTTCGTGCCTATTAGTGAACTTGCTCTTAAAGGCCATGCTACCGAAATAGTTCCAGATTATCCTGTCCCAGAGAATGAAACCGAGTTCCTCAAAGATGGGCAACACCAAGGAATCCAGTGGAACGATGCGGCCCGTTCCCGTATTGCTCTTCTCATCATTACGCGTTGTGTACCCCGTTTGCCAGAAAACGGAGCCACCCGGTCTGAGTGCTACTGCCATCGCACCCAACACGTCCGAGAGGAATGATCTATATTCCTCAATTGCGCTCGAGTCTCGAAACCCTTTGTAGTTCCGGTTGATGTTGTACGGGGGGCTTGTATGTACCAAGGCTACAGAGCCTGGAGGACATTTCGTAATCACCTTCCTGCAGTCATCTCGTACCAATGCGTGAACCGGGTCAGAACGCTTGAACTGGCGAAGCACCTGGGAAGTCTGTATCAAGTACATTCGGTCTTCCCCATTACGCTTCCCCTTCTAGTCGATCATATCGGGTGAGATACTGCTCTGTCACGTAGTCCACAAACTCCGGGCCAATCTTGTGATTCGTCAAGAGTCGGTTCTCATGAGTCCCCAAATCTCTAAGCATGTGCTCGAGCCTCCGGCTCTTCCCCTTGTAGTCAAGGATGGCGAATAAGAAGAAGTCAAATTCTGCGTGGTGCTGCGGGCAGAGAATGACTACGTTCGCGATATCTGCAGGGCCTTTGTGTTGTCTTCCTAGGGGCCTCAAGTGGTGGGCTTCGGAATAGAATTTACCACCCCCTAGGGATATGGTGTTCTGACATACTTGGCACCTGAAACCATATCGCTTTTTCAACCTGTTGACCTCTGGATAGTCACGGTCAAACTCCTTCTTTCTGACCATTCTGTACTTAGCTGGTAATGATGCTTCGCCCTCATCGGAGAGAGGTACGAACTCGGCAGCTAAGCGCAGTGCTACTTTGAAAGGGTAGGCCCCGCCTCCCCCGCTGGTTGTCTCACCACCATATTGTTTTGGCAAGATATTTCTAAGTACCGCATGTTTCTTACTCTCTCTTCGCATGAATTCAGACCAAGGCTTCGAAAAGGTCATTTCGTTAACATTGACCGGCTGGCGGGAGCTCAGTCGCTGCTTTTTCAGCCACTCGTGAACGCTGGGATATTCACTCAGAAAATGCACGGCGGCAAGGTAGCCTCGATACAAGTGGCCTGTTCGATTGCTATTGTCTCTGTTCTCAGCAATCTCACTAGCCCTGTTTGCCAGGTCATTCTTGTTTTTCTTGCACCAGTCAAGAAACCGCTTGTATTCTATGTTTTCCGCTATGCGTCCCATTGAAAAGGCCCTCCGCAGGAATGCCGCCCGCGCACTTGCCGCCGAGCCGCCACATTGGCAAGAACCCGGAATGCGCCATCAGCCCTGTTCACTATTGCTGTCCCCTATCCCAATGCCTTTGCACTACACCCAATTCTCACACAATACAATCCAGAAGTCAACGCATCTCCAACGCGCATACGATAAGGAGAAGGGCGTTCCCCCAAATCTCTGTACTAAGTCTCTGCTTGAAACCGACCATTTCTGTACTACACATAACGTTCTTCGGACACGATTCTGGCAGGCTAGGCTCGGAAAAATGACGGGACTGTTGCGGACAAGGTATTCGAACCCCCCATCAAGGCCTCTGGAAAAGGGGCTTTGGGGCTGTTGTGCGCCAGCGCGTGGTAAGTGGTTGTGGGAGAATTGCCGCGGAGATCTCGTGAGTCTACGCTACGAAGCTATCTATCGTGGTCGTGGGTCATGTCCTTGAGGCGCGAGAACATCTCGATGAGATCGACGAACCCTCTCACCGCCACGACGGCTGCGACGGCGAAGAAGAGCCCGATGCTGACGAAGAAGACCAGCTTCCAGAAAACGGCCCAGCCTGCCATGTGTTCTATCCCTCCTCGACCGGTTTCGCGCTCTTGGGCGGATGGCTCTTCTGGGTCACCAGCGATCCGATGACCGCTCCCGCAAGCGCGATGAAATACGAGCTGAGACCGGTCAGTTTGTCGGAGTTTGTGAACCCCTCGAGGATCTCCGGCAGCGGCAGCTCGACCTGGCTCAGAACCAGAAATGTCGCCGGCAGTATCCCGCCCAGGAGTATCCCGCAATACGCACCGACTGTGTTGCATTTCTTCCAGTAAAGTCCCAACCCTATGACGGTCAACGCGCCGGCCGTATACATCGAACCCGTTATCGCCATATACCGCCAGGCAGTCTCCGGCAATTTGAACCACAGCCCCCACACCACGAGAAAGATTCCGAGGACCACAATGGTTATCCGGGTGATGAGTATTCTCGATTTCGGCGAGATGGGTTTGCGCCAGAGCGGAGCTATGATATCCTGCGTGATCACGGAACTCCAGCACAAAAGGTAGCTGTCGTGCGTGCTCATGAAGGCTGCCAACATCCCCGCAGTGACGAGCCCGAGGATTCCGGCGGGCAAGATCTCGCGCATGAACTGCGGCATGCCCTCGAGGTTCGACCCAAGCTGTCCCGCGAGGCCTTTCTGTGTCAGCCACACGAACGCGGCGATGCCCCACACCATGGGCAGTACGGCACGCCCCATGAAGGTTAACCCGGCTACGGCGAACGCTTTCCTGGTCGTAGACGGCGAGTCGGTGCTGAGCGCCCGCGTCGTTGACGGCGGCCAGAGCGCTGCCGCGCCGAGTTGCACGAATATCTGCCAGAAGATGAACGACCAACCGTACTTGAGGTGAGTCGACGCGACCGGATTGAATGCCGCCTCGCCTTTCTCAACGCTGAGCACGGAAACCATATTGTCCCACCCGACGGCACGCACGGCGAAATAAGTAGCCAGCCCGCCTCCGATGGCCATGATAACGAACTGGACGTAATCGGTGAGTACGACGCCGACCATGCCCCCCAGTATCGTGTAGAGAAGAACGACGGCCATCAATACGGTCATCGTATGGGGCAGGTATTGTGGGTCGATCCCCATCACCGTAACGAGAAACAGGCCGCCGATATATACAAACATGCCCATATTGAGCACGCCGGATGCCGTCAGCACCAAGGCGCCAATCACGCGTATCCCGCGCGAATACCGAACCTCGTAGAACTCGGGGATGGTCATCACTCGGAACTGGCGCAATCCCTTGATGATGAATCCGCTCGCACCGACGAAGAAGTATGCCGCGCACGCGATCAGCCCGATGGTGAACGCCGAAAGGCCGTTCACGTACCCTTCTTCGGCCTGGTACATGACGGTTACGAGGCCGAGTTCCGTTGCTGAAAGCGTGGCGATGGCAAGATGGGTCTTAAGCCCGCGGCCCGCAACAAGGTAGTCCGCCAAGCCGCCGATGAACCGTCGCGTCAGGAATCCCGCGCCCAGCACAAAGGCCACGTATACCGTAACCAGAATCCAGTCTATCGCGTGCAAAACATCTCCTCACAGATACGAATCCCGCCCATGGTACAGGACTCAAAGACTAATAGCAATCCGTATATCGCGATCACTACTCCTCGAGAATCTCCTGAAACGGGGCAGTGAGCAGCGGCCACACCCATTCATCCGGAACGCGTTTGTCAATGTCCATGTGCACAGAGACGTACAAGGGGTTGCTGAGACGTCTCTGGGTGTGCTGAACAGGCATTAAACGGTTCGACGCGGTCTTTCCGAGCCTGAACGGCAGGAACGCAAGCTCTTCCACGTACAGGCTCCCCCCGGGCACGAGCACGAGCCGTTGCGGGTTCGTCGACCCGAACGGGTACACCAGCGCACGTGCCCAGTATACCCAGCGGCCCACTTCGAGGTAGAGGTATGGTTGCTCGATCCTCGGCAGACCGTCAGCCGGACGCGCGTTGGTGAATTCCAGCGTGATCCCGCCGAATCCGAGATTCTTCTCGATGTTGTAAAACGTCACCCACGGCGTGTCCGCTGCAATCTCGATCCCGTGCGCCGGGTGTTGCGGCACATCCGCCACGGCAACCGTGTGAACCGCGCCGCCGCGGTCTTCCCACGCGAAGCGGTCGATAAACTCGCGGTTCAACACGATCTCGTTGTTGCGCAACGCCTTCACATGAATGTCCTCTTTAACCTCCATCGTCGAGGACATCCGTATGTGGGGGTTGTTCGCGTAGAAACGGTAGGTTATCGATACGATAACATCAGGCATCTTCGGCAGCGGTCCCCAGCGTTTAGCCATGACGAACACGGGTCCCCTGATAGTCGCCATTCCTTCGGGCGGCTCCCAATCGGACGCATGAACCCACTCGCGAGGCGGCGCATAGCAGCCGGGATTCCAATGGATAGCGCCGTTGGTTTCTATCTTGTGAGCGAACACCTCGTCGGTCCCGTGAAGCCGGACTTCGTCGAGCACGCCGCTTTTCTCGTGCAGTTTGGTCTCGTAGAACGCGTTCGTGATAGTGAGGCCGGGATCATCTCCACTCACCTTGAGATCGGTCTCGTAGGTCGGCTTCTCTGCGTCTGGGTTGCCGTAGTAGATCAGGTACATTTGTTTGCTGCGCGGCACCACATCGGCCAGGAAAGCAACTTCACAGGTGACCGTCGATTGGAACCGGTCTGGTTCGTATTCGTCGTCATCGGCTGGTTTGGTCCATTCCGAGACCGCATATACCTGGCTCGGCACTTCCTTCTGGGCACCTGTTCGTCCATCCAACCGGAGAACACGGATTTCGTTCTCGATCCGCGTAACGTAGTCGGCGTAGACTGAGAGGGTAATGTGGACCGGCTCGGCCTTCCTTTCAACGCCCGCTTCTTCCGCAAGTGTTACCGAAGCATAGTGCGCCCAGTTCGGACTCCACATGCCGCCGTCGCCGGGCGACTTCCCGGACACCTCGCCGGTCAAGACTTTCTCGTCGGCCGTCTCAAATGTGACGTGCAGCAGATATCCCTGGCCGGGACGCCACGGGACAGGAACCGCCAGCAGCGCGTTCGCCTGGTCCCACCGTCCCCCGCGTGCCGGCTCGCCATTGACCTCGGCACCCTTCAGGGTCAAAACCCCCTCGACCGGCGACGTGACCCTTGCGCGGAGATGGAAATACGGAGTATCCGGTTCGGGCGACCGGAACTCGAGGTTCGAGAGCGTTACACTCTCCTGCCCATAGACGTCGACACTGAGCAGCAAGATTATCACGATGCTCAATGTGGCCACCCATAGAAATGGTCCTCTCCCAACCCTTCGGCTGCCAAAACGGTGCATTCCCAGGCTCATCGTTCGCCCTCCTCTTTCCAAGACCTCCCGCTCGAACAGTATCGCACTGTTGTCACGGCTCATTCTGTTCCACGCTGGCCCACGGCAACGAGATCGTCTCGTCCCCAATCCACAAAGGCAACCCTCAGGGGATGGGTCAGTCTTTCATATGCCTTGTCTATCGGATCCAGCGATTTGCCCTCACCTTTGCCCAACGCAAACGGCAGATAAGCGTTCGTCTCATGATAGACAGACCCCGCATTGACTCTTGTGAACAGTTTTTCGGGGGCTGTCGGGAAGAAATGGTACACCAGCGCACGATACCAGTACACCAGCGAGCTGTTTGGTGCCGTGACAAACGTACCCTCGTTGTACTTGACCGCTTCGGCGGGCGTCGTGCCGGCCGAGGCGTAAGCGAGCCGCAGACTGCCAAACCCGTAGTTCCCCTTCGGCAGGAAGAAGCACAGCCAGGGTGTGTCGGCTGGAAGCACTTGCGTGTAGCCGGTCTCGATCGCAGGGTTCTGTCCGAGATGCATGGTGCTGACCGTTCCCTGCTTGTCGCGCCACCCCAGTTCCGAGAAAAGTTGCGGCTCGAAGACCATCTCGTCGTTTCTCAACGCCAACACGTCGATATCTTCCCGGATGTGGATTGTCGACGACATGACGAAATAAGAAGCATGCGCGTAGAAATCGTAGGTCACCGAAACCCAGACCTCCGGGAGTTCATGCAGGCAGCCCCACCGTTTCAGCGTGTAGACCAGCGGTCCACGGACCTCGCTCTTGCCCTCGGGCGGGTTCCAGCCAAACGTATGGCCCCACGGTCTCGGAGGAGAATAGCAGCCCGGGTTCCAGTGGATAGCGTTGCCGCTGTGGGACAGCTGTGTCTCTACCCCTTGCTTGATAAAGATCCCGTTAATCTGTCCACTCTGCTCAGCCAGCGTTACTCGATAGTGCGGGTTCTCTATTGTAAGCCCCAGCCCTTCGCCCTCAACCTTGAGCGCCGACGACGTCGCGGGCAACGGCGGCGCGTCGGGATTATCGAAGAACACGAGGTAACGGCTGGTTGCGTGAGCAGGAACGCTCGCGTAGAAGAGCAACCGGCAAGCTACTGTATCGGGATACTCCTCACTTTCAAGGTCCACCGATGAAGTTTCCAGTATCTGGAACGGGACATCGCTGCAAACGCCCGCGTCGCTCATCGCCAACAGCCGCAGCTCCCTGTGAGGGTCTCGCAGCCTACCGGCGGAGAAGTTGAGGGTAACATTGACCGGCTCGTTCTCGCGGTCGAGACCGGCTTCTTCGCATATGTCCAGGACTTTGTACCCCTTCCAGGCCGCATTCCAGTATCCGCCTAGAGACGGGGCGGTTGCTGTCGTGTTGACGGTCAGGGTTCCCTCCCCTTCGGCGCTACCGGCGCTCATCTCAACAGTGTATTGGGTCGAATTCCGCCACGGGAATGAGAGACGAACGTGCGCTTTCCCGCCCGGAGGGATCGAATCGTCCTTCGAGAGCGTAGCGCCGACAAACACCGCGAAGTTCTCGTGCGCTTGGCCATCAACGGCTACCGATGTGACCGTCAGGGCCTCTTCTGCATCGTTTGCTGCCTCAACGGCAAGGTGGTAGCGAGAGAAAGCGTCCGTGGGCGGGATGAATCGGACCCCCGCAATATCGAGCGGGGCGGCCACAGCGCTTCCGGCAAACAAGATGCACAATAGAACCGCCCAAGTGATTCGCGTACGAGGGTCAACTGTCATCATTTGGTGTTCCTCCTTCCGCAGACCCCAAACAGAGCACCGGCCATTGGCTCAAACTCGCGTCCTCATCATAGTCCGTTTCCTTCTGTCTCGTCAAGCTTCATCTGATGAGCGGACGCGCAACAAACCTGGTCAGAGATGAAAGGGCAGCAGAATCAGGGGCAGTGGCAACGGAAAGCGGCAATGGCAAACGTCAACCACGCACCCAGTGGAAGCGTTTGAATATATAAAGGGCGACAATTCGAGCAATGCTACCGAACGGCGAACACGCAGCATTCTGCGGATTCTGCTTGACCCCGGGGCATGTTATGTGGCATACTTAAGGTAGGCGCACAGAGAGATGAGAGGAGGGTAACACGATGAGTTTCAGGCATGTCGCAATCTCAACGCTAACAGTAGCTTGCATACTGGGCGGGATCAGCGCGCATGGTGCTGACTACAACTATGTCAAGATAGCCAAGCTTGCTGCCCACGCCGGAAGGTATGACCAAGATCAGATAGCCATCAGTGGCTACGTTTTCGAGAGCACCCTCGAGCGGTACTGGCGCGACGGCGACGCGTTTGTGACGTGGAACCTCGTGCTCTCGGACGACGTGACACTCGACCGGGGCAGCGCGACAGCTTTGTGCTACGAGAGCGGGTACAACGGCGATATTATCGAGAAGGCCGCTCAGATCTCCCGAATGGAGAAGCATCTCGGGCATCAGGTTACCGTTGTGGGGATATTCAACTCCTCCCGCGAGATCTTGAATATGAGGAGACTCATATACTCGGATGCAGAGGGGGAGCTGCACGATATAGACACCGATCTGGGCGACTATGTGCTCTCGGACTACCAGAGACACTATGATTGGGACACCTACAATTGGGACACCTACGACTATGACATCCACTACACTGTCTGGTACGGTCATTGCCATATTTGGCCGCGCCCGTACTGGTGGGGGTGGTACGAACCGGTTTACATAGTCAGGATCCCGGTGGTGGACAGGAGAACAGTGGTCTACCACTATACGCCGCACGTCCGGCCGCCCCGGGGCCGGGTGTACGCCCACACTCCCGTGCTCTACGATGACCGGGTGCCGACAAGAGCCATAAGGCTCAATCCAAGAACTTTGCCTCAACCCAGAGGCAGCGGCCATCCGACATTTCCCCGGTCGCCCGAGACGCCGGGTACCGAGCGTGTCCATCGAAGAGGCACCCCGCCACCGTCGGGGCACTCTGGAGTCGGCGGTACCGGCGTCGCGCCACATCGTGAGCGAGTAGCGCCACCTTCTCGAGTGTCGTCACCCACCCCGGACGATGGCCCGCGGACTCGAGTATCGCCGCCGAGCCCAACCTATAGCCCGCCGTCTCGCCCGTCAGCTCCACGCGAACCGGCCGTACCGCGAAAGCCAGCTACGCCGAGCAGCCCCGAGCGTGTCCGGCCAACTGCGAGCGCGCCGCGGCCGAGTCGATCGGACGCAATTGGAAGATCGTCGCCCCGCAGTGGCCCCCCACCCGCAAGTAACAGCCGTGTTAGGAGCGCACCACCGCCCACAGCCAGTCGCAGCACTCCGAGCGTTCCGCGCCGTAGTCGATCGGCGTCTGTTGGTAGGTCTTCGCGAACCAGTTCGCCGGTGCGCTCGAGCAGTGGCAGCGTTCGAAGCGCGCCGTCTCCAAGTCGTTCGATGTCGACGGCACGAGTCGCACCACCATCATCGTCCGGCGGCGGTGGTCGATCCAGCGCCAGTGGCGGCAGACGACGATAGATCTTCGGACTCCCGGTACACCGCGTCCGGCGACGTTATTTGTCCCTAAGGGACGGTATACGTCATTTCCAATGGCGTCGGAGAAGCCGTGAGTTTGGTGCGAGACGTATACAGCATACCACAAAGTCACAGATTGCCAGAGCGCCCTGCCCAACCATAACGCGCTGTTTAACAGCAGCTTAGCAACGCCCACCGAGATGTGCTCTCTTTCATCAAGACGGCGTTTTTCGCTGGTTTTCGGCCTGTTGGCACAATGGTTGCTCTTTCGTCGTCCAAGAGTTTGCAGGCCCTGTGGCAAAGGTTGCGGGTTACAGGCGAAAGGAGGAAGCGAGATGAGGAAAGACAGAGGTTTCACCCTAGTCGAGTTGATGATCGTGGTTGCGGTGATAGGTATCATCGCAGCGATCGCACTCCCGCAGTTGCTCCGAAACCGCATGAGCGGTAACGAAGCTGCTGCTATAGGTGCGTTGCGCACGATCACGAGTGCCGAAGTGCAGTTTCAGGCTTCGGGGTTTGCTGACCTCGATGCCGACAACATCTATGACTATGGTACCCTGGCCGAGTTGCGTACCCCGCCGGGAGGTTCCGAGCCGTTCATAGACGAGGTGCTGGCCGGTGGTACGAAGCAGGGTTACCTGTTTACGCTGACCGTTGGTGACGAGGCGTACAACGTCACCGCAGTTCCGACCGACCCGGGCCGCAGCGGCGTCCGGAGGTTCTGGTTGGATGAGAGCGGTGTCATCCGCTTCACCACTGATGGTTCCGACGCCACGGCTGCATCACCTCCGATACAATAATTCCGGAGATGTGCTGAACATAGCCTAGCGTGCACAGTGCGGGCGCCCCCTCAGGGAGGCGCCCGCGCTGTTTCTTTTGAGAGGTTGTCCCACTCCTGTATCCGGTTCCATCAGAGCGGTATCGTGATGGTCCACTTCCCTACTGTTGCCTTGAGTAACAAGGAAACGTGCCGACACCTGTTGGTGGACACGATGAAGCGTCACTCAACGGCGAACAATTGCGGATTATCTTGTAAGAAGACCCGACGGCCCGGAATCGAGACAGCCACTCTATCTCTGCAGCACTTCCGGGTTGACGAGATTGGGGATCGGGGTTCCTTTAAGCATTGCAACGAGGTTGGTGGCAGCCATCACGGCCATCTTGCTGCGGGTTGAGACGGTTGCGCTGCCGGTGTGCGGGCTCAGCACAACGTTTTCCAGCTCGGCAAACCCGGCCGTCATACTGGGTTCGTCTTCGTAGACATCGAGCCCCGCACCGGCGATCTCGCCGGACCGTAGCGCCTCGACCAAAGCCGATTCATCGATCACGGGCCCGCGCGACGTGTTGATGAGGTACGCCGTACATTTCATGAGCTTGAACTGGTCGGTCGAGATAAGGTGGAACGTTTCAGGTACGAGCGGGACGTGCATCGAGACGTAATCGGATTCTCGAAGCAGGTCGTCGATGCTTCTCCGTTGAGCGCTGAGCTCGCGTTCGAGCAGCTCGTTGTGCTTGACGTCGGCATACAGAACGTTCATCTCGAACCCGCGAGACTTGAGAGCGAACGCAGTGCCGATCCGGCCCGCGCCTACAACGCCGAGAGTAGCACCCGTCACATCGCCGCCGAGGAACTGCATCGGGCCCCACCCCTCCCACATACCGCTCCGGTTGTACTTGTCGGACTCGGGTACGCGCCGCGCAACAGCGAAAAGCAGCGCCCACGCCATCTCCGCAGTGGCGTCCGTCAACACGCCCGGCGTGTTCGATATGGGAAACCCGTATTCGGTCGCCTTCGCAACATCGATGTTGTTGTACCCGACGGCATAGTTCGCAAACCCCTTGGCTCCCTTGGCCGCTTTGAAGACCTCTTCGTCGATCTTATCGGTCAGAAGGCAGAGTATACCGTCGCGACAGCGTACTGCCGCCAGCAACTCCTCGCGTGTCAAGGGCCGGTCGTGCGGGTTGATCTCGACGGTCTCACATTCCCGTTCGAGCAGTTCAATCCCCGCCTGCGGCACGAGGCGAGTAACATACACGTTGAATCCCATAGCTATTCAATGCAAAATCCAGAGCTGACAATGCAAAACCGAAAACCGATCATACGCACCGCATAGTGGCACACACCGAGGCGTTCGGCTCGATATGGCTCTTCATATTTCTCACGTTTAATCCTGTCATGTTTCGCCAAGGTTTTGGGCGTAATCCCATGATGGTGGCCTAGATACGATCCCCAAAGCACAGTATCGCGCTCGGCGCGCCAATACATTACGGATCTTGGACAGGATTTACAGGATAAACATGATACAGCCTGAATCCTGCGAATCGTGTTAATCCTGTCCGAAGCTTTGCTGTTCTTGGGATGTACTCTTGCACAATCTACGTCCAACTGCGTCCGTCCAATCTGTGTTCGCCAGCGCGAATCTGCGAACAGATTTCCTTGTCTTTCTGTCTTTGGCCGGGACTATGCTGTGCGGTGTTATCATGGGGGTGGCACGAGTTTCATAGCGGGGTTGTCAACGCGGTGTCGCCCGACCTTGGCCATATCGATCCAGACGTTTCCAACCTTCACGGCGACGACGTCCGCGGTATAGTCGTTGCTTTCTCCCGTCAACAGGTACGAGCCCACACCGTACATGTCCACGGGCACGTTCTCGCGTTCGAACCGCGCGATCTTCTCCGGTGTCAACCCTCCTGAAACGCATATCTTTATCTGCGAGAAGTATTCTTGCGCTTTCTTGCGCCAATCGGCCGACAAATCCATGCTGAGATGGCCGTTGTCAAGCGCCAGGCGAACGTTGTGGACCAGCCTCGGGCTGGGACCGTAGTCGCGGGACGTTGCCTCTTCGCGATTGATGGACTCATCGAGCATGTTCTCCGCGGTGTCTACTCGCACGCCGAAAAGCACGTACTTCTCAGCTTCATGGACCCGCCCGGCCTCGACCATCTCCTTGTACTTGGCAAACATCGCGCAAGCCGTCTTGACAGCGTCGCTCGGACAGTTGTTACTGGTGTCCACGAGAGCGACCCTCTTCACCTCGAGCGGCAGAACGCGGGCAAACTCGAGCGACGCGCGAGCGGTGTCTCGCAGGAAGCTCAAGATGTAAGAGTGAGACATCGTGCCGCCGCCGGTTCCCTCCCACCACGCGCCCTGAGCGTCGGTAGAGACCAAGGGTGTCACGTCGGCATTATGTCGTGCGTTATACGTGTCGACAGCAACCTTGTACGCGTAGCCGTCGGCGGCCTGAGTAACGTAAAGATCGTGCCGCGCAGCAAAGAAGAACACCGGCTTGCCTCCCGCGGCCTGCAGGGTCATGTAGCAGTTGGTCGCAACCCTTGTACACCGGCCGAGCAACCCCAGAACCGGCGTCTCGAGAGCGGCGAAACTGCGGAACCTGCCCCGGACACGCATTACGGGCAGGTTGGGAGCTACCGAATGGCCGGGCGCAACGGCGTGTATCTCGAGGTGGTCGCCCGTGCTCTGGAACTGGCCGTTTGCGTCCCGGAACCCGGTACAGTTGCGCAGCACTGCTATGGCCGGTTTGACACCAGCGACTATTGACATGGGCTTGCGCTTCGTAAAGAACTGCATCTCCACATGGGCCTCTCCCGGATGGAAACGCACTCGTCCGCGCACAGGTTCGGCTTCCGGAGGCCACTCGCCGTCGAACTCGACCCGTTCCTCGCTCAGCTTGGAGAGTACTTTCGCGGCGTTCACAAAGTACTTGTCTGAATAGATCCCTGAGCGCAACGCCGCCCAGTCCATCTTGAATTTGTGGGTGTCGAACTCTGACGCAGCCACTGTCCTGTTGCCTTCCACGTGCCGGCCGATATTCACCGTGCGACGGAAAACCTGTCTACGTCCGCACCTCCGGCAGCAGTTGAATGCCCAACTCCCGCAACTGGCCGTCGTCCACCGCGGCCGGTGCCGAGGTAAGCGGGCAAACGGCTTTCTGTGTCTTGGGAAACGCAATAGCCTCGCGTATCGACGTGCCGCCAACCAGCAGCGTCACTATCCTGTCCAGGCCAAAGGCGATCCCACCATGCGGAGGCGCACCATACTCGAGCGCGTTGAGCAAGAAACCGAACTTCTGCTGTGCCTCGGTCTCGCTGATGTTGAGCAGCCGGAACATCTTCTGTTGCAATTTTCTTTGGTGTATTCTTATGCTCCCGCCACCGATCTCGGTGCCGTTGAAGACCATATCATAGGCGCGAGCGCGCACCGTGAGCGGCTCTGATTCGAGCAAGCCAACGTCGTCGGGATGCGGCGACGTGAACGGGTGGTGCACCGGCGTGGGCTGTCCTTCAGTCTCGACCAATAGCGGAAACTCGACGACCCAGAGCAGATCTATCGTGTCCTCCGGTACGAGGCCCAGATCCCGGGCCAGTTTCAGCCTCAGGTTGCCCAGAGCGTCAGCCACCACTGTCGGTGAGTCCGCAACGAACACGAGCAGGTCGCCCTCACTCCCGTCGAGCCGCTCCCCGATTCTTTCGAGCACGCCGGCATCGAAGAACTTGGCGATCGGCGATTCGATCCCCTCGGCAGTCACCTTGAGCCAGGCCAGCCCTTTCGCACCGTATATCTTCACGAACTCGGTCAAGTCGTCGAGCTCCTTGCGCGAAAGCGTGGCGAGACCCGGCGCACGGATTCCTTTCACCTTGCCGCCGTTCTCGAGAACGTTCCGGAACACTCTGAACTCCGATTCCGCTGCGAGGTCCGATACGTCGACAAGTTCCAGACCGAACCGGGTGTCAGGCTTATCGGACCCGTATCTGTCCATGGCTTCCCGATAGGTGATCCGGCGCAGGGGCGTCTCGATCTCGGTACCGCGCACCGTCTTGATAATGGTCTTGATCATCCCTTCCGAGACCGCCAGGACGTCGTCCTCGTCCACAAAGGACATCTCGACGTCTATCTGTGTAAACTCCGGTTGCCGGTCCGCTCGCAGGTCTTCGTCGCGAAAACATTTGACTATCTGGTAGTACCGGTCGACCGCGCCCACCATGAGTATCTGCTTGAACATCTGGGGTGCCTGCGGCAACGCGTAGAACCGGCCGGGATTCACCCTGCTCGGGACAAGGTAGTCGCGCGCTCCCTCGGGGGTGCTCTTGGTCAGCATCGGCGTTTCCACCTCGATGAACCCCATCTGATCGAAGTAGTTGCGCACCGCCAGACAGATCTCATGCCTGGTTCGCAGGTTGCGCTGCAGCGGCGCCCGCCTGATATCCAGATAGCGATACCGCAACCGGAGATCCTCGCCTGCGTCGGTCTCGTCCTCGAGAACGAACGGCGGTGTCTCGGACGGGTTGAGCACGTCCAACACCTTGGCCACGACCTCGATTTCGCCGGTCGGGAGCGACTCGTTCACGGTGCCCTCGGGCCGGTCGCGAACGTAGCCCTCAACCGCCAGCACATACTCGCTGCGAATGGTATGCGCCTCGCCGTGTGCCATCGGATCGTCTTCAGGGTTGAACACCACCTGGACCAGCCCCGTGTGATCCCGCAGGTCCACAAAGACAACCCCGCCGTGGTCGCGACGCCGGTGAACCCATCCTCGAAGGGACACCTGTTGTTTCACATGTTCTTTGCGCAACGTGCCGCACATGTGTGTTCGCTTTTGCATCGTAGTCTATGCCTTTCGTCAGCCAAACCGGCCTAAGCCGGGAGAGATTTCGAACCCGTCAGCTCCTCGAGAGTCTTCTCCTCGGTCAGTTCAACCTGCGTGCTCTCCGCCATGTTTTTCAGTTGCACGACGTCGCGGGCAACCTCGTCCTCACCGATTATGGCGACGAACCGCGCGCCCAGCCGGTTGGCGTTCCTGAGGTGACTCTTGAAGCTCCTGTCGTCATAATCCATCTCGACACGTAACGCATTACTCCTGGCCCGCACGGCAAGGGATAATCCCTTCTTGCGGGCCGAATCTCCTATTGCTGCAATGTAAAGATCGGGCGGTCTTTGCGAGGGCAGTTCGATACCTTCGCCGCGCACCGCCAGTATCGCGCGCCCAACGCCCAGCGCAAACCCGGCGGCCGGTGTCGTCGGTCCGCCCATCAACTCGACCAGGTCGTCGTACCTGCCGCCTCCCATAAGCGCGTCCTGGGCCCCGAGCGACGAGTGAACGACTTCGAACACCGTTCTGGTGTAGTAATCAAGGCCACGCACTATCGTCGTGTCAACCTCGAACGGCACATCGAACTCGCGCAGGTGGCTGAGAACTGCGTCAAAATGCTCGCGGCACTCGCCGCACACACCGTCCAGCGAGGACGGAGCCGAGCCGGCCAGCTCCTTGCAGTGCGGTTCCTTGCAGTCGAGTATCCGCAACGGGTTGCGTTCCAGCCGCGCCTTGCAGTTGGGGCAAAGCTGGTCCCGAACCGTCGTAAAGTGGTCGCGTAACATATTCGAGTACTCTACCCTGTCGTCCGAGCATCCCAATGAATTAAGCCTGATCGATATGGACTTGAGTCCGAGACGTCTGTAGTAGTCGAAAGCGATATAGATGACCTCGAAGTCCACCGCCGGATGTTCCGACCCGAGGTTCTCTATCCCGAGCTGATAGAACTGCCGTTCGCGTCCCGCCTGGGGCCGCTCGTACCGGAACATCGGCCCTCTGTAGTAGAGCTTCTGCATAGGCTGTTGGGCATACATCTTGTGCTCGACGTACGCGCGAACAACCGACGCGGTGCCTTCGGGCCGAAGAGCCATCGTTCTGCCCTTCCGGTCGGCGAAGGTGTACATCTCCTTCTCGACTATGTCGGTCGTTTCGCCCACGCCGCGCTCGAACAGAGCGCTGTCCTCGAAGACGGGCACACGTATCTCGCCATACCCGTAACTCTCGAAAAGGTCGATCGCGAGCTCCTCGACGTATCTCCATACCGGTGTATCGGCCGGCAGGATATCAGAAGTGCCGCGCGGTCTGGTAATTATTTGTTTTGGCATCTCACTTCTTCTTGGCGGCGCGTCGGGGCCCAAGCTTGTTAAGCTCGGCAACCAGCTTGTCCGGGTCCACGCAGTGCGTCTTGGCCGCCACGATGATTGTGTCAGCAGCCGCTCCGCCGCATCCTTTACATACCATGCCGAGCTTCGCCAGCGCCTTTGCGACACGAGAATCCTTCTTCAGGGCCGCTTCTACGGTCATCGTCTTGCTGAATCTCATACGCGAAACCACCTATTCACCATCATTGCCCCTTGCACGCATACTGTCCGGTTCCCGGTGCAGCATCGGCAAGCGACTCCGCATCCGCAACGATCTCTTCTTCGGTCAGATAACAGGCAGGATCTTCCATCCACGGGTCGCTGTGTACGGCCTCGGCTCGCACCCGGAAGTTCCCGTTGCATATGTCCTGGTAGCTGCAACGGCCGCACTTCCCTGTGAGCAACGCGCGCCTGTCTTTCAATCCCGCCATCAATTCGTCCGAGAGATCATACCATATCTCGCTGAACTTGCGACGCCTCACGTTTCCGAACGAGTAGTGCCGCCAGAACTGGTCCGCGTGTACCTCGCCCGTGACGCCAACACACCCTATCCGGACGCCCGACGCGTTGCCTCCGCTTATCCGCAACAGGCGCAACACCTCCCGAGCTCGGTCCGGGTTCTCGCGCGCAAGCTTGAGGTAGAGATAGACACCGTCGGCGTGGTTGTCAACCGTCAACATCTCGAGCTCGATCCCGCGTTCATGAAAGTCAACGGTCCGTTCAAAGAGCATATCCATCATCGCCCGCGTTTCGACGTGCGCAAGGTCTTCATTCGCAAGCTCGGAACCGCGTCCGGCATAGACAAGATGGTACAGGCAGAACCTGGGTATCTTCTCCTCTTCGAGCAGGTCGAGTATACCGGGCAGATCGTCATAGTTGCGTTTGTTCACGGTAAACCGTATGCCAACCTTGAGACCGGCATCCCGGCAGTTGCGCAGCCCGTCGAGTGCAGCATCGAACGCGCCTCGTTTGCCGCGAAACCTGTCGTTCGTCTCGCGCAGACCGTCTATGCTCACACCAACGTACTGAAACCCTGCGTCCTTTATCTTCCCAGCCATCTCGACGTCTATGAGGGTTCCATTCGTCGAGATCACCGGCCGGACGCCGGTCTCCGCGGTGTACGCTCCCAACTCGATGAGGTCCGGACGCATAGTCGGCTCCCCTCCCGAGAACAGCAACACCGGCGCACGCATTTCCGCGAGGTCGTCTATCAATGCTTTCGCCTCGTCCGTCGTCAACTCATCGTCGGACGCGGACATGCTCGCTTCCGCGTAGCAGTGAACGCACCTCAGGTTGCACCGGCGGGACATGTTCCACACAACTACCGGCGTCCCTGTTGGTTGCGACTCGCCCTTCTCAGCGATGCCGTATCTGAGCGCATCGCCCGAAGTGGCCACGTCGCATAACATCTTGGTGAGGCTTATCAAAGTGGATTACACCTCTCCGTCGGTTCAACTTCCTCTACATTTCTGTCCAGGTCGGCTACTCTCGGCCCCTTAAAGGCCAGTGTGCCACCAATTATCGCGCATAACCGTGCCCATGTCAACACGACGCCCTTCTTCTGAACCGTCCCCTTTGCTGTCCAGCCATAGGAATTGCGCTCCGCGCGACCTTGGTGTATAGTCTCCGGCGGCCCGAGTTTATCAAGGAGAGTCTAGTCTTATGGCGGACACAGCGGACGTCGTCGTTATCGGCGGCGGCATAGTCGGAACGAGCGTTGCCTGCCATCTGGCAGAGGGCGGCGCCGGCCGTGTCGTTCTGCTCGAAAGGGAACCGATTCTCGGTTCGTGCTCGACAGGCAAAAGCGTTGGCGGCGTGCGATGCCAGTTCTCCTGCGAGCTCAACGTTCGTATGAGCCAGTTGAGCACGGAGATGTTCCTGGAGCTGGCCGACGAGACCGGCGTCGAACTCGAGTTCCGCCGTCACGGGTACCTGACGCTGGCCACCACGAAGTCCGGCAAAACGGAAGAACAAGAGACGCTCGCGTTGCTGCGCACTGTGGGCGTTCGTGCGGAGGAGATGACCCGGTCGGAGGTCGGCGAACTGTTGCCGGGACTCAACGTTGACGACGTCGAGTTTGCGCTCTACACCCCCGATGACGGATGGCTGGATCCGCACGCTGTCGTTCAGGGATACGCGCGCAAAGGCCGCGCCGCCGGCGTGACAACAAGGTTCAACTGCGCTGTCCAGTCGGTCAAAGTGTCGGGCGGCAGGGTGGTTGGTGCAGTCACCTCGTCGGGCGGAATCAGCACCCGCACGGTCATAGACGCTGCGGGCCCGTGGGCGGCACAGGTTGCCGCTACCGCCGGTGCGAGCCTGCCTGCGGTCCCTCACAAACGGCATATCTTCGTTACGGCCGGCCCCGGCAGGCTCGCGCGGGAAACGCCGCTTGTGATCGTGAAGAGTCCGGCGTTCTACTTCAGGCCGGAAGGCAGTGGCGTTCTCATGAGCGCGGCAGACAAAACACCACGACCGGATTGCGACACGAACGTCGACTACTGGCACGCGATGGAAACGCTGGCCGAGACGGTCGAGTACCGTTACCCGGAGCTTTTGTCACAGCCTATAGAGACTGTGTGGGCAGGCCTTCGCACTCTTACGTCCGACCAAAACGCCATCGTCGGAGAATCGCCCGAGATCGAAGGGTTGTTCTTTGCGGCAGGTTTCTCGGGCCACGGTGTGATGCACGCTCCCATAACCGGAAAACTCGTTGCCGAACTGGTGATGGATGGGAAGGCACGATCGCTCGACATCACCGCTCTGAGCCCGGAACGGTTCACCGGCGAGACACGCCAAGTCGAGCGCCAGGTGATTTGAGAGACCCCCCGATGGCGGGACTACGAGCCTACTGCCGAAGACTGAACCGGTCGCCGAGGTATATCTCGCGGACATCCGGGTCGTTGGCTATCTCGTCCGGCGTGCCTTCCTTGAGCACTTCGCCTTCGTTGATTATGTAGGCGCGGTCGGTTATCTCGAGGGTATCGTGTACGTTATGGTCGGTGATGAGTATCCCGATGTCCTTTTTCCTCAGATCGAAGATTATCGTCTGAATATCGGTCACAGAAATCGGGTCCACCCCGGTAAACGGTTCGTCGAGCAACAGGAACTTCGGCGAGCGCACCAGCGCCCTGCTGATCTCCGTCCTGCGCCGTTCGCCGCCTGAGAGAGTTTCAGCCACATTTTTCGCGAGATGGCTGATGCTCAACTCGTCCATAAGCTGTTTCGCGCGTTCGACACGCTCGTGGCGCGACAAAGGCATAAACTCAAGCACGGCGAGCAGGTTCTGCTCGACGGTCAGCTTCTGAAAGACGGACGGATCCTGGGGCAAGTAAGCTATCCCCCTGCGAGCGCGCTTGTACATCGGCAGACTCGTCACGTCCTCACCATCGAGAGACACCCGGCCGCCGTTGGGTTTCAGCAACCCGACGATCATGCGAAACGTCGTTGTCTTGCCCGCGCCGTTCGGACCCAGCAACCCGACGATCTCGCCCGCGTGCAGCGTGATAGTTACTTCCTTGACAACCTCTCTGCGCCCGAACCGTTTGGATACGCAGTCGGTCGCGAGCGTCGCCTCAGGCTTCTGTACGCTTTTCGTCCCGTCGGTTGCTTCTGGGCTCGCCCCACTCATCGTCTTAGTCTTGCTTCTTCTGCTGGAGATTGATCTTGCCAAGAGGTCCTGTTCCCCCTGTGCCCCAGGTGCGGTTATCATCTATGTCGTGGTAGATCACTTCCGGTGTCAGAACGCTGCCTCTGTCGCGCACTTCGGGACTGTTCTGGAACTCGACAACATTATCCTTGGCCGTCCACGTTGCCTTCCCGGCGGTGATGCTGCTGTCTCCGCGAACAAGCGAGACGTTCTTCTCAAGGACAATACGCTCTCGAATCCTTGTTGTTTTCTTCTTTCCGGTGTCCGCGTCTTCCTCCTCCACCGTCTTGTAGAGGAACGTTATCTTCTCGGCCTTGATAACGATCTCGTCGGCACGTTTCTCGCCCTTCTTGGGCTCGACGGGCACAAGAACGAGATGTACGTTTCCTTCCAGAGACTCCGGGTCGCCATCCAACAACGACCACTTCTCCGCGTTCTCGATCTTCAAGGTCTGGTATTCTTCGGACGCCGGGAACCCCGATATGCCCTGACTACCGGAGACTGAACAGAAGAGAAACGAGCCCGCAACCGCGGCAACCACAAGCACACACCGGTATCTAGTCATTGGGCTCCTCCACCAAGTCTATCATCGAATCGTATACTCCAAAAAGGGTCAACCTCCGCTCTTCGGTATCCACGACGAACCTTCTGGCACGTATCGTCGTCCTGCCCTGGGTCACGGTGATCGGCGTCTCGCCAGATGCGCGCGCCTCGGCCTCATCCCATCTAACCTTCTCGGTCTGAAGTTTCATAGTGCCCCGCTCGACCACCACGTTGCCATCGATCTCTCCCACCTCTTCGTCATCGTCGAAGGTACCCCTATCCGCACGGATAAGTACGTGTTCCCCTTTTTCGTCGACCAGTTCAACCTCCACACCATTCAACACCATGCTGCCCGATCTGCTCACCTTGCCAGTGGCTGCTTCTATCACGGCTTCAATGGTCCCCGTTTCTTTGTCGAAACGCTCCTGCCGCACCCCCTGCACGAGTATTTTGTAGGCTTCCGTCTCGTCGGCCTTGTCGCGGTCTTCGAGGCTCACCGACGAGCACGAAGCTGTCACAAGTAGAACCAGCAGAAGCCAGAGCAATTCACTACGGCCTGTTCTTCGCATAGATGAGTCTGAGCCCTTTGAGAGTCAGCAGCTTATCGACGTGCTCGATGGTTTTGGACTCGGCGGCAATTATCTCGACCAAACCGCCGGTGCCTATCACTTTCGGGTCGCCCGGCAACTCCGCTTTCACGCGGCGCACAATGCCGTCAACCAGGTCAGTATACCCGTAGATCAAGCCCGCCTGAATTGCCGATACAGTATCGCGCGTTATGACCGTCGGCGGCTTTATAAACTCGACCCGTGGCAGTTTCGCAGCCCTTTGGAACAACGCCTGGAGCGAGATATTCATCCCCGGCACTATCACGCCCCCCAGGTACTCCGCATTGGCCGAGATAGCGCAAAACGTCGTCGCGGTCCCGAAATCGACTATCACGAGTGGCGCACCGTACTCTTCCACGCCGGCTACAGCGTTGACTATCCTGTCCGCGCCCACTTCTCTCGGATTGTCGTACAAGATCGAGAGGCCCGTCTTAATGCCCGGCCCTATGGTAAGCGGGTGAACGGAGAATATCCTGCGGGACATCTCTTCGAGAACGCCCAAAACGGGCGGCACAACACAAGACATGCAGATCCCGTCTACTGCGTCTCTGGGCACTGTTTCGGCAAACAGGCTTCGCAGGAGCACCCCATACTCGTCAGCTGTCTTTGAGACATCGGTCGACACACTCCAGTCACCCACCAGCCTGTCACCGTCAAAGACACCTATGACCGTTGTGGTGTTCCCTACATCGATCGCCAGCAGCACCGTATACTACTCCCTCATAGACATCTCACGTCACCGGAGACGACGTTCACCTTCTTGCCTGCGTCTGTGCGTACAACGAGCGCGCCGTCCGGGCCGAGATCCTGCGCCACACCCACTAACGTCGTGTCCCCGCTCTCGCACGTGACGCGCTTGCCAAGCGTGTACGACAGACTGCGCCACCTCCGGCGAAGCGGTTCGAACCCCTTCGTTTTGAACAACTCGTAGTCCCGCTCGAACTGCTCGAGAAAACGTTGCAGCAGCTCAACACGGTTGGCTCTCTTTCCGGTCTCGATGAATATGCTCGTAGCCGTGTCACGCAGATGACGCGGAAAACTGCGCTCGGTATGGTTGACGTTGATGCCTATTCCAACGATACCGAACTCGACGCGGTCTTGTTCGGCAACAAGTTCGGTGAGAATGCCGCACAGTTTCCGTCCCGCCACCGTGACATCGTTGGGCCATTCGATAACTGCGTCCAACCCTGCGTGCGACCGCAGCACCTCGGCAACGGATACCGAAGCCACGATGGTGAGCCGCGCGGTGTAGCGAGGCGGAATGTTTGGTCGCAGAACCAGCGACGCCCAGATTCCGACCCCGGGCCGCGACGCCCACCGGCGGCCGAGACGGCCGCGCCCGCTGCTCTGCGATTCGGCCACGACCAGGGTCCCTTCCTCCCCGCCGACGGACGCGATGGCCGCCGCGTCATCGTTCGTCGAGCCCGTCTCGCCGTACGCGACAACAACGTGCCCAAATCTCGACGTTTGAAGGCCCTCCTTTATCTCCGGAGCAAGAAGAAGATCGGGCGTTCCAACCAGTTTGTATCCAAGAAACCGCTCGGACTCGAGCTGATAACCGGCGTTGCGCAACCGATTGAGGTGTTTCCAGACAGCCGTTCGCGATATGCCGAGCTCCGCTGCAATTTCCGCACCCGAAACAAACTCTTCCCGGTGATTCGACCTGAGGATAGCCAGTATGGCCTCGTCGGTCTTGTTGAGTATCGGGCACAATTGCGGCATTGCTACGGTATCTCCAACGCCATATCGATTGCCGGCGCGGAATGTGTGAGCTTCCCTATAGATATGATATCGACGCCGGTTTCGGCGATCTCCACGACGTCTTCCAACGTAACTCCGCCCGACGCCTCGAGAAGCACGCGGTTGCCCACAAGAGTTCTGGCTTCTGCAACCGCTGCGGTCAGTTCGGCAACGGACATGTTGTCGAGCATCACAGCATCAGCTCCGGCGTCGATAGCGGCCTTCATCTCGTCGACGGAATCGACCTCGATTTCGACCTTGACAAGGTGATGTGAACGCTCCCGTGCGCGCGCAACTGCTGCGGCAACGGTTCCGTGGTCGGGAGCGGCAGCCATAATGTAGTTCCTCTTGATAAGCACCCCGTCAGCGAGGGAGAACCGGTGGTTTACCCCGCCACCGTCCACCACGGCTTTCTTCTGGAGCACACGCAGTCCCGGCACCGTCTTGCGGCTATCGGCGATCCTGGCGTTAGTATGCCGGATCCGGTCCGCAAACCTGCGCGCCATGGTGGCGACGCCGGACAGTTGCTGCAGGAAATTGAGGGCTACACGTTCGCCGCCAAGAATTGCGGCAGCACTGCCCGAAACCGTTGCCAAGAGATCACGTTCCTGGAACTGGTCGCCATCTTCGATTGCCGGCGAGAACTCGACCCCGGTGTCCAGGGAACGGAATACCGCCCCTGCCACCTCTGTTCCGCTCAGCGTCCCGCTTGCTCTGGCGACGATCCTCCCGCTGGCCTTCGCATTGCTCGGGACAAGTGCCCGCGCTGTGATGTCGCCCGTCCCGATATCTTCTCTGAGCGCGAGAGCGACGATCTCTTCTATGTTGATGCTCACGGCGATCTCTTCAAGGACAGCTTCGTCCTCATCTGCCCGCTCTTATCTTGCGCTTTTCTTACCGGTGCTTCCTCAGCCCTTGCCACGCTATGAGGACCGGGCTGGCCACAAATATCGACGAGTACGTCCCTACCGCAACGCCAACCAGCAGAGCAAACGCAAAGCTGTTTATCACCAACCCTCCGAGGAAGTAGAGACAAAGCACAACAACGAGCGTGGTCATCGACGTCAGTATTGTGCGGCTAAGCACCTGATTGATGCTCGCGTTTATTATCTCCGGGTAGGACGTGCCACGCATCAGCTTGAGGTTCTCGCGAATCCTGTCGAAGACAACTATCGTATCGTTCAAAGAATAGCCCACAATGGTGAGCAACGCTGCCACAACAGGCAGCGAGATCTCCCGGCCGGTTACTGCAAACAGTCCAACGGTTATGAGCACGTCATGTGCCAGGGCCAGCACGGCGGCGATAGCGAACCGGTACTCGAACCGCACGGAGATGTAAATGATAATCCCCGCCATCGCAATAAGCATCGCCAGAAACGCGTCTTTGGTCAACTCTTTCCCGACGGCGGGTCCAACGTCCTGTGCCATCGTGGTCTCGAACGCGCCGATTCCTGATTCCTTGATGATGTTTATGACTGCCGTGGACGGTGCTACGGCGGCCGCTCCCTGGTCGTCGAATCCGAAATCTCGTTTGGCCGTCCTTATCAGGAACTCGCGGTTCGCTTCTCCGCCATACTCGCGAGCTTCCTGTATGATAGCGTCCGTTACGCCGCCTCGTTCGAGCGCACTCCGAATATCACCGGTGGACGAAGGTTGCTCGAACCGCAGGTGCACCATTGTGCCGGGGGAAAAATCTATCCCGAAGTTCCCGCCACCGCGTACAGCAAAAAAGCCCAAGCCAACCACTATGGCAACAACCGAGAATACGAACGCGACCCTGCGCACCGCAACGAACGGTATGGATGTCTTGCCCACGAACCTCATCATGCCCAGCTTCTGGAGAATACGTTTCTGCGTCAGCGTGTCGAATATGACGCGGGTGACCACTATTGCAGTGAACACGCTCGACACGACACCTATGCTCAACGTAATGGCGAATCCCTTCACCGGCCCCGTACCGAACTGGAAAAGAACGAGCGCCGCGATGAGCGTCGTGACGTTGGCGTCGAGAATGGTCAGCAACGCTTTGGCGTACCCCGTGTCAATGGCGGCCCGGATGGTTTTGCCTTTCAGACTCTCTTCTCTGACTCGTTCGAAGATAAGCACGTTGGCGTCAACGGCCATGCCAATCGTCAATATGATACCGGCGATACCCGGCAGAGTAAGCGTCGCATGAAAATATCCCAGCGCACCGAGTATGATCAGCACGTTGAGGGCCAATGCTATGTTGGCTACGATTCCCGCGAACCTGTAGTAGACGATCATGAATACCACAACGAGCACGAGACCCAGGAAGGCCGCTCTCAGTCCTCGATCGATGGATTCCTGTCCTAGTGTCGGGCTTACGGCGCGTTCTTCTATCTCGTGCAACGGGGCCGGAAGAGCTCCCGAACCCAACGCGATCGCAAGGTCCGTGGCTTCCGCCGCAGTGAACCTGCCCGTGATCTGAGCGCGCCCGT
This sequence comes from uncultured bacterium, assembly GCA_964524145.1. Classification (GTDB taxonomy): domain Bacteria; phylum Hydrogenedentota. The sequence continues at coordinate 30,973 of CAZGCA010000001.1, read as the reverse complement.
TGGGTATCTTCTCGGTGATCGTCGCCACTTCCTGGACAACACCGTCGAGCACGGCCCCAAGCAGTTCCTTGACATGGTCGCCGGTAAGCTTGGCGAACTTCACCCCACCTTCAGTGTTGAATCGCAACAGTATCTGGAACCCGCCCATACTCTGATAGCTTGACGCCGGTCGTGCGCTGATCAGTGTGTCACCACTCATCGAAGGCTCTTTCTCCATGAGCCACAGCCCCCGCACCTGCTCCTCGGTGGGCTTGGGCATCTTGCCAAAGGCGAAGGTCATACCTTCGGGCACCAAGCCCTTCTTCTCGGCGTCGGCGACAATTGTCTTGACATTCGCGGTCTCCGCGATCGGGAACACGACCCGTGCCACTTCGCTCTTGCCGATGATGAGTCGCTGCTTGAAGTTGCCGCCGAACTTTTTGTCTATGGCATCGATCACCCTCTCGGTGGCCGTTGGCCCCTCAACCAAGTGAAACTTCAGTTGCGCCCGGTTCCCGATGAGCTCCTTGGCACGTTCGGGATCCTTCTCGCCCGGAAGCTGGACGAGAATGCGGTTCCTTCCCTGGCGTTGGATGACGGGTTCGGTTGTGCCGAACTGGTCAATCCGGTTGCGTATGATCCCTACGGCTGCCGGAACGGCTGTCTGAACGGTCCATTCCCATTTCTTCGACTCCTTCAAGTCCTCCGGCAATTCCGAGACATCGACCTCGTAGAGCAGGTGCGTGCCGCCCTGGAGATCGAGCCCGAGGTTGATCACCCGTGACCGCTCTCCCTGAGCCCAGCGCGAAACAGAGTGGGCGGTCTCTTTGAAGAAGCCCATCTCGCCAAGCCCCACGTCTTCCTGCTTCCACTTCTCCAAGAGAGCTTCGCGCTGCTCATCAGAATACGTAAGCCACCGTATCGTGGGAAACACATACCACATGCTTACCAGAACGACGACGGCGATTATGATAGCTCGTGCCCTAATACTCTTCATCTGCTACCTCACTCGTTTGCGTGTGACCCTATTTCGACTCCCCTTCTGACGAGGAATCGTAAACACTCGATATCGCGGTGCGGAGAAACTCCACCTTCACATTGTCGGCGATTCGCAGCACGACGAACTTCTCCTTTACCCCGATGACGGTACCAATCATGCCGCTTGTGGTGATTACCTTGTCACCTTTTTTAAGCTGCGAGAGCATGTCCTGATGTTGTCTCTGCCGTTTCTGCTGCGGGCGGATCAACAGGAAGTAGAAGATCAACCCCACCAGGGCAAAAGGCATCAACAATTGCATGATACTGCCTTGGCCGGACGGCGGAGCCGCGCCGGCGGCTGCGTAAGCTGTTTCCATTCGAACGTACCTCCAAACTTGCGAGTAACCCGTCCCCAGATGATAAGAGAGCCTCTCCGGGCTCCTCTATGAAAAGTATGTCGCTAGAAAGTCCCTCTTGAACGCGAGAAACCTGTTGCGTGCAATGGATTCCCGAACTGTTCGCGCCAATTCTACCATAAAGCGGATGTTGTGTAAAGTGTTCAACCGGAGCGAGAGTATCTCGCCGCAACGGAACAGGTGTCGCAGGTACGCGCGCGAAAACGTGCGGCACGCATAGCAGTCGCATCGCGGGTCGAGCGGCGAGAAGTCACGCTCGAATCGCTCGTTCCGTATGTTGAGCTTTCCCTCGGAGGTGAATACCGTTCCGTTCCTCGCGTTACGGGTGGGCATCACGCAGTCGAACAGGTCAATCCCACGCTCGATACACTCGATGAAATCCTCCGGCGGCCCCACACCCATGAGGTAACGCGGCCGGTCGCTCGGCAGCAACCGCGCTACGAAACGCGCAATCTCGTATACCTCGGGTTTCGGCTCGCCCACGCTCACACCGCCGATGGCGTACCCGTCGAATCCCACCTCGAGTATCTTCTTGGCGCATTCCTGTCTCAAGTCCTCAAACACGCCGCCCTGGACGATGCCGAAAAGGGCCTGGTCGCGCCGCGCGTGCCCCTCCTTGCACCGCTTCGCCCACTCGACACTCAACAGCATGGACTTCTCGGCATCTTCGTGCGAGACAGGATACCGCGTGCACTCGTCGAAACACATCGCTATGTCCGAGCCGAGCAACTCCTGTATCTCGACTGAAAGCTCCGGCGTGAAGAAATGGTGTGACCCGTCGAGGTGCGATTGGAATGAGACGCCTTCCTCCGACACTTTGTTCAACCGTGCAAGGCTGAACACCTGGAACCCGCCGCTGTCCGTCAGGATCGGGCCGGTCCAGTTCATAAACTTGTGCAGACCGCCCGCCTCGGCGATGACATCGCACCCGGGCCTGAGATAGAGGTGGTAGGTGTTCGCGAGTATGATGCTCGCCTCCGCCTCCTGCAGATCGAGTGGCGAGAGCGTCTTGACGACTCCAAGCGTCCCGACAGGGATGAACGCCGGCGTCAGAATCTCTCCTCGCGGAGTTATGATGCGGCCAGCACGCGCACCCGTCTCCGCGTCAACATGTTCCAGAACAAACTCTATGGGTGAAGATCCGTCCATGCCTACTCTCACAGTATCAGCATCGCGTCGCCGTAACTATAGAACCGAAACCTCTGCTCGATGGCCGCCTCATAGGCGTTTCGCGTGAGCGCACATCCCGCAAAGGCCATCACCAGCGCCAACAGGGACGTCCGCGGCAAATGAAAGTTCGTTATCAGAGCGCCCACCACACGGAACTCGTATCCCGGCGTGATGTACAGGTCCGCCCACCCTTCGAGCGGGCCTTCCCAGCCAACCGCAGCGCAATGCTCGAGCGCACGACACGCTGTCGTGCCTACCGCGAAGACCCTTCCACCATTCCGGACCGTTTCCTGAACCGCATCCGCAGTTTCGCGCGGTACAGAGAACCATTCCGGGGCCATCTCGTGGTCTTCGACGTTATCAGCCGTAATTCCCTTGAACGTCCCGTATCCCACATGAAGCGTGAGAAACGCGACTCGGACATCTTTCTCGCGCACCTTCCGGATCACTCTCTCGGTGAAATGGAACCCCGCAGTCGGTGCTGCAACCGCGCCGGGCGTCTGCGCATAGACGGTTTGATACCGTTTCCTGTCGGCCTTGCGCGGTTTGCCGCGTTTAATGTACGGCGGCAGCGGCGTCTCGCCGAACCGGTCGAGCCTCTCTGCAAACTCCGGCTCGGAGAACTCGAGCGTATGTATGCCGTTGCCCTCGACCTCGGCCACCGTCGCGCGGAGCGAATCCCGAAAGTCCACCACAGTGCCGACCCTCACGCGCCTCGCTGGACGAACCAGCGCCCGCCACCGCCCGGGCCGTTCCTCGTTCAGCAACAATATGTCGATCTTTGCGCCAGTGGATTTGACGCCACGCAATCGTGCCGCGATGACCCGTGTGTCATTGAGCACGAGACAGTCGCCCGCGGTCATGTACTCGGGCAGGTGGGAAAATGTGGTTGTGTGAAGGGATTCTCCGGCGCGGTCAACCACCATGAGCCGGGAAGCATCGCGCCGTCTCAGCGGCTTCTGCGCTATGAGTTCCCGGGGTAGATCGTAGTCGAGTTCGGCGGTCTTCATGACCGTTTGCGCCGGGCACCGCCGTATCGCTCGAATTCGCTGTAAATACAGCCGCAATACTGCTGGTGGTAGAGATCGAACTCGTTCGATAGTGCGCGCGAGTCGCGCCAAAGGTCGCGGAAATCGTGGTAGAAGAAGTCGACACCTGCCTCCTTGGCAACGGCTTCCCCAAGAGATCGTGCCAAGTCGTGCTTTTGGTGCGGGCTGATCAAGAGCGTCGACGTGAAAGCGTCAAACCGGCCCCGTTTGGCTATGTGGGCGACGTATTCCAGGCGCATCCTGTAGCAGATGGTACACCGGTCGGCCTCGCGAAAGGCGACAGCACGCAGAAACTCCTGCAACAGGTACTTCGGCTCCCCGACGAGTTCAAACCCCTGAACCTCCGCGCAACGACGCGCCGCCTCAAGCCGTTTCTCGTGTTCAGTGTAAGGGTGGACGTTGGGGTTGTAAAAGCAACCTTTCACCTCGTGGCCCTGCTCGAGGAGATAGTTGACGCAAGCCGTTGCGCATGGGCCGCAACATATGTGCAGGAGTGTCTTCATCGCAATTGAGTCGAAATGTCGGTGACCTTCATGACGTTGTGTCTCTCGGACTATGAGATCAGGACGGCTCTTCGGCGAGATTTCTTACCGATCCGAAAACCTCGCACGTGACCTTCTCAGTGCGATCCGCCGCCGAGATCGTTGCAACGACTTTCCCGTGCTTCTCGCCCGGAACGGCGTTTGGGCGCAACGTCAGCCGGATAGAGTACTTTCTCGAGGGCTCTATTTCCCTGAGCGCATGGTCCACGCCGGGAACGTCGCACGAGACATCCTTCACCTCGAAATCCGCCTCGCTCAGCAGGTCGATCGATCCGAGATCGGTTTCGTCCTTGGCGAGTGGCCCAAACGTAAGAACCTCGGGCACCACCTTGACGCCGCCGATGATCTCGCCTGTAACCATGACAACAGCCTGTCTCAAACGAGCCACATTGGTGCGTAGCTTCACAACGGTTCTCGGGGGAAAGAGGCCGGGCGCTGCCTCTGGTCTCACGCGGACCTCAACCTCGTATTCGCGTCGCTCGACGCCGTCAATCGCGACGGAACGTTCAGAGTAGTACGCCGCAAGCTGGTCGGGAACCTCCAGCGATAGTATCTCAACAGGCATATCCGACGACTGCCGCAGCACGAACGTCCGGGACGGGGTTTTGCCTTTCTCGACCCTGCCGAAATCTATATTTGTGGGTTCGACAACGTACTCCGGAAGAATGTCGGCCTGCACCTGCAACTGGGTTCGCGGCGACTTTGCCACGTTGGTGTATATGTAGACGTTGATTCTGGGGGAATTGCCGCCAAAATGTTGCGGGTCGAACCTTATCTGCATTGTGTCCGACTCGCCCGGCATTATCTCCCTCGAACCAGGCAGCACTGCCTTGACACAGCTGCAGGTCGTCTGGACGTTGCGTATCTCAAGCACGCTGGTTCCAACGTTGGAAATCCTGACCTCGTGCTCGCGCTTCTCGTCGTAGTTTACCTTCCCAAAATCGATTTCGGTCTCGGACACTTCTATGACCGGCGAGTCCCTTTTAGGGTGGATCGGGATGCTCTCTTCCTGTTGGGATTCTGTGCCAACATCCGGTTCCGCCGGTTGCTCGGCAGCAGGCGGCGCGGGTCCCGGCTCGGGGCTTTCCGGCCCCCCTGATCGCGTCGAGAGATAGGCATATCCCACCACCACAGACACGCCTATGACCGCTAATAAGACGACTAACTCAGACCTACGAACTCTCATCTTCCACTCTTCTCCAACACCGCGGGCAATATACCATCGGCCCGGCTGCACTGTCAAGCAACAACACGTTCGAACGGCGTTAACAGGACATGCGCATTGACAAAGAATCCCGCTTTCAAGAATCCATCGGATTGACAACTGCGCAGCCCAAAGCATATACTTGGTTCTGCTGAGATAGGCGTTTCTGTTGGAACAGGAGTACACAGAGCCAAATGTCCAGAAAGACAGATACACCGGGCGCAGAAGAGAAGAAGAGCAAACCGAAACCCGATCCGCAGGAAGCCCAGGCGATCATTGAATCACTGCTTTTTGTCTCGGACAAACCGCTACCGGCGAGCAAACTCGAATCGCTTGTCGAAGGTCTAGACAGGCCGATGCTTTACGAATGTATCCAGTCGATAAAGAACCGGCTTGACGGAAGTCACAGCCCCATAGAGGTGCGGGAGGTCGGCGGCGGTTTCCAGCTGGCAACACGGCCGAAGTATGCTCCGTGGATACGGAAACTGCACGGCGTTAAGGAGGAGAGCGCCCTCAGCAAGGCGGCGCTCGAGACGCTTGCCGTGATCGCCTACAAACAGCCCATCACGCGCGCCGAAATCGAGGCGATACGCGGAGTCAACGTCTCAGGCTTGCTCAAAACGCTGCTGGAACGGCGTCTCATCAAGATAGCGGGCCATGCGAATGCCATTGGCAAGCCGATGCTTTATCGAACGACACCGGAGTTTCTGGTTTATTTCGGGCTTAAGAACATCCAGGATTTACCTTCCATGGACGAGTTGAAGGAGATGCTCTAGCCATCGGTGGTGGTTGTCAAGGTGTATCGGTTTATGTCAAGATCGAACCCCGATTGCTTCGCCCTCCCCACTAAACAAGGCAGATGAGCAAAGATTCGGTGCAGAAGGCTGCGCAGGGCAAGTCAAATGCACACACGCCTACGCCGGACCTGGCCGGCCGCCTGATCAGGGTTCACAAGTACCTCGCGCAATGCGGAGTCGCATCACGGCGCCACGCGGAGAAGCTGATAGCGGCACGGCGCGTCACCGTCAACGGCAAGACTGTAGAGAAACCGGCAACGTTCGTCGATCCGTCAAGTGACGAGATCTGCGTCGACGGCCGGGCTGCCCGACCGGAACGCAAGATCTACCTGCTTCTCAACAAGCCACGCGGCTATGTGACGACGGCAAGAGATCCGCACGGAAGGCAAACCGTGACCGACTTGTTGCGAGACGTGGGCGAGCGGGTGTTTCCCGTGGGGCGTCTCGACCGTGACGTATCAGGACTCTTGATCATGACCAACGATGGTGAACTCGCGTACAGGCTGACGCACCCGCGTTTTCACGTCGAGAAAACGTATCGTGCCGAGGTCAAAGGCGTGCCCAGCAGAGCCGACCTCCGAAGACTCGAACGGGGCGTCAAGCTCGATGAAAAAGTAACAGCGCCCGCACGTGCAAGGATCGTCTCCCGGGACAGGCCAAATGTCGCCACGGTCGAGCTTGTGGTCCACGAGGGACGCAAGAATCAGGTGAAGCGTATGCTGGCCGCGGTCGGTCACGAGGTTATTATGCTGACAAGGACCGAAATGGCCGGCCTGAAGCTTGGGCGTCTCGCTGTCGGACAGTACAAGAAACTCACACGGCAGCAAGTGCAACGCCTGCATGACGCGGCGGGCAACGCGCCAGAATAGCCTCACACGCTGCTGCTTTCGGCTTCAACTGTGCGGCAAGAGGGGAAAGCGCCGCCTGACGCTCTCACAAGACTGTCAAATCCACTCCTGTCAGAGGCTGCAAATCGTTCCCGGCAAAGGGTCAAACGCCGAGCCTGGAGACAGACAAGCCTCGTTCGCCCACCTGTTTGCCCCCAGATTGTGGGGTCATATATCGTGCCAAGTATGCGAAAATCCCCAGTTTTTTTTCTTGACTTACCATGTTTATCCTGCTATACTAGGTGGGAGGTTGAAGTGGCACTACCCCTGATTCGTCAGCCAATGTGAGCGGCTGGTAGTCGGGTAATGCACTAAGCTTTACCGCGATTTGGGTTTGCAGGGCGTCGCCACGAAACACACTAAGGAGGTACGGAAGTTGGCAAAAGGACGGGTCAAATGGTTCAATGACCAAAAGGGCTTCGGGTTCATCACGGTCGAGGACGGTACGGAAGTCTTTGTACACCACACGGCTATCAAGATGGACGGGTTCCGGACGCTCGACGAAGACATGGCCGTGGAGTTCGACGTAGTGGAGGGCCCGAAAGGACTGCAAGCTGCAAACGTGGTAAGGGGCTAGCTATCGAATAGACCCTTGGCGGCAGGGGAATCCGAGTGCGGGTTTCGCTGCCGCCTTTTTTCTGCCACGACCGTCCGGCTCCGGTCTGGGAGCCAACAGCCCATCATCACCGATAACCTCTTGCCGCATCAATCATTGCGAGTATGTTGGCAGGGTTCGAGCCGTTGTCAAGTTCGGTGGTGGACCCAACGAATATCCCGACGCCACCAGCGTCCTCGATAGTCCGGCGGACCGTCTCCCGCACCTCGTCAACAGTGCCAAAAGGCAACAGCTGGCTGACATCTATCCCTCCCGCAATAAAGAGCGTAGGCGCTTTCTCTCTCACTTCTTTCACAGACATGCCCGCCGTCGTCTCGATGGGGTTCAAGCCGTCACAGCCTGCGGCCACTATGTCCTCGAGCACGTCCATAAGGTACCCGTCCGAGTGAAACAGGCACTTGATACCGGCGTTGTGGAAGACGGCATTGAGCTGTTTGAGCCGCGGGAAGAACTCCCGCCGGAGAAAGTCCGGCGAGAAAAGGGTGCTCCCCTTAAAAGCGATGTCGCCAAACGTCAACGCTACCGGCGAAAGTCCCGCGTCGGCTATCGCCTTGACCCTCTTGACCTCGTGCCGGAACACGGCTTCGAGCCACTCGCTGACAAGATCGGGATGGTCCGCGAGCAAGTAGGTGAACAGCTCTAATCCCGCGCAGTGAAATGCGTAGTCTATCCCGACGCCGGACTCGGTGAGCAAGATGACCGTATCGTCTCCGATCCCCGCCTGTTTGTCCATGAAACGCGCACGAGACTCTTCGGCAAACGCGTTCTCATCCGACCACGCCGTCTTCCTCAGTATGTCGCCTTTGACCCATTCCCTGAGCCCGTCAACGTCGCGAAACGGCCGCTCGACAATCCATGAAGTCCATCGTTCGACCCGATACCTAAACCCTGTTTCCTCGTCGGCATATGATCGAGGTTCCGCCGGAAAGCCTATCGACCGGGTCATATCCATCGATTCGCGAATCGCTGCATACACCGCCTCCTCCTTGTTTTCCATCGTGATGGGGCTGCCGTAGAAGTGCTCTATCATGCCGTCGTTACGGACGAGGTCGTAGACGGGTATTTGGTCGGTCTCTCGGAAGTCCATCGTCGCCTCGACCCGCTCGCGTTTAGTCATTCGAGCTTTCATACTGAATCCCGGCTACCTGCGGTGCCTTTCCTCGCGCGCCAGAACCTCATCCATGTATTTCACGAGCTCGTCGGTGAAAACGCCGCTCTTTTTCTCGATGTACTGCAGCTTCTGTCTCGCCCGAGCACCAAACTCCCCTGCGGAATCAAGCTGAGCGCATCGTCTCCAATGTCGAACGGCAAGCTTGTAACGTTCTGTCTTGTAATAGGCGTTGCCAAGACAGTAGTGTGCTTTCGCGTATCCAGGTTCATGCTCGACGGCGTTGCGAAACTGTTTCACTGCAAGATCATATGTGCCGGCGTTGTACTCCTCGCGTCCCTTCTCGAACAGCTTCTTGGCGGCCTTGTGTTCATCCGGCGAAACGGTAGATCCCTTCCGTCGGTAGGCACGCTTTAAGCCCGCCTTAACCGTCTTTTTGATCCTGCGAGTAAAACCCGCTCCAACCCCGCGCGTCATCTGTACGAATCCTTCCTGAAGATTACAACTACATTCTACCACAATGGGATATGCTGTCAAGAAAGATATCCCCGTAGGGGAGTTGACAGCAAGAGCTCAACCGGTTGTGCGGCGGTACTCGTCGCGGACTTTCTGCATATCGTCCCAGACGTAAGGTTTATACTTGGGTGAACGCAGGCAAGCAGCAGGATGGTACGTTGCCATCAGCTTGGCACCGCGGAACTCGCGAAACTCACCGCGAAGTCTGCCGACGGCTTCTTTGGTATGCCGCAACGTCTGTGCTGCAGGTGCGCCGAGCGCGACGATTATCGCGGGCTGGATGATATCGAGCTGTCTAAGGAGAAACGGCTCGCAGTGGTGAATCTCTTCCGGAGACGGGGTACGGTTTCCTGGCGGCCTGCACTTGAGCACGTTGCAGATGTAGACGTCCTCACGCTTCAGGTCTACGGCCTCAATGATCCGCGTCAACAACTGGCCGGCACGACCAACGAACGGTTTTCCCTCGAGGTCTTCATCACGGCCTGGCGCCTCACCGACAAACACCAACCGCGCTTCGGGATCGCCGTCGCCGAAAACCATCTTTGTGCGTGTCTCCCAGAGCGGACATTCCTTGCACTCGGTGAGTTCGCGTTCGAGTTCCGCGAGCAACGACGCCTTGTCGCTCGACGCGCCCCGCAATTGCCCTCGCCCCCGTTGTGCCCGAGCAGCGTCGAGCTTGTCGAGCAACGCAGGATCGATTCGGCACGTGCGTTCTCCGCGCTCTATCCGACGTTGAAGATGCTCCTTCACCATCTCGAGCAGGTCGGAATACCCGTTCGCGTCGTCGACCATGCGCACGTGATCACCGCCGACGGCGTTTCGACGATTTGGGGGACCGCAACGCGACAATCCTGTCGAGGATCTTGTCGGCGAGTGCAGGTTTGGACATGAGTGGCAGTTTCTTGGTGGTTCTCGGCTCTATGATTGCGGCGACGTTGGTCTCTACTCGGAATCCGGCGCCCGGCTCGCCGATATTGTTGGCGACGATGAAGTCGAGATTCTTCTCCTTGAGTTTCTTGCGCGAGTTGGCAACCAAGTTTTCGGTCTCCATCGAGAACCCGACAAGCGTCTGGCCGGGCTTCTTCGATGCGCCGAGTTCGCCAAGTATGTCGGGAGTACGTTGAAGCTCGACGGTCAGATCTTCCGCGCCCTTCTTCATCTTGGACGCGGCCAGTTTCACGGGCGCATAGTCTGAGACCGCTGCAGCCATGATGACTATATCCGCTTTACGGCCGCGTTTGACAACCTCTCTGCGCATCTGGCCCGCGGTCTTGATACTGACGAACTCCGTGCCTGCAGGCGGGGGCAGCTCGGTTGGACCGGAGACGAGTGTCACATTCGCTCCGCGCCGCAACGCCGCCGATGCCAGCGCAAACCCCATCCTTCCCGAAGACGGGTTACCGATGTGCCGCACCGGGTCCAGCGGTTCCCACGTCGGGCCGGCGGTCACAAGGCAGCGCGTGCCCGCAAGATCGTTTCGCGCCGAGAGAAGCGATACCACGAGGCTGAATATCTGCTCCGGTTCAGCCATGCGGCCAACACCGCTATCGCCGCAGGCAAGCTCCCCGACACCGGGCTCGACAACGCTCACCCCTAACGCTTTGAGGGCAGCGAGGTTCTTCTGGACAACCGGGTTGAGGTACATCGCACTGTTCATCGCGGGTGCAACAACAACGGGCGGTTTCGCCGCCATGAGCAGCGTCGACAACAGATCGTCCGCCATCCCGTTGGCCATCTTACCGATGATGTTTGCCGATGCGGGGGCCACGACGAAGATGTCCGCCCGTTTCGCTATCGCCACGTGGTCTATCTCATACGTATCGCGTTCGGCGAACATATCGCTGTAGACTCGCTGGCACGTTATCGTCTCAAAGGTGAGCGGTGCGACAAACTCCTTTGCGTTGCGCGTCATCACCACCGTAACGCGCAGGCCACCCTTCACAAACAGCCGCGCCAGCTCGCACGCCTTATAGGCCGCTATCGAGCCGGTTACGCCCAGCGCTACCTCGACTCGCTCAGAGGTCCTGGATGCTCTCGGCATCTATCCGTTTCACCTTCCCCGCGACGATCTCATTTAGCGCTATCGTCGTCGGTTTGTCGGACCGACACTTAACAAGAGGCTTTGCACCGCTTGACAGCTGCCTCGCACGCTGCGTCGCCATCAGCACAAGCCTATAGACTGAGTCCGCCTTGTCATACAGGTTTTCCATCTCCACACGTATGCCCATTGAATAACCTTCCTCCTTTCAGCGTTCCTGCCCGGACGCTTCACGCCGAGCAACTGCTATTATTTCCTTAACCTCTTGAGCCGCTTCCCCGAGAACATCGTTCACCACGATATGGTCATACATATCAGTGAGAGCCATCTCCCGGCGAGCGGTCTCGAGCCGCACGTCTATCTGATCCGGGGAATCCGTGCCGCGGGCCTCGAGCCGCTTCCGTAGCTCGTCAAACGTTGGCGGTGCAATGAATATCAGCACCGCGTCGGAACGCAGTCTCTTGACATTCTCCGCTCCTTCCGTGTCGAGTTCAAGCACTACGTCCTTACCCGATCCGACAAGCCGCGCGAGCTCCGCCTTCAACGTGCCGTAAAGACGTCCATGTACGTCCGCATACTCGATAAACTCGCCTGCCGCCACCTTGTCTCGGAACGTTTCGTCCGACATGAAGAAGTAGTCTCTGCCTTCGACCTCACCCGGCCGCGGGTGGCGCGTTGTCGCGGAGACCGAGTAACACAGGTTGGGGTCTGCGGCACGCACCTTGTCGAGCACGGCTTTTTTGCCTGCACCGGACGGTGCCGACACTACGATGATGAGCCCTTTACCTTTCAGGGGTTCCATCTCTCAGCCCGTTTCCCGGCGTACCAGCATATTCACTCGATGTTCTGCACCTGCTCCCGAACCTTTTCGAGCTCCGTCTTTGCGTCTATGACGTACGCGGTGGCCACCCCGTCGCGCGTCTTGGACCCGATTGTGTTTATCTCACGATGCATCTCCTGGCACAGGAAGTCCAGTTTGCGCCCGACCGGTCCCGAAGACGCGAGCATCTCCTCAAACTGTTTCAGGTGGCTCTTGAGCCGCGCCAACTCCTCGCTCACGTCGCTTCGCTCTGCCGCAAAGGCAACCTCTACCGCGATCCGCTCCTCGCTCACCGTTATGTCCTCGCAAAGCTCGGCTATCCGCTCGCGCAACCTGTTCCGATACTCTTCGACAATTGCGGGAGCCCGGACTTCAATCTTCTCTATCAGTTCTTCAAGTTTCTTCGTTTGCCCGGCAATCTCTTCCGCCAGCTCTTGTCCCTCGCGCGCACGCATGCTGTTAAGGTCCTCGAGCGCCGCCTGTACCGACTCCTCTACCGCCGGGGCCAGCTCCTCAGGGACGAGGTCCTGTTCGGTACTGAACATTCCTGGCAAAGCGATGAGCGATGAAACCGACAGATCGTCCGCGAGACCGAGCTCGGCAGCCAGTGACCTTGCTTCGTCCACGAACGCTGACGCAAACTCTCTATCAACACTTATCCTGGACGCAGGGGATACTCGTTCGACCCAGACCGACAGCACCACCTTGCCGCGCGAAAGCCGTGACTTCAGTTCCTGCCTGATCGGTTGTTCCAGACCGCTGAGCTGCTGTGGCAACTTCACCGAGACACCGAGAAACCGGTGGTTGACCGCCGATATCTCGGTCGTTATCTGGTGCTGGTTGCACTCCACCCTCCCGCTGCCAAAACCCGTCATGCTCAGAATCATGCTGTGTCCTCTCTGAGGGAATGCGACGCAACGAGGCCTTTCGGTCCGGCCGTATTCCGGCCAGCCACCCCTTGTCATCAACTTCTATTATACGGCCTGTCTCTATGGCTGGTCAATAGCCAAAGTTGTCAAGCTCTCTTCTCTCACCGTTGTGATGAGGAGCACCAGTGCGAGAAATCCCACGACTGACGCGGCGACAAAGAGTGTTGTGGTGCTCGCGACGTATAGGCTCGACCCGATCAGTGGAGCGATCATCATCACGATACCGCGCAACCCGTTGTATATGCCCACGAACTCGCCCCGACGGGCTTTCGGCGTCATATCGACTATAAGCGCCTTGCGAGCAGGCTCGCCGACCTCACGCAGCCCAAGTATCACAAACGCTATCCATAGCACGCTTGTCTTTCCCAGCACCAACAACGACACCGGGAAGAGCGCCATGAAGAAGAACGTCGTCGCCACCACCGGCAACCTGCGCCACCGGTCTGCTACGCGCGCCGCAGGCAGATAGCTCAGTATCGATACAGCGTACCGAACAGAAACGAGGAATCCGAAATACTTGGCGCTGACCCCGATCTCGCGCATCAGATAGATCACCACAAGCACCTTCGTCATTCGGTCGGCAAAACGAATGATGCTGTCGGCCAGAAGCAGGTGCTTGAGGCTCTTGTCCATCTGGCGCCAGCCGGAGACGGCATCGCGGACTATGCCGGCAAGCGACACCTTCGTTGGACGCCGTTCGGAGACGGCGAGCGTCTCGGTGTAGTACCGTTTCTGCATAACCAGCGCGAGCGCCGCAACGACTATGGTGAACGCCAGTGTTGCCCGCACGCCGGGAACAACGTCGATGCTGTCGATTACATAGCCACCTATTACCGGCGCGAAAAGGAACGGCACCCGTTTGATCGTCGACTGAACGCTGAACCCCATCGTGCGCTTCTCCGGCGGAAGCGTGTCCCCGATAAGGGCAAACATCGCGGGATGGCCGAGCGCGGCGCCCATAACAAAGACCGTGCCTACGAAAACCATGATCCAGTGTGATGCGCCCGCGTAGATGATGTACCCGAGCACACCAACAAGGCCGAAAAGGATGAGTGCGGGTTTCCGTCCTATCCTGTCGGTGATGTAGCCACCCGGATACTGGTAGATGGTCTCGAGGATTTCCTTCAAGGTGCCGAAAGCGCCGAGCAAGCCGACCGAAGCGCCGAACGCGGTCAGGTACAGCGGGATGAACTCCGACCAGAGGTTCTCGCCCACCCCCACGAGAAAGATGGAGAACGAAAGAACCACGATATTCGTTTCAAGCGCCAGGAAGTCGCGTACCCGGGAAAACCGTGCGTGTCGCCCCACTACTTCTTTCTACCCTTGTGTCGAATCGAGTGAGGAATGGAATCCGCCTGTACGAGACTCGTGTTCTTGGCCTGTTTGCATTCGTGCTTGCCAATAGTCATTCGCGTTGTCCTTTTTGGTGGGACTGGCTAGGCTGAAACATGTCCGCTTGACTCCGTGATCGCGCTCGCCTGCAGTGAAGATCGGTGCTCGATATGACGTGCTCCGGGCCGCAGGAAACCTTCCGCCAGGATAACGGAGTAGAGCACGGTCAAGAGGGCAACCGCCATGCCCCAGCCTATCTGAGACGGGTCCTCCAGCATCGCCAGCATCTGCACTACGCCGATTAGCGTGCCAAGCGCGCCCGCTGCGTAGCACGAAGGAATGAGCCCGCGGAGAACTTGGGCCTGTTGTCGGTGAAGCGCCTCATCCGGCACACGGATTACGAGAGCGCGTAGTGCCAGCAGACCGTTCAGGAGATCCTTCAGGCCAAAAGCCATCAGTCCCACCCCGATGGTGACGCCAGCCACGATTATGGCGGAAGGCAGATTGACGCACAAGAGTGGTGTTCCCCCCAAAATCATGGCTGCGACAATAACTCCCCAAAAAACAACGAAACCAGTAACTCCGGAGCCATTCATGTTCTCTTCCTTTCGATCTTCGCCTCTTCCGCCATCGCCACAGGGACGCCGGTTGCCTGGCGCGCCAGCGAATTGCCAGTCAGGTGGAGTGATTTGTTAGCCACATTCCTCCAGTAAAGCCTCAGGTGAGGACTCAAGAATCAGAGCGCGGGCAAGAACCATGTTTGCATCAATTAACGGTATGCCCCTGACTTGGTCGTCTGTTAGCGCGAGCGGGATTTCTGTGCATCCTAAGATTATCAGCTCGACTCCCTTCCCAATCAAATACTCTATCCCTGTATGCAAATCCCTCTTTGCCTGTGCTGTAACAGACCGTGGCCATGCCTTTATCCCATAGTCCGTACTGTAGATAGCAGGATGAATATGGCGTTCCTGGATTTCTTCTGAGACCTGAATTCCAGCTAAGCCATACTGGGACAAACAGTCCGGGTAGACATTTGAAATGAATGTTCCGGTTGTGGACAGGATGCCCGCGCTTACTGTGGCCGGGTAGCGGTCTTTAATGTATTCGCCCACCTTGTTTATCATGTGGATCAGATTCACTGTTCTTGGTATTCTACTGACAATTTCACTGAATATTGGAGCTGCATGAGCCGTATTGCAGGGCATGCCAATTACTGATGCCCCATGCCTATGTAAGGTGCAAATCACTTCTGATATGGATAGAGCAGGATTGACCTCAGATGCCCCTAACAGGAATTCGGTTCGATCGGGTATTGAATGAGGGACAGACAACATACATACAGGCAAATGGTCTTGATCGCATGTTGCCTTCGTCTGATTGAGTATTTTCCGGACAAGATCGATCCCAGCATATGGTCCGATGCCTCCGACTACGCCGATCATCTTCTTGTCGTCTCTATTCATGGTGCCATGGGCTGACTATGTCTCATTCCCACGGGAGACCGTGGGAACGAGCGCAATGCGTGCCCGGTGCGCGTGGGCGTGTCCGTGTGCATGCGCTCTGTTATGCTTCCACATAGTCAAACCGATCCGTCAGACATTTGGCGATATCCTCCCGATCCCTGGGATTGTGACGCTCCAAACTGACGGTCCTTCCGTCGTTGCGACCGACGAACCGGAGATCGCGGTTCTCACCGTACCTGCATTCGTCACATACAGCACACAGCGGCAGTTCACTGAATCTTCCTTCCATGTGGATCCTTCGAATCTCCCGCATTCTCGGCACGTTCCATATTTGGTACAAACTCCCTTCGCCAACGTTGCCAAGTTGAGTATCACAGTTCACGTCGAAGCAGCAGTAGGGAACACACCCATCCCACGTTATCTCCGCCACTCCCCACAGCCTACTGCATGGTTCCTGACCGCTTAGGTCACGCCGATTCTCGTACTTGTTCTGTCCCGCCCAATTGGCTACTGAAGCGATGATAATGCCGTCGCAAAGACCGCGCCACCTGGCAATGTATGATGCTATTTCAGGCTTTGTGGTTTCCGTGTATGCGGTTCGAAGGGCAACGCGGGGGTTTTTCTGCTGACGTTGCTCTCGCATCTTCAGGAAGCGCGTCACGTTTTGACAGGTCGTATCGAAATTCAGATTGCACCGGATGGCTTCGTACGTTTCCTTCGAGTTGCCATCAATACTAATGTTCACGTCAGTGATGCCGGAATCCAGTAGCTTGGCCGCCTTCTCTTCGTCAAGCAGCCCCCCATTTGTTGAGATGTGCATACTCCGAACCTTCTTCTCGCGTGCATACTCGATCTTCTCAAAGATACCTTCGTCCGTGAAGGGATCAGCCAGTCCGTACCACACGATCTGGCTGAATTCAGGATGCGTAATCGCCTCGTCGATGATTCTCCTGCAAAGGTCAAAGGACATGATACCTCTTGGCCGAGTGATGTCTTTTGATGGGCAAAAGGCGCACGCTGAATTACACATATTAGACGGCTCAATCTGTAATACTGTCGGGAAGATAGTATCTGTTCGGAGGTAGTTCGGGTGCCACCATGCATGGACTATAGATTCAGCCATCAGGCACTCCGCATATAAGATTTCGTGACGACCATCTCCAATGGGGCTTAACGTCCGGCTTGACCTTCGTTTCAAAACCGCGGCCTTGAAACGTAATGGTCGAAGCTGTTATTGGGCTGTTTCCTCTCATGAGCCGGCAGTGGGGATCTAGATATTCAGCCCCCATGGATCTCTATAGGTTCTGCTTAGCATCTTGTTGGCTTCGTTGTCGCCAACGAATCGTTCTTCTTCCGGATTCCACTCAAGTTTCCGACCGCGTTGTATCGCGATATGGGCGAGCTGTCCTATTGAGCAGGTGCGGTGCCCGACTTCAGCGTCAGCCATTGATTCATCCGGGGCATTGTTCTTGATGCAATGGATAAAATCGTCCTTGTCACTTCGCTGGGGAATACGAAGATCACTGTCCTTTAGCTTCGTTCCGAGGATATTGATGTCGCTGGCCTGAAATCCTCCTTCCCTGAGCCAGTTTGCCTGGATCCATCCTTCTTCACCCTCGACTCTGAGGTAGGCACCCGCGCTGTCGGTGATATAATTCATCGTGACCCCATCGGCATATTTGAACTGGACGTTGAAATCGATCAGCACGTTCCAGAGCCCGCTGCCGGGGGCGGGATATTTGCCCGTGCCCTCGATTGATACCGGTCCGGTCCGTTCACTGTTATTGACAAGCTGGGCCACATCAATGACGTGAGTGCCCCAGTTGGTAATCATACCTTCACAAGTATCCCGGCATCTCATCCAGCCGGGACGGCCGTAGGATTTTGATGGATGAACTGCGTCCACCGTGTAAGGCTTCTTCTCTATGGGCCCCATCCACATTTCGTAATCAAGCTCCTCCGGCACAGGCATGGGATCGGCCTTGCCGCCCGCTTTGTCGCCACGCGGGACACCAACCTCGAACCTCTTGATCTTGCCGATATATCCGTTTCGCACCAGCTCAGCCGTCTTGTGCATGTAGGAATGCGAGCGACATTCACTGTCGGTGCGAAACACTACGCCATGTTTCTTCACCGCATCTGCCAGCACACGTCCTTCGGCGATGGACAGAGTGAGTGGTTTCTCACAACTCACATGCTTTCCTTTACGAACTGCCGTGAGTGATATGGGTACATGCCAGTGGTCAGACGTTGAGTTCATAATCGCGTCGATATCGTCGCGGGCAACCACTTCTCGCCAATCCGAATAGGCGCGACAACCCGTGTCCCCGTACTTGGTGTCGACCATATTCTTTGCGTTATTCATCCTCCACGTATCCACATCACAGACAGCCACTATGCGCACGTCCTTCATGTCAACCAGTGTTCGGAGATTGACTTTCGTTCCTTGCCGTCCCACTCCTATCATACCAACTGTGACGCGATTGGACGGCGCGTTCTTACCAAACACCGTTGATGGAACGATGGTCGGGAATGCGGATATCAAGCCGACCGCGCCCGCGCCTTGCAGTACCTGACGCCGTGTTAACTTCGTTTTGGTTGATTTCCTCATTGTCTTTCCTTTTCTGATCCAGCATGCGAACACAGCTTCCTCCATGCTTGCATGGAGATTCTCAGGTTTTCTCGCTGATCGCCTTTAACATTGTAGCACTGCAGGCCGATAGGTCCGGTATAGCCTGCCGCGTTGAGATTCTTTAGAAACGGGAGTACATCGAACTCCCCTTGGTCCAGCGTCTTGATCAGCTTGTCCCATCCGCCGCTGCGATCCGCACCGTTGATGGAGACGAGGTAGAGATAGGGTGCGGCTTCCTTGATAATGTCGTCAAGTTCTGGTTCATTACCTGCTCGCAGCTCATGGCAGAGATTGATGGTCACACCAACGTTGTTGCGGTCAACCTTCTTCACGAGCCGCACAGCGTGTCTTGCCGTGGCAATGTAGAATCCATAATGAGGGTAGAGGGCAACCTTTACGCCATGTTTGTCCGCGGCATCGGCGATCTCCCGGACAACCCGCGCAGCTTCTCCGTCGTTGCTTTCTCCCTGCACCGTCAGCCAGAGCATGGTGTTCGTTCCTTCGAGTTGCTTCATAGCCTCCTTGAGCTGTGGAGAGAAGGGGTCCTTTCTGTCGGGATAGCACGGCACATACAGGCTGAATACTTTCAGATCCTGCGACTTAAACGCTTTGAGTCTTTCGGTCAGATTCTCGATTCCGGTGTATCCAATGCCAGCGTAACCAAGCTCCTTGAGGGTTTTGGCTTGCTCTCGTGGGGTCCTCTTGCCGCGCCCGACGCCGTTATCGAACGCGAAGAATGCGTTTTGGAACCCCTCATCGTTGGCGGCAGCAAGCTGTACCGGAGTCCACATCAAGGCGCAGAAAATAACTCCACATACGAGCAAGATCTCTGGCCATATTGCTTCTTGCATTATTCTGTTCTTCCTACTCCCCATTCTCTATGCCCAATGGCTCGCGGATGAGCGGCGCGCAGTATCCGACTCTATCCGCTGGTTAGCCGTACTCGAGTTCCCTCTTGAGGACAATTGCTGACATGTAGTTGTTGTCATTGTGAAAGCTCTCGACAATTTCCATCTCCTCGTCCGTGCAACCGACCAACAATTTCACTTCGGCATCAGCTTTCAACGTGTCGACAGTACAAACAACGGCAACCAGGCGGCGAGATGGATCAGAACCAGACCAAACGTCGATTTCATTCCCGTCACCAGCGGACGTTCCCTTCAAATAGCCATAGTCCAAAGGGTACACAACCTCAGAGTATTTCGGATGCCTCGTTCCTTTGGGTCTATCAATGATGAGTTCTCTCGACTCGAGCAATTCGTCCAATCGCTTCCAGAAAGTCATTGCTGCTCCAGTCTCACCGGATAACGGTTCGCGCATCAGCGGCGTCTGTCCGGTCGACGCGTTTGTTCTGTAATTACGCTACTTCAATTATTGCAAAGACAATAAGCCCAGCGCCACACGCCGCCGCAACAAGTTTGAGTTTCTTGTACCAAGCGGCACCAGTCTTAGAAGGAAGAAATAGATTGACAAGTGCCGCAAATCCGGCAATGCCTGTAATAACTGCAACTACAGGCCCATTTCCAGCAATCCCCACGATTAGGCCGACAATTTGTGCAAGGCTCACAATCAACGTTGCTATGTCAAGGTCTTTCATTCCTGTCTCCTTTCCGCAGGATTATGGATTATCTGGTTCCTTATAGGACTCTTAGCCACGCGCCTCTCTCTGTATAAGACGCAAGAGGAGCAGCGTCTGGAAATGGCTCACCCGCTGTCCTGACAGCATCTTACAGCTAACCGAAGCTCTTATCAAGTGATCTTATTGTCTCGTTCCCACGGTCCCCCATGGGAATGCATATCAACGCCGGGCACACCTCTCGTTGCCGGAACTGATACAAGTGGTCACGGAGGCGTTCCCACGGGAGACCGTGGGAACGAGCGGGAAGGTAGACATTCCCTCACCCCAACCCTCTCCCGGTGGGAGAGGGGGAATGGTCCGTAATGCCCTGGAGACGGCTCGCTCGGCGAGAAGTGTGGGCCAACTGGTCTGGGTAGAACTCTTCTATAGCAGTTCCGCGACAAATTCGGCTATGTCTTTGACCTTCGCGGCACCTTCCCTGTCGGTCTCCTTGATGCCGTCCTCGATCATCGTCAGGCAGAACGGGCATGCCGTGCCGATCTGTTTCGCCCCGGTTTCGAGCAGGTCGTCCGTCCGGATATGGTTGATCCTTTTGCCGATGTCCTCCTCGAGCCACATCCGCCCTCCGCCTGCACCGCAGCAGAACCCGTACGCGCGCTCGCGCGCGACGGGCCTCAGACTGTGCCCGGCCGCCTGGAGAATCTCCCGCGGCTGATCGTAGATGCTGTTGTGCCGGCCAAGGTAACAGGAGTCGTGGTATGCAACGGCTTCGGAACCGTTCGACTTCAGCTTGAGCTTGCCGCTATCGATAAGCTCCTTGATAAACTCGGTATGGTGGACCACCTCGTAGTCGCCGCCGAACTGAGGATATTCGTGTTTGAGCGTGTTGAACCCGTGTGGGCACGCCACCACTATCTTGTTGAACTTGTACTGCTTCATCGCCTCGACGTTCATCTCGACAAGCATCTGGAAGAGGTACTCATTGCCCATGCGCCGCGCGCTATCGCCGCAACACTTCTCCTCCTCGCCGAGTATCGCGAAATCCACGCCCGCAGCCTTGAATATCTTCACCATCGCCTCCGAGACCTTCTTGTTCCGGTCGTCGTAGGCGCCGCTGCAACCGACGTAGTACAGCACGTCGGTCTCCTGCTTCTCGGCCAACTTCGGGACCTCGAGGTCTTTGGCCCAGTCGGCACGTTCCGCATACCCAATACCCCACGGGTTGGCGTTCGACTCCATGTTTCTAAACACCTCGACGGCCTCCTGAGGGAACTTCGATTCCATGAGCACCAGGTACCGGCGCATATCGGTCAGCTTGTCGATGTGTTCGATATACACCGGACAGTGTTCGACGCACGCGCCGCACGTTGTACACGCCCAGATGGCGTCTTCCTCAATCACCCCACCGGGCAGCGCGGGACGCGATTCTTCCTCTGTCTCCGAGGTTTCCGCAGCGTCGGGTTTTCTCAGAAGACCAGGGGCTACGTCGATGAAGTGATGTTCGAGGTCGCGAATAACCTGCCTGGGGTTCAGGGGTTTATCGCTGTTGTATGCCGGACAGTTTTCCTGGCACCTGCCGCACTCGATGCAGGACAGCAGGTCGAGCAACTGCTTCCAGGTGTACTCCTCGACCTTCGATACGCCGAACGTCTCGGCCTCTTCGTCTTCGAGATCGAGCTTCGTCATCCGGCCGCGCGGATACATGCGGTAGAAGAACGAGTTTATCGATCCGGCGACCAAATGCACGTGTTTCGTCGGTATGACGAGCAGTGCAATGAGGACCAGGTGCATGATCGAGTCCGCCCACCACGCGACGTGGAACACGCCGCGCACCACACCGATGGGCATCGTGCCGAGCACCCCGGCAACGGCGCGGCTCGCAAACCTGTACTCGGCGAAGCGGGCTTCTCCAATCGCGATCTCCGACGCGTTGGTCAACAGAACAGCCACAGCAGCGCCGCCGATAAAGGTGAGCACCACGGCCGATTCCGGTGATGGTCGCGTCAAACAGTCAGGCCGGAGCAAATACCGGCGAATCGCCAACCCCAGTATGCCGATGATCAACAGAACGGCAAAGACGTCCACCATCGTGGCATAGTAGGCGTCGAGCTTGGTGCCGAAGAATATCGAGAACCCGTGGAACAACCCGCCGAAGAAGTGGTTGACGGTGTTCGCTGCGAACACAAGGAACCCCCAGACAACCAGGAAGTGCAGCAGACCGACGATCGGTTTGCGGAACGTTCGCACCTGCAGGAACACGTTTGCAATGAACGTCTTCAACCGCAGGCCGGGATTGTCGAACCTTTTCTCCGGCTTGCCGAGCGACACCATCCTGACGAGCCGTATACCGGCCCAGACAAAATACGCCGCCGAGCCGATCATCACCAGGACCAGCACAACCTTTTCCGGTACGGTCAACATGCTCGAATCTCCTTACACGGCCTCCTCGTCCACCATTCACCCACTAAAGCGCCGCCGTAACACGATTCGCGGCTATACAGCCTCACATGATTCTGCAACAGATCCTGAATCGCATTTGCTCGGAACCCTCACCCCAGCCCTCTCCCAGGGGGAGAGGGGAATATGGATTTGATCCAGTTCCGGGCCAAGTTTTTTAGCCCTCGGCCTTCAGCTTCTTGACCTCCTCGGTCATAATCGGGACAACCTTGAACAGATCGCCGACAATTCCGTAATCGGCGAAGCTGAAGATCGGCGCCTCCGGGTCTTTGTTCACTGCAACAATGACCTTCGACGTCTTCATCCCCGCGAGATGCTGGATGGCGCCCGAGATGCCGCACGCGATGTAGAGTGTCGGCGAGACAGTCTTGCCCGTCTGGCCGACCTGGAACTGGTGTTCGCGCCAGCCCGCGTCGACCGCCGCGCGCGACGCGCCAACCGCAGCGCCAAGAACGTCGGCAAGCTCTTCCAACAATGCGTAGTGTTCCGGCCCTTTCATGCCACGGCCCCCGGACACGATAATGTCCGCCTCGGTAAGCTCGGGTCGTGTGCTCACAACGCGAATCACCTCGCGGATCCTGGCTCGCAAATCCTTCTCGGACGGGGACGCGGAAAGCTCGACCACCTCCGCGGTTGCAGATTCATCCGGCGGGTCCACGGGCAGCACGTTCGGCCGTATGCTGGCCAGCGCTACCTCAGACCCGCGCCACTCGACCTTGGTGATCGCTTTTCCGGCGTAAATCGGTCTCGTGGCGACAATCTTGCCGTCCACCACATCGAGTTCCGTGCAGTCCGGCGCGACACCCGCACCAAGACGCGCTCCAAGCCTCGGCAACAGGTCGCGACCCATCGGCGTTGCACCAGTCAGCACCAGCGACGGGGAAACGTTCTCGACACAGTCCGCAATGGCGGATGTGTACGGTTCGCAGATGTACTCTTTGTACGCTTCGTTGTCCAGAAGATAGACCTTCTTCGCGCCATACTGGCCCAGCGTTGCCGCGAGTCCGGCCACGTCATGGCCGATCACGATTGCCGACAGCTCACCACCAAGCGCTCCGGCAACCTTCTTGCCGGCACTGAGCGCTTCCAGGGCGACTTTTCTCGGCGTGCCGTCCCGATGTTCAACAATCACTGTTACTCCAGGCATATCGTCTTCCTCCTCATCGTATCGGTTGGAACCGCATAGTCGTTCTCATGTACGGCAGCCGTCAGATGACTTTTGCTTCAGAACGCAAGAGCTGCGCGACTTCAGCGGCGGTCTCGGCTGGTTCGCCTTCGAACCGTTTGCCTGCCTGGCGTTCCGGGGGCAGGGTCATCTCGGTAACGACAACCTTCGCGCCGCTTGCGCCCGCTTGGGCCGGGTCGATGCCCAGAGCCGCGCCGTCCTTCTCCTCCATCGGCTTGCGTTTGGCCTGCATTATCCCCTTCAACGCAGGATATCGCGGCTCGTTAAGCCCTTTCTGGCACGTGATCACTGCCGGCAGAGGCGTCTCGACAACAGCGGTACCGCCGTCTATCTGGCTGTGCGCGACAGCAGACTTGTTCTCAGCGTCGATCTCGAGCTTCACGACAACTCCCACGTGCGGGAGACCGAGCATCTCGGCAACCTCGATGCCTACCGCCGCATCGTCGTCGTCGATGGCCTGCTTGCCGCAAAGCACCAAATCGTACTCCATGCTCTCGAGGGCTTTGGCAATGGCGCACGCAGTAGCGTAACTGTCGCCGCTCGCAAGCGCCTCGTCCTTTATGTGGACGGCCTTATCGGCACCCATCGCCATACATTTCCTGAGCGTTTCCGCCACCCCGGCAGCACCCAGCCCGAGAACCGTTACCTCGCCCTGGCCGAGCTTTTCCTTGATCTGCAACGCCTCCTCCACGGCGAACTCGTCGTACGGATTCACATCCAGCTTCACTCCCTGAGGGTCGATCTCTGCCGCACCCGGTTTGATCTTTATCCGCGTCTCCGAGTCCGGCACCTGTTTAACCAAGACTACGATATTCATACCTCATCCTCCAGTTTGCTGCGCCACGGACAACAGACAGCTAGGAACGCACAGCCATCCTCCCCTACGGTCGTGCTGGACGCATTATACGACAGCCGACCCACCGTGTCAACGAAATAATGCACCCGGCCTTCACCCATCTTTCCGCTACCCCGGCCCGGTTCGATCCGTCTGAGGTTACCCCGTTTCAATGGAGACATGGGGCATAGTAGAATAGGGAAAACGAGCTACATCACCACGGCACAAAAAAGGAGTGAGAATGAATAAGCTCGCATTCGTTGCTATGGCGATTTGTGTTCTGCAATCAGCATCTCTGGCCGAAGCAGTAGTGTTGCCGACGCCAACAACACAGCAGTACGTATGGCATGAACAGGAACGGATCATGTTTGTGTGCCTTGATCCCTGCACCTGGCAGGGTCGGGAGTATGACAATCATTCCACCGACCTCAAGGATATGAAGCTGCCTGAGCTTGACACGGATCAATGGTGTGAAGCGGCGCTGGCCTGGGGCGCGAAAGAGATCCTGTTTGTGGCCAAACACACAGGCGGGTTCTGCTGGTGGCAGACAGACACGACGGACTACAGCGTCAAGAACATTGCCTGGAAGGGTGGGAAGGGCGATGTGCTCGAGGAACTGGCCAGGTCCTGCGGTAAATACGGGCTGACCATGGGGATTTATGTGTACCCCGGCGACGACACCTGGGGGGCGGGCATCGGTAGCGGCGGCAAAACGAAAGACCCTTCCAAACAGGAAGCCTACAATAGAGTCTTCCGGCAGCAATTGCGTGAGACCATCGAGCTTGCGTCAAAGCACACGCGGGTAACGGAGGTGTGGTTTGACGGGAGCTGCGTGATAGAAGTGGGCGATATACTCGAAGAGTGCGCCCCGGGCGCGGTCATTCTCCAGGGGCCGCATGCAACCATTCGGTGGGTTGGCAATGAGAGGGGGCGTCTTGATCCAGAGAACACATGGAGTACGCTTTCCAAGCAGGATCTCGCTACCGGCACCTCCACAGCCCTACACGGTGATCCTGACGGAAATGTCTGGGCACCCCTCGAGGTGAACACGACGCTTTACGAGCATTTCTGGTTCTGGGCGAAGAAGAAAGAGAGAAAGCGCAAGACGGTCGATGAATTGGTGTATGTGTACTACCAGTCAGCAGGCCAGGGGGCTGTGATGCTGCTCAATTCAACGCCCACCACAGAAGGTTTGATCCCGGAAACGGATATGGAGCTGTACCGTGCCTTGGGCGATGAAATTGACCGACGGTTCGGCGCTCCCGTTGCCGAAACCAGCGGCAGAGGCAACAGCGTTGAACTGGATTTGGGACACACGACCCTGGTCAATCATGTGGTGATCATGGAAGACTACTGGTTCGGTGAACGGATTCGTGAGTTCGAGGTAGAGGGTTGGACCGCAAGGCAGGGTTGGAAAAAGCTTGCTACGGGCACGCATGTGGGTCGAAAACATATTACCTGGTTTGACGATGTTGCTGTATCGAAGATTCGGCTTCGTGTTACTCAATCGACTGTCGAACCGTTGATTCGGAATCTAGCGGCCTATCATGTGGACAACTTTCGTATTCAGCCTGGGGAGCCCCTGCGCAGTGCGTGGCGGCAATGCGGACAGTGGACGAGAGATGATTTTGATCAGGGGAAAGCAGTCTTGAACCTGGATTTGACCCCGTACATTACGGAGGCTGGACAATATCAGGTACGCTTTCAAACAACGGATGATAGTGATATTCGATTTCAAGACGAAGTCCTGTTACAAGCTGGGCAAGCCTCGGCGCCCGGTATGTTGCGGCGGGTTGATGATGAGAAGAACGCCTTCAGCATAAGCAGGACCGCGGTGGTTACCGAACGTGCGGATATCCGTCTGCATCTAACAGTTGTAAGCGAGGCATCGGACGGGATCGTCTTGATTCGGCGGCAGTAGTGGCCTTCCCGTTGCGGGAAAGACCAAACGGGCGTTAGTTCTCGACGCCGAGCGCGGCGTTGATAACGAACTGGACGTCGAGAGCGTTTACGAGACCGTCCAGGTTCAGGTCGCAGTCGTAGCTTGTGGGGATGCTCAAGGCTTCGTTGATGACCAACTGCACGTCGACAGCATTGGCCTCGTTGTCCGTGTTTACATCGCCGAGCATAGCATGGGTCACTGTTGTGGTTGATGGGACGGAGACATTGCCCTCTTCATCCTTGGCATAGACGGCAACGTCGTACCTTCCGAGCGCGGAGAAGTCAACGTACGTTCCTTCGTATCGCCCACCGCCTACGTGGTCTAACTCCAAGGTCGGCAATTCCGTTACCGGGACAGATGCGTCGCCTGTGCTGTAACCGGAGATTGCTACTACCGCCCAGACGCTGTCTATCGTGCCAGTTGTGGTGACATCTTCCACCCAGATGGTCGCCGATGTGTTCTCCCCATATAGCGTCTGCGCGGGGCATATCGACCCGATAAGCGGGTCATCGCCCGCCAGCATGATGCCCGCGCCGATGCCGCTGTTCCGTGCCAGCTGGCCGTCGGTCTTCTCGTTCCCGACGCCATTGCCGTTGTCGTCCAACTGCGCTGTCTGGCCGCGGCCCGTAGACTCGATGGCGACCTTGGCATACAGAAACGCGTCGCGGACGTTCGTACCGTCCAGCAACGCTCGCCAGAAATACGCTGAAAACGAGATGGCTCCCCGGGCAATGAAATGCGCCGCTTCGTCCTCGGCCGCGCTGGATATCACGATTCGTTCTTTGCCGGCAGGTGGAGTCAGCGCAGAAAGAAAGCTCGCGGAGCGGCACGCGTCATAGACGACTGTCACGGTGCCGGAAATGTGCTCCTGCAACTCGTCCAGCCATGCGTCCAGGTCGCTGGCTGCCAGAGTTTCTGTCTCGTTGACGCTGAACGTCCCCAGGTTCCCGTCGCCCACCAGATACAGGACCACGTCATAGGTGCCCTCCTGTGCCCAGTCGGTTAGCGCATACTCGATGTTGCTCAGCGTCGGCCAAACATCCACACCTTGTATGCCCACAGGACTCATGAAGTAGATGTCATCGTCCGTGTATCCCTGGAACGTTAAGGCTTCATAAGCGAATCCTCCACAGTTCTCGACAAGCGGACGGAGCGGGTCGGACGACGAACCTCCGACAACTATGACGGCTTTGCGGCTCAGGGGATTGTTGACCGAGACCGTCGTCAAACTTGGGAGCGACGTGTTGCCTATCCGGTCTTTTGCGTAGATGGCTATCTGGTACGTGCCTGCCATGCTGAATCCCTCATAGACACCATCCCAATTGCCGCTTTCCTCCGCGGGCCACAGGTCGATTGTCGGTAGCTGCAGGACAGGACTGTCAGATGAGCCCTGCTGGTACTCGGGCGGCCAGATGACGGCCCAGACACGCATGATGCCGTCCGCGTCGGTAACGTTGAACGCCGATAGCGTGGCCGAGTTGGTGTCCTCGACGGTCTGGGCTTCCGAGACACTGCCGATGACGGGTCTGTCCTCGTGCAGGTCCGTCCCGTTGCCAATAAAGACGCCCTCCATCATCGTAAGGTCCTCTGCCTCGCCGGCCTGGCCGTTGCCGTTGGCGTCGACCTGCGGGTGTTGGGTACCGATAGCCTGGGTGATGGCATCACTGGCGAACCTAAACGCCTCGGCGATGTCAAGCCCGTTAAAGACATGCGTCCAGAAGAAGTTCGAGAACGAAATTGTACCCTGGCTGACGAAATAGGCGCTTTCACCGGGCGAGGTGCTGGTGATAACGATTCGGTCCTTGCCTGCAGGGGGCGTCAGCGTCGAAGAAAAGCTGCCCGAGTCGCAGGCGTCGTAGATGACAACCACCCGTCTTGGCATGGTCTCCTGGAGCACGTCCAGCCATGAATCAAGTTCGGAGGACGAGAGCGTCTCGGTGCCGCTCATGCGGAAGGTGTCTCCGCCACCATGGTCGGTCAGGTAAACGACGAGGCTGTCAGCATCCGCGGCCCATGTGGTGATGGCATGTTCCAGGTTTGCGCTCGTCACATCACCGTCAACATCGTCGGGTTCGCCGTTGTTGTCCAGGTCCAGATCCAAGTCTGAGGTCAAGTAGTAGATGTCCTCCTTGGTGAAGCCCTGGTAGGTCAACGTGCGGTAGGCAAAGTTCGCGCACATCTGTGTCGCGTCCCAGAGGTTGTTGCCGGGAAAAGGGCCGCCACCCGCCACGACAATGGCCTTGCTGTTATCAACAAAGGGTACAGGCCTGAACTTCTGGATGCGGTTATTGATTGTGTCCGCTATGTAGAGCGTGCCGGCGTTGTCGACCGCGATGTCTTTCGGGAGGACGAACTGGCCTGGTGCGCTGCCCAGACTACCCCACTGGGTCAGGTATTGACCGTCGGCAGTGAATTTCTGGATGCGGTGATTTATTGTATCCGCGACATAGACGTTACCTGCGCTGTCCACCGCAACCCCCTCAGCCCCAATAAACTCCCCGGGGCCGCTGCCACGACTGCCCCACTGAACTAGAAAGTCGCCCTCCGAGTTGAATCTCTGGATGCGGCTATTCAACGTATCCGCGACATAGACGTTACCTGCGTTGTCCACGGCGACGCCTTCAGGCAATTCAAATTGTCCGGGGCCGCTGCCGTAACTGCCCCACTGGGTCAGGTATTGACCGTCAGCAGTGAATTTCTGGATCCGGTAATTCACCGTATCCGCGACATAGACGTTACCTGCGCTGTCCACGGCGATGCCGTAGGGCGAATCAAACTCCCCGGGGCCGCTGCCGTAACTGTCCCACTGGGTCAGGTATTGACCGTCAGCAGTGAATTTCTGGATCCGGTCATTGTACGTATCTGCGACATAGACGTCGCCGGCGCTGTCCACGGCGACGGCCAAAGGCCAAGTAAACTCCCCGGGGCCGCTGCCACGACTGCCCCACTGGGTCAGGTATTGACCGTCAGCAGTGAATTTCTGGATCCGGTCATTCCACGTATCTGCGACATAGACGTTACCTGCGCTGTCCACGGCGATGCCCTCAGGCGAATCAAACTCCCCGGGGCCGCTGCCTTCGCTGCCCCACTGGGTCAGGTATTGACCGTCAGCAGTGAATTTCTGGATCCGGGAATTCCGTGAATCCGCAACATAGACGTTACCTGCGCTGTCCACAGCGACCGCCCGAGGCAAATTAAACTGCTCGGGGCCGCTGCCGTAACTGCCCCACTGGGTCAGGTATTGACCGTCAGCAGTGAATTTCTGGATCCGGTCATTCCACGTATCTGCGACATAGACGTTACCTGCGCTGTCCACGGCGATGCCCTCAGGCGAATCAAACT
>CAZGCA010000001.1:0-1056 GCA_964524145.1 uncultured bacterium | reverse complement strand
GGGCCGCTGCCGTAACTGCCCCACTGGGTCAGGTATTGACCGTCAGCAGTGAATTCCTGGATCCGGTCATTCCACGTATCTGCGACGTAGACGTTACCTGCGCTGTCCACGGCGATGCCTTTAGGCTGATCAAACTCCCCGGGGGCGCTGCCTTCGCTGCCCCACTGAACCAGGAAGTCGCCCTCCGAGTTGAATTTCTGGATGCGGCTATTCAACGTATCCGCGACATAGACCTTACCGGCGTTGTCCACGACGATGCCCTCAGGGGAATCAAACTCCCCGGGGGCGCTGCCTTCACTGCCCCACTGGGTCAGGTATTGACCGTCGGCAGTGAATTTCTGGATCCGGTCATTCCATGTATCCGCGACATAGACGTCACCTGCGCTGTCCACAGCGACCGCCCGAGGCGAACCAAACTCCCCGGGGCCGCGACCTTCAGTGCCCCACTGGGTCAGGTATTGACCGTCAGCAGTGAATTTCTGGATCCTATCATTCACCGTATCCGCGACATAGACGTCACCGGCGCTGTCCACAGCGATGCCGTAGGGCGAATCAAACTCTCCGGGACCGCTGCCTTCACTGCCCCACTGGACGAGGAACTCCCCGCCCGAGGTGAGTTTCTGGATGCGGCTCTTGCGTGTGTCAGCGACGTAGATTGTCCCGGCGCTGTGCACCGCTATGGCAGCAGGACCGAAGAAGTACCACGGCTGCTGGCGCGTGGGCCACATGCGCTCGAATCTGTAGGTGACCTCTTCGTCGGCTAGGGCGAAGGATGGCAGTACTGTCAGCGCAAGGAGGCAGATAACAGCAAGCCTTCGGCACGCTGAACGATTGCTATTCATTCCTCTACCCCTTCCCCACAATCAAATCAGGTAGGTTCCCCGCTTTGAACCTTCCTGTTCTCTCACCACTCCCAACACCCCGAGCGCTCCCGATGCCGGCATGATACCGTGAAAAGCCCTCTGCGTCAAGCCGAAATCCTGATCCCTCGACCGGTTCACGGTGCATGATGGATTTCGTGCCTTCGAAAGCGTGAACGACGGGATCGGTGGCGGC